>NZ_CP053085.1:1942159-2589546 GCF_013004105.1 Gemmatimonas groenlandica
AACGAGGCCGACAAATGAAAGATGGCCTCGCCATGCTGAATCGCCGTGACCCGACGGCTGGTAAAGCTGCCACCGTCCCGAGGGCGATCTACAAAGAACACGATGGGGGCCTTGAGATCGCCGGCGCGCAGAAAGTAGCCATGCACCGAGTGCGCCTCGCGCGGCTCATCCACGGTGCGTCGTGCGGCCACCAGCGCCTGCGCGAAGACCTGTCCGCCAAACACACGGCCAGTGCCGAGATCGCGGTTCTGGCCGCGATAGATGTTGACCTCGAGTTTCTCGAGCTCGAGTAACGACAGCAGTTCTTTGACGACGCTCATGCGGTGGAATATGGGCGCGAGTTGTGGCCGACGCGACGCGGCGGTAGCATGGGCGCATGAATCGCGCGCTCCGCTCATTCCTGTTGGCATTGGTCTGTGCCGTCGCTGCCTGGTCGCTGGCCCGCACCAAGGGGGCATCGCCGCCGACCCTGCCTACGCCGGCTTCGGCGCCGGCGTCCGTTCCCGCAACGGCACCGATCAACCAGCAATCGTCCGAGACCAACCCCGTCGGCTTCCGCCCGATCGGCTTCCGCTCGTCGGCGCGCCTGGTGGAGCACTACGAAAAGCACGGGCGAGAGTTCGGAAGCGTCTCGCAGGCCCAGTACCTGCAGCTGGCGCAGCAGTTGCGCGACGCGCCCGTGGGCGGCGACATCCTCGAGGTCGTGCGGCAGTCCGACGGGGTAGTCTCCCGCTTTGACAAAGGCAGCGGTGCGTTTCTGGCCGCCGACCCGGACGGCACCATCCGCACCTTCTTCAAGCCCAACGACGGGGAGGCCTACTTCCGTCGGCAGGCCCGGCGCTCCCCCCGCTCGTGAACCCGGTTCAGACGACATCATGATCAGCGCCGAGCAGCTGCTGGAGCAGTGGGCCCGTACGGTGGATGACGTGGAGCACGGCTACGCGCTCACGTACGAGGACTACCTCAACGACCTGGACGTCCGGCGGGCCCTCGACGACGCCCCTCTGCCCTACGACGCCCGGGAACGCTTGGCGGCCCTCGACGCCCGCTTCCAGGAGGTCACGTTCCCCTCTGGAGAGTGCGTCTGGGGGGTGGAAAACGAGGAGGCGGAAGGGTGGGACCGGATCGCTCATTGGTACTACTGGCGGCTGCCAACTCACCCCGGACCCGCCTTTCACGACGAATGACCGATTAGCTTTCAGGGCTATGTCCCAAAGTCCTGACTCCGTGGAAGCCAGTCTCAGCCTGTCCGAGCGTGTTCGTGCCGCGACCGAGCTGCTCGAACAGTTCGCCGTGAACCGGGCCGATCTGCTCCATATCTCCGACGACGATCGCAATCGCCTGCTCAAGGCCGCCGGCGAAGTGTCGCGCCCTGATGCCATCCTGCGTCGCCAGATGGTCAAGGCCACCAAGCGGAAGAAGCGCGTCGAGAGGACGATCCGGACGCAAGAGGCGGAGTCGCAGCTACAGGAAACCGGCATCCGCCGCCTGCGCCGTCAGACGGTGTTCACCACGCCGAACTATCTGCTGCCGGCCTCCGACGAGCAAACCACGGTCGAGTCCGATCCCGACTTCCGCGAAGCGCTCGAAGAGCAGCATTGCTACGTGTGCAAGCGCGACTTCACCGTGCTGCACCACTTTTACGATCAGCTCTGCCCCACGTGCGCCGAGTTCAACTACCGTAAGCGCGGTGAGTTGGCCGACCTCTCGGGGCGTACCGCCCTGCTCACGGGTGGCCGCGTGAAGATCGGCTATCAGGCCGGCATCAAGCTGCTCCGGTCGGGCGCGCATCTCATCGTGACCACGCGCTTCCCGCGTGACTCCGCCGCACGATACGCCGCCGAGCCCGATTTCGAGCAGTGGTCGCATCGGCTCGAGATCTTCGGGCTCGACTTGCGCCACACGCCCAGCGTCGAAGCGTTCTGTCATCACCTTATGGAAACGCACGATCGTCTCGACTTCATCGTGAATAATGCCTGTCAGACGGTGCGTCGTCCGCCCGACTTCTACAAGCACATGATGGAGGGCGAGACGGCCGCCCTCAGCAGCATGCCCGATCAGGTGCGCAAGCTGCTCGGCGCCTACGAAGGCGTGCGTGGGTATCACATGCTGCCGGGCTCCACCGACGCCGAAGACGGCGAGATGCTGACGCCGAAGAATCTGCCGCGCGCGTTGGCCGAGGTGGCGGGCATTACGCACGCCGCCGAGCTGTCGCAGGTGGCGCTGTTGCCGGAGGAGCATACCGATCGTGGCCACCTCTTCCCCGAGGGCAAGCTCGATCAGGACATGCAGCAGGTCGACCTGCGCGACCGCAATTCGTGGCGGTTGCTGATGCATGAAGTCCCGAGCGTGGAGTTGCTCGAGGTGCAGCTGGTGAACGCGATCGCGCCGTTCCTGCTCAACGCGCGGCTCAAGCCGCTCATGCTGCGCACGCCGGATCGGGACAAGCACATCGTGAACGTGTCGGCGGTAGAAGGCCAGTTCTATCGGAAGTTCAAAACGACACGTCACCCACACACGAACATGGCCAAGGCCGCGCTCAACATGATGACGCGCACCTCGGCGGCGGACTACGAGTCCGACGGCATCCACATGAACGCTGTGGACACCGGTTGGGTGACCGACGAAGATCCCGTCCACATTGCGGAAAAGAAGGTGGCCGAACATCGCTTCCATCCGCCGCTCGACATCGTGGACGGCGCTGCCCGCATCGTCGATCCGATCATCGACGGCATCAACACCGGCGAGCATGTGTGGGGCAAGTTCCTCAAAGACTACACGCCCACGGACTGGTAGGCCTCGGGAGCATCCAACGCCATCGGCCATTCGGCTAGATTTCCCGAATGGCCGAACCCACCCAGTCGTTTCCGATCGATCGTCCCGCCATTCCGGGATTCCGCCCCGTGCCGCACACGGGCGTCATTTACGTGATGGATCGTGCGCGCCAACTGGGCTTTCGCCCCGGCAGCACGGATTGGTGCAATCTGGGTCAGGGCCAACCGGAAACGGGCCCGCTACCGCATTCACCGCCGCGTCCGGCCGACGTGCACATCTCATCGGACGATTACGAATACGCGCCCGTGGGGGGCATGGAAGCGTTGCGACGCGCGGTCGCGAACCTGTACAACGCGCGCTATCGCGTAGGGAAAGCCTCGCAGTACGGCCCCGAGAACGTGTGCATCTGCGGTGGTGGCCGCTCGTCGCTCACGCGTGTGGTGGCGTCACTCGGCAACGTGAATCTGGGCCACGTGCTGCCCGACTACACGGCCTATGAAGAGCTGCTCGAGATCTTCGGCTCGTTCAGCGCCATTCCGCTGCTGCTTGAGCCAGAGACCGGCTACTCGCTCTCCACGCGCGATCTGCGCCGCGAGATCACGGGCCGCGGACTCGGCGCGCTGCTCATGTCGAATCCGAGTAACCCCACCGGCCGTGTGTTGCGCGGCAGTGCGTTGGCGTCGGCCGTGCACGAGGCGCGTGACCTCAAGTGCACGCTGATTCTCGACGAGTTCTACTCGCACTACCTGTGGGATGAAGCGCTCGTCTCAGGCACAACGGTGAGCGCGGCCGAGTATGTGGACGATGTGAATGTGGATCCCGTCGTGATCCTCGACGGGCTTACGAAGGGCTGGCGTTGCCCCGGCTGGCGTCTGAGCTGGATCGTCGGTCCCGCCAGTGTGATCGACGCGGCCACCAGCGCCGGCAGCTTCCTCGACGGCGGCGGCAATCGTCCGCTGCAGGATGCCGCCTGCGAACTCCTGGAGCCGGCGCGCGCGCGTCTGGAAGTGATCGCCATTCACGAAGCATTCGCGAAGAAGCGTCGCTTGCTGGTGGACGGCCTGCGCTCCGCCGGCCTCACGGTGGAGCACGAGCCCGAAGGCGGCTTCTACGTGTGGGCCAGCGTCGCCGCACTGCCGGCGCCGCTGAACGAGGGTGACGCGTTCTTCGAGGCCGCGTTGAACGAGCACGTGATCACCGTGCCGGGCAGCTTCTTCGACATCAACCCCGGTAAGCGTCGCGCCGACCACACGTCACGGTTCCGTCAGTATCTGCGCTTCTCCTTCGGTCCCGACGAAGCGAGCGTCACGACCGCCGTGGAGCGGATCAAGTCGATGGTCGCGCGCGCCGGCGACGCGTAGGCGGCAACGAACAAACAGCAAAAGGTTCACGCGAAGCACGCGAAGGGCCGCGAAGAGACGCGAAGAACAGCATTTTTGTTTTTCTTCGCGTGCCTTCGCGGCCCTTCGCGCCCTTCGCGTGAACCAGTTGTTGCGAATGCTGTTAAAAGCTCAACCCGCGCAGATACTCGAAGTTCGTCTTCGCACTCGCCAATTCATCGGCCGCCCCTTCCTGCTCGACGAAACACGGCTTCTTGGCCAGCTCCGGCACGGCGGCCAGGAACGCGCGCAGATCAAACGTGCCCGCGCCGAGCTCCGTGTCTTTGGAGCGGTCCGCCACCACGTTCTTCAGGTGGAACGACCCGATGCGGTCCTTGTAGCGGTTCAAGTAGTCCATCGGATCGCCGCCGCCCATCAGCATGTTGCCGACGTCGAGTTGGAAGCGCACGAACTTGAGCTCCGTGCGCGCCAAGAACACGTCGAGCGGAATCTCTCCCTCGACCTTTCGCAGGTGATCCGGCTCGTTGTGGAACGCCAGCCAGATGCCGGCGCGGCGGGCCTCTTCTCCTGCCGCGTTGAAACGGTCGGCCCAAATCTTCCAGGCGTTGATCGACCGCTTCGTTTCACTGGGCAGGCTCGGCACCACCAAGTACTGATGCCCGAGCGTCTTCGCCGTGCGCAGACTCTCGGACCACTCGCTGAGGAGCGTTTCCGGGGCCATGTGGGCCGAGGTGGCAGTGAGGCCTTCGGCTTTGAGCGCCGCCTTCACCTGGGCCGTCGAGCGATCGAAGTTCTTGAAGCTCCAGAGCAGCTCGACGTCGGTGTAGCCGATGGCGCGAATCGCGGCGAGCGTCTTCTCCGGGTTCTCCTTCATCGCCTTCCGTACCGCGTACAGCTCGAGGCCAATGCGGTCCAACCGAGCGGCGGGAGCCGCGGAGGCGTTACGGGCGAGGAGAGCACCAGTGCCGAGGGCACCCGCCCCAAGGGCGGCGAGGAAGGATCGACGGGGCATCGGATTCGTCATGCCTTGAGGTTACCGGCGAAAAGCTGAACGCGCGACCGTGCGGGCGCGTAAACTTTGCGAGAGTCTCTCCCACCTCCGGAGTCGAGCATGTTTGTGATGTCCCCCCGACGGGTCGCGTCCCGTCTGGCCACCGCCGCTATTTTCGCGGCACCCGCGATCCTGAACGCGCAGAATTCCAACGCCGGTTGGGATGCGCAGCAGATCCTGCGCACCGAATCGTTCGTGAAGCCGCCCGAGAATCTCGTGCGGATGATCACGACGCCGCGCGTCGATATCTCCTTCACGAATGCGAGTCCCGATCGTCGCTGGTTCCTGCGCGCGACGGGCAGCGACCGCGGCGACATCAAGGCATACGGCGCACCGCACATCTGGCTTGGTGGCGTGCAGGTCGATACGCGCGCCAATCGCGCGCGGTCGCTGACCACCAGCAATCGCAACGGCCTCACCCTCGTCGATCCGAAAACGGGCATCACGCGCGCCATCAGCGTGCCCGCCGGTGCATCGATCTCGTCACCGGTGTGGTCACCACGCGGTACGCAGGTGGCGTACATCGCGAACTTCCCGACCGGCTCGTACGTGTACGTGGCCGATGTGGCGAGCGGCAAGTCGGCGCAGCTGTCGCGTCGTGCGCTGCTGGCCACACTCGTCACCACCATCGAGTTCACCGCCGACGGTCGCTACATCGCGGCGGTGCTGGTGCCCGAGAATCGTGGCGCGGCCCCGGAGCATGGCGACGGCGGCATCGAAGACGGCCCGCAGGTGCGGCTCACCGACGCCCGCGCCGTGCCGCAGCCCGTGCATTTCAGCTTGCTGCAGGATCCGCATGACAAGGCCCAGCTCACCTATTACACCAAAGGGCAGCTCGCCCTCATCGACGTGAACAGCAAGTCGGTGCGCGCGATTGGTGCGCCGGCCACGATTCGCGATATCGACGCGTCCTCTGATGGAGCCTTCGTGCGCGTGACGCGCATGACGGAGCCGTACTCGTATCTGGTGCCGGTCTCGGCCTTCGGCTCAGTGGAAGAGCTGTGGGACGCCAGCGGAAAAGTGATCACGACGCTCGCCACGACGGCGCTGCGGGAAGGGGCACCGGCCGACAACGGCGACCCCACGGCCGCTCCCGGTGCGCCCGGTGCCGCCCGCCGCGGACTCGGCGCCGACAGCGCCAAGCGACACATCCAGTGGAATCCGATCGGCACCGGCCTGCTGTACGTGCAGACCGGCAAGATCGTGCAGTGGCGCGCGCCGTTCGGCGCCAACGACACCACGGTGCTCTATCGGGGCAGCGCGCAGTTGGGCACGGTGATGTACAGCAGTGACAGCAGCACGATGTTCGTCACCGACAGCGGAGCGACGATCGCCGTGCGCGTGAAGGACACCTCCAAGCGCTACAACCTCGGTCGCACCGTCACGCTGCCCGCCGCGATTGCTGGCTTCGGTGGCGGCGGTGGTGCCGCGCGCGGCGCCGCCGACTCCACGCAGGGCGCCGTGCTGCTGCGCACCTCCGCCGGTGGACGTCGCTACGTGATCATGTCGAAGGACGGCAAGTCGATCGCACTTTCCGGCACCCGGGCGTATGGCGCCAAGTGGGCCACGCAGGCGCCGCGTCCGTGGGTGGACAAGCTCGATATCGAGTCGAAGACCCGTACGCGCGTCATGGACAGCCCGGCGAACATGTACGAAGAGTTCGTTGCGCCGCTCGATGATGACGTCTCGCAGTTCATCGTGACGCGCGAGTCGAACACCACGATTACCGACGCCTGGCTGCGTGCGGCCGGCAGCACCGACGCCAAGAAGCTCACGACCAATCTCGACGTGGCTCCCGAAGTGACCGGTGCGCAGTTCAAGCGCCTCGAAGTCACGCGTCCGCGCGACGGCACCAAGTTCTGGGTGGAAGTGACGGTGCCGCGCGACTGGAAGCCGGGCACGAAGCTCCCCGGCGTGATCTGGTTCTATCCGCGCGAGTTCAGCAGCGCGCAGGACTACGAGCGCTCGCGCTACGTCACGAACATCAACAAGTTCCCCGAAGTGCCCTCGGCGCGTCCCGCCACCGCCACCAAGCTGTGGGTGAGTCAGGGCTACGCGTTCATCGAACCCGATATCCCGATCTTCGGCGACGCCGGCAAGATGAACGACAACTACACGCGCGACCTCAAGGAAAACCTCGACGCCGTGCTCGATGCGGTGGTCGACGCCGGCTTCGTCGATCGCGACAAGATGGGCATCGGCGGACACAGCTACGGCGCCTTCAGCACAGTCAATGCGCTCACGCTCATGCCGAACTTCAAGGCGGGCATTGCCGGCGACGGCATGTACAACCGCACGCTCACGCCGTTCGGCTTCCAGAGCGAGCGTCGCAATTTCTATCAGGCGCAGGACACGTACCTCGACATGTCGCCGTTCCTGCGGGCCGACAAGATCTCGGGCGCGCTGCTCATGTACCACGCGATCGAAGATCAGAATCAGGGCACCGATCCGATCAGCTCGCGTCGCATGTTCCTCGCCCTCCAAGGACTCGGCAAGCAGGCCGCGCTGTACATGTATCCGTACGAAGATCACAGCGTGGCTACCTATGCCAGCGACCTCGATCTGTGGGCGCGTTGGGTGGCGTGGATGGACACGTACGTGAAGAACCCGAAGCCGGCGCAAGCCAAGGCGGCGCTCGTTCCGTAAGTTTCGGTGGTGACCACGCCACCGACTCCGCACTACTTCGCCAGCGCCGCCGACTTTCGGCGCTGGCTCGAAACCCACCACGACTCGCACCGCGAGCTTGTGGTGGGTTTTCACAAGGTAGGCACCGCTACGCCGTCGATGACATGGACGGAATCGGTGCGCGAGGCCCTGTGCTTCGGCTGGATCGACGGGGTGCGACGGCGCGTCGATGACGCGCGCTATTCCATCCGTTTCACGCCACGCAAAACCGGCAGCATCTGGAGCGCCGTCAACCTGCGGCACGTCGACTCGCTGATCGCCGAGGACCGCATGCATGCCGCCGGATTGGCGGCCTATCAAGCGCGCACCGATGCAAAATCGAAGGTGTACGCGTTCGAACAATCCGAGGTCGCGTTCGCGGACGCCGATCTCGCCCAGTTCGCCGCCACGCCGCACGCGCGTGCGTTCTTCCAGGAACAGCCCGCCGGCTATCGGAAGCAGGCGACGTGGTGGGTAATCAACGCGAAGCAACCCGCCACGAGGGCCAGACGTCTGGCCCAGCTGATCGCCTGCTCAGGCAATCGAGAGCGGTTGCCGCAATACCGCCGTTAAGGACGGGTTCGCTACGATCGCTGCTTGCGCAGAAGTTTAGTCTTACCTAATTATTTGTTATGCCAATGCGATACCGGATTATTCGCTTACTCTCGATCTGCGCCGTGCCGGCGCTTGCCCTATCGGCGACGAACCTCTCGGCCCAGCGCCCGCCGGCCGACAGCACGAAGCGCGATACCACCGCCCGCGCCCTCCCCACGCTGCAGGTCACCGCCACCGCGGTGGCCACCGAAGCGCGTCGCATCGCCCAACCCACGGCCGTGCTCAGCGGCGCCGAACTCCGTCGCGCCAACTCCGCCTCGCTCGGTGAAACGCTGCAGCAGATCCCCGGCATCCGCTCGCTCTCCATGACCACGGGCATCGGGAAACCCGTGATCCGCGGGCTCACCAATAATCGCGTCGTCACGCTGGCTAACGGCCAGCGCACGGAGACCCAGCAATGGGGGCACGACCACTCTCCCAACGTGGAATCCGCCGACGCCGAGCGGCTCGAGGTCGTAAAGGGACCGGCCAGTGTACTCTACGGCTCCGACGCCCTGGGCGGCGTGGTGAACGTGGTGCGGCGCCCGCTCCCGATCGCGGAGAACGCCGAACGCGTGACGCGCGGCCGCATCGCCACGGCATGGAACAGCGCTGCGCATTCGCCATCGCTCACCCTCGTGGGCGAAGGCGCGAGCCCGCTGGGCGCGGGGTCGCTCGGGTGGCGCCTCAGCGGCACCGGACGCCGCGCCGTTGATCTGCGCACACCCGGCGGCATCGTCCCCAACACCGGCAACATGACCGGCTACACCGAAGGGGCGTTGGGTTGGCAGGGGGCACGCGCTGACGTGACCGGCACCGGCTCGCTGCGCGACGAACGCATTCAAGTAGCCGATGACCCGATCACGGCCCCGAACTACACCGGGCGCCAGCAGATCCGCACGCTGCGCGGCACCGTCGACGCCAACCTCCGAAGCGGCGGACAGCGCTTACAACTGCAGGCCGGCGTCGAACAGAATCGACGCGCCGAATTCGGCGACGACCGCACGCGGACCGTGGCGCTCGGCTTGCTGTCACGCACCGCGTCAGGCTTCGCCCATTGGCACCATACGCCGATCGCCGGTGCCACCGGCGTGGTCGGCGTCGCCGTGCAACACACACGCTTCAGCACCTTCGGCTCGCAGACGCTGATTCCCGACAACACCGCCCGCTCGTTGGGTGTCTATGTACTCGAGCAGCGCAACGTGGGCGACTTTGCGCTCTCCGCCGGCGCGCGCCACGACTGGCGCACGTTGTCCACGCCGGGCAATCGCGTGCTCGGCCTGCCGCCAACGGAACGCGCCTTCACCGCGAGCACGGGTACGCTTGGCGCGGTGTATCGCCCCACCTCGCCGCTCTCCGTTGCCGTCAACGTGGCGCGCGGATTCCGCTCGCCCAGCGCGTCGGACCTGTTCGCCAACGGCTTTCACGAAGGCACCCGAGCGTTTGAAATCGGTCGCGCCGATTTGCGGGTGGAGTCGAGCGTGAATGTCGACGCCGCCCTACGCCTGCGCACGTCTCGCGTGACGGGTGAACTCACCGGCTACGTGAATCGCATTCGCGATTACATCTACTTGACACCGGTCGGCATGCCGGGGCGCGCGCTCGACTCGCTACAGATCGAGCAGGGCAATGCGCGACTCGTTGGCGCTGAACTCGGCGCAACCATCGCACTCACACGAACGCTGTCGCTGCAGACCACCGCCGATGTCGTGCACGCGACCAACACGAGCGACCGCACCGCCCTGCCCTTCGTGCCGCCCCCGCGCGCCGTGCTCACGATGCGTTGGGACGAGCGCGCACCCGGCCGTCATGCGTCGCTCTCGAGCGAGTGGAACGCCAAACAGACGCGCACCTTCCGCAGCGACTTTGCACCGCAGGCGTGGAACGTGGTGTCCGCGTCGGCGGGGTTGAGTCGTCTCACGCCGCGCGGACTCGTGCACCTCGATGTGAGCGTACGCAACCTGTTCGACACACGCTACCGCGACTTCATGTCACGCTTCAAGGAATTCGCCGATGCGGCAGGACGTGCCTTCGTGCTCCGCGTATCGGCTGACTTGTAAACGCGCGCCGTCAACTGCGCGCTTTCAACAACAGCGCGGGAACAACCACCGCGTTCACATGGCAGGTACCGGCCGTGACGCGAACGTTGGACGTGTTGAAGTTCTGGTAGCCCGTCAGGCGCACCTCGACGCTGTACGTTCCCGGACGCTCGAACGCCGCCGCACGCGTGTCGGAGGCGACGAGGATAAGCGAGTCGACGTACGCGCCGTCGCGCACCACACCACGCGCCGTCGCGGCCAACGGCGCCATCGTTTCGGCATCCTTGATCGTGACCGTGATGCCGGCGCGCGCCGACGCATCACACACGATGGGATCCGACGGCGAGCTCGAGCAGGCGCCGAGGGTGCACAGTGCCGTGAGGAACAGCAGCCCCGACAACATCGAAATGGGTCTCGTCATGGCTCAATCATATCGCGCGAACCGCTATTCGGTTCCGCCGGCGCGCCGAGGCTACTTGCCAGCGGCTACTTGCCAGCGGCTACTTGCCAGCGGCCGTCCGCCCGGCAGCTTCTAGGGATGCTGACTTCCCGCTCCCGCTCCCGCGTCCTCGTCGCCACCGCCCTGCTGGCGACCACTGTTCGCCTCGGCCACGCGCAATCGACGCCGAGCACACCGCCCTCCTGGGCCGCGCGCCTCGACAGCGTGGCCCGTGCCGCCCTCGCGACCTCAAAAGCGCCCGGAGCAACCGTGGCCGTGGTCGTCGATGGCAAGCTCGCGTATGCACAAGGGTACGGTCTCGCGAACGTGGAGACACAGCAACGGATGACAGCGGACATGCTGCTGCGCGTCGGCTCGGTGACCAAGATGTTCACCGGCACCATGCTCGCGACACTCGCCGAGCAGCAGCGTATCGACATGTCGGTGCCGATCGGCGACATCGTGCCGTCGCTCAAGGGAAAGAAGGTCGGCGCCGTCACGACGCAGCAACTCATGACGCACAGCGCCGGCTGGCTCGACAACGCCGTGGCGTATGGCCGTATGGGTGAAGGCGCGCTCGGCGAAGTGATGCGCGAGGTCGGCGACACGCTGTTCTACACCGAGCCCGGACACACTTTCTCGTATTCCAATCCCAGCATCTCGATGGCGGGCTACGTAGGCGAAGTGGCGGGCAAGCAGCGCTTCGCCGCGCTGGTGGAATCGCTCGTGCTTCGACCGGCCGGGATGAAACTCAGCACGTTCAAGCCGCTCGAAGCGCTGACCTACCCGATCGCGATGGGACATCAGGCCGGGACCGGCGGCATGCAGATCGTGCGACCGATGACGGAGAACACCGCGCAGTGGGCGGCGGGATTCCTGTTCGCCACGGCGCCTGAGCTGGCGCGATACACCATCGCGTTGATGAACGGCGGCACAATCGACGGCGCGGAGGCCTTCTCGGCCGGCGCCGTCCGTCGGGTCACCACCGGCTACGTGGCACACCCGGGCGGCTCCGGACTCGATTCGGCGATGTACGGCTACGGCCTCGTGGTCGGGCGCTCGGGCAAGGATCGCGTCTGGACGCACGGAGGGGCGATCAACGGTTACAACGCGAGCCTCACCATGCTCCCCGACCGCAAGGCTGCGGTGATCGTGCTCGTCAACGGCCCCGGCTCGGGGATCGATGCGATCGAATCGGCCGCGTTGCAGCTGGCGGTGGGCTACTCCCAGCCGAAAGTCGCAGCACCGGTGGCGCGAGACGCCAACGCCGCCGAGCGCGCCGCGTTGGTGGGGCGCTATGCGCAGGGGCGCAACGTGCTCGAGGTCCTCGAGCAGGACGGCGCACTCAAGGTCAAGCAGGGCCTCTCGGTGATGAGCGCCAAACTGGTCGGCGCGAACGAGCTACTGGTCACGCCACCCCAGGGCGCGGCGCTCCACCTCTATGTCCGCTCCGAGAACGGAAAGGCCGCGTATCTCTACGCCGGATCGCGGGCCTTCGCCAGGCAGTAGCGCTCCATGCCGCCCGCGGCGGCTCACGCTGGATGCATGTACGCCGAGAAGAGCGTGACCATGTCAGGCGGGATGCGTGTAATTCGCCCCGTATCGCGCGCAATCAGCGTCCACAGCGACCGTCCGCGGGCCAGCACGTGATCATCGGCGGTCCGCACGATTTCCGTGTGGCGCTCGAATCGCCGTGAGTCCACGGCGCCGATCCAGGTGCGCGCCACGATGGCGTCGCCGAACACCGCCTCCCGGCGATAGTCGATTTCGTGGCGCGTGGCGACCCAGCCATACACCTGTTTCATCGCGTCCGAAGCGCTGGCGTTCCAGTGGGCCAGCGCCACGTCGAAGATCCAGCGGAGGTAGACCACGTTGTTCACGTGGTCATTGTCGTCGATGTCCGACGGCAGCACCGTGATCGGGATATCGAAGACCTGCAGGCCGTGCTTGGCGAACGACATTCGGGGGGAGGGGTTGAGGTCCTTGAAGCCGGAGCGGAAGTTAGCACGATGCGATTCTCATCGGGACGAGCCCTCCGCGACCAGCGCGCCCATGCCGTGACCTTTTTCGGCATGTCCGGCGTCGGCAAGACGTCCCTCGCCGGGTTGCTGCAGAAGCACGACTGGTTCCAGTATTCCGTCGACTATCGCATCGGCACGCGATACATGGACGAGCACATCGTCGACAACTTCAAGCGGGAGGCGATGCGCAATCCCTTTCTGCGCCAGTTGCTGCGCTCCGACTCGATTTACATCCGCTCCAATATCTCGTTCGAGAATCTGAGCCCGCTGTCCACGTATCTGGGCAAACCGGGCGATCCCGAGCGGGGCGGTCTGTCGTTCGACGAATACCGTCGTCGACAGGCGCAGCACCGGGTGGCCGAAATCCGCGCACTGCTCGATGTGCCCGAATTCATCGAGCGCGCTAAGGACATCTACGGGTACTCGCATTTCGTCTGCGACTCGGGCGGAAGTCTCTGCGAAGTCGTCGACCCGTACGACGAGCACGATCCTGTGTTGCGATGTCTCGCGGATCACACGGCGCTCGTGTACATCCGCGGCACGCCGGCGCATACGCGCATGTTGGTGGATCGCTTCCGCGCACATCCGAAACCCATGTACTACAACCCGGCCTTCCTCGATGCGAAGTGGACCGAGTACAAATCGCTGCGCGGCATCGTGCACGATGAGCAGGTCGATCCCGACGACTTCGCGGTGTGGGGATTCGAGCAATTGCTCGCGCACCGCATTCCGCTCTACGAGGCGATCGCGTCACGCTATGGCTACGTGATCGACATGAACGATGTCCCCGGGGTCTACACCGAGTCCGACCTGCTCGACCTGGTGGCCCGCACCATCGACGCGCAGGTGACCGCGTGAGCGCGCCGGTCGCGGCCGCGGTCGGCGCGCCCAAGTCGGCCAGCAGTCGCCTGCGCTCTATCGTGGGCGGGTCCGTGGGTAATCTGGTGGAGTGGTACGACTGGTACGTGTACTCCGCGTTCTCGCTCTACTTCGCGAAGAGTTTCTTCCCGCCCGCCAATCAAACGGTTCAGCTGCTGAATGCGGCGGCGGTGTTCGCCGTGGGCTTCCTCATGCGTCCCGCCGGCGGCTGGCTGATGGGGCGCTATGCCGACAAGCACGGACGGCGCGCCGCCCTCACGATGTCGGTACTGCTGATGTGCGGTGGCTCGCTGTTGATTGCGATCACGCCCAGCTACGCCAAGATCGGCGTGATCGCGCCGGCTATGCTGGTCCTGGCGCGTCTGCTGCAGGGGTTGAGCGTGGGCGGCGAGTACGGAGCCAGTGCCACGTATCTCAGCGAGATGGCCGGCAAGACGCATCGCGGCTTCTGGTCGAGCTTCCAGTACGTCACGCTCATCATGGGTCAACTGCTGGCGCTGGCGGTGCTGCTGCTGCTGCAGCGCACGCTCACACCGGCCGAGCTCGAGTCGTGGGGCTGGCGTATTCCGTTCATCGTCGGCGCGGCCTGCGCGGTCGTGGCCGTGGCCATGCGGCGTGGCCTCGAAGAGACGTCGGCCTTCGAGAAGGATCGCGCGTCGCGGCCACCGCAGAGCGCAGCCGCCACGGTGCGCGGCCTCATGGCTCATCCGCGCGCCGTCCTCACCGTGGTCGGGCTCACCGCCGGTGGCACCGTCGCGTTCTACACCTTCACGACGTACGCGCAGAAGTTTCTCGTGAACACCGCCGGCTTCAGCAAGAGCGACGCGACGTACATCAACGCGATCTCCCTGCTGATCTACATGATGCTGCAGCCCGCGGTCGGCGCCCTCTCCGACCGCATCGGTCGCCGGCCGGTGCTCACCGCCTTCGGCGTGCTCGGCACCCTCGGCACGGTGCCCTTGCTCACCGCGCTCGAAGGGGCCCGTACGATTCCGCAGGCGCTGTCGCTGCTCATCCTCGCCCTCGTCGCCGTCAGCGGCTACACCGCCATCAACGCCGTCGTGAAGGCCGAGCTCTTCCCAACCAGCATTCGCGCCCTCGGCGTCGGCTTCCCGTATGCCGTTGCCGTCTCCGTGTTCGGCGGCACCGCGGAGTACTTCGCGCTGTGGTTCAAGAACATGGGCCACGAACGGTGGTTCTACTGGTACGTCACCGGCTGCATTCTCGCGTCACTGGTCGTGTATGCGACCATGCCCGAAACGCGCGACAACACCCACATGGACGAGTAATGCCGGCCAGCGCCGCGACTATGGGCGCGGCGACTAGGGGCGCCACACCACATCGCTACTCGCATTACCGACCTTGTCGATCGCGTTGACCACGACGCCGTCCGTTCCGGCCGATGGTACGTCGACAATGAGCGCCGTGACTCGCTGAACACGCTGCGACCATGTGCCGTTCGTACGCCAGCGGATCAGGTACCATGACAGCGGTTCACTCGTGACCGGCGTGATCGACACGCGGAGCACGGCACCGAGCGACGTCACGCCGATGGTCGGCGCCGGGGGTGACACGGCGTCGAGCCAGTCCGTAGCGGGCGGCAACGCGCGCGCAGCAAACACGCCGCTCGTGAGCAACGATCGCAGTCCACCGCGGTCGTTCAGCACCACCGTCGTGTTGTAGAGCAATGATCCGGTCGAACCACCCGCTGCGGCGTTCTGCCCGCGCGTGAGTTGCACCTGCGCCGGAATCTCGGCCGCCGTGTACGGAGTCGTGCTGCCGTCACTCACGCGATAGGCTGCGAGGCCGGGCCACAGGTGACGGCGCATCGTGTTCTGCTGCCCCCACCACGTCAGCAGGGCACCGAAGTTCTGACCAGTGGACGCGATCGACCAGTAGAGCTGCGGCGCGAAGTAGTCCACCCAGCCGCGCTGCAACCACGTGCGCGAATCAGCGTAGATCGAGGCGTACGAATCGAGCCCCACGATGCCCGCCGGGCTGCCCGGACGCCAGATGCCGAACGGGCTGATGCCGACGCGCGCTGTCGGTGACGCGATGTGCGCCTCCCGATACAGCCGCTCCACGAACCGGTTCACATTGTCGCGGCGCCAATCGGCGCGAACCATCAGTCCCCCGCCCCGTTGATACGCGGCGTATGTGGCACTGTCAGGGAAGTCGAGCCCCGCGCACTTCGAGTCGGGATACGGATAGAAGAAGTCGTCGAGATGCACCGCGTCCACGTCGTAGCGACGCAACACGTCGGTGATCACGGCGATCGCCTGATCCTGCACGGCCGCTTCACCGGGATCGAACCACAGTTGCGTGCAGTACTTTCGCGTGAGATCAGGACGACGCACGGCAAGGTGCGAACTCGCCAGGCGCAGCGTGTCACTCAGATTCGCGGCGCGGAACGGATTGAACCACGCGTGGACTTCGAGGCCGCGCAGTCGCGCCTGCGTGATTGCGTACGCCAGTGGATCATAGCCGGGGTCGACGCCCTGCGTACCGGTCAGCGAGCGCGACCACGGCTCGAGCGTCGACGGAAACAGGGCGTCGCCGGCCGCCCGCACCTGCAGGACGACGGCATTCAACCCGGCTTGCTCTGCCGCGTCCAGGATCAGCGAGAACTCGGTCTGCTGCTGCGCGACCGACAGGCCGCTGCGCGACGGCCAGTCGATGTTGGCGACGGTCGCGATCCACATCCCGCGAAATTCGCGGGTCACGGCTGGCACCGTGAAGGCAACCGGCGGCGGCGGTGGTGGCGGAGCCACCGGCTCGGTCGGGGACTCGCCGGAGGCGCACGCACCGAGCATCGCGGCGGCCATGACCGCCGTCAGCACACGTGGAGTAGCCTTGGTCCATTGCATAGCGTAGCTTCGCGCCATCGTCACCAGTGCGGAAGCAGTGGCGGATCGTTTTCCCTTTCCGACTGTCCCCGACACGCCTCGCCATGTCTCGTGCCTCGAGTTCTTTGCAGCGATGCGCGATCGCGCTCGCGACGATGGCCCTCGCCAGCGTCCCGCCGACGACGTTCCTCGGAGCGCAGGCCGCACCCAAGCCGGCGCCGAAGACCGCGCCTGGCGCCGCGCAAGCCGTGCGCTTTGGATTCGCCGTGGATCGGCTGGCGCGTATCGACTCGATGCTCGACGCCGCCGTCGCGCAAGACGAGATCGCCGGTGCGGTGGCCCTCGTGTTGCGCGACGATCACGTGGTGTACGAACGTGCCGTCGGCTGGAGCGATCGCGAGGCGCAGCGACGCATGACACCAGACGCCGTGTTCCGCATCGCCTCGCAGAGCAAGGCGCTCACGAGCACCGCCATCCTCATGCTGCTCGAGGAAGGTCGGCTCACGCTCGCGACGCCGGTGAGCCGTTTTCTGCCGTCATTTGCCCGGACCACCGTCGCCACGCGCACCGACACCGGGGTGTCGACCGTAGCGGCCCGACGCGCCATCACCATCCGCGATCTCCTCACACACACCGCCGGCATTTCCTACGGCACGGACGCGTCGGTACGCGCGCGCTACGAACCGATGGGACTCGGACCCGCCGCCGGCTTCGGCTGGTACACCGCCGACAAGACAGAGCCGGTGTGCGCCACCATGGACAAGCTCGGCACGTTGCCCTTCGTGGCCCAGCCCGGCGAGGCGTGGGTGTACGGATACAACACCGACATTCTCGGATGCGTCGTGGAGCGCGCCTCGGGTATGTCACTCGACGCCTTTCTGCGCACGCGCATCACGCAGCCGCTCGGCATGCGCGACACCTACTTCTTCCTGCCGGTCGCCCAGCGAGATCGCCTCGTCACGGTCTACGCCAACGACTCAGGTCGCGTACGCCGTGCGCCGGATGGTGCCCGCGGTCAGGGCCACTACGTCGACGGGCCACGCGTGAGCTTTGCCGGCGGAGCCGGGCTCGTCTCCACCGCCCGCGACTATGCGCGCTTTTTGCAGATGATCGCACACGGTGGCCGATGGAACGGCCAGCAGTATTTGGCGCCGCATACCGTGGCGCTGATGACGACTAATCAGGTGGGGACGCTGCACGGCACGACCACCGGATTTGGTCTCGGCTTCGAGACCACCGAACGCTACGGCGCGACCGGCTCGTCGTCGGTCGGCACCTACGGCTGGGGTGGGGCCTACGGATCGAACTACAAAGTCGATCCTGCTGAAGGACTCGTCATCGTGTTCATGATCAACCAGCTCCCCAGCGGCACCGACGTGGTCGGCCGATTCCAGACCATGCTGTACAGCGCGCTCGTCGATGCGCGGGCGATGCGGTAACGCGCCGCGTTCGTGCGCCGCGTTCGTGCGCCGCGGCAGGTGATCGACTCAGTCACCAACCGGTTGATCGAGCAACGTGCGAACCCGACGTGACAGCTCCTGAATGTCGAACGGTTTGGTCAGGAGTTCGACGCCGTCGGGTACGATGCCATGCTGCGTGACGGTGCCCTCGGGATAGCCCGACAGATAGAGCACGCGCGTCGTCAGGGCTTCGGCCAGATACTCGCGCGCCAGCGTGACACCGGTCATGCCGGGCATCACGACATCGGTCACCAGCAGGTCCACGGGCCGGCCGAGCGACCGACCGAGGCGCAACGCCTCGAGACCGCCCGGTGCCTCGAGCACGTGGTAGCCGCGACGCCGCAACGTCGCCGCCGTGACGCGTCGCACCGGCTCGTCATCGTCGACCACCATCAGCGTTTCAGTCCCGTCGGCAGCGGGCTTTTCCGGCACCACCGCGACGTCGGCGACGCCGTCGGCGGCGGGGAGCACGATTTTCACGACGGTGCCTTGCCCCGGCACCGAACTGATCGACATGGTGCCGCCAGCCTGCGTGACGATGCCGTAGCTCGTCGCGAGCCCGAGCCCCGACCCCTTGCCAGCCTCCTTCGTGGTGAAGAACGGCTCGAGCGCGCGAAGACGCGTCTCTTCCGTCATACCGGCGCCGGTGTCGCTGACTTCGAACACGACCACTGGCCCGAGCGGGGCATTCGGCAGCGCCAGCGACTCGGCGTCACCGACCCCCAACGTGCACCGGATCGACAGCTCGCCGCCGTCGGGCATCGCGTCGCTCGCATTCACCGCAAGATTCATCAGCACCTGATCGAATAGCGCCGGATCGACGCGCACGCGACCGGCGTCGCCGGCGATGTCGAGCTGGAGACTGATCCGCTCGCGCAGCAGTCGACGAATCAGCGGAATCGCGCGGTCGATGATCGCCGTCACCTCCACCGTTCGCGGCGCCATCACATGCCGACGCGCGAAGCCCAGCAGCTGACGACTGAGCGCCGCACCAGATTCGGCCGCCGCGCGGATCTGTCCTGCACTGATCGCCACGTCGCCTCCCGGTTCCGCGTCGAACTCCAGCAGACTCGCTTCACCGATGATCGTGGTGAGCACGTTGTTGAAGTCGTGCGCGATGCCGCCGGCAAGTTGTCCGACGCTCTCGATGCGCTGCACCTGACGCAATTCGTCTTCCAACCGGCGACGATCGGTCACGTCGATGAAGACACCGTTCCAGATGGTCGAACCGTCTGTACCGCGCTGCGGCAGCGCCTGCCCGCTGAGCCATCGCCACTGCCCGTCGTTCTTGCGGTCGATCACGCGGAAATCGTAGGCCCACGGGGTCAGGTCGCGCTGCGAGCGGAAGGTCGAATCCATCACGCCCGGCAGGTCGTCGGGGTGCACACGATTCCAGGCTATCGTGGGCGAGCGCATGATCGACTCCACATCCGCGCCGATCGCGCGCTCCGCGAGTTGGCTGATGTAGGGAAACGATTCGTGTCCCTCGGCCGTGCGCAGGTACTGGTACACGATACCCGGCATCACGGAGGTAATCTGGTCGAGACGCTGATCGCGCGCCCGAAGCTCACGTTCCGCCACGATGACGTCGGTGATGTCGGTGACGCCGAAGACGACCGCCTCGATGCCGCCGTTCTGCTCGAACAGCGGTGCCCCGTTGATCGACAGCACCTTGCGTCGCCCGTCGGGCCACTCGATACCGTGACGCACGTCGAACACCGGCTCCCCGGTGCGCAATACCTGCGCGAACGGCTGGCGGTCGTCCGGAAAGGGCAAGCCGTCGAGATCGGTGTGGCGCCACTCGGGCGCATCGAATCGGCGGCCCTGCAGGTCGCTTGCCTGCAAACCGAGCACTTCTTCGGCGCGTGCGTTCGCGAAGATGATCGCGCCGGCGATGTCCACCACGATCACGCCCGCGATGCTGGTGGCCAAAATGCCCTCCAGCAGATCTCGCTCAGCGCGCTGCTGGGCATGAAATTCCTGCGTGGTCGCGTACAACTCCTGCACCCGGGACAGCGCGTTGGCGAGGCGGGCTTCCCGCTCGAGGGTATGCAGCTTGCTGCTGCGCAGCCGTCCCCCGAAGAACGCGCTGGTCAATGTCAGCACGTAGTACACCGCCAGGCGGTAGCCGTCCGGGCCCAGCACGATCGCCTGCGCGTAGTCGGTATCCAGCAACGTGAGCGTGGCCGCACCCCATCCAGCCAGCAGCAGCGGGCCCACGCCGCCGGGCACCATCAGCACCATGGTGAAGCCGGCGAGGAAAGGGAACAGCACGCCGAACTTGTGATAGGCGATCAGCACCAACGCGGCGCCACCTACCGCAGCGAACACCGCCAGCGTGTACCAACGCGCCCGGGCCCTGGTGCTGGTCATCGACTCGCGGAGCGCGGCCGCAGCGGCCAGATGCTCCCCCGTCGACCCCAAGGTTTCACCGATCGGAGCGCTGTCGGGATCGATCGCCTTTGGAGAGGGTGACGGCATCCGTGGAGCTTACGCGCCACGACTCGCGACAGCCAGTGTGCCGGGATCGAGATATTTGCGGGTGCCCGCTAGTGCGCGCGCCGTTTGCAGACGACAATTTCCGCCATGCAGATCGGGATTGACCTGGGTGGAACCAAGATCGAAGGCATCGCGCTCGACGCGACGGGCCAGGAACTCGGGCGACGGCGCGTCGCCACGCCGCCCGACTATGGCGACACGGTCGAAGCGATCCGCTCGCTGGTCACGGCCCTTGAATCCGCCACGGGACGACGTGGGACGGTCGGCGTCGGCATTCCTGGCGCCGTTGTCCCGGATACCGGCCTGGTCAAGAATGCGAATTCCGTCTGGTTGATCGGTCAGCCGCTGGGCGCCGACCTCGCGCTCGCGCTGCAGCGCGAGGTGCGGATCGACAACGATGCGAACTGCTTCGCCCTTTCGGAGGCGAGCGATGGTGCCGCGGCGGGTGCCGAGGTGGTCTTCGGGGTCATCATGGGCACAGGCGTCGGCGGCGGCATTATCGTGCGCGGACACGGCCTTACGGGACCCAACCTCATTGCCGGCGAGTGGGGCCATAATCCGCTGCCGTGGCCGCAACCCGACGAGCTGCCGGGCCCGCCCTGCTACTGCGGCAAACAGGGCTGCATCGAGAGTTGGATCGCTGGACCGAGCGTCGCCGCGGATCATCGGCGCGTCACTGGTGAATCGCTGACCACGCCCGACATCGTCGCGGCGGCCGAAGCCGGACAGGCAGCCGCGCTGGCCACCCGCGCGCGCTTCATCAACCGCGCGGCGCGCGGACTCGCGACCGTGATCAACCTGCTCGATCCCGATGTGATCGTGCTCGGCGGAGGGATGTCGAACGTACCTCGCCTGGCCGATGACATCACGGCACAACTCCCGGCGTTCGTCTTTTCCGACCACGTGCGCACTGCGGTCGTGCGCAATCGGCACGGCGACTCGAGCGGCGTGCGCGGCGCGGCGTGGCTATGGCCCGCGTCATAGCGGCACTGCTCGCGCTGCTGCTTCTGGCGGTCGCCATCTGGGCGACACGCGAGTACGTGCGGGGCTACGCACGGCGCGCCGGTCGTCGCACGGTGATGCGCGCACGGGTGCGAATCGATCGCTACAAACTCACGCGGAAGGCGTATGTGATCGACGCGCTGCTCGCCGACGACGCCATCGCCGCCGCGGTGCGGGCGCATGTGGCGGACACCAACGACAGCGAAGCAGACACCTGGCGTCGCGTGCGGCGCTATCTCGACGAGATCGTCCCGTTCTTCAACATTCTCGCCTACTACCGACTCGGCTACTGGGTGAGTCGCGCCGCGCTCGGGTTGTTCTACAAGGTGTCGGTCGAGTACGAGCGTCCCGACCCATTCCGCGGTGTGCCGCGGAACTCGGTCGTGATTTATCTCATGAACCATCGTTCGAACGCCGACTACGTGCTGGTGGCATACGTCATGATGGGCGCGGTGTCGATCTCCTACGCGGTCGGCGAATGGGCGCGCGCGTTTCCACTGGAAGTGCTGTTCAAGAGCTTCGGGTCGTACTTCATCCGTCGCCGCTATCGCGAGCCGTTGTATCACGCCGTGTTGCAGTCGTACGTGCAGTTGATCACGCGCAACAGCGTGACGCAGGGCATCTTTCCCGAAGGCGGACTCACGCGCGATGGGGCGCTGCGCCCCGCGAAGATCGGCCTGCTCGACTATGCGCTGGGCGTGGCGCGTGATCCCGACGTGCGACCGCGCATGTACGTGGTGCCGGTGGGCATCAATTACGACCGCGTGATCGAGGACCGCACATTGCTGCGAGAGCTCGAGACCAAGCGGCAGGTGCCCGCCCGCGACCGGGTCGCGCAAGCCGCCGACGTGGGGCGCTTCGTCCTCTGGAATCTGGGCCGCCTGCTCACCCGCCGCTGGCGACGTTATGGGCGGGCGGCCGTGACCATCGGCACCCCGGTGTCGGTCGATGCCTGGCTGACCAGCCTCGAGACAGAGGGCGTGTCGCTCTTCGACGCACCGCGGGCCGATCGCTTGCCCAAGGTGCAGCAGTTTTGTGATGACGTGCTGCAGCGGATCGGCGCCATCATCCCCGTGACGCCGGTTCCGCTGGCCTGTGCCGCCCTGGCCAGCTTCGACGCCGATTACGTGACGCGGGCGGCGCTGCTGGAGCGCATGTCAGCCATGCGCGACGTGCTCAGGGAGTTCAACTCCCGGGTGCTGCAGGCCGACCGGGACATCGAGGAGACCTTCGACCGAGCGTATCGGATGCTCCGGATGCGGCGCGTGATCGCCCGGACGGGCGCCGGATTTCTGATTCTGCCCAAGGGGCGGCCGTTGATCAGCTACTACGCCAACAGCATCGTCCATCTGTTGGGCCCCTTTGGCGAGGGAATGCGGGCCCGGGAAGCGCTCCCGCTGCACGACTGGGAGCGGGACGCGCTTGTCCGCGGTCCGGTGGCGGGATAGCATACGAGCGTTGGTAGCAATGCCTGCACCCCTGTTCGCAGATGGCCTATCGTATAACGGTTATTACCCCGGCCTTTGAAGCCGGTGATCTCGGTTCGATCCCGAGTGGGCCTATCCAAACGCAAAACGACGGGGGAGCGGATGCACCGCTCCCCCGTCGTTTTGCCTTTCCCGCGCTCATTTCACCGCGACGGGAAGTCGCCGGGCTCGGCGCGACCCTTAGAACGAGTAGCGTACTCCCAGCTGCATCTGGTACCGATTCCCGGACTTGATCGTGCGCCCGAAATTCGGATTCACGCGATACCGGTACTCGCGGGACGCCTGATCGAAGGCGATCACATTGAGCAGCGTCTGGTTGGCGCCCGGCACGGCGCGAACCGCGCCCCAATCGTGATTCAGCAGCGCGGCGGCATTGAATACATCGAGCGTGAGCTCCGCCCGCTGCCCACGAATCGTCGGCAGCTTCTGTGTGAAGCGAACGTCGACTTGCGTCACAAAGGGATTCCGAATCGCGTTACGCTCGGCGATCTGGCCAAGCGTCGACCCCAGGTAGCTCGACGCGATGTTCTGCGGGCTCGCGTATACCAAGCGCAGCGAGTCAGCAAAGCCGGCGCGTAGGCCCGGCGCGGCGGGGTCGAACACGAAGGCGAGATCGTTCTGGTTGGCGAACGAGCTGCCGGCTCCGACGTCGTCGCCGTTGATGTCCTGCGCCACCGTGGCCGACCACGGTGAGCCCGACTGTCCGATAACGCGAGCGCTGAACTGGAAGCCTTTGATCTCGGGGGTCGCGCCGTACAGCACCAGCTTGTGGCGGAAGTCGGTGGCGCTGGCGCCCCACGTGGGCGACCGTGGATCACCCGGCACCGGCGTGAACACCGACGTGATCGCAATGCAGCAATTGAAGGAGCTGTTGTCGCGGGTCTCATTGATCGTGAACGACCCGCTGATCGATCCGTTGCGCGGCAGACGCAGCGCCGCGTCGACGAAGAACGCTTTCTGGTGCTGTCCGGCGTCGCTGCGAAGCTCGAGCACGCGCTGGAACTGCGAGAACGGACGCGCCAACACGGGATTGCGACCGCCGGCGGCGGTGATGCTCGTGGCGGGCACGAACACCGGTCGCCCGCCTTCGTTGGCCAGTGTGAAATCGGCGGTCGGGCGCAGGTTCAAATCGACGTAGCGATACAGTTCGCTGGTGTGCGCGTACTGCGCGGCGGCGCCGAGCGTGAGGTTGCCGTTGAAGAGGCGACGCTGATAGGCGACGTCACTCTTCCAGGTGCGCGGCACTTTGAAGTCGGGGCCGAAAAAGTTGATGTACGACGGCCGCGGACCGCTACCGGCCGGCACTCCCGGTACGTTCGAAAACGACTGGCGGTAGCTGACAAAATCCGGCGTCGGCACCGCGGCGCCGGTGAGGAGCACATCGGCCAGCTGCGAGCCATCATTCAGCAGGTTGTTTATGTGCGCCATATAGTGCGGTTGCGATGTGAAGTACCCGCTTCCCACGCGCACCAGATTCTTGCCGGCGCTGCCCGGCGTCCAGGTCATCTGCGCCCTCGGCTGAATGGCGAAGTCGGCCGGCGACAGGTCGGTCCGCTTGCCGAAGGCGCCTTCCACTGCGGCATTCGGGTTCGCGCCAGTGAGGAACGCCGACACATCGGCACGCAACCCGGCCGTCACGTTGAGATCGTCACGTACGCGGAACTCGCCTTGTGCGAAGACACCGCCGTCGTACACCCACTGCCGCATTCGTGGCTCGAGATTCTGTAACGGTACCAAGCGCGCATACGACGAAGGCCGCCGTGCCTCGAGCGCTGCCAGGTTGGGGAACTGGAAGAGACCATCGGTCTCGATCGACACGAACATCGAGAGGTTGTTCAGCGAGTGGTCGGTGCCGACCGTGAACGCGCTGCGATCACCGTCGAAGCGCAGCACGTCGACCAGCTGATACGACTCCTCCGTCTGGAGCTCCGGGCTTGTCCGCTGTCCGCCGAACTGCAGGATCTGATTCCCACCCGTGGCTCCGCTCGGGAGCGTCGAGGACACGTTGACCAATCCGCGCGGCAGTCGCGTGTTCGGCTCGTTCTCGAGGATGCGGTTGGTGTACGCCAGCCGGACATCGTTAGTGAGGCGACTGCCGAGATTCGACTTCACCGAGCCCATGGTCTGCACTTCGCGCGACTTCTGATTGCCGCGACTCTCGAGCACGGAAAGCTCGCGGTCGGGAATCGAGTTGCTGTACAGGAAATCGGAATACGTGGTGCGCAACGTCGCACGATGCGAGTCGCTGATCTGGTAGTCGAGACGTCCGAACACGGTGTTCAGTGTGTTGGCGCGATCGAACGTGCCCGTTTGGCGATCGCTACCGAGCCCGTACGAGCGGCGAAGAATATCGAGGAAGCGCGTCACGCTATCCGGTGCCACCTGCAAACGCGTCCAGTCCGCGTTGTTCTCCACCTGCAGCGTGGAGAATGGCTCGGCCACCTGCTGCCGATCATACGCCACGAAGTAGTGAAGCTTGTCCTTCACGATCGCACCGCCAACCGACCCACCAAACTGCAGATTGTCGAAGCTGGTGACGTTCTGCCCGAGGAAGTTCGTGTTCGTGGTGAGCGCCTGATTCCGATTGTATACGAAGAGCGAGCCGTTAGTCGTATTGGTGCCGGCGCGCGTCGCGACGTTCACCGCGCCGGCTCCCTGCCGACCCTGGGTGACGTCGTACACGTTGGTCACCACTTCAAACTCACGGACGGCTTCCACCGAAATGGAATACGGACCGCGCCCGAAGCCGGCCCCCCAAATCGTATTCTTTGCCTGGACGCCATCCACGCGGATGTCGGTGCCGGTCACTCGGCCACCGGCAATCGACGAGGACGACGTAATGATGCCGCCGGTGCCGGCGCGCGACGTCGTCGGCGCCAGGATCGCGAGATCGGCGAACGAGCGGTCCTGAATCGGAAGCTGCCGGATTTCCCTCTCGGTTACCACGGTGCTGCCCCCGACGCGCTCCACACGCTTGCTCTCGCGGTCGGCCCGAACATCGACCGCCGTCAGCTCTGTCGCGGACGGGTCCAAAGCCAGATCGAGGATGACGCGATCGCCGAGATTCAGCATCAACCCACTGCGCAAGGCGGGGCGGAAGCCGAGTTGACGAATGGTCAGCGTGTACGGGCCACCGATCGGAAGCTGCGCGAAAACGTAGCGCCCGCGGACGTCGGTCTGGCGCGACTGTTGGGTGCCGGTCGACATATTGCGCACCGTGACGGTGGCACCGACGATCGGCGAGCCGGCGGCCGAACGCACCTGGCCGGATACAAAGCCTTCCGTGCCCTGACTATGGGCCCGATTCGCAGAAACACCGGTCATGACGACCGCGAGCAGCATCATCACGATGCGGCGGACAGAAAAGAGGCGCATAGCACGTCAAGAGGTGAGAGACACTGCGCCGCCGACTGGCGGCACGGCGTACAGTTCGACTCCTGTGTGATCGTTTGACCACCGTGCGAGCACAGTTTCGTCACGGGGAGATGACGGTTTCCAGACGAGCTGATCCTTAAGCACTCCCCAAAGGGCGCTGGTATGGCTACGTTGTGAGGCTGGTCAGGGACGGAGCCGCCGCGCCTTTCACGAGGTACCGGCGACACTCCGCCCCATTTGTTCTGCTTCCGCACCAACACCCTTCACGCTGGTCGAGACCTCCGGATGACTCCGTCTTTGGACGCACCGTCCCCGTCGCCGCGCGGCTTCAAAATCCTTTCGGGAACGGCCAATCAGCCGCTTGCCGAAGAGGTCGCGAAGATGCTGGGCACCGAGCTGTGCAAGGTGACCTGTACGCGTTTCGCCGACGGTGAGGTGTTCGTGCGCATCGACGAAAACATCCGTGGTGCGGACGTCTTCGTGGTGCAACCCACGAATCCGCCCGGCGAAAATGTGCTCGAACTCCTGCTGCTCATCGATGCGGCGCGCCGTGCCTCGGCCGCCCGCGTCACGGCGGTGCTCCCCTACACGGGATACGCCCGGCAGGACCGCAAAGATCAGCCGCGCGTCGCCATCGGCGCCAAACTCATGGCCAACCTCATCGAGACCGCGGGCGCTGATCGCGTCCTCGGTCTCGATTTTCATGCGCACCAGCTGCAGGGCTTCTTCGACGTGCCCGTCGATCACCTGTACGCCGCACCGGTGTTCACGAACTATTTCCGCAAGAAGGGGCTCAAGGACCTCTGCGTCGTCGCCCCCGACGTCGGTTCGGCGAAGATGGCGCGTGGCTTCGCCAAGCGGCTCGACGCCACCTTCGCCATCATCGATAAGCGTCGCCCCAAGGCCAATGTGGCCGAAGTGATGAACGTCGTCGGTGAAGTCGAAGGCCGCGATTGCCTGATTCCCGACGACATGATCGACACGGCCGGCACCGTATCCGAAGCCGCCCGTGCCCTGAAGAATCTCGGTGCGAACGACATCTACGTGTGCGCCACGCACGCGCTGTTCAGCGGCCCCGCCGTGGAACGACTCACGAACGCACCGATCAAGGAAGTCGTGGTGACCGACTCCATCAATCTCCCGCCCGAGCGACGGTTTCCGTCGCTGCACGTGCTCTCGGTGGGCGAGTTGCTGGCCAAGGCCATCCGATTTACGCACGCCGACCAGTCGGTGAGCGTGCTGTTTGAATAACTGCAGAGTACGGAGTGAGGAGTAGGGAGTACCCCGTACCCCTTACGCCTTACCCCTTACTTCGCAGTTATCTGGCCGGGCCGACCATTTCCGGTTACTCCCGAACCACTTTTTTCTCAGAGGTTAGTTCCAATGTCCAGCGCTTCTCTCTCCGCGTCCGTTCGTGCCGAAACCGGCAAGGGCGCCGCTCGCAAGATCCGTCAGGCCGGCAGCATCCCCGCCGTGATCTATGGCCACGGCCGCGAGCCGCAGTCGCTCACGATCAACGCGCGCGATACCGATAAGCTCCTCAAGAGCATCGCGATCAGCAGCACCGTGATCGATCTCAGCATCGACGGCAAGAGCGCCCGCACGCTCATCCGCGAGGTGCAGCGTCACCCGTTCAAGCGCACGATCACGCACATCGACTTCCAGGAGCTCGTGGCTGGTGAGACGGTGTCGGTGCAGATCCCGATCGTCTATGTCGGCGTGCCGGAAGGCGTGCGTCTCGAAGGCGGCCTGCTCGACCAGATCATGCACCAGCTGCACATCGAAGTCGATCCGTCGTCGATCCCGAACCACATCGACGTCGACGTGTCGGCGCTCAAGATCGGCAACACGCTGCACGTGTCCGACCTGACGCTACCCGCCGGCATCAAGGTGCTCGACGAGCCGGGCAACACCGTCTGCATCGTGCAGGTGCCGAAGGTTGCAGTGGAGCCCATCGTCGAAGGTGCCGCCGAGCCGGAAGTGATCCGCGCGAAGCCCAAGGCCGACGAGAAGTAAGTCGCGTACGGGGCGCGGAATTCGTTCAGCATGGTCACCCCACGCTGGCGCATTCCGCGCCCCGCCCGTTTACCCCTGCGTATGAAAGTCATCGTCGGACTCGGCAATCCCGGCCGGGAATACGAACAGACACGACACAACGTGGGCTGGTGGCTCGTTGACCACCTCGCCCGTCATTGGCATTTCGATCCGTGGCGCAAAGACGGCGATGCCGTCACCACGCAAGGCTCGGTCGGCGGCAAGAAGGTGAAGCTCGTGAAGCCGCAGACGTTCATGAACCTCAGCGGCGCCGCACTCCGCCCGTATCTCAAGCGCGAAGGCTGGAAGGCCGCCGACGATCTCATGGTCATCGTCGACGAAGTGGCAGTACCCGCCGGCGAGTACCGACTGCGCGCGGCCGGCAGTCCGGGCGGACACAATGGGCTCAAGAGCGTCGAGGCTCATCTCAAGTCGCCCGCCTACCCTCGCCTACGCATCGGCATCAAGCCGGTCGATGAACGCCGCCAGATCGGAGATCTTGCCGACTTCGTGCTGCACACGATGCCGCGCGACGAGCGGGAATTGGTCGAAGCGCTCTACCCGCGAATGATCACCGCGCTCGAGCTCTGGATCGCCGACGGCACCGAGAAGGCCGTGAGCACCCTGGGACGCTGAGCGAGGTTATCGTTTCGCGTTGATGTGCTGCTTGGTCCAGAGTACCACCACCGCGCACTGATTGCCCGCCGTCTGAAAGCGCGCCGGCGCCTGCATCTCGTTGTTGAAAATTTCGAGCGCCGCAATCTCATCCTTCGGCAATCGCGCGATCATGTTGTCGGGGGTGTTCGGCTCACGCACGGCGTTCACCCACAGCGACGCCAGGCAGTCGCCGCGTCCACGAATGATGAAATCACCAGGCGAACGTCCCACCTGCGTGCGAATGCCCGGTAGCAAGTCGAGCGCCTGACGCGTGCGGTCGTACTTGGCGAAGTGGGTGGAATCCACGAATCGGCCCAGCCCCGACGATTTACGTTCGTCGAGTTCCGTCGCGTCGCGTGACTTGATGCGCGTGGAGCGCACGTTGACCTGCTCCACCAGCGTGCCCTTCTCCAGCAATACCTCGAGACTCGTCACGCCCTTGTCGAGCACATCGAGCTGCTTGGCCACGGTCACGTAGCCGATCTTCCGCGCCGACACCATGCGGCTGCCGGTCGGCACGTTGTTGATCGTGAAACGTCCGTTGGGACCGGACAGAATCTCGGTGGCGAAACCGCCGAACGTCACCGTGGCAGCCGGTACCGACGCCCCCTTCTCATCGACCACCCGGCCCTGCACCGTCGCCGTGGCCGTCGGTCCGCCCGTGGCGCCGAGGATCAGATCCACTCGGCGCAGCGACGCCGCGTCGGCATCGACCAGCACGTTGTCGGTACGATACTGCGACGACGACGCCACCAGCGCGGCCGGCCCGAACTCCTGCACACCGCAGAAGAGGTAGTTGCCGAGCGAGTCGCTGCGCACCGTCATCGACTCGAACTTCGGCGTGCTGTCGAGCAAGCTCTTCACCGCTTGCCACTGCAGCACGAGGCCGACCCCGGCCACGCGGGTGGTGCCATCGGCCGCCGTCGTAGAACCGAAGAGAATGCCGCCCATGCCGTTGGCCGGCCGACGCTGGCCTACACACAACCGCGCCCAGGCGGTGTTCATGCCGGGGGTCGCGATGATCGGGCGATCCCACGGACCGTCGGCGGCCGGACGCGTGGCCGTGAGCTCACCAAGTCCGAGACGGTCGGCCCGCTCGTGGAATGCGACCAGGCGCATCACCCGCATGCGGCTGTAAATCGTGAAGCGCCCCAGTGAATCACTGGCGGCCGACTCACCGCCCGGCTCCGCCGTGATCAGCGCGCCCGCCATCGGTCGAAACGCCAAGCTGTCGTAGGCCAGACCGCGAATGGTGTCCGGACGCTGCGACACCGGCGCGACCTGCGCCTGTACGCCGGGCACGACCAGCAATCCCGTCACCATCAACGACGCTCCCCACATCGCCAGCCTGAATCCACGACGCATCACGCGCTATCCCCGAAGAAAGTTCCTGGTCCATCGCCTGCCGGCCGAGTCCCGGATTCGGTCCTAATCGATGCCGAATGGTTGATCGGGAAGCGCCCGCGGCGCAACGTATACGCATGCTACCCCAATCTCCCGCTCGCAGCCTGCTCCTCGCCAGCATCGTGATCGCCGCTACGGCGTGCGGTACCGACGACGGCCAGTTGACGACCTCCTCCTCCACGGCCATCCTCGGCGCCGTCGATGAGATCACCAGCCCGGCCCCGCCCGGCAGCAAGACGCCGTTCGTCATCACCGACAGCAGCGGTGCGGCCTACGTGTCGTGGACCGAGCAGCGGGCCGACTCGTCGTTCGCGATCCGCCTGGCGAAGTGGAATGGCGCCAGCTGGGACTCGTCGCGCACGATTGCCGCCGATCGACCGTTCTTCGTGAATTGGGCCGACTTCCCCGCGATCACGAAGCTCGGAAACGGCGATCTCGCCGCGCACTGGCTCGAACGCGAAGGCACCAGCACCTATGCCTACGGCATTCGCACGGTGCGATCGCGGGACGATGGGCGTACCTGGAGCGCACCCGTGACACCGCACACCGACGGCCTGGCCGCCGAGCATGGCTTCGTGTCGCTCTGGGCCGACGGCGGCCGTAACGTCGGTTTGGTGTGGCTCGATGGTCGAAAGAGCGCCATGAAGGATTCGACGCGCGAGATGACCGTTCGCACCGCTGTCGTGCGCGAAGACGGCACGCTTGCCAAGGAAGCGGTGCTCGACGCCCGTACGTGCGATTGCTGCCAGACGGCAACCGCCAAGGGCACCCTGGGCCGCGTGATCGTGTACCGCGACCGCTCCGAGAAGGACATCCGCGATATCGCCATCGTGCGCGAACTCGTAGGTGGCTGGAGTCCGCCGGTGCTGGTGCACGCGGACGACTGGTACTACCCTGGCTGCCCCGTGAATGGCCCACAGGTGGCCGCCAGCGGCAAAACGATCGTGGTGGCCTGGTACACGGCCGCCCACGACACCGCGCGCGTGCTGGCGGCCACGTCGACCGACGGCGGCGCGACCTTCGGGGCACCGGTGCGGATCGACGAAGGGGATCCGATCGGCCGCGTGTCGGTCGTACTCGACAGTCGGGCCGAACCGATCGTGGCCTGGCTCGAACGGCGCAGCACCGACGAAGCCGAGGTGCTGGTACGTCGCGTGACCGGCACCACGGTCAGCGAAACCCGCAGTCTGTCCCGCACGTCGGGAGCACGGCAAAGCGGCTTCCCGCGTCTCGCCGTGCTGCGTGACACCCTGTTGGCCACGTGGACGACCACGAAGCCCGCACCGCAAGTGCACGTGGCGCGCCTTCCTCTTTCTGCGAGTGCTCGATGAGTTCTGTGGTATTTCGTGCGGTGCAGCGCGCCGCGTCGATCGGCACGCTGGTCGCGGTAGGCACGCTCACCTTCAGCGCCCTGTCCTCATTCGTGAGTGCTCAGGATGCGCCCAAGTCGCAGCCGGTCGCCTCCGCGCCGGCCCCGCGCACGCCCTTGCCCCTCAAGCTCGCGCCGCGTCCGACCAAGAGTGCCATTACCGCCGACGATCTGATGACGCGGCTGTACATCTTCGCCGACGATTCGCTCATGGGACGCGATGCCGGTACCGAAGGCAGCTTCAAAGCCACGGCGTTGCTCGCGCGTGAAGCGCAGCGACTCGGGCTTCAGCCGGCCGGCGATAGCGGCACGTTCTTTCAGACGCTGCCACTCAAGCGCAAGAAGGTCGATCCGATGTCGTCGTTCATCGCTGGCGGCGCGTCGCTCGAACTCAGTAAGGAGTGGGGCTTTAAGAGCGGCAGCACGATGACGTTCAACGATACGCCGGTGGTGTTCGGCGGGGTCATGGGTGAGCAGTCGTTGTTGCCGGCCGAGCAGGTGGCGGGCAAGCTCGTGGTGCTGACGGTGCCGACGTCGCAGGACGCCGTGTTGCAGTCACTCGACGGTGAGGTTGACGTGCCGGCGGGCGCCGCCGGTATCATCCTCGTCGAGCCAGCGCAGGCGGCGGGCGTATTCGGCTATGTGCTGAGCGCCGGCGCGTTCGTCGATGATCCCGCGTTCGGTGGTCCACGCCTGTTCGTCGGCGCCAATGTCATGTCGAAGCTGTTCGCGTTGCCGGCGAGCGCACTCAAGGTCGGCACGGTCGGCACGAGCGTGAACGTAAAAGCGATGCTCGATGTGACGCCCTCGCCGTTCGCGGCGCGCAACGTCGTCGCTATTCTGCCCGGTAGCGACCCCAAGCTCAGGAACCAGTACGTCGCGGTCGGCGCGCACAGCGATCACGTGGGCATGTCACGTCGCGCCGTCGACCACGACTCGGTGCTGATCTTCAATCGTATCGTGCGTCCCGGTGGCGCCGAGAACGACGACAAGATGGGCAACACCGCACAGTTCGTGCAGATCAACGCCGAGTTGGCTGAGATGCGGAAGTCGAGCCCCACGCGCCGCGACTCGATCTTCAACGGCGCCGACGACGATGGCTCGGGGTCGGTGGCCGTGCAGGAGATCGCCGAGATGCTGTCCACGATGAAGGTCAAGCCGAAGCGCTCGACGCTGTTCGTGTGGCACGTCGGTGAGGAGAAGGGCTTGTGGGGCTCGAAGTTTTTCACCGCGCACCCCACCGTTTCACGTGACTCCATCGTCGCGCAGCTCAACATCGACATGGTGGGTCGTGGGTCGGCCACCGACCTCACCGGCACCTCCAAAGACGGCCAGGATTTGCGCGGAGGCCCCGACTACTTGCAGCTGGTCGGTTCGCGACGCCTGTCCACGGAGCTCGGCGATCTGGTGGAGAGCGTGAACACGACGAAGAAGCACAACTTGGTGTTCGACTATGGCATGGACGCGAGCGCGCATCCGATGAACATCTACTGCCGCAGCGATCACTACGAGTACGCCAAGTGGGGCGTCCCGGTCACCTTCTTCACCACCGGCGGCCATTCGGCCTATCACCAGCTGACCGACGAGCCGCAGTACATCGACTATCCGCACATGGAGCGGGTAGCGAAGCTGATCGCTGACGTGGCGCTCGAGCTTGGAAATCGGTTGGGACGGCCCGTCGTGAATCAGCCCAAGCTCGACCCGCGCGGGACGTGCAAGCAGTAGCTTTCCGCGAGCATTCCGCCCCTCCAACTCCTCCCTATGTTTGATCAACTCCCGCTGCTATCTCTGGGCGCGGGCGTCGTCGGCCTCATCGCGACGTTCCTGACCTTTGGCGGTATTCGCCGCCTCTCTCCGGGTACGCAGGCCATGCAGGACCTGGCCGACGAAATCCACGTCGGTGCGATGGCGTTTCTTCGCGCCGAGTACGTGGTCCTTCTGCCGTTCCTGCTCATCGTGGCCGGTCTCCTCGGCTGGGCGATCGGCGTGAAGACGGCCATTGCCTACGTCATCGGTGGCCTGCTGTCGGTGGCCAGCGGCTGGATCGGCATGCAGGGCGCGACGGCGGCCAACGTGCGCACGGCCGAAGCGGCGCGCTCGAGCGGACAGGCGGCAGCGCTCCGCGTGGCGTTCGGCGGTGGATCGATCATGGGCCTCGCGGTGGCGTCGCTCGGTCTCGCCGGGATCGCGATCGTGTTCGCCTTCCTCGCCAAGAACGAAGTCACGGCCGATGCGAAGACGTTCGCAGAGATCATCTCCGGCTTCGCGATGGGCGCGTCTTCGATCGCGCTCTTTGCGCGCGTGGGCGGCGGTATCTACACGAAGGCGGCCGACGTCGGCGCCGATCTGGTGGGCAAGGTCGAAGCCGGCATTCCGGAGGATGACCCGCGCAATCCCGCGACGATTGCCGACAACGTCGGTGACAACGTGGGTGACGTGGCCGGACTCGGCGCCGACATCTTCGAGAGCTACGTGGGTGGTATCGTGGCCACCATCGCGCTCGCGGCGACCAGTGTACTGATCCCCGAAGCGACGCGCGTGAATGCGATGTTGCTGCCGGTGGCGTACACGGCGGCCGGACTCGTGGCCTCATTGATCGGCATCTTCATGATGCGGATTCTGGCCAAGGGTGATCCGGCCAACGCCTTGCGCTTGGTCACGTTCATCGCCGCGGGACTGTTCCTCGTGTTCGCGTATTTCATCACGAACATGGTGCCGCTGAACATGATGACCGAAGCGGGCGCGGCCCTTCCCGCGCTCGGGCCGTTCTACGCGGTCATCGCCGGTACGGTGTCGGGCATCTCCATCGGTCTCGTGACCGAGTACTACACCGCCGCCGGCCCGGTGCGCCGCATCGCCGAAGCGTCACAAACGGGCCCGGCCACGAATATCATCGCCGGTCTCGCCGTCGGCATGGAAAGCTGCATCGTGCCGGTGCTGCTCATCTGCGCGGCGATCTGGGTGTCGTTCACGTCCGCCGGCTTGTATGGCATCGCGATTGCCTCGGTGGGTATGCTCGCCACGGTCGGTGTCACGATGTCGGTCGACGCCTACGGTCCGATCTCGGACAACGCCGGTGGCATCGCCGAGATGAGCCACCTCGGACCGGAAGTCCGCAAGATCACCGACGGTCTCGACGCCCTCGGCAATACCACCGCCGCCATCGGCAAAGGCTTCGCAATCGGATCGGCGGCGCTCACGGCGCTGGCGCTCTTCTCGGCCTACGCCTCGGCCGTGAATCTCACGACGCTCAACCTGATCGACCCGATGGTGGTCATCGGCATGTTCGTGGGCGGCGTGGTGCCGTTCTACGTCGGTGCCTCCACGATGACCGCCGTGGGTCGTGCGGCGCAGGGCATGGTGGAAGAAGTCCGCCGCCAGTTCCGCGAAATCCCCGGGCTGCTCGAAGGCAAGCCGGGCGTGAAGCCCGACTCGGCCCGCTGCGTCGAGATCTCCACCAAGGCCGCGATCCGCGAGATGATCGCCCCGGGTCTGGTGGCAATCCTGCTCCCCGTGCTCGTCGGCAAGTTCCTCGGCGTCACGGCGCTCGGCGGCCTGCTGGCCGGTGCCACGGTGACGGGTGTGATGATGGCCCTGTTCATGGCCAACGCCGGCGGCGCGTGGGACAACGCCAAGAAGATGATCGAAGGCGGCATTCTGGGCGGCAAAGGCTCCGACCCGCACAAAGCCGCCGTGGTCGGTGACACGGTGGGCGATCCGTTCAAGGACACCAGCGGCCCGGCGATGAATATTCTCATCAAGTTGATGAGCGTGGTGAGTTTGGTACTTGCTCCCTGGTTCTTGCGGTAAAACTTTCGACTCCAAACTTGGACTCAAAACTCAAGACTCACGTGAGTCTCGAGTTTTGAGTCCAAGTTTGGAGTTACGAGTCACTTCCAACGGCCGCCCGTGCACAGCGCACCGGCGGCCGTTTCGTTCTACCCGGCAAGCACGCGTCGCCTCAGCACAATCAGCATTCTGCGAATCTCGACCACCTCGTCGATCAGCGGCATCGCCACCGCGTCGTCGACGACGCTGGTTCGCCGGGCGAGGTCCAGATGACTCTCGGTCTCCGATGCCGACCCGATCGAGATCTGGAGGTACCGGGCGAAATCGCGGGCGCCGGCGGCATTGGCGCCCTCGGCGATGTTTGCCGCGATCGATTGAGACGCCCTTCGTAGCTGACTGCGCAACGAGACAACGTCGCGACCTCGCATAGTCGTGGTGGCGCCGTAGACCGCAGCGGCAAAGCTCTGCGCGCGCTGCCACACCAGGAGCTTCCTGAAGGCCAATCTGCCCCCGCCCCCAACCGTCGCCGTCACCAATTCCCCGCCCCCCGCTACATTTCACTGCGGGCGGAGCGCGTCGCGACTCCCTACCCCGTACTCCGTACTCCCTACTTCGTTTTTAATCGTGCTTCAACTCGGCATCGTCGGACTCCCCAACGTCGGCAAATCCACGCTCTTCAACGCCCTGACCTCGGCCAAGGCAGAAGCGGCGAACTATCCCTTCTGCACCGTCGATCCGAATGTCGGCATGGTGGAAGTGCCCGACGCGCGGCTGGCGAAACTCGCCGAGATTGTGCAGCCCAAGCGCACGCTGCCGGCGGCGGTGCAGTTCGTCGACATCGCCGGGCTCGTGAAGGGCGCGTCGCAGGGCGAAGGCCTGGGCAACAAGTTCCTGCAGAACATCCGCGAGACCGACGCGATCGTGCACGTTATCCGCTGCTTCGCGGATGACGACGTGACGCACGTCATGGGCTCGCCTGATCCGGCGCGGGACAAGGAAACGATCGAGCTCGAACTCGCGCTCGCCGACTTGGCCGTTGTGGAGAAGCGCCTCGACAAAGTGAAGCGCGCGGCCAAGGCGAACGACAAGGACGCGTTGGCGGAGTTACCGGCGCTGGAAGCCGCCTTCGCGACGCTGTCTGAAGGCATGCCGTTGCTTCGTGGCGGACTCTCGTCGGAGCACATGCTCTCGTTGGCCGGGCTGCAGCTCATCACGGCGAAGCCGGTGCTGTATGCGGCGAATGTGACCGACGCCGAGCTGGCGGGTGATGAAGGGCCGTATCTGAAGGCGCTCCGCGCGGCCGTGGCGGCCACCGGCGAACATGCCGAAATCGTGGCATTCTCGGCCAAGATCGAGGCCGAACTCTCAGAGCTCCCCGTCGAAGAGCGGAGCGAGTTCCTCGCCTCGCTGGGCATCGAAACGGCTGGACTCGACCGGTTGATCCAGGGAGGCTACCACCTGCTCGGTCTGCAGACGTATTTCACGGCCGGGGAGCAAGAAGTGCGCGCCTGGACGATTCATCGGGGGGACACCGCCCCGAAGGCGGCGGCCGTCATCCATACCGATTTTGAGAAAGGCTTCATCCGGGCCGAAACCGTCTCGTACCAGGACTTCATCACGCACGGCGGCTGGAAGACCTCGCGTGAAAAGGGCGCGGTGCGCTCGGAAGGCAAGGAATACGTGGTGCACGACGGCGACGTGCTGCTTTTCCGCTTCAACGTTTAAACGACCTTTTTTGCCTGACATGGGTAGCACGTCGCCATGAGGATCGTATCGAAACGCATGGCGCTCGGCGCCGCGATGCTGTTCGCAATCCGCGCACTCCCGCTTGCGGGACAGACGCCGGATTCGGCGGAGAATCGCGGCGTGCAGCGACTCCCGGCCGACGCCCTGTCGGTGCCGTTCAAGGTTGGCGAGCGCCTCGACTACGAGGTGCGTTTTGGCTCGCTCAAGGTGGGCAATGGCAGCATGGAGGTGCGCGACATCACCGAAGTGCGCGGACGCGCCGTGTGGCACACGGTGTTCAAAATCAATGGCGGTTTCGCGCTGTATCGGGTGAACGACTTGTATGAGTCGTGGTTCGACGTGGCCACGCTCAACTCCTTGCGCTACCATCAGGATGTCGACGAGGGCAGCTACGAGCGAACGCGTCGCTACGAGATCTTCCCTGAGCGCGGCATGTTCAAGGAAAACGATCGTCCCGAGGAGCCCACGGTGGCGAGTCCGCTCGACGACGGCTCGTTCCTGTATTTCGTGCGCACCTTGCCGCTCGAAGTGGGCAAGTCGTACGAATACGCACGCTACTTCAAGGCGGCGGGCAATCCCGTGCGCATCCGCGTTGTGCGCCGGGAGACGATCACGGTGCCCGGTGGCACGTTCAAGACCGTCGTGCTGCAGCCCACGTTTCAGACGAAGGGTATCTTCAGCAAGAACGGCAAAGCGGAAGTGTGGATCACCGACGACGATCGCCGGATGATGGTGCAGATGAAGTCGAAGCTCAGCTTCGGCTCACTCAACCTGTACCTGCGCGGCTCCAGCGGCACCAAGTAGTCGATTGCGCCATCGGGCGCGTCGTCAGTCGTCGAAGAACTGTTCGCTGCGATGCGCGTCCGCGCGTACGAGCGGAGTCGCGCACTGCGGGTCGTCGTTCCGCGTGGCGTTCACCCACGTCTTCACCTGATAGGCGTGCAGTGGCCCCTCGTACGGCCGGAGGAGCCGCGCCGCGTCGGCCGGTGCCGTGGCCGGATCGAGCCAGGCATCGACATCACTGAGCGGCAGAATCACCGGCATGCGATGGTGAATCGGCTCCATCGTCGCGTTCGCGTCGGTGGTGATGACGCAGCACGTGAGCACCGGGTCCGCGATGGGATCATGCTTGGGCTGCCACAGGTCCCAGAGGGCGGCCATCAGGAAGGGCTCGTCGTCGGGCAGCCGGATGCACCACGGCTGCTTGCCCTGATGGCCGGGCACCACTTGCCACTCGTAGAACAGATCGGCCGGCATGAGGCCACGCTGCTTTTTGAAGGCGGCGCGGAAGGCCGGCTTCGAGGCGATGCCGTCTGCGCGGGCGTTGGCGAGCTTGTGGCCGATGCCGGGATCGTCGGCCCAGAACGGGATCAGCCCCCACTTCGCCATACGGAGTTCGCGCGTCTGCGCCTCCTGCAGCACCAGCGGCACCGCCTGCGACGGCGCCACGTTGTAGCGGGGAGCGAGCGCGGGAAAGGTGACGCCCAGAGGGAGCGTCCCGAGCCGAGCGGGGTTACCGAAACCGTATCTGCCACACATATAGCCGCAATGTACGGCAAGCCTCCCTTCCCTTCCATCCCCGGTCGGGCTAGGCTTAAAGGCTCATCTGGAACTGATCACCGTTCCTCTGACCCTCCTCCCGCGGATCGGCACTTCGGGGGGCACCTTAGACCACAGGGAGGATTGCCGAGTGGCAAAGCTCAAAATCCGCCGCAACCCTACGCGGCGTTACGAAGCCGTGTACATCGTCGATAGTGCTATCGAAGATGCGGCCATTCTGGAAAAGTTGGACAAGTTGCAGAGCCTTCTGAATCTCGCCGCGCCGGCTGAGATCGAGCATTGGGGCCGTCGCCAGCTCGCGTACAAGATTGGCCGCCACGACACCGGCTACTACGCGATCGCCCGCTTTGAAACGACCCCCGCCGTGCTTCCCGAGTTCGAGCGTGCGCTCAAGCTCGACGAAGGGATCATCCGCTATCTCATCTCGCTGGCCGAGCATGAGTTGGGTGCCCCGAAGCTCAGCGATGAAGAGCTCGCTTCGCGCCGTCGCGCGGGCGATGACGACGACGACGACGAGGATTAAATCATGCGCCGCCAGAAGAAGCCCTGCCCTATCACGGAAGCGGGCATCCGCTACGTCGATTACAAGGATGACCGTCTCCTCGCCCGCTTCATCACGGATTACGGCAAGATTCTGCCGAGCCGCCTGAGCGGTGTCGACGCGCGTCACCAGCGTCAGCTCTCGAAGGCCGTCAAGAAGGCGCGCTTCCTCGCGCTCCTTCCGTACGTGAAGGGACAGACGGGCTGAGTATGACCGGAGCGGTCGCGTCGGAGCTCGCCGCGACCGCTCCACAGGAGCGCGGGTGGCGGTGGTTCGTGTTGGCGCTGGTGCTGATGGTGCTGGTCACCGCAGCCCCGGCCTGGCCCGCTTCACTGTCGCTCCTCGCTGGAGCGATCCGGCTGTTGCTCCCCGTTGAACAGTTCGCCCTGCTGGTGCTCGTCGCGATCGCGTCCTGCGCGATCATCGGCTGGTGGTCGGGTGGCCGGCTCGTGGTGGCGCTTCTCTGGGCCGCGGGAGCCGGATACGTGATCTGGAAAGTACCGCTTCCCTTCTCGGGCTACGGTGCATTCGGACGCGGATGGGCGCTCACGTTGGGCGCCTCGTTCGGACTCGTCTGTCTGGTGTCGCCACGACGGGCGCTCCTGATGAGAGCCCTCGGTGCGATTGGCGTGGCCGCCATGATCACGGCGGCCGGGTTTACCACCCGCACCAATGGTGGCAACACGTTGTTCGACGGACCGGCGCAGATGCTCTCCCGGGAGTATCAGCGTCGACTCGGTGAGTCGTTGCAAAGCTGGCGCAGTCGGTCGGACACGGAGTCGTGGCGCGCGTTCGCGCAGCGCTTCCCCGAGGCCGCCGATCGCGCCAACCGGATGGAAAACCTGCTGGTCATCTTGGCTGAACCACTCTCCGGAGCCGGCTCGGCACGAGGACTGATCCCGGGTCCGCTGGTATCGATCGCGCCGGCCCTGTTGGCGCTCGAGTCGCTGTTGGCGTTGGCGTTGGGGTGGGCGGCGTATCATCGCTTGTCGAGGGTACGTATCGGTCCGCCGCTTGGTGCGCTGCGCGATGTGCGATTCAACGATCAGCTGGTTTGGGGGTTGGTCGTCGGTGTGACCGTGCTGCTGTTGCCGACGCTCGCCGAGTGGCGGACGGTAGGTGCCAATCTGGTCTGTTTTTTCGGGTCGCTGTACGCCTTTCGGGGCGCTGGCGTACTCACTTGGTGGATCCCCGACCGGCTCGCCGTTCCGGCGTTGCTCGCGTTGGTGGTGTTGGTCCCGATCCTGGGTCCAGTCTGGGTCGTGATTGCCGTGTTGGCAGTCACGTTCAGTTTGGGGCTAGGTGACACCTGGCGTGACTTCCGAGCCGGTGCGCAACCGCGCCGACCGTCGCCGCGCTGATTTCACACACCTTTATCGCAGGACCCGGAGCTCCCATGGAAGTCATCCTTCGTAACGCCGTCGACAAGCTCGGACATCCTGGTGACATCGTCTCCGTGTCCGCCGGCTTCGCCCGCAACTTCCTGATTCCCCGCGGCTTCGCGTTTGAAGCCACGACGGGCAATCGCAAGCGCATCGCGCTGGAAAAGGGTCGTCTCGAGGCGCTCGAATCGGAGCGCGTCGCCGCCGCCCAGACCGTCGCCGACAAGCTGGCCGAGGTCTCGGTGACCTTCGCGGCGCGCGTCGGAGAAGAGGGCAAGCTGTTCGGTTCCGTCACCACGGCCGACATCGCTCATCAGCTGGAAGCGCAGGGCTTCCACATCGAGAAGCGCCAGATCGAACTCAACGAGCCGATCAAGACCCTCGGCGTCTACCGTGTCGGCATCCGCCTGCACGCCGACGTGAAGCCCGAAATCAAGGTCTGGATCATCAAGCAGTAATCGGCATCACACTGCCGCATTGGGGGGAGTCCGGACTCGGACTCCCCTTTTTTTGCCCCTGTCCGAGTCGCTGTCCGTCGCGCAACCTTCATCCACGCGATGGGGTACCGCTTTCAGACGGTGGCTTTTCATCACTCGAATTCTCCCGACTCCATACATGGCAGAACGTCCGCCAAGCCCCGGCGAATCCATCGCGCGCCGCGCCGCCGCCCTCGCCAGTGACATGAAGGCCAACGATATCCTCGTCCTCGATTTGCGTGGAGTGACGGATATGACCGACTTCTTTGTTATTGCCAGTGGTACATCCGACACACACGTCCGCGCCGTAGCGGAACACATCCAGGCAGGGTTGAAGGACGGTGGCGTGTCTACCACTATGACCGAAGGCCTCACGCAGGGACGCTGGGCGCTGCTCGACTATGCGCACACTGTCATTCATGTATTTCATCCGACGCTGCGTCAGTACTATCAGCTGGAAAGGCTGTGGGGCGACGCAACGCCGGTACCTCTGAACACCGAAGCCACGCAGGGAGCCCGGTAAATGCCGCAGGCGCAGCGCTGGACACGATGGGGAGCGGCTCTGGTACTCGCGATGATGTCGATCGCCTCGCCGCTCCATGCCCAGTACTTTGGGCAGAATCAGGTCCAGTACGATCGGCTGCGCTGGCGCGTCATTGAAACCGAGCACTTCCAGATTCACTACTATCCGCAGATCGCGGATGTGGCGCCCGATGCCGCCCGCATGGCCGAACGGTCGTACGCGCGGCTTTCGCGCCTGATGGCCCACCAGTTCCGCGAGAAGAAGCCGGTCCTCATTTTCGGCTCGTCGGGCGACTTTGCGCAAAGCAACGTCTTCGGCGACCTCGGCGAAGGCACCGGCGGTGTCACCGACCCGCTGCGTCAGCGCATGGCGCAGTTCTTCAGCGGCGATTGGGCCAGCTTCGAACACGTGCTGCAGCACGAAATGGTGCACGTGTTCCAGTTCGACATTTTTTCGCGCGGTCGCGCCGGCGCCGGCTTGCAGAACCTGGCGATGGTCAATCCACCGCTCTGGTTCATGGAAGGCCTCGCCGAGTACTTCTCGATCGGGCCCAACCACCCGTGGACCGATGCCTGGGTGCGTGACGCCGTCACCAACAACGCGCTTCCCACCATCTCGCAGATGACGGAGCGCCCCGACAAGTACTTCCCGTATCGCTACGGGTTGTCGGTGTGGCAGTACGTGGGCGCGCGGTGGGGCGATGAAGTGATCGGCGAGATCATGAACGCCGTGCCCAGCATCGGCATCGATCGCGCCTTCCGCCGCGAGATCGGACTGTCGCTCGACGAGCTCAGCGCCGAGTGGAAGCAGGCGATGCAGAACAAATACCTGCCCACGGTCGCTGAACTCCAGCGTCCGCGCAGCTTTGCCGAACCGCTGCTCTCACAGAAGCGTTCCGGCAGCATCGCCAGCCTGTTCGTGGCCCCGGCGCTCTCCGACGACGGCAAGTACATCACGTACATCGCCTACGGCAGTTTCCTCCGCGGGGAAGTGTTCCCCGACATGTATCTCGCCAACGCGGAGACGGGTAAGCGCATCGCGCGCCTCGTCAAGACGACCACCAATCCCGACTTCGAGCAGCTGCGCTTCATCTATTCTCAGCCCTCGTTCTCTCCCGACGCGAAGATGCTCGCGTTCACGGGTCAGAGCGGCGGACGCGACGTGCTGTACGTGATGGACGTGAAGTCGCGCAAGATTCTGAACAAGTTCGATTTCGAACTCGATCAGGTGCTGAGCCCGAGCTTCTCGCCCGACGGTCGTCGCATTGTGTTCAGCGGCATGCGGCACGGCATGAGCGATCTCTACATCGCGTCGCTCGACGCCGGGGGCTACACGCAAGTCACCAAGGATCCGTACGGAGACCTGCAGCCGCAGTGGTCGCCGGATGGACGCACGATCGCCTTCACCAGCGATCGCGGTGACGACACGGATCTCGACATCATGAAGATCGGCAAGTGGAAGCTGTCGCTGCTCGATCTGGAGACGCAGAAGGTCACGATCATCGATGGCCAGGGCGGACGCAGTCTCAATCCGCAGTGGGCGCCCGACGGCAAGTCGCTGGCCTACATCACCGATCGCACGGGTATCGCCAACATCTTTCTGTACGATCTCGAGGCGAAGCAGCACTACCAGCTGACGAACGTGCTGGGGGCTGTGACAGCCGTGGCCGAACAGTCGCCGGCGATCACGTGGGCGCGCGGCGCCGACGTGCTGGCGTTCGTGTACTACGAAAAGACCGACCACGCGATCTGGAAGATCAAGAATCCGCGGTCGCTCAAGAAGGAGCCGTACCGCGATCCTGTGGTCGTGGCGCAGGGCGGTATGCAGGGTGGTATGCCCACCAAGCCGACCGCCGCCGGGCCCGTCACGCCGGTCAAGGTCGATCCGACGGCCCATCTCAATCGCGCGACGCTCACGGACACGTCCGCTGCCCGACAGTCATTCTACCGCCCCACTGTCGGGGCCACAGCGCGCGCGTCGGACGATCTGCCCGTGTCGGTTGCGGCCCGTCTCGCTGAAACGGTGAGCGTGCGCGCGCTGATGGACAGCTTCGACTTCAATCTTCCCGACTCCACCAAGTTCCGCGACTACCGCTACAAGGCGCGCCTCACGCCCGAGTACGTGGCACAGCCGTCGATCGGCTATCAGCAGGGTGGCTACGGCCAAGGCACTTTCGGTGGTACCACCGTCGTACTCAGCGATCTGCTCGGCGACCGGCGCCTCGCCTTGTCGGGCTCGATCAACGGGCAGCTCAGCGATGCGCAGGTGTTCGTCGGCTACACCAGCCTCGGACGGCGACTGCAGTACACCACCGGCGTGATTCAACAGCCGATTTATCTGCTGTCGAACTACTTCCAGGAACCGCTCGGCAACGATCAGTTCTCGGAATCGCAGGAGATCACCCGGCTGGTCGTGCGACAGGTGTTCGCCGCCGGCCTCTATCCACTCAATCGCTTCACGCGATTCGAGCTCGGCGCGCGCTTCCAGAACATCGATCAGCAGGTGTTCCCGTTCACGCGTCTGGTGGACTACCAGCAGGGCTACGCCACCGGATTCGAGCGCGGCCCCACACGCAACGTCGCGTCGGCCAACACGATCTCGCCGTATCTCGCCTTCGTCACCGATAATACGCTGTACGGGTACACGGGGCCGATCTCCGGCCGTCGCATGCGACTCGAGGTGGAGCCGAGCGTCGGCACATGGAAGTGGACCGAGTATGTGGCCGACATTCGCGGCTACTACCCGATTCTGTTCAACTACGTCACCTTCGCCACCCGCTTTTCGACGAGCATGTCGGTGGGTCGCGACGAGCTCCGTTTCCCGAAGTGGATCGGTCGTCCCGATTTCATCCGCGGCTACAACCGTGAGGACTTGGGCGCGATCACCTGCACCGGCCTGCCCACCGACGATGGCACGTCCTGCAACTCGGTCGAGTTGATTGGCAGCCGGGTGGCATTCGCGAACGCCGAGCTGCGCTTCCCGATCATCCGGAGCTTTGGCGGCGGCCGTCTGCCGATCGGCCTCCCACCCATCGACGGTCTGTTCTTCTACGACGCCGGTGTGGCCTGGTCGAAGGGGCAGCAGGTCGTGGCCAGTCGTCCCGAGGGGTATGACTTCTCGAAGCAGCGGGCGCTGTTGCAGAGCTATGGCTTCGGTATGCGCCTGAACCTGTTCAACATTGCCATCGTTCGCTGGGACTGGGCGGTACCGATCAGTCGCCCCGGCACGAAGGGCTTCGGGACCTGGTTCTTCGGCGCCAGCTATTGAGTCGCGCCCCCCGTTCGAACCGGGGTTGAGAACAAGGGGGGACGAGAGGGGATTTCCCCTGCCGTCCCCCCTCCCTGCTCCTGCCTCTGGCAGGTACTTTTCGCCCGTGCGCACGCTCCTAGTGACGGCGTTCGTGCTCCTCGCGTGCGGTGTTGCCGGCGGCTGTGCCGATCGCTCGTCCCGCCCCTCCGGAGCCGACGCCACTCCCAGTATCCCCGGTGGTCCGGACCCGATCGTGTTGCGCGTTTCGCGCGACGGCGGCGTTATGACGGCTACCCGATATCCGGATCTCGATTCCACGCTGTGGCGATCGAGTGCGCGGCTCCCCGCACTCGATCGCATCATCGCGTTCGGTGCTGAAGACGGCTATCTCGCCGCCGTCGACACGAGCGGTGCGCCGGTGCGCATCGATATCCGCCTCGGTACGGTGACCACGTCGCGAACCGATGATGTGGCCGTCGCGTCATCGGCTGATGGGGGTGCGATCTACGCGCTCACGACCGACGGCGAGATCACGCGCTACACACCGAGCGGCGGCGACTGGCGCTTCACGCCCAAGCTGCCCGCGCACGCGCTCTATGCACAGGCCGACGGCTCGTTGATCGTGGCCGGCGCCAAGGGCGATCGCGCCGTCGTGTGGCGCGTGCGTCCTCCTGGTCAGGACGTCACCGACAGTTTGTCGTTCGATATCGGCGGCAACGAAGCCACGCTGCGCAAGTCACTCGGCGCGACCGCCGGCGCCGTTGGTGATCGGGTGTTCTTCGGCGGCAACGAAGAAGTCATCGCCGTCCGCACGCGCGATCTCGCCAAGGCACTCGAAGTGGACATCGGCGATCCGATCACGGCCATCGCCGCCACGCCAAGTGGTGACCGTTTGTTCGTGGCAATCGAGAACGAAGCATTGTTGCGCGTCGTCGATCGTTTCGAAGAAGGAGTGAAGGGAAAGATCACGCTGCCCGGCGTACCGCGTGCGCTGCGCATGGACCCATTGGGTCGCGTGCTGCTGGCGCGTGGTGCGGACGACTCGGTGTATGTGATCAGCCTTGGCAGCGATGCCGTGATCGGCGTCGTGCGCAGCGAATGGCGCGGCGATCTGCCTCTGGTTTTGCCCGATGGCGCGATTGCCACCACTCGTGGAGAAGACGTGGTATTCGCGCATCCGTCGACGTTGGCCGACATGCGGACCGTCGAAGGTGGTGCGCGTCAGTTCTGGTACACACTGCGCTGGAACGGCTTCCGCCCGCGTGCCGCCGGTCTCGATCAACCCGTGCAGTTCCGCACCAGCGCACCGCGCGATTCGGTGGACTATGCCGACAGCGCCGCGGCGCGTGATGTCGTGCGTGATGTCGGGCGGGACACGTTGCGCCGTGATACGGCAACGACGGCGTCGGCGTTCACCGTATCGTTCGCCGCGGTGCTCGAGGAGAAGCAGGCACGTCAGCTGGCGTCGCGCATCCGCGTCGACGGCGAGACACCGCGCATTACGACGTCTGACCGTGCCGGAAAAACCTTGTATCGCGTGGTGCTCGGCCCGTACCCGACTCGCGCCGACGCCGAGCGCGTCGGCAAATCGTCGGGACAGAGCTATTGGATCTTCGAGGGGGCACCGTGACGCCGCTCAGTCTGACCGAATCGTGGGAGATGGAAGGACGCCGTTTGGCGCCTCTACTCGACGGCATCTGCTCCGTGGTCATCGCCGCGACCGATGCCGCGTTGGCCACCTCGATGGCACTCGGCGTGGCGCGCGCGCAGGGATTGCGCCGCCGCGTGGCCGTGGCTGACTTGATTGGCGAAGCCCCCGCGATCGAAGCGTTGCTGACCGGCGACGACCCGCACGGCATTTCGGACAGCTTCCTGTACGGCGTGTCGCTCAACAAGATCGCGCGCCCGATGGCCGGCGCCGAGAATGTGTTTCTGATGCCCAGTGGCACGGAAGCGGTGGCGCACGATGCGGTGTACGCGAACGAACGGTGGCGCCGTCTGGCCGCCGGCTTTCATCAGGTCGGCGCGCTCCTGGTGGTCGTCGCCAATCCGGCCACCCCTGGATTTGCCGACCTGTGTGCCTACGTCGGCGCCCTGATGCCCGTCGGCGAGACCGTGTTCCCCACGCCGCAGGGCGTGCCGCTAATCGCGCCGCCCGCACCGCCCCAGCCTGAGCCGCCACCCGCCACGCCGCGGCCGAACGCGGCGCGCGCACGCGCGGCCGCAGCCGAAGACGAATCCAGCCGCCGCCGTCGTTTTCTCGCGATCGTCGCGGTGCTTGGCTCGATCGCCGTGGCGGTGGGCGCCTTCTGGCCGCAGATCATGGCGCGCCTGCCTGAACCGGTCGCTGAACTGATCACGGGTAAGCAGCGTGAACCCGACAGCACCACGGTCGTGGTCCCGCCGACACCGATGGACACCTCGGTGCGCAGCGACAGCGCCAAACGCGACTCGCTGCTGCGCGACTCGACGGGCACCATCATTCCGACACCGGATAGCATTCGCGCCGCAAGTCCGCCGCTGACGGTGGAGAATGCCGCCGACTCGGCGACCGCGTCCCGATACGCCGTGTACTTCGCGACGGCCAACACGCGCGCCGCCGCCATGCCGGATGCGCGCGTGCGCGCCCTCGACGCCGTGGCGTTGTCGCCAGTGGCCGAGGGTAACGAGCAGTGGTTCCGCGTGACGGTCGGCGCGTCATCCACCCGCGCGCAGGCCGAATCGCTGCTGACCAAGCTGCGCACGCAGAAGATCGTGGGATCGGGGAGCATCGTGTCGGTGCCGTATGCGCTGCGACTCGCGCGCAACGTCACACCGACCTTGATCCCCACGCGCCTCGCCGAACTGGCGAATCGCGGCATTATCGCGTACGCGCTGCTGCAGCCTGATGGCAGCGCGAATGTGTATACCGGCGCTTTCGAATCGCCGACGCAGGCGACCCCGCTTGCGGATTCTTTGCGCGCCCTGCGCGTCGCGCCTGTGTTGGTTTATCGAACTGGGAGAGCGTTCTAGTGCGTCTGACGAAGCTCGAGGTCCATGGCTTCAAGGCCTTTGCCGATCACTTGGAGTTCGTGTTCGAAAAGGGTGTGACGGCCATCGTCGGCCCCAACGGTAGCGGCAAGTCGAACGTCTCCGACGCCGTGCGTTGGGTGCTGGGCGAGCAGCGCGCGCGCGCCATGCGTGGCGCGAAGATGGAAGACGTGATCTTCCACGGATCGTCGGCACGCAAGGCCGTGAACATGGCCGAAGTGTCACTGCACTTCGACAACACCGAAGGCGAACTCCCGGTGCCGTTCAAGGAAGTCGTGATCACCCGGCGCCTGCTGCGCTCGGGAGAGAGCGAGTATCTGCTGAATCGCGCGCCGTGCCGTTTGCGCGACATTCAGGACTTGGTGCGTGGCACCGGCCTCGGCGCCGACTCCGGCGTGGTCATCGAAAGCAAGATGATCGATGCCCTGCTCTCCGACCGCCCGGACGAACGTCGCGAGCTGTTCGAAGAAGCGGCCGGTGTGGGCCTGTATCGCGATCGTCGCCGCAGTGCCGAACGCCGTCTCGAAGAAACGACGGTCGACCTTGCACGCCTCGACGACCTGATCAACGAAGTCCAGAGCCAGGTGCGCTCGCTGGCGCGTCAACGTCGTCGCGCTGAACGGCACGCCGAGCTGATGGCGCGTCGGTTCCAGGTCGAGATTTCGCTGGCCACCCGCGAGATGGCAGCCTGGCGGGAAGAACTCGCGGCGCTCGACGGTCGTCTCGAAGAGCTGCAGCAGGACGTGCCTGGTGGTGAGGAAGCGATCGCGCAGGCAGAGTTGCTGCGTGAGCAGGCGCACGGGGCGCGTTCCGCCGCGGAAGCCAGCCGTCTCGAACTCGCGCGCCTCTCCACCGAGCAGCGCGACAAGACGCAAAAGCTCGAGCGCGAACTCGCCGTGAGCGAAGAGCGTCAGCGCAGCACGACGATGCGTAAGCAGCGCGCCGAAGAGGAACGGAAAGAGAACGAAGCGTTCGGCCGTCGTCTGCGTGAAGATCGTGAGCGCGCCGTCGGCGATCGGACCACGCTCGAGAAGGAACTGGCGGACGCCGGTGAAGCGCTACAGGAGCGCCTCGCCGCCGAACAGACCACGCGTGAAGCGGTACAGCAGTCGCGCGCCGTGCTCGAGCAGCTCGAGCGACAGGTGCGCGAACACCGCGACCAGGCCCGTCGTATCGAGCTCGATCGCGATGGTGCGTCGCGTGAGCATCTCGAAACGCAAAACCGTCGTGAAGCGCTCGAGATCGAGCGTCAGCAGCTGGCCGACGCGCTCGATGTCACCGAGCGTGAGCTGATCGCAGCGCGCGAGCAGGTATCGATCACGCAGGCGAACGCGCAGGATGCGCTGCATGCGCTCGAGGGCGCGCGCTTGGCCGCCGCCACCGCGCGGACGGCCGATGCCGAGTCGCGCAGTGCGCTGGCCAGCGCCGTGCAGTCACGCACGGCACTGGAAGGCCGCTTGAATGCGCTGGCTGCACTCGAACGTGAACGCGTCGGACTGGCCCCGTCGGCGGCCAAGCTCCTCAAGGAACGCGAGCGCTTCGGCGAAGGCGCCGTGCTCGGCCCGCTCACCGACTTCCTGACCGCCGACGGTGAAGCGGCGAAGCTCGTGGAGCGCTACCTCGGCGCCACGATGCACGCGATCGTCGTGCGTGATGCCGAGGCTGCGGCCGCCGTGCGCCGTTGGCACGCCGACACGCAGCCCGGCCCGCTGCTGCTGTTGCCGCTCGATGTCGTCACCGACCTTGGTGCCGATGCCGATGCCTTGGCCGGCAGCGTGCAATCGTCGGGTGCGGCGTCGCGCTGGGTGCGCGCGTTGCTGGGCAAGGTGCGTGCGATCGACAGCGGTGAAGCGTTCATTGATGAACGTGGCGCCGTGTTCCTGCCGGGAACGGCCACGGGTCCCGGCCCGCTGCAGCGTCGCGCCGAGATCACGCGACTCGAATCGGATCTCGCGGCCGCCGATGCGCGCCGCGACGAGTGCATGATGGCGGCCGAAGCGGCGCGCCTGGCGCTTGGTGAGGCGGAGCGTGCGCAACAGGCGGCGATGGAAACGTCCAACCGCGCGCAGCAGGAATCGCGTCGCGCGGCCGACGTGCAACAGGAAGTCGAACGTCGCCGTGAGCGCGCCGAACGCGAACTGCAGCAGTCGAGCGCGCTGGCCGAGCGTCTCATCTCGCGTCTCGAGGAGCTCGACTCGCGCACGAAGCAGCTGGCGCAGCAGGCCGAAGCGCTGCATGCGCGCGCCGGCGAAGCGGATGCCGATATCGCTGAAGCGCGCGAGGCGATGTCGATCGCCGAGCGTGATCAGGAACAGGCGCGCGAAGCACGGGCCACGTGGCAGGTCGCGCAGGCCCAGGCGCAGGCGCGCCTGTCGGTTGCGATCGACCGCGAGAAGCGGTTGAACGAAGAAGATTCCACGGCAGCCGCCCGCCTCGAATCGTTGGCGCGCGAGCTCACGAATCTCTCGGAAGCCGACCAGAATCTGGCGCAGCAGCTCGACGGCTGGCGCTCCGAACTGGACACCGAACAGAAGACGCTGGCCGACGCCGACGCGCGCTTGGCCGATGCCGAGCGGGCCGTCGCCGCGGCCACCGGCGCACTCGACGAAGCCGAGCGCATGCTCGACGAAGCCAGACGCCGTTCGTCGGCGCTGGGTGAGCAGCTGCACGGGGCGCAGCTGCGTCATACCGAATTGTCGGGCCGTCGCGAAGCCATCCGCCAGCGACTCGAGACCGAATGGCGTCGCACGCTCGAGGATCTGCTGGCCGGATTCGAAGAGCTCGACCTCGAGACCGATGTGTTGCGCACCGAAGCGAAGCAGCTGCGCGAATCGCTCGATGAGTTGGGACCGGTGAATCCGCTGGCGATCGAAGAACACGAGGAGGAGCAGCGTCGGCTCGAGTTCCTGACTGGACAGCGCAACGACCTCGTGGCGGCCAAGCAGTCGCTGCATCAGGCCATCCGTGAAATCGACAGCACGGCTCGTGAGCTGTTCCTGGCCACGTTCTCGCAGGTCCGCGAGAACTTCCGTCAGATCTTCCTGCGCATGTTCGGTGGTGGCGAGTGCGATCTGCGGCTCGAGAACCCCGATTCGCCGCTCGACTGTGACATCGAAGTGCACGCGTCGCCGCGCGGCAAGAAGACGCAGCGCATTCACCTGCTCTCCAGCGGCGAGCGCGCGCTCGTGGCGTTGTCGCTGCTGTTCGGCATCTTCCTCACCAAGCCGAGTCCCTTCTGCCTCATGGACGAAGTGGACGCGCCGCTCGACGACCAGAACATCGGCCGCTTCGTGAAGATGCTGAACGACTTCAAGTCGCGGACACAGTTCATCGTCATCACGCACAATCCGCGTACGACGTCGGAAGCCGCTGATGCGGTGTACGGTGTGACGATGCAGGAGCCCGGTGTGTCGTCGATCGTGAGCGTGCGCCTGCGCGGTGGTCAGCAGGTGGACGAGACCATCGTGCCCGACGACGCCATCGCGGGCGAGATCGGCGGTGAAGAGGCCGACGAGGACTCCGCCGCGGAACCGTCGCCGGCGTGATTTCGCTCGCGCGGCGGCGGTGGTGGAGCGCCGCGGCGCTGTGCTGCGGCGTGACATCGGTGACGTTGCCCCGGCTCGTGTCGGGGCAAACGGTCGTCGTGGACGGGCCGACCGCCGTCGCGTTGCCAACGCTCACGCCGTCACTGGTCGTGCGCGCCCTCGGCTTCGCGAATCAGCGCCCGCTGCGTGTGCGGGTGCAGATCGCCACGTCGGTGGATTTCGGGGCCGGTTCGCTCGCCGTCGACTCGTCGTTCTCGACCTCCGACACCACGATCTCGGTGCAGATCACGCGCGCCCTGCCGAGTGAAGCCACCGTATACTGGCGGGCCAGTGTGCAGGGTGCGTTCGGCGCCATCGCGGAGTCGCCGATCACGGGTCCGCGAACGGTGCCGGCGTGGCTCACGTTGATTTCGCCGAAGCCGAATTCGGGCGGCATCTTCGATATTCGCCGGCCGCTGTTCGTGTGGCAGAGTGCGCGGATCACGCCAGCCGCTGGCCCGTGGACGTATGCGCTCGAGATCCTCAACACCGGGCTTCCCGAAGTGGGTGTCGCGGGTCTGCTCGACACCACGTTCCGGGTGCCGACCGATCTGCGAGCCAATGCGTCGTACCGGTGGAGCGTACGCGCCTCGCTCCCCAACGGCGACTTTGTGCGAGTGGCGAGCAGCGCCTCCTTCTCGATTGTCGATCCGCTGCTGCCGACCACCACGATCCTGTATCAGAACTTCCCCAATCCGTTTCCGTCGGCCACGTCTTTCAACACCTGCTTCTGGTTCGACATCGGTCAACCTGGCGGCACGGTGTCGCTCGACGTGCTCGACCTTCGCGGCAACGTGGTGCGCACGATCGTGCCCGGGCTCGATGGCGTGACCCAGTTTCCCGCCGGCCGGTACGGCCGTGGTGCGCCGGGCGCCGGCAGCAACTGCGATAGCCGCTTCGTGTGGGACGGCACCGCCAGCGACGGGCGTACCGTGGCGCCGGGCGTGTACGTGGCGCGCTTCCGCAGCGGTACCGGCGCGCCGACGTTCCGGCGCATGCTGTTCAAAGGCCGCTGATCATGGCGCACTCGCCTCGCGGCGCATGAAGCTCACCACCGTTGGGACCGGCACAGCCGCGCCGCACGCGACCCGCGTGAGTGCCGCTCATCTCGTGGAAGCGGGCGACGTACGACTACTGCTGGATTGCGGAAGTGGCGCGGTGCACCGCATGGCGTCGCTCGGCGTCGACTGGTCTGCCATCACGCATGTGGCCATCACGCACTTTCACGCCGATCACATCGCCGACCTGCCTCTGCTGCTGATGGGCTGGCGCTGGGGCCAGCTACCCCCGCGGAGCGCCCCGGTCACGCTGTACGGGCCGTCGGGAACCGGCGCCCTGATCGAGCGCATGGCAGGCGTGTACGGCGCCTGGATGCTGGCCCCCGGTTTTCCCTGCACCGTGCGGGAACTCGTCCCCGACGAGATCGTGAAAGTCGGCGACCACGTCACACTGAGCGCGCAACCGGTACCACATACGGCTGAGAGCGTAGCATATTCCGTGAGTGACGGGGAGCGACGTCTCGTGTACACCGGTGACACCGGCGTGAGCGAGGAACTCGGAGCATGGTCGGCGGGGTGCGACCTGCTGTTGGCCGAGTGTTCGTTGCCCGATGCCATGGCCATTCGCGAACACCTGACGCCGCGACAGGCCGGACAGCTCGCCGCCCACGCGGCCGCACATCGGCTCGTACTAACGCATTTCTATCCGCCCGTGGAAACCGTGAACATTCTCGGTGAAGCGGCGGAGTACTACGCCGGCCCAACGGTCCTCGCGACCGACGGCTGGTCCATCGAATTCTGAGGACGTGACATGCTGGTCGTAATGCAGCCCAACGCGAGCGCCGCCGACATCGACAAGGTCTGCGACGAGATCGTGCGACAGGGCTTCAAGCCCCTTCCCATGCCGGGCGCTGTGCGCACGGCGATCGGTCTCCTGGGCGATGACGCGCAGGTGGATTGGTCGTACATCGAAGGGCTCCCCGGCGTAGCGAACGTCCTCATTGTGCAGAAGCCGTATCGTCAGGCATCGCGCGAATGGAAGAACGAGAACACGATCGTCGAGATCGCGCCGGGCGTGCGTGTGGGTGGCAGCGACGTCGTCGTCTTCGCGGGTCCGTGCTCGGTGGAGAGTGAAGCACAGATTCTGGCATCGGCGCACGCCGTACGGAACGCCGGTGCTCATGCCCTTCGTGGCGGGGCGTTCAAGCCGCGTTCGTCGCCCTATGCCTTCCAGGGCCTTGGCCTCGAGGGGCTCAAGCTGCTTGCGCTCGCACGCAACGAAACCGGACTCGCGATCGTGACCGAAGCGATGGACGAGCGCGGTGCGGATCTCGTGGCCGAGTATGCCGATTGCATTCAGATCGGCGCACGTAACATGCAGAACTACTCGCTGCTCCGTCATGTGGGCAAGCTCGGCAAGCCGGTGCTGCTGAAGCGCGGTATGGCCGCCACGATCAACGATCTGCTGCTCAGCGCCGAGTACGTACTCTCGGAAGGCAACCCGAACGTGATTCTGTGCGAGCGCGGCGTGCGCACGTTCGACAGCGCGACGCGCAACTTGTTCGATCTCACGGCGATTCCCGTGGTGCAGAAGCTGTCGCACCTGCCCATCATGGCCGATCCGAGCCATGGCACCGGACTGCGCGACAAAGTGACACCGATGGCGCGCGCTGCGGTCGCCGCCGGCGCCGACGGCATTCTCGTGGAAGTGCATCCCACGCCCGACAAGGCGCTGTCCGATGGCGCGCAGTCGCTGTATCCCGAACAGTTTACAGAGCTCGTTCGGCAGCTCCGACTGATCGCCGGCGCCATTGACCGTCAGCTGGCGCCCACGCCAGTTCGGTGACGCGCGGTACACGATGACGTTCAGCAGGTGTCCGAGACGGGCACCTGCCTCGCCCCCGCGGGTAGTCAGTCCTATGACTCACATGACTCGAATTTCGGCGCGCGCGATCGCCATGGTCGCCATGGCCTTGCCCGCGTACGCACCCCTCTCGGCACAGACGGTCGCCGACGCCGAAGCGGCCTACGCGCGTGTGGCGAAATCCTGGTCGGGTACGCGTACGCTGCAGGCGAACTTCGATCAGAAAATCACCAATCCGATCCTTGGCCGTACCGTCGTCTCGCGCGGCGTGTTCGTGCAGGAACGGCCTAATCGCGTATCGATCACCTTCACGGAACCGGCCGGTGATCGCATTGTGGGCGACGGCAAGAGTCTGTGGGTGTATCTGCCCAGCAGCACGCCTGGCCAGGTGTTGAAGTTGCCGGCTGATGCCGACGGTGCCATCGTGGCCGATCTTCTCGGTCAGTTGCTCGACACGCCGCGCCGCGCGTTCACGATCACGGGCGGCGAGAACGTGCCGATCGACGGTCGCGCCACACGCCGTGTGCAGCTGGTGCCCAAGAGCGCGAGCTCGGTGCCGTTCAGCAAGGCGGTGCTCTGGCTCGACGACAAGGAGGCGCGACCGGTGCGGGTGCAGGTGCTGGACCAGCAGGGGGTCGATCGCACCATCACCCTCACGAGTTGGCTGCCGGACGCGACGCTGCCCAAGGATGCATTCAAGTTCGTCACGCCCAAGGGCGTGAAGGTCTCGACGAAGATCCCCGGCAGCGCTTAGTTACGAGCGCCTAGCGAATCGCGGCCGGTACTTCGACCGCGCGTTTCTCGAGCTTCGAGAACACATCACGTGGGCTGCGTGCGCCCTGCAGCAATTCCATCGCACGCAACAGCGCGCTGTCGTCCTGCGTGCGCCGCAGGAAATCGGCATCGGCACCGAAGGCCACTCGCGTCATCTCGTAACCGAGTGAGCGCGAGATCCACGGGGATGCGCTGTCGAACACGGAGCGCGGCGGTGCGACGCCGCGGCCCACCAGATCGGCATACAGCGCATCGAGCATCGCCGGCGTGACCGGGTCGCCCGGTCCGTTCATCTGCCGCTTCTGCGCTTGGGCCTGTTTTGCGACGGCGTCGCGATAGGCACCGGCGTTCTTGCCCATCGCGCGCGCCAACGACTGCACCTGCATCGGCGTGGTGGTGTCGCTCATGATCACGTCGGGCGTGATTCCACCACCGCCGAACACGGTGCGTCCGGCATCGGTACGAAAACGCGGACGGATCGTGTCGGGCAGCGTCACTTCGGCGCTGTCTTCGGGCTCCTCGTCGCGGTCGCGCGGCGCCGGACGATTGATGCTGCGGCCGACCGGCGTATACCAGCGCGCGGTGGTGAGTCGCAGTGCGCCGCCGCTCGAGAGCGGATACACGTTCTGCGCACTGCCCTTTCCGAACGACGTCACGCCCAGCACAATGGCGCGATCGTGATCCTGCAACGCGCCGGCCACGATCTCCGAGGCACTCGCACTGGCGCGATCCACCAGCACTGCCAGCGGCAAGGTGGGCCAGCGCTGCGGCTGACTATCCGTGAACACCTGCGGCTGCGAACCGGGACGCGCGCGCAGCTGCACGATGCTCTGCCCGCGATCGAGGAACAGCTCGGCGACCGCCACGCCCTGCTCCAACAGTCCACCCGGATTGCCGCGCAGGTCCATGACCAGCGAACGCGCACCTAGTTTCACCACGCTATCCACGGCGACGCTGAGCTCAGCGGCGGTCTGCGCGCTGAACACGTTGACGTCGACGTAGCCCACACCGTTCTGCAGCAACTGTACGCGCTGCACCGCGCGCAGATGCACCCTGTCGCGCAGCAATGTGAAGTTCACGCGTGAGTCACCGCGCTCCACGGTGAACGTCACGCTCGATCCCGGCGCCCCGCGCATGGCCTTCGACGTTTCTTCGCGCGACCATCCCCGCGTCGACTCCTTGCCGACCAGCACGATGCGATCGCCCACCAGCACGCCCGCGCGTTCCGACGGACCACCCACGATCGGCTCGATCACCACCGGCCAGCTATCGCGGATGTCGATCTGCAATCCGACACCGGCATAGGTACCGCTGATCTGCTCGTTCAATCGGCGCAGGCGGTCTTCGGTGAGATACGACGTGTACGGATCCTTGAGCTCGCGCAGTAATCCAGACACCGCCTTCTCGTAGAGCGCGCTGCCATCGAGCGAGTCCACGTACTTCTGCGCGACGGCAGCAACCACCTGATCGAAAAGGCGCGCGCCACCGAGCGGCGCGCGGGCCTGACGGGTACCGGCGGTCAGGTCACGACCGGCCCACCATCCGCCGAGCGACAACAGCACCGCGAAGATCGCCGCCGCGGCGATGGTCCGCGAACGACGCCGGGAGCTGCGCGGCGCATCGGGCAGCGGCTCAGCCATGAGTCACCTGTACGGCAGACAACGGACGCTCCACCTGCACCTCGGAAAAACGATGAGGCCACTTCGTGGCCAATGCCGCCAGACAACGCGTTGTTACCACGTCGGCGTCGCCGTCCGCATCGATGGCGACGACGGGGCCGATCTCGGGATGCTGGGCCTGCCAACCCGGATCGAGCGCGTCGTCGAACGCCGCGCGTACGCGACGATGAAACGCATCATCCTCACGTTCCATACGATCGGCGCTGCCACGCGCATGCATGCGCGCCATCGACTCGTCGAGTGGTAAGGACAAGAGCAACGTGAGATCCGGTGCCAATCCACCGGTGGCGAACGCATTCACCTGTCGAAGCGCCGCGAGAGACAGCGCACGACCCCGACCCTGATACGCGTACGTCGACAACAGAAAGCGATCGACCAGCACGACCGCACCGCGGTCCAAGGCCGGCGTGATCACATCCCGCACCAACTGCGCGCGTGAGGCTGCGAACAACAGCGTCTCGGTTTCGGGCGTCAGCGCCGACGACGGATCGAGCAGCACGGCGCGCAACGCATCGCCCGCCGGCGTTCCGCCGGGCTCGCGCAGTGCCACCACCTCGTGACCGGCCGCGATGAGCGCGTCGGCCAGCCGACGCCACTGCGTCGTCTTGCCCACCCCCTCGCCGCCTTCCAGCACGATGAAGCACCCGCCTGCGACTGCCGACATGACCGACAGATCAGCCAAGAATGATCGAGCTCGTGGCACCCGCGCGGATGCCATCGGCGATCCACTGATTCACGCGCAGCATGAGCTTGTCGAAATTGTCCTGCGCCGAGATCGCGGCCTGATACGCGCTGTTCACCTGCACTTGCTGCAGCAGCGTGTCGAGCTGCTGCTCCATCTCGTTCGTCGGCTCTTCGCCGCGATCGATCATCGCCTGCGCATCCTGGCGGATCTTCTCCATCTGCCGCAGCACCGTGGTCGCTTCGCGATCGGCGTTCAGCGCCTCGCTGCTGCGCTTCACGGCCTTGTACTCTTCGCTTTGACCGATGGTGCGGCCAAGATCCTTCGCTTTGCTTTCGAGCATGGAGATCGGCCTCCTCGGCCGAGTAGAAGCAATGAAGTGAGAACTACGCCGGAACGTGCTGCGCGAGCACCACGCGTTCGCGACCGGTGAGATCGCGCACGACCTGTATCTGTTGATACCCACGTGCGGTTGCCAGCGCAGCGGTCCGTTGCGCGCGCCGGGCATCCACCTCGAACACCACCCAGCCGAACGGCTCCAGCAGGCCGTGCGCCCCCGTCAGAATGGCGTCGTAGCGGGCCATCCCGTCATCAGCCGCCAAGAGCGCCACGGTGGGCTCCCAGTCCCGCACACTGCGCGGCAGGGCGGCCGCTTCGCTATACGCAATGTAGGGCGGGTTCGACACAATCACACGGGCCCGGACGCCGCCAAGCGGGGCCAGATCAGCTCCCTGGCGGAACTCCACGGGCGCCGCTGTGGGCTGCGCGACGGCCACCTGCGCCGCGTTCGCCGCCGCCACGGCCAGTGCGTCGTCGGAGAGATCGGTCGCGATCACTCGCTCGAACCGTCCTTCCGTGGCGAGACTCAGGGCGATCGCGCCGGACCCAGTGCCGATGTCAACCGCGACTCCGCCCGGCTGGCTCGCCGTGATCCGCAACGCCTCGCCCACCACAATTTCCGTTTCCGGACGTGGAATGAGCACCCGCCGATCGACCTGCAGGACCAGCTCCCGAAAGGGGGCGCTTCCCACGCAGTAGGCGGCCGGTTCTCCGGTCGCCCGGCGACGCGCGGCCGCTTCGATGTGCGCCGACCGAGCTTTGGATACGCGATAGCCGACCGACAGCAGTCGTCCCACTTCACCCGGCGCGATATCCAGCACCGCCGACACCAGCCAGCGCGCCTCACGATTACCATCGAGCGGCAGGCCCTCCGCGCGTGCTTCGGCGGTCAACGCCGTCGACTCCGAGAGCAGCCGCGCGGCGTCGTGCAGCACATCACGCAGCAGCCGCGCGGTGTCATCCACTCAGGCTCTCTTCCGCGTTCGCCAGCGCGATCGCTTCGAGGAACGGTCCCAGATCGCCGTCGAGCACCCGATCGATGTCGTACAGCGTGACGCCTACACGATGATCGGTGACCCGTCCCTGCGGAAAGTTATAGGTGCGGATCTTCGCCGAACGGTCGCCGGTTGATACCTGCGATTTGCGCATGCGCGACCGCTCGGCTTCCTGCTCGGACAGCCGGAGATCGAGCAACCGCGCGCGCAGCACTTCCATGCCCTTGGCCTTGTTCTGCAGCTGCGACTTCTGGTCCTGTTGCGACACCACCAGGCCGGTCGGAATGTGCGTAATGCGCACGGCAGAGTCGGTGGTATTCACGCTCTGGCCACCGGGTCCCGACGAGCGGAACACGTCGATGCGCAGATCCTTGTCTTCGATCTTCACGTCGACTTCTTCGGCCTCCGGCAGCACCGCCACCGTGGCCGCCGAGGTGTGAATGCGGCCCTGCGATTCGGTGGCCGGCACGCGTTGTACGCGATGCACCCCCGACTCCCAGCGCAGCATGCCGAATGCACCGTCGCCGATCACCTTGAACACCGCTTCCTTCACACCGCCGAGCGTGCCGTCGGAGTACGAGATGCCTTCGATGCGCCAGCCTTTCCGTTCGATAAAGCGCGTGTACATGCGCAGCAAGTCGGCGGCGAACAGCGCGGCTTCGTCACCACCGGTGCCGGCCCGTAATTCGAAGATGGCAGGGCGATCGTCGAGCGGGTCGCGCGGAATCAGCAGTGGCAGCAGCGCCTTCTCCAGTGCGGTGCACTCCTGCTCGAGCCGCTCGACCTCGGCTCTGGCTTCAGCCGCAAAGTCGGCATCGTCACCATTGGCCATCTCGCGCGCGTCGGCGAGTTCGGCCTCGGCTTTGGTGTAGCGGTTCACTTTTTGAACGACTTCGGCCAGGCGATGGTGCTCGCGACCAAGTGCAGCAAGCCGCGGCGCGTCTTTCACCGTTTCCGGGTCGGCCAGCAGCTGCTCCACTTCGGTGGCGCGACGCAACGCGTCGGCCATGCGGTCGCGAAGATGGGTCAGCATTGAGTGGGTGTGCTCGAGTTCGTAAGGCTTCGTGATACCGGTCACGGCGAGGCACGTGACGTGCATCGTACTCTTCAGGCGGGTCGGAAATATCGACCGAAGCGCGGACCTACACGGATGTCGCGGGTATCACCGAAAGATAACCGCGCAATGCTATCCGGAGCAGGTTCAGAGGCCTCGGCTGTCCGCTTGCCTCCTTTCTCCACCTTGGTACCTTCACGGGACATCCGCGAGGGCACCGGCCCCCGAGGTGACACACGATGGTAACGTTCGGAACTACTCCTCTGCGATTCACGCCGCCCACGATGAGCGTTTCGCTCGATCGAATCACCGACTTTCTGGCCACCGTCCCGCTCTTCCGCGAACTCGAGCGGTCGGCCGTGCGTGGCTTTGCCGAGCTCACCCGTGAGCAACGCTTTGCCAAGGGGGCGATGATCGTCACTGAAGGCGACCCCGGCGACGCGCTGTTTGTGGTGCGTTCGGGTGAAGTCAAAGTCGTCCTCATTGGCGACGACGGCCGCGAAGTCATTCTCAACGTTCTCAATGTCGGCGACCACTTCGGCGAACTGTCGCTCATCGATGGCCGTCCACGTTCGGCCCATGTGGTCGCCACGCAGCCGTCCAGCCTGTTGGTGCTGCGCCGTGCCGATTTCCGGCGTCAGGTGGAAACGAGCCCGCAGGTGGCGTGGGGCCTGATGGTCGAGCTGTCGCGTCGCCTTCGTCAGGCCGACGGAACGATCGGCAGCCTCGTGCTGCTCGACGTGCCGGGTCGTGTGGCCAAGGTCCTGCTGGAGCACGCGACGCCCGGTGAACCGGCCACGCTGGTCAAGCAGCTCACGCACCAGACGATCGCCCAGATGATCGGCGCCAGCCGCGAGACGGTGTCGCGGGCGATGGCGGAGTTCCAGGAGAAGGGACTGATCTCGGTGCAGCGCCGCGTGGTCACGATCGTGGATCGGGCTGCGCTGGAAGCGCGCGCCCGTCCGCGCGGCTGATTTCGCCACCGATTCGCCGCTGATGCCGTCGGGGGTCCCGCCGCGGTTCCGGATACGCTTCTGGGGAACCAGAGGCACCTGCCCCAGTCCGGGGCCGCGCACGGTGCGGTACGGTGGCAACACGCCATGTGTGGAGCTTCGGGCGGCCGACGGCGGTCTATTGATCCTCGATGCCGGCACCGGCATCCGGGCGCTGGGCGCGCATCTCATGAGCGATGGCGACGATCGAACGGCACACATATTTCTGTCGCACCGACATAGCGACCATGTGTTGGGATTGTCGCACTTCGCGCCGCTGATCACGCAGACGCGCGCGATCGAGATCTGCTGCGGCGACGGTGAGTCGGCCTCGCTGCAGCCGTTCGTGGATGCCCTGCTCTCGCCGCCGATGTTCCCCTACGTCGACGGCATTCGCAGCCGACTCGACGTGTGCGACTGGGACCTCTCCAGCGCCCGCGAGGTCGGCACGTCACGCGTGCATCGCTTCGCCGCGCAGCATCCGGGCGAAGCGGCCGTGCTACGTATCGACGACGCACACGGACCGGCGGTGGCGTATGCGCCGGACAATGAGTTGGCTTACGCCGACGAGTCGGAGGCGGCCGAGGCGTGGCGGGTACGGCTCACGGCGTTCCTGCGCGACGTACCGGTGTTGATACACGACGCGACCTATCTCGAGAGCGAACTCCCCAAACATGTAGGCTGGGGGCATTCGTCATCTCTAGAGGCTACGCGCCTGGCGATCGCATGCGGCGCGGGCATGCTGGTGCTGTTTCACCATCATCCCGATCGCGATGACGACACGATAGAGCGCATGGTCGAAGAGAGCCGCGCGATGGCGGCCGCGGCCGGGAGCGCCCTGCGAGTGCTGGCGGCGTGGGAAGGACTGGCGCTGACGGTGTGAGATTCTGGAACTGCCAGGGGCGCTAAGAGTGAACGGCGCTAAGAGTCAACGGCGCTAAGGTAAAATGCGCGAAGAATAGGAAGCGGGAAACGCTGTGCAGCGCCCTCGCGGTACACTCGAACAATGCAATCAGCCGAATCCGACTGGTTGCCGTAGTGCCTACGGTACACAGCCGATCATTGCACAGAGCTTTAAGTGTGCCTTTTCTGATAGCGGCTCGATTGAGAAAGTACGAGTGCTCCCGGGCACAGCTTCTCTCTTGCGCGCGACAGGGGCGGAATCAACGGCAAACCCACCAAACACCCCGAGCGCGCCGGAAACTCCCGCGCGATACCGCAATGTGTCGATGGTGAAATTGTAGAGATTTGTATCGAGCGCGACCACGCGAATGAACGTCGCCAAGGGAAGCTGAGAATCGGCCACGTCGCGCAGGAGCACTAAAGACGTATCTGCGGTGAGGTAGGTCTGTCGCGTGACGCTACTCGATACCACGTATTGAGCCGCGCCGGCCGATCGATTCCACACAATCGATTCTACCCCGGCTGTTTCGACGACGTGCGGCCTCGAAATCTCTGGGAGCACCATGGTGCCGATAACGCTCTCGGCACCAGATGCAACGCGAAGCGTATACCGTGCGCCCCCGATCAAGTCTTTCGCGCCTAGACCTGAAGTGCCGGCCACCCAGTCGAGCTGAAGGTTTCCGACGTCAGCCGGAGAGCTGTCGAAGAACGGAAGTTGACCGACAGCGCCCGAGTGCGTGAGCGCGAAGACACCGCCGGTGCTGGACAGCGATAGCTGGGAAGGGGCTACGTATTCGAACGATTGCGGCGAGGACATCAGCGCGAACAAACCGCGAATTGGAGACTTTGGCGCGACGCCGACCGCACCGGGCGAGAGAATCAGATACAACGACAGCGACGGACGACTCTGCAAGATTTCGGTCGGATTCGCGCAGTCTGCAGCGACCATGATCGCCAGAGCAAGCCACGCACGACGAAGCCGCGATGGATTGTTCCTCACCACCTCACCTCGACGCCTATCGATGGCACCAAAGGAAGGCCGGCGCGGCGAGCAGTCGGAGTCTGTCCGCTTGCGACCTGTGCCAGGTAAGTCGCGGCATCGTAGGCCACCACATTGCGCTTGTACAGCAGGTTTACCACTTGCAGCGAAGCATCCACCTCAAACGCCCTCGGGGTCCATCGCTTCCGCAAGGCGACATCGAATCGCTGGAAGCCAGGAAGTCGAGCACTGTTCATCTCCCCGTAGATAAGCCTCGACTCTCCCCCGGAACCGTCGAACGAAGGAACGATCACTCGCCCCACTATCGGCGTAATGGGCAAACCGCTTCGCATTGCTCCTACCACGGAGAGTGACAGCCGTCTCGGAAGTGGTAGCGTAAATACTCCACTGATGTTAGACGGCGTGTCCCAACTGGTGGGGACCCACTCGTCATGCCGACGCGTCAAGCTCCGCACGAACGAGTACGTCAGCTGCGCGGATGGGCCGCTGGCATGCCGCGCGAGCACGGTGGTAGCGATCCCGAGACTGCGGGCCGGCGCCCGTTCGAAGAGCATGTCAGACGTACGCGAGGCGGCTGGACCAGAACGTTGCGCACTTGTCGTGCGGTCCGCGTACCATCTCACCGCAGCGGTCGTGTGCAGTGAATAGGCGACTCCACCGTCTGTACGCTCGTGCAATCGGTACTCTAGCGACACGGCGTCCATGAGACGAGGACGAGAGAGGAGGAAAGTCGGCTGTGGTCTGGTGTTCTCTGGATCACTGAGCTGAGCGTCGAACTGCGCGCGTCGCTCAATGCCTATGGATACTTGTTGCGCGGAGCTTGACAGCACTTTCGCAACTAGCTGCGGCGCGAATGCACTCGACGAGTCTGCAACGGTGATCCGCGCTCCCGCCGACAGCGACCGTCCTTCGGAGAACTTCAGCAAGAACTGCGAGCCGACGGCAAGCAGGCGCTGCCTCGCCGAAAGGTCGAGCCGCTCGCTACCGCCGGCTCCCGTGCGGATGTTCAGCCAACGATGCATATGCCGACGTTCGTCAAGGCTCACCACTCCGCTCGCCTCTAACACGCGCCAAAGCTGCAGCTTCGCGCCCGCTTCTGCGCTGAACCAGGATTGCACGTTGTTGACAGCGGCAACACCAGCTACCTGGTTGCGGTCGAGAGTCTCTGCACGATCGTGCGACGTCCGTAGATGCGCATCCATCCGCTTGCCGGCGAAGGTCAAACGAAGACCACCCAGCGTTTCTGATGAGCGGAGCGGCACACCAGTCGAACCCGGCCCTGGGCGCTCTGCATCGAAGGCTCGCGACCCGAGCAGTTCGACGCGGCTGGATGGGGTGGGCGTGAACCCGAACCGAACGAGAGCATCTGAGAAGTCGGGCACCCGCGCCGAGCTAGAGCCGCTGCCGTCCGTGACTCGATTCAGTAGCGCGCCGATGTACGACGCGCGTGCGCTTACTAAAAGGTCTGCCCGTGTCGAGCTTGCGGAAACAACGGTCGCTCCGAGAGAGAGCAGGCTTGCAACGAGCTCGCCGTTTCGCTCTCGGCCCGGCTGCCGGGTTGTAACGGCAACCAGACCGCCGACACGGCTATCGACAACACTTGGGATTTGATTCAGGCGTAGCTCTACGCCGTCAATCGACGCGGTGTTGAAAGCCCCGATCACGTTCTGAAGATGCGCCATCGCTTGCAGCGGATGACCGTCAAGCGAATAGCTGGCTTCGTCGCCAGCGGCACCCAAAAGGTTCACGCGAGCCTTCACGTCGTCGGGCTGTGTCACGCCTGCGAGCAACGGAAGCGCGCGATACACATCAGATTCGCCTACGGGAGGAATTCGACGAACTGATTCCCGGGTCATCGCCGCTCCCTCGCGTCCGCCGGAGACCAGAACTCCGGCGAGCGCGGTGGGGGCGACAGAGAGGACTACCTCGAGGATTTCATGCGGAAACGCCGCGAGGTTAAGCGTCCGTTCCGCCGGCAAGTAGCCAACTTTCTGGAACCGCACGCGCGATGTTGTGCCATCGAGCAAAAGGGAGAAGCGTCCGTCCGTGCGAGTAAGCGCATAGGCAGAACCGTCGATGCGATCTACGCTCACGTCAGCAAGACCACGTCGAAGCGAATCTAAGACAATTCCCTTTACGACGCTTGGCTGCGAAGAAAGGCTGAACGGCGTTGCTGCTATAACGACGAGCAGCCTTCCAAATCGCGCGTACGTCATTACTATCGCGCCCTGCCGGCTTTTTTCGGGGTCGAACCACGGTTCCGCTCGGAGCCCGCTGTCGACGCGGAGTCAAACGGCTTTCGAAGTGATTCGTTGCACCCGGTACTTCCAGGTGGGCAACTACCGGAATTTACATTTACGGGAATCGACTGCTGATCCCAATAGGTTCCACCGTCCATCACGTCCAACACGAGTTCATGCGACGTGGCAGGCGTGTTGAAGCTCTGCTGATACGAGGAACCTGTGCCTACGAGCTGGCCATCGAGGTACCACCGATACGAATACGGTGCAGCCCCACCCGGCACGTACCCCGCCGTCCACGTGACCAACTGATACGGATAGATGTATGAATCACCAACGATCTGAGGTCGCGCCGGCGGAGCGGTAAACGATGGCCACTGCAAACTGAAGCTGACCTCGCGCCAGAAAAACAGCCTTCCACTTGAGGAATACGGACATTCAAAGGCTCCGAGCGAGGTAATCGCTCCACATCGGTCGCTTCCTCCACCCAATCGCGGTTCAAGGGCAGGTGCGTTCAATGCGTTTTTGGTTTCGTCGATTAGCTGGTAGAACCCGTAGTCATCGTCCGCCCACCAGCCATCGTTCTCCTTGAGCGAGACGTCAATGTAGCTGGTCGGGCTTTGAACAGCATCGAGCATTGGGAGACTTACTTCTCCGATAAACTGATTGTAGCCATCCACGTAGAGCGTCGATGTGCGAATAGTGCTTTGATCGCTGCGCCGCTTCAGTGAGCTTACCCACCTGAGCTCAAGCGGATTTGAGAAGCTTCCAAAGTCCTCGCCATTGATGACGTACAACGATTTTAGTGAGGTACCCGAAGGCGGCGTGCTTAGCCTCGCGCGCGCAAATGAGGTTGAGGCTGGCGCGCCGTTTCGACTCGTCACGTCGATTGGTGTCATCACGGAGTCACCGTTCTGCAGCCGAGTGACAAGCAACCCTCCTGCCTCAACCTCTTGCGGATCCTGAACGGTCTCCCGAGTTGAAATCCGAACTTCGCCGTTTCGAGGGATCAGCGCATCAAATGGCGCGATGACGAAGAGGGGGGCGCCTGAGTTCTCCCTCGCCGCAGGAAGCAATAACTCTTCAACTAACGAGGACCTACCATCACTACCAAAGGCCACAGTAGGCTTAGCGCCCTTCGAAGTCTTCGCCACGACCACGACGCGGCCACGGCCATTCCACGAGAGTCGTTGTGTGCGGTTGGGCATCCAGAGCGCTAGGACGCGCGCGCGCTCGAGAACCACATCACTTCGCACGCCGTGTGTGGATAGATTCTGAAAGAATCGTTCAGCAAACGGAGCCATCTCTTTTGAGGAAAGCAGGCCTCCCAGTTGAACTTTGTGCTGGGTAAATCGCGATGCGCGTAGCCGATCCCTGACGGCCATTGCGAAGGCTGGTTCCTGCATCGTTTGTGCGAAGGCTTCCCCGATGCGGTCATCGATTGACATAGACGAAGCGACTGAAGCACCCACGTATGGATGAGTGAAAAGCTCAGGCTTCTCTACACACGCCCACAGCGATAGGGCTCCCAAAAGCCCACATAGAACTCTTGCCACTTTCATAAATCTGCCTCGCTTTTGAACTATTTCTCAATTCGTCTCCATTCGGCGACTATCGCCAGTATTTGCCCGGATCAGGCGGGTGTCAATGCGGAATAGCATACTGGGTGGGACGAGCGGAAAAGATGCGGGATAGCCGATCCTCAGCCAGTCTAGACTTGCCGAGCGACTGTCGCGAGAAAGCGCAGCGGCGGCGGCGTTTACTCATCGCCCGCTGTCACCTCGAGTAGTGTACTCTTAGCGCCGTTCACTCTTAGCGCAGTTCACTCTTAGCGCAGTTCACTTTTAGCGCAGTTCACTTTTAGCGCAGTTCACTTTTAGCGCAGTTCACTTTTAGCGCAGTTCACTTTTAGCGCAGTTCACTTTTAGCGCCCCTAGCTGTTCCTGAACCCCCAGCCGCCGCCTCCTGGCGTCTCTAGCGTCAGCACGTCGCCCGCCTTCATGTTCACGCGACACTTGGCCGGAAGCACGTCACCGTTCAGCAAGTTCCGACCAGGCTGCGCGTCACCACCACCGTTCGCTCCCGGCGGCGCAACACGACGACGTTCGGTGAGCAACGTCGCTGTGCACGGCACCATCGCCTGATAGCGGCGCACGATGCCGTCGCCGCCGCGACTGGCGCCGGCACCACCGCTGCCGCGACGCACGGAATACTCGACCACGCGCAGCGGATACGCGCGCTCGAGAGACTCCACCGGCGTGTTGCGCGTGTTGCTCATGCCCACGTGTACCGCGTCGGGTCCGTCGCCACGCGCACTGCCACCCTGCCCGCCGCCGAGCGTTTCGTAAAAGCTCCACCCGGGTGCGCCCAACGTGACGTTGTTCATCGTGCCTTGCCCGCAGGCGGGAATGGGCAAGTCGTGCACGCCGATGCTCGCCGCCGCTGCCGACAGCGCGGCAAAGCAGACATCGGTCATGCGCTGCGACAGTTCCACGTTTCCGGCCGCGACCGCGCTCGGTCGCTTGGCGTTCGCCACACAATCGTCGGGAATGGTGAGCGCCAGCGCGCGCGCCACGCCGTCGTTCACCGGCACATCGTCGTCGCACAACACGCGCAGCACAAATACCGCAGCGGCTCGCGCCACCGCCGGCGGGGCATTCACGTTGCCGCGTACCGCGGGTGACGTCCCGGTGAGATCCAGATGCAACGTGGCGTCCTGCACGCGCACATGCACGACCACCGGGATCGACGCGTCGCTCACGCCGTCGCCTTCCAGCGCGTCGGCGGCTCGGCCTTGGGCGCCTTCCAAGAGCTCGAGGCGTGCCCGCACGCGACGCTCGGTGTAATCGAGTAGCGCGTTCACCGCGTCGCCCAATGCGTCGGCGCCAAGTTTCGCGTATAGCGCCTGCCATCCGGTACGACCCGCCGCGCACGCAGCGCGCTGCGCTCGCAGGTCGCCTTCGCGCTCTTCCGGCGTGCGCACGTTCGCGAGCACCAGCCGCATCACATCGTCCTGCGCCACGCCACCGCGCTCGATGCGCACCGGCGGCACGATGATCCCTTCCTGAAACAGCTCCGTCGCGCCGAACGGCATGCTGCCCGGACTCATACCACCCACGTCGGCATGGTGCGCGCGCACCGCCGCGTACCCGATGATGCGCTGCGCATCGTTGGCGTCGGCGATCACCTCGACCATTGTGAGGTCGGGCAAATGCGAACCGCCATGCGACGGATCGTTCAGTAGAAACACGTCGCCCGGAGCCGCACCACAGGCGCGCACCGCCGCCACCGACTCGGGCATGGCGCCCAGGTGCACTGGGATGTGCGCCGCCTGCGCCACCATACGCCCATCGGCGTCGAACAGCGCACAGCTCGCATCGCGACGCTCACGGATGTTCGGCGAAATGCTGCTCCGTTCCAGCAAGCCGCCCATCTCCTCGGCGAGCATCGCGACGCCCTGCGAAAACACCGTGAGTTCGAGCGCGTCGAAACGCGCGCGAGTCGACGTCACGACGGATCCGCCTCGGGTGCCGGATACCCGGCCTGCAACACCGCATACTGGCAGCGCACCATCCAGGCCTCCTGCAGGTCGGCCATCTTGGCGCCCTTGCCGCGATCGGGCGCCATCGACAACAGCCCCTGCGCCGACGGATGTGGCAGCGCGCGACGTGCCATCTCCGGCATCGGGGTGCGCTTGAACAGCGTGTCGATCGTGCGCGTGGCCACGCGGCCGAGCGTCACGATACCCTTCAGACCGCGTGCGCGCAGCATGGTGATATCGCGCGTCAGTCTGGTCAGGTTCTCCGTCCCCTCCAGCTCGGATCGCGTGGGTGCGCGAAACGTGGCGCCATTATCCGTGGGGCAACGATCAAAGGCATTACCCAACGCCACGCCGTTCGCGACGGGAACGACGCCGCTGGCAACGAACAACGCACCGTCCCATTCCATGCGCTCGATCTCCGGCGGCAGTGTCATCGCGCCCAACCGCACCAACACATCGTACAGGCCCTTGCCCGCGGCATCGCCCAGAAACGGCACGCCGCTTTTGTCGGCACCGCGCGGTCCCGGCGCCTCACCGATGAGCAGCACGTGCACTGGGCCGTCCAACGGCATCAACATCGGCACCGGCGTGCCGAGAATGCGTCCGATATGCGTGGTCTTTGACATCGTCATCGTTGCTGCTCCAGCATCCACCCTCCGATTTCCAGCGCCCGCGCCGTCCAACCCGGCGCGATCCGCATGGTCGCATCCGGCAATCGTACGACCGCCGGACCCTCTATCACCCGCGCCATCGCGCGTCCGTCATCTACACCGGCCGACAACACACCATGGCGCGTGGGACGCGCGAAGTGCACCGGCCACGGCGCACTGCTGAGCGTCGTGCGGGCACTGATGAACTCAACCGCCCGATCGAGCACAAAACCCGCGCGCTGATCATGCCGCGCCACGAACCGTTCCGCGACGGCACCCGGTGTGTCGCCGGGTTGCACCGCGACGTCGAGCTCGTAGCCTTGGCCCTCGTACCGGGCACGCAGCCACCAGCGCACGGTGAGCGACACCGCGTCGTCGCCGTCGGTGCGCATGGCACACGCCTCCTGCTCGAGCAGCGTGGCTAGTGATGCCGCGCTCATGGCATCGGCGCGCTGCATCACGCTCACCAACGACTCGCGACGTTCCGGCGCCAACGCGAGACCCACCGCGCTCAACACGCCCGCATGTGGCGGCACGATCACCTGCCGCATGCCCAAGCGCTCAGCCAATCCACAGGCATGTAGCGGACCGCCGCCACCGAACGCGATCAGTGGCACGTCGCGCGGATCGACGCCGCGCTCCACCGACACGCGGCGCAACGCACGCGCCATCGTGGCATCGGCCGTGGCGATGATGGCTTCGGCCGCCCGTGCCAGCGACACGCCGAGCGGCGCCGCGATGGTGTCGACGGCAGCCCGCGCGTGCTCCAGACTGATCGTGACGCCGCCGCTCCACTCGCCCGGTGCGATCGTGCCCAGCACCACGTGCGCATCGGTGACCGTGGGTCGCACGCCCCCGCGACCATAGGCCGCTGGGCCGGGTGACGCACCGGCGCTCATCGGTCCCGTGCGCAGCGCGCCGCCGTCGTCGAGCCAGGCGATGCTACCACCACCGGCCGCGACCGCCTCCACCAGCACGCGTGGCAAGGCGATCGGTACACCGGCCACCGCACCACCACGCTCCACCAGCGGCTCGCCGTCGTCCACCAATCCCACGTCGGCGCTGGTGCCGCCAATATCGATCGTCAGTGCCCGCGAAACCCCGAGGGCACGTGCGATCGCCGCTGCCCCCGTCACGCCGCCAGCGGGGCCGGAGAGGGCCAGCGCGGCCGCATGCGACGCCGCATCGTGCGCCGACAGCGTGCCGCCGGCCGAGGTCATCACGCGCGGCGCTGGATAGTCGTGCTGCGCCAGTCGCGCCGAGAGCCCTGACAGATACCGACGCACGGCCGGTCGCGCGTACGCTTCGGCCACCGTGGTCGCCATCCGCTCGTACTCGCGGATCTCCGGCAGCGCTTCGTGGGAACACACCACATCGGCCACCAGTCCAGCCTGTTCGAGGGCCACCACAAGCGCGTCGCGGAGGGCACGCTCATGCGACGGATCGCCGTAGGCGTGCAACAGCGTGATCGCCACCGTGTCCGGCTGCTGCGCCTTCACCGCGGCGATCACGTCGGCGATCGCTTCGTCGGTGAGCGCCAGCGTGATGCCATCGGGCGTGATGCGCTCGCGCACCGGAATCACCTGCGCCTGCTCCACCAGCGGGCGCGGGTGATGCTTGGCCAGGTCGTACAGCGCCGCACGCTCCTGCCGACGCAGCTCGAGCAGGTCGGTAAATCCGGCCGTCGCGCAGGCGACGACGCGGGCTCCCGCCCGTTCGAGCAGCAGATTGGTGACGACCGTCGTGCCGTGCGCGATGTGCGCAATCTGCGACCCGTTGAGCGCCGCGACGCGGAGCGCTTCCAGCACACCAGCCGCCCGATCCGTCGCGACACTCAGCACCTTCGACGTGTGCACCGTTCCATCGGCGTGCAACGCAGCGAGGTCGGTGAACGTCCCGCCCACGTCGATGCCGACGGCGATGCGCGGGCTCGTCATGACGCCGTGCGCAAGGAGCGAGCGCGCAGGCGCAGTGTCGCCACGGCGAACGCCACCTGCACCGGCACGATCACGGCGAGCACCACACCGCTCTGCTGATGCCACGACGGCACCAGCTGCAGCGCCAGGCCAACCAGCGACAGCAGCGCGACGAGTGCCGCCACACCGGTGGCCGCGCGCGTACGCGCACCACGCCAGAGCGACGCCGTGATCACCACCGCCGCCACCAGCATGAGCGGATGCAACTGTAGCACGGTGAGATTGGCGCCCATGTAGGGCATGTGCTTCGTCACGGTGCCCGCCAGCAACAACGCCGTGCCCAGCACACCTCCGATACCGAACCACAGTACGGAGAACGTGACCAGCGCGAACCGAGCGATCGCGGAGCCGGCGCCAGACAGCAGCACCACGAGCGCGGCCAGCACGATACCAAGCACGAGCGCCATCGGTACGCGAGACGGTGCCCCCTCGGGCATCGGCGCGCGGTCGGCGGTGTAGAGCACGGAGTCACTGGTCACCAGCTTCATCGACGCGCCGTTCGCATCCTTGACCGAAAGCGCCACCAGATGATTCGCCAGCAGATCGGGCAGGAACGACTCTTCCCACTTCGTGAGCACGTGATCGGCGTTGCGACCGAGGGCGACTTGAATACCCGGATATACCAGCGGATCGCTGGCCGTGATACGCGCCGTTTCATTACGCCAGGTGCGGCCGCTGCCGGGCACGGCGAACGGTGCATCGAGCTGTCCCTGCAACGCCCAGTTAAGCAGGTCACGCACGCGCGTGGCGCAGTTGTCGGCGTAGTAATCGTAGCGATAGTACTTGTTCGCGTCCTGCGCATTCCAGCGCACGAAGTCGGCGATCGCACCACGCTGTACCGCGCTGAGCTGCAGCTCGAGTTTGCGAATCGTGCGATTCTCGCGCGTGTACGCCGCATTGAAATCGGCGGTACGGTAGCCTTCCATCCAATACTTCGTGTCGCCGGTCAGAAAGCGTCCGAGAAAATTCGGTTGACTGAAGTCGAACATGCCCCAATTGAAGGCGATGTCCTGACCCGTACTGCTGTCGGTGAGCGCCAGCGCAATGTGCCCGAACTTCTCGAACACGAACTCGCCCGGGCCGTAGGTAATGATCGCCACCGACATGCGCGCACCGCGTTCGGCGCGCGCACTATCGAGCGATGCCGACACGCCCGGTGCCGGCGGCTTCGGTGTCTGCGGCGTCTCGGTCGGCTGTGCCGCCAGCGCCGACGATGCCATCAGCATCGCCGCCGCCAGCAGGCGCCGAACAACGGTCCCTGCCATTAGAAGCGGAACTCTTTCCCGTCGTCGGCGGCCTTGTAGATCGCCTCGACCACCTTTTGCACCAGCACCTGATCGGTGGGCGGTTCGTACGGGGCTTCGCCGTTGATCACGGCGAGGAAGTGCGCGATCTCCGCCCGGTAACTCTGCAGGAACGGGCTTTCGCGTGCCGCCGCACCCGACGGCGACACATCCACCGCGCGTCCGTTCAGCTCCTTGGTCACACGCAACGGCGCCAGTCTCGCTGAGCCGCGCGTGGCATGCACTTCAAACCACCAGCGATCTTCGCTGCCCACGTACGACCACGACACGTCGATGTTCAACACCAAGCCGTTGTCGCACTCGAGAAATACCTGCATCGCGTCTTCCACCGAGCCCGCCGCGCGACCGCGACGCATCGACGACACGACCCGGATCGGATTCGGACCGTCGGCCAGCCACATCGCCAGATCGAGCAGCGGGAAGCCGTGCTCGAGAAAGACGCCGCCACCCGACTCGGCGCGACGATTGCGCCACCCGTCGGCCGTGTGCTTCATCTGCAGCGACCCAGCGCGAATGGACGTGACCTGCCCCAGCTCCGCATTGCGGATGAACTGATCGAGCGCCTGCACGTCGGAACGGAAGCGGTGATTGTGCCCCACGACCAACCGCCGATCCGCCTTGTGCGCGGCGGCAATACACCGCTCGATGCCGCGCGTGGAGAGCGACAGCGGACGCTCACACAACACATGGAGCTTCTTGCGCAGTGCCGACAACACATGCGGCTCGTGCAGGTGATTTGGCGTCGCAATGATGACCGCGTCGAGTTCGTCGCTGTCGAGCAGCTCCTCGAAATCGGTGAACACGTCGGGCACGTCAAAACGATCCGCCAGCGCACGCGCTTTGGCCGCATCGTTATCACAGAGCGCGACCAGCTTGGCGCCGCGCAGCTTGGACAGAACGGGGATGTGCGTCAGCTGGGCAATGGCACCCGTGCCGACGACGGCTATACGCACGCCGTCTTTCATGTACGCCTCCGGAGATGACAGATCAGTCGGCGAACCCGACGACGGTCCCCGGATAGTAATGACGCAGGATCGTGCGAGCGTCGATGCCGGCCCGTGACCGGCCGATCGCTCCCCACTGACACATCCCCACTCCGTGGCCGTTGCCGTGGCCGTGCAGGCTGACACCGGTCAGGTGTCCACGAGCACGGGATTCGCGGTCCACTGAAAAATACGTGCTGGACAGGATCGCGCCACGCGCATCACGCAGCACATTGCGGATCTCATTGTTGCGCACGGTCACGTCACCGCGATCGGTGCGCAGCACCAGCGCCGTGGCGCGCCCCGACGCCGTCCGACCCTCCACCCGCATCTCCGTGACCACGCCGGGGCGTGGATCGCGCGCGCCGGCCGCCACCAGGGCCCGCCGCACGGTCTCGCTCAGCTGCGCTTCGTCAAACTCCGCCGTCCAGTGATTCCGGGGCGAAATGTCGCAGTACGGGCGCCCGGTGCGCGGATCGGTGTCGTCCACCGACTGCAGATAGGGTTCCTCACGAACATCCCGCCACGATTCCTTCGGCGCCGCCGTCCGCCCGCCGCACGATGAGTAGTACGGCGCGTCCACCAGCAACCCGTTGTAGCGGATCACCAATCCGGCCGTGTTGTCGATCGCTTCATTCACGATCGGTGCCTCCACGTCCAGACCGGCATACACCTGATTCTGCACCGTGGCCACCATGTGCCACCCCGAGCGCGGCTCAACCGATTCGTCCGACGGCACACGAATGTACGCGTAGCTTCGTGCGGCAATCGCCTGTGCTTCCAGCGCAGCGCGATCCGCCGGCTGCCGGGTGCCCAATTCGATCGGCACCACGCCGCGCAGGTACTCCTCCACCGGCAGCCGGTTCACCACCAGAATGCCGCTGTCGGTCGGTGTGAACCAGAGCTCGCCGCGATAGCGCCGATTGTCGTAGCGCAGCGCCGAGCCGCCGTCGACCGCGCGGGCCACGAACGGCCCCTCGCGCCACGGAGTGGCATCGCCGTTATCCCCGGCCACCCGCAACAACCCGCCCTGCTGCTCCACACGCCAGTTCTCGGCGCCCTGCCCCGTCACCAGCTTCGTGCGTCCACCTTGCTCATCGATGCGCCACCGTCCCGTGGCCGACACCGGCGCCTGCTGCGCCTTGCCGGCCAGCGCGATACGCGCCATCCGGTCTCGTCCATCCAATCGCCCGTGCGCTTCGCCGGTGATCGGACCTTGCATCACCGGCGTGGGTGCGCTGGGGCCCATGCTGCCCCCACGCGGCGCGCATGCCACCGTGAAGGCGGCGGCGGCTACCAGGGTACCAAAGGCACCAGCGATGAGCGAACGCATGAACTCCTGAGCTAGTCCCGTTGCGCGACGGCCGCGCCAAGCGCGTCGTCGAGCCGGGTGAGTGTCTCGGCGATTTCCGCATCGCCGTGCGCCGACGACATGAACCCTGCTTCGAACGCCGACGGCGCCAGCGATACACCACGACGGCGCGCCGCGTGAAAGAACCGCTTGAACAGCACCGTATCCGACAACTTGGCGTCGTCGTACGTGTGCACAGGCTCGTCGCGGAAGAAGAAGCCCCACATCGAGCCGGAATGGCTGGCCGAAAACGGCACGCCATGTCGCGCAGCGATGTCCCGCATCCCCTGGACCAGCACACCCGTCTGCGCCGTGATGCCGTCGTGCACCTCTTGCGTGAGCGCACCGAGCGTGGCGAGTCCCGCCGCCATCGCCAACGGATTGCCCGAGAGCGTGCCGGCCTGATACACCTTGCCCGTGGGCGCCACGTTCTGCATGAGCTCACGACGGCCACCATAGGCAGCCACCGGCAGGCCTCCGCCGATCACCTTGCCCAAGGCAGTGAGATCGGGGGTGACACCAAAGCGCTCGCGAGCGCCGCCGAAGGCGATACGGAAACCGGTCATGACTTCATCAAAGACGAGCAACGCCCCGGTTTCGTCAGCGATCTTCCGCAATCCGGGGATGAACTCGGGGAGCGGCTCGATGAAGCCGCTGTTGCCCACGATCGGCTCGAGCATGATGGCGGCCAACGGGTACTCGCGGGCGATGCGGGCCGCCTCCTCGAGGTCGTTGTAGCGGCAGGTCAGCGTCAGCTTGGCCAGCGCCGCCGGGACGCCCGGCGAATCGGGAAGCCCGAGCGTGGCCACCCCCGACCCCGCGCGCACCAGGAACGCATCGGCATGGCCGTGGTAACAGCCTTCGAACTTGAGGATGTACTCGCGTCCCGTGATGGCACGGGCCAGCCGCGCAATGGTCATCGCCGCTTCGGTGCCACTGGACGTGAAGCGCACCATCTCCATGTGCGGCATCCGCTCGGCGATCTTGTCGGCCAGCTCCACCTCACGCTCGGTGGGCATGCCGAAGCTGGTGCCGTCCTGCATGGCACGCGACACCGCCTCGAGAACGACATCAGGGGCATGCCCAAGCACCAACGGGCCCCATGACAAGATGTAATCGAGATACTCGTTGCCATCGGCGTCCCACACCAAGGCGCCTTTGCCGCGCTTGGCGACGAACGGTTCTCCACCCACGCCGCCGAAAGCGCGCACGGGCGAGTTCACGCCGCCCGGAAAACGAGCGCGCGCTCGCGCCATGATTTCGGCGGAACGCGCGCTCGGGCGCGACGTCAACATGGCTGCGAGTTCTGTCGGACTGCTCATCGGCCGAAACTCCCCACGGAAGAACTGTCAGGAATACCGCTGCCAACCAGCGGCAGGGTGCGCGACGCACGTCGGATCGGTGCGGTCGCTTGCTCGGCCACGCGCAACAGCGTGGCACGGAAATCGTAGTCGTCCACGACGTGCTCGATACGCACGTCGGCGAACGCACCGGGTGTCATGATGCCCGATGCGGCGTTGATCGGTACGTGGACCAATCCGTCGATGTCATCGGCCTGCCACGGCGCACGACACAGCATCTCACCGGCCACGTCGGAGGCACGCTCGACCAACACGCGAGACTCGACACCCAGGAAGCGCTCGTACCGTTCCGACGTGATCGCACGCTGCAGCTCTTCGATGCGCTCCTTGCGCTCCTGCTTGATCGAATCGGCGACGTCGTCTTCCATGCTGTTCGCGCGCGTGCCTTCCTGCGGCGAATAGGTGAACACCCCGACGCGATCGAACTGCATCTCCTCGAGGAAATCGCAGAGAATTTCGAAGTCAGTTTCGGTCTCGCCCGGAAATCCGACGATCACCGAGGTACGCACGGCCAAATCGGGCACGATCGCGCGATACTGCGCGAGGCGCTCACGGATGGTTTTCTGACGCTCCGGGCGACGCATGCGCGCCAGCACCGCATCGGAGCCGTGCTGCATCGGCGTGTCGAGATATCGTACGATGCGCGAATTGGCCGCGATGACCTCCAGCAAGCGCGGCGTGATGCCGGTGCTGTAGAGGTACATGTTGCGGATCCAGGGGATCGACGTTTCGCGCACGAGCGCTTCGAGTAGCTCCGGCAACGCCACACCATCGCGACGGTCGCGGCCGTAATGCGCGAGATCCTGCGCCACCAGGTTCATCTCGCGCGCACCCTGCACTTCCAGCAACTGCGCTTCCTTCACCAGATCATCGAGCGCGAACGAACGGTGCTTGCCGCGCATGAGCGGGATCGCGCAGAACGCGCAGCCGTGATCGCATCCTTCCGAGATCTTCAGATAGCGTACATGCGGCAGGTCACCGCCGAACAGACGCACGCCTGGATGCTCGACCAGTGACCCACCCAGCAGGCCGCGCTCCACGAGTTCGGGGATGAGGCGGTCGGTCTCGGAGTTGCCGAGGAACACGTCCACCTCGGGCAGTGCCTCTTCGAGCTCCGACTTGTGCCGCTCCACCATGCACCCGATGGCGAACACCGCCTGACACTTGCCGTCGTCCTTCAGGCGCGCGGCGGCCACGATCGCTTCGATCGACTCGGCCTTGGCGGCGTCGATGAAGCCGCAGGTGTTGACCACCACCACATCGGCGTCACGCATATCGGTCACCTGCTCGCCGCCATGAGCGACGAGATCAGCCAGGTACCGCTCGGAGTCTACCGTATTCTTATCGCACCCGAGGGTGACCAAACCGAACTTGAGCATCCTGGAAAGCTAGCGTACTCACCCTCTAGCGGAAATTGCCGAACTGCAGCTCCACCTCGAAGTCCGCCTTCCGAAGCACCGCGATCGCATCCTGCAGCGCGTCCTTATCGGGGCTCGATACGCGCACCTGATCACCCTGAATGCTGGCCGTGACCTTCTTGAGCTTCGCGTCCTTGATCGTGGCCGACACCTTCTTGGCCTGCTCGGACTCGAGCGCCATCTTGAGCTTGATCTCGCGGCGGAGCACGTCGCCGCCGCCCGGCTTCACATCACCGATGTCCAGATTCTTCACCGGCACGCCACGCTTGATCAGCTTGCCGCGCAGCGCGTCGAACAGCGCTTCCATGCGCATATCGCTGTCGGTGGCCAGGTTCACGATGCTATCGGTGCGCTTGAACTCGATCTCGACCAAGGCGCCCTTGAAGTCGAATCGCTGGGCGATCTCCTTCTGGGTCTGATTGACCGCGTTGTCCACTTCCTGCAGGTCGACGCTGGTCGTGACGTCGAAGGAATACGTAGAAGCCATAGAATCAGTATGGGCTCAGCCCAGGAAGCTTTCGAGCGACTTGGATCGTGAAACGTGCCGGAGACGCGACAGTGCCTTCTCCTTGATCTGACGAACGCGCTCGCGCGTGATGCCGAGCTGCGATCCGATTTCCTCGAGGGTCATCGGCTCAGTACCGTCGATGCCGAAGTACAGGCGCAGGATCTTCGACTCGCGCTCCTTGAGGCTGCCCAACGAGTCCTCGATCGCTTCGGTGAGCGCCTTCTCGAAGGTCTGCTCGTCGGGCGTCGCGTGGTTCGTGTCGGGCAGGTAGTCCAGCAGGCGATTGTCTTCGCCCGGAGTGAGTGGCGCGTCGAGCGAGAGGTGCACCTGCGAAATCGACATCGTCTTGGCGACTTCTTCCTCGGTGATGTCCATGCCTTCCGCAATCTCGGCGTGCGTGGCTTCGCGTCCGAGTTCCTGCAGCAGCGTGTTCGCCCGTTTCCCGATGCGGTGCAGCGTGCCGGCCCGGTTCAGGGGCACCCGCACAATGCGCGACTGCTCGGCCAGCGCCTGCAGAATGGCCTGACGAATCCACCAGACGGCGTAGGAGATGAACTTGATGCCCTTCGTCTCGTCGAACTTGTGCGCCGCGCGAATGAGGCCAAGGTTGCCCTCGTTGATCAGGTCGGACAACGACACGCCCTGATTCTGATACTTCTTCGCGACCGACACGACAAAGCGCAGATTCGATCGCACCAACTTGTCCAGCGCCTCCTGATCACCGACCCGGATCCGTCGCGCAAGCTCCGCTTCTTCTTCTCGGGAGATCAGCGGGTATGCGCTGATGTCGCGCAGATACTGATCGAGTGAGCCTTCCTCGTACGACACCTTCTTTTTCGGGGGCGTCACAGCCATGGCAGCGCGGCTCGTGTGGCAGAGAGACTGGACATTCGACCGCGCGGCGGGGGGAGCGCGGCGTCCTACGTACAACAACTAACTGCTAACCCCTTAACGGTGAACTACTGAGGCACCATTCGTCAACGCATGCCGCCATTAAATCGCCACGCGCGCGGTCAGCGAACGAGCGCTCCCAGGCGGCCCCACCGGATACCGGTGAGCCACGGTACACGCGCCGCGGAGTCCGGGGTAAAACTGTAGTAGACGATCCACGGCGTCCCTCGCAGCAAACTGTCGGGGACAAAGCCCCAGTAGCGGCTATCGAGAGAATTATCGCGATTGTCGCCAAGCACGAACAAATGCTTGGGCGGTACCACGATCGGGCCCCAGTTGTCTCGCGACGGACGATAGATCGGCGGCATGCCGGCTTCGGCGGCCGCGGCGGTATTGGTGAGATACCCGCGCTGCCAGCGGAATTCGTCGGTCATCGGATCGACGTCCGGTTCAGTATGCGACACATATCGTTCGCGTACCGGTACACCGTTGCGGAGTAGCGCGCCGCCCTGCATGGACAGCGTATCACCGGGCCGTCCCACCAATCGCTTGACAAAGTTCTTGGTGGGATCGGTGGGCCACTCGAACACCAGAATGTCGCCGATTTGTGGCGCTCGCACCGCAGGCAAGCGCCGATGCGTATACGGGACCTCGGCGCCGTACAGCCACTTGTTCACCAACAGAAAATCCCCGACCAGCAGCGTGCGCTCCATGCTGCCGGACGGGATCTTGTACGCCTCCACCACGAAGGTGCGGAGCACCAGAAACAGCAGCACCGCCGGCGGCAGCACTTTGGCCCATTCCCAGAGCCAGCCGAACGAGAGCGCGCGCCGACGCGAGCGGCCATTGGCCGCCCGCAGGGCATTCGCGCGATGATCTTTGTTCGGCGCCATCAGGTTTTCAATAGTTGTCGATCTGCGCGCGCTGGAGTGCTCCGGAGTAGTCCACGTAGCCCACCTTGGTCTCCGAGTAGAACTCGTACACCTCCCAGCCGCCTTCGCGATGTCCGTTGCCCGTTTCCTTCACACCACCAAAGGGCAAATGCGCTTCAGCGCCGATCGTGGGCGCGTTCACGTACGTGATGCCGTTGTCGAGATCCTGCAGCGCGCGGAAGGCGACGTTCACGTTGCTCGTGTACACCGACGACGACAGCCCGTAGCGGACACCGTTGTTTACCGCAAACGCCTGCTCGACGGTAGCGACCTGGATCACCGACAGCACCGGCCCGAAGATTTCTTCCTGCTCCAATCGTGATCCGGCGGTCACATTCGTGAAGATCGTGGGCTGGAAAAAGAACCCGGCGTCGAGCGCACCACCCGTGGCCCGCGCGCCTCCGCAACGCAGCGTGGCACCCTGCTCTTTCCCGATCTGCACGTAGCGCTCGACTTTTTCACGCGACGCTTCGCTCACCAGCGGACCGACGTCGTGGCCCGCGACGCGACCGTCGCCGAGCACGAGTGCCTGCGCGCGCGCCACGAGCTTCTCCACGAAGGTGTCGTGAATTCCGGCCTGCAGGATCAGGCGGCTGGTGGCAGTGCAGCGCTGACCCGTGGTTCCGAACGCCCCCCACAGCACTCCGTCGACGGCGAGATCGAGGTCGGCATCGTCGAGCACGATCTGCGCGTTCTTGCCGCCCATCTCGAGAGACAACCGCTTGTGCATACGGCCGCACGTCTCGCCCACGAACCGTCCCGTTTCGGTCGAGCCCGTGAACGAAATCACCGGCACCTGCGGATGCTCCACCAGCGCCTTACCAACCACTTCGCCCATGCCGTGCACCAGCTGAATCACTTCGGGCGGCAAGCCGGCTTCGAGCAGGATCTCCACCAGCACGGTGGCCGTGTGCGGCACATCTTCGGCGGGCTTGAGGATCACCGAGTTGCCACAGAGCAGTGCCGGGAAAGCCTTCCACGTGGGAATGGCCATCGGGAAATTGAACGGCGTGATCAGCCCGCACACGCCGATCGGGCGACGCATCGTCATGGCCCACTTGTTGGCCAGTTCGCTTGGCACCGTGTGGCCGAACAAGCGCCGTCCTTCGGTGGCCGCGTAATACGCCGTATCGATGCCTTCCTGCACATCACCACGCGTCTCCGCGAGTGGCTTGCCCATCTCGCGCGTCATCAGATTCGCGATCTCTTCCTTGCGCGCCGCCATCAGATCGCCGACCCGACGCAGCACATCACCGCGCGCCGGTGCCGGGGTGCGCTTCCAGCGCTCGAATCCGCGCTGCGCACTCGCCACGGCGGCGTCCACGTCAGCCACGCCGGAGGCCGGGAAGCGGCCGATCACGTCCTGCTGGTCGGCCGGATTTCGATTCTCGAAATACTCGCCGGTCAGCGGCGCGACCCACGCGCCGCCAATGAAGTTGTGAAAAGTCGTCATCCCTGAAATTTAGCCCGGAATCACCCCTGGACCTACCGAGGGCAGGCCTCCCGAGGGGGCCGGGCAACTCCAGCCTTCACTCCGCTCCGCGGTTGGGACGGCGTACCCGGCGCGCGGTAGGACCTCGCGAGCACCCAGCACCAGCCCCCAAACCACCACCAGCAGCGAGGCCACGTGCGCGAGGCCAAGGCGATGGCGCCACGTCCCGATCGCACTCCACATGCCCAGCAGCGACACGGCACCGGTGGCCGCCGTAAACCCGATCAGCGGGCCACCGCACTGCGCCGGCCAGGGCCAGAACATCAGCCCCGCCGCGGCGCCGACGGCGATCGCCACCTTCACCCAGCCCTTCCAGGCACCCGCCGCAGGCGCCGACGACCCAACAGGGGCAGACCGCATCGGTGCCGCCACCGTGGGCGCGGCCACCGTGCGTGCCCCCGTCTTCGTCGGGGCGACGGCCTTGCTCTCGGCCAGTAGCGCCTCGTCGGAGACCGACGCCAGCTGTTTGTCGATCTTCGCCATCTCGGCTTCCCAATTACGGTCGCTCATACTCGGTGTGGCTGAAGGTCAGGCCCATCTCACGCCGGCGTGCTTTCTCGCGTCAAAGCATAACGCTCGATCTTCTTGTAGAGATTCGACCGGGGCATGTCCAGCGCCCGCGCCGTCTCCGACACGTTCCAGTCGAAGGCGCGCAGCTTGGCCAGCAGAAACGCCCGCTCGGCGGCCACCTTGAACTCCTCGAAGGTGGTGCAGTCTACCAGGTTGCCCAGCCCCGCCGGCTCGGCCGACCGTTTTCCGACGAGTCGCTCCACGTCGGTGGCCGTGATCGTTGCGGCGCTGGCCAGAATCACCAAACGCTCCACCGTGTTGCGCAACTCGCGCACGTTGCCGGGCCAATCGAGCTCCGACAAGCGCACCAGCGCCTCATCGGTGATGCCGCGCGCCGGCAAGCCGTCGCGAGCGGCGAACTGCTGCAGGAAATACACTACCAGCTGCTCGATATCCTCGCGACGCTCGCGCAGCGGCGGCACCGTGATGGGCACCACGTTGAGCCGATAGAACAAGTCTTCGCGGAAGCGGCCGTTGGCGATCTCGTCTTCGAGCAACTTGTTGGTGGCGGCCAGTACGCGCACGTCCACCTGAATCGGCTTGCTGCCGCCGATGCGCGTCACGAAGCCGTCCTGCAACACGCGCAACACCTTGGCCTGCGCGCTCAGCGACATGTCGCCGATCTCGTCGAGAAACAGCGTACCGCCATCGGCCTGCTCGAACTTGCCGGCGCGATCGGCGATGGCACCGGTGAACGAGCCCTTCATATGACCGAACAGCTCACTCTCGATAAGCTCCGACGGAATCGCTGCGCAGTTCACTTCCACGAACGGCTTCTTCGCGCGCAGTGACCCGCGATGAATGGCCCGCGCCACGAGTTCCTTGCCCGTGCCGTTCTCGCCCGTGATGAGCACGCGCGCCGGCGTGCCGGCCACCTTGTCGATGCGCTCGAGCAATGCGCGTATACCGTACGTGCGCCCCACGATTTCGTAGCGCGATTCGATCGTTTCGCGCAGCCGCTCGTTCTCTTCCGTGAGCAAACGCGTTTCGAACGCATTGCGCAGCAGCACCAGCACGCGATCCGTATCGAGCGGCTTCTCGAGAATGTCGTAGGCGCCGAGTTGCGTGGCTTCAACCGCGGTTTGAATCGTGGCGTGCCCGCTGATCATCACCACGGTGGCGTTGGGATCGGCCTGCCGCAGACGCTTGAGCACCTCGAGTCCATCGAGGCCCGCCATCTTCACGTCGAGGAACACAAGCTGCGGACGGAAGCTGTCGTAGATCGTGATGCCCTCGGCACCACCCGTCGCAGTCTTGACCTCGTAGCCCTCGTACTCGAGCAGCTGGCCAAGGGCCTGACGGATACCCGGTTCGTCATCGACGACGAGAATGCGGCGCGCGCTCATGGAACCACAGCCTTATAAAGAGTGACCTTGCCGTTGGCGACGCGCACGTCGGCCACAGCCTTGGGCAACGGAATCGGTAACGCATCCGACGGCAGCGAATCCGCCGTGACAGCACGATGCATGGCGCCGACGAGCGCCGGGATCAGCCGCGGCGGCACGTCGATGCCCTTGATGCGCAATTCGCGCACGCGGTACTCGGCCAGTCCCGGGCGAACGAGATCGAGGGTGCCGGCCATCCGCAACGTGTCGCGCCCGTCAAGCGCCACGCCGAGCAGTCCTCGCAACGCGCCGTCCCCCGCCACATCGCGCAGTTCCACGACCGTGCGCACCAAGACCTGCTCGTCGACGATCGCCACTTCAGGGCGTGTGGCCGATGCGGGCAGCAGCTTCGACATGCCCGTTGCCAGCACGCCGGCGAGGTCGGGTGCGCGCAGCGACACGAAGGCCGGACCGTTGCGCCGCGAAAGGCGCGCGATGGACTCGCGTCCCGCCGATCCTGCAGGCGCAAGACGCGCCCACACGATCGCTTGCTCGCGTTTGGTGCGCTCTGCCCGACGGGCCGCGCCGTTCTCGGACGCAATGCGCGCGCCTTGGTTGCTGTCGAGGCGCTCGCTGGCCTGGGTGGCCGCGTCGGTCACGCGGCTTGCCGCACCGGAGGCCGCGCGTGACAGCACCGACGGTAGGCGATCGCCGTAGAGCCAGTACGCGCCGACGCCACCGACGGCGAGGACAACGATGCAGCCGATTCGAGAGAGACAGCCCAAGAGATGCGAGGGTCGGAGGTGGAACGGGAAGGTACGGCCGCCCACTCCCAAAGGGCAGCGGTGCGGCTGCGGTGCGGCCGCAGTCGTGTCGGGCAGCTGCCGGACGGCGCTCGCTCGGTGGTACCCCGAATCGGGATGACCGGACCGCGCGCCGATCGTCCCTGACTCGTGCCCCTCCCCACTCGCTCTCGACTCCTCTTCCTGCTCACTGCGGGCGCGATCCTTCTCGGCTGCGGCAGCGCGGAGACGTCGATTCCGCGGGCTTGGCGCCCGTTGCGCCTCGGCGCGGCGTCGGGTGAGGCGCCGGGCTGTCCACCGGTAGCCGGGACCTATGGCGTCGAGTCAGAGCTGCTCTTCGCCACGCTCGTCAGCCAACACCTGCCGGTCGCGGCGCGGGATATTTCGTGGAGTGCGTTTTCTCTGCAGGGCGAGGCCGACACCGCGCTGACGGTCATCGTGATGAACGCCAGAGAGGGCGCGGATACGCTGCGGCTGCAGCACGGGGTAGCCTACGTTTGCGCCGACGGATGGCTCACTCCCACGTTTCCCGCCGCCGGGCTGATAAGCGACGGGACCCACGAGTCGTCGAGCGAGTTGCGCGGCGCCGACCGAGACGTGGTCATCGCGGGGGCGAACGACGGCGCGCTGGTGGCTCGCCTGCGTACCACGACGCACGACGAAGTGGCTCTGTGGTGCGGTGACGGTTGCCGAAGCATGCGCGTGCCATTCAGTGCGAAGTCGACGGTGCGCTGGGAACGCCAGGCGCGACTCACCACTGACGTTGCCACCATTGATCCCGACGACCCGCGGCTGCGCCTCGACCCGCGCGAAACACGGGCGACCCGTCGGATTCGCGAGGCGCTGCCGCCGTACGTGACACTGCGCGGCGTGGGCCCGCGAGCAGACGGCTGGCACGTCAGTATCGACCTCCCCGACAACGCCAAGTTGGTGGAGGTGTTGCGCACGTTGAACGCGACGCCCGGCATCGCCGACGCGCGCGTCGAGCGGTTATACGAAACGCTTAACCTCGAAGGCTCGTGGCATGAGGTGCTCTGGCTGCGGGTGACCAGCCGCTGAGTTCACGTGGCAGTACGCTGGCGCAGGGAGTCGGCGGCCGTAGTTTCGAGAGTTCCCCGCGCGTCAGGCGACGCGCCGATGTGAGCTTTGAGTGGAGGCATCGCCATGACCACCCCGCGACGTGACTTCCTGCAGCAATTCGCCCTCGGCAGTCTATCTGCCACGCTCATTCCTTTCACGTCGCAGGCGGCGTGGGCCGAGCGTGCGGGCGCCGCGACCAGTGAACCGAGTGGCGCGCAGAATGTCGATCTGTCGTGGACGCGTCGGCTTACCGGCAAGTACAAGTCCGTGTACGACAGTCCCGATATCGGCGGCGGACTGGGCGTGTTGCGCGCCGGCATCGTGAGCGCGCAGTACATGGCGGCCTTCAACGTGACAGCGAGTGCGCTGTCGCCGGTGATCGTGCTGCGCCATGACGGCATCGTGCTCGCGATGCAGCAGGAGTTCTGGGATCGCTACAAGATCGGCGAGAAATACAAGGTCACGCATCCATGGACAGGCGCCCCGCTCACACGGAGTCCAGCGCTGCTGCGAGCGGGCGACGGCTTGCCCGCGGGGCTCGAGAACCACGCACTCGACAAGCAGCTCGCGCGCGGCGTGATCGTGCTGGCGTGTGCGTTGGCGTTTCAGGATGTCATCGACACAATCGCTGCGGCCGACGCGCTCGCGCCGGACGCCGCGGCGGCGAAGGCGCGCGGCCTGATGCTGCCGGGCATCATCATGCAGCCGTCGGGCGTGTTCGCGACGTCGGTGGCACAGGACAACGGCTGCGTATACGTGCGCGCCACGTGAGGTCGTAACGCGCGCTTTTTGCGTCGGCGCGCTAGCGGATGCGCACGGCGCCCTTCCCTGCCGCCGGGAACCGCGTGAACACCGCTGGGTCATGTCCGGGCACCACGACACCCGTGGTGCCCGCCAACTCCAGCATACGCTGTTGCGCCGCGAGGTTCGACACCCGATCGAGCGTCTGCGCAATCGGTGTGCGGGAGTCGAGGTTTTCGTACAGGTAGGCATTGTCAGAGGCCAACACCACCGTTCCGCGCGCCGTGATCACGCCGGCGTACTGCGACGCGAAGGTGTGCTTGCCGCCGGTGTACACACGGATGCCGGGCATGATCTCCTGGGCATCGCCATTCACGAGTTTCACGCGACCGGCCTGACGCAGCGTGTGCAGCATCGCCGCATCGAGCGCATCGGCGGCACGATCGAGCGACACGCCGCCCTCGCCCACGTGGTGTTCGTATTCGTCGCGCTGAATCCACACGGTCGCGTTGGGAAACAGATCGATGCCATCGGCATGATCCCAGTGCACGTGCGACACGATGATATCGGTGACCTGCTCCGGCGCGATGCCAAGCACGCGAATCGCATCCGACGGCTTCTGATAGTCCACCGGTTTCCAGCGCGTCATGAACTTCTCGCGGTAGAAGCCGGCGTCGACGAGCACGATGCGCCCGTCGCCCGGCTTGATCACCCACACGGTCAGCGCGACATCCAGACGGCGCGACGTGTCGGCCCCGGCGATGAGCGACGACACCGGAAAATTGGCGAGCGCTCCGTAGCGCACGGCGAAGATCTCGGGAGCGGACTGCGCGCCGAGCGGCCGGGCGACTGGAACGAGGGGGGCGGCCGCGACCAGCGCGAGCGAGGCCAGGACCAGGGTGCGACGCAGTGCAAAGAGTCTGGATGTCATGCCGCTACGCTAGGGTACCGGCGCCGTCTGGGCCAGCGGCCGCCGTCGACGGCAGCGTTTCAACGCGAGTTTCAAGGGGTCGGAGTCGTTGAAACGGGGTGCTCACCCACGAGTTCGTATGAACACCGAACAATGTGGCATATGTGGGAGACTCATAACCATTCCCCTCTCACAAGGCCGAGAACGGTAGCATTTCGCGGCCGAACGAGACGCCACTTTCTTGACTTTCCGGGCTTTTGGCTGAATGCTTTGTTCTCCTACCCTACAAAGTTCACGCGCCGCTACCCTGCTGGCCTCTGGCTCGGATCCCCGCCGCGCGCCCGGACTCCCTCATGTCGTGATTTCGACATCGCCTTCTGGAGGCACCGTATGCGTATACCGCAATTCAGCCGACTTGCCGTCGCCCTCGTGGCCGGCGCGAGCGTTCTGCTCGCCGGTTGTGACTCGTCGAGCACCACCGAGGCGAAGACGCTGTCGTCGATCGCCGTCTCGCCCACCACCGCCAACCTCGCCATTGGCGGCACGCAAGCGCTCACGGTGACCGGCAGCTACAGCGACAACACGACGGCGGCGATCACGTCGGGCGTGACGTACACGTCGTCGGCCAGTACGGTCGCCACGGCCAGCACGGCCGGCGTCGTGACCGCGCTCTCGGCCGGCACCGCGACGATCACGGCCTCGGCCTCGGGCAAGTCGGCCACGTCGACCATTACCGTCGCCCCGGCCGCGCCGACGCTGGCGTCGATCGCGCTCACGCCCGCCACCGTGAGCCTGCTCGTGGCCGCCACGCAGCAGCTCACTGTCACCGGCACGTACAGCGACGCCACCACCGGCGCGCTGGCCACGGGCGTCACCTTCGCCTCGTCGGCCGCGAACGTCGCGACGGTGAGCAGCACGGGCCTCGTGACCGCTCTCGCGGCGGGTACCACGACGATCACCGCCACTCACACCGCGTCCACGCGTACCGCGACCCGGCTCATCACCGTGACAGCCCCGGCCGCGACGGGCTCGTTGGTGTTCTCGGATGCGTACGACACGGGTGTGAGCTTCGCCAATTTCGGCGGCGCGACGAACGCGGTGACGATCGATGCCACCACGCTCTACAACGGCAAGAAAGCGATCAAGGCCATCATCACGGGCAGCGGCGGCTACTCCGGCGGTGCATTCGTGTCGGCCACGCCGCGAAATCTGTCGACGTTCAACGCCCTCACGTTCTGGGCCAAGAGCAGCGTCGCCAACGCCACCCTCAAGGTCGGTATCGGCAACAACGCGAATACCACGGTACTGAACGCCGAGTCGATCGGGATTCCGCTTACGACGACGTTCACGAAGTACATCATTCCAATGCCGAATCCGGCCAAGGCCACGGCCATGGACGGTCTGTTCCACTTCGCCGACGGCCCGCTCAACTACACGGTGTGGTTCGCCGACGTGCAGTATGAGAATCTTCCCGTTGCGCAGGTCGCTGCCCCGACCGCCGCCGGTGTGGCGTGGCCCACGCTCAACGTGGCCGTCGGCGCACCGCAGCAGATGGGCGCCGGTCCGAACACGGTAAACTTCACGACGCCGGCGCTGCCGAATGGCGGCAAGCTCTCCGATGTGGCGTGGCGCTGGTTCACGCTTACGTCGAGCAACCCCGCCGTGGCTACCGTGAGTGTTGACGGTCTGGTGACGGGTGTCTCCGCCGGTACGGCGACGATCACCGCCACCATGAATGGACTCGCCGTGGCCGCAAGTGCGCCAGTGACGGTGACCGCGCCACTCCCCGCCCCGACCACGATCGCCGCCGCGCCGACCAAGGCGGCGGTGGATGTGATCTCGCTGTTCACGACGGCCTACACCAACCGTGGCGTGGATACCTGGCGCACCAGCTGGAGCGCCGGCAACAGCGAACTCGTTGATCCGTTCACGGTAGCGGGTCGCAGCATCAAGAAGTACTCGCTCTTCAACTTCGTGGGTATCGAGTTCGGCCCGGGCGTACCGGCCAACAACGTCGATGCCTCCACGATGACGGGCATCCACGTGGATGTCTGGTCGCCGAATCCGGCAGCCACGCTGGAAATTCAGCTGGTAAACGACGCCACGGGCACAGCGGCGATCGGCAAGTATCAGGCGGGCCAGATCGCGACCGGCAGCTGGGTGTCACTCAACATCCCGCTGGCGAGCTTCGTCGGTCTCACCGCGAAGAATAAGCTGCAGCAGATGCTGTTCGTCGCCGGCGGTCCGTCGGTGCTCTACATCGACAACGTGTATTTCTACCGGTAGGCCGGTGCTGCGTGCGGTGCACGCGTATGCACCCGTCTAACCGCGCAACGCATTGATGATCAAACGGGCGTCCAAAAGGGCGCCCGTTTTGCTGTGCCTACCGCCGTGCGAGCTCACGCGGCGAATGGCCGGTCCAGCGCCGGAATGCGCGATGAAAGGCACTGGGCTCGGAGAACCCAACGAGCCACGCCACCTTCGCGACCGTGGCGCCGGGGGCTGACAAATGCCGAACCGCCAGCTCGCGGCGCGCATCATCGAGCAACGACTGAAATGTCGTCCCCTCGTTGGCCAGCCCGCGCTGCAGATGGCGCGCACTCATCGCCAACGACTTCGCCACCAGCGGAATGCTCGGCGCCTCTCCCTTGAGTTGCGTCACGATCTCGTGCAGCACGCGCGCCGAGAGCGATTCGCGCGTCCGCAGCGCGTCCAACGCCGCTTCTGCATGCGATTCGAATGCCGCGAGCAGCTGCGGATTCGCCGATCGCAGCGGGACATCGAGATCGCGATGGTCGATGTCGATGGCATCAACGTCCGCGTCGAACGTCGGCTCGATGCCGAAGATACGCGCGTGCTCTCGCGTGCCGGTGTTTGGCCGCGCATGTCGCATCTGTACTGCGAGCGGAATCACCGCACGACCGGTCAGCAACCGCAGTTGATGCACCAGCCCGGCCAGCAACGTTTCGATCACCTGTCGGGAATCGACGCGCAAATCCTCGCCTGCCGTTTGAAGGAGGCGCACGCGACAACGCGTGGCGATGGCGGTATGCTCGAGGTCGACGGCGAGCGAGTCGTTGAGCAGCCGCATGAGCCGCGCGCCACGTCGGATCGCCTCGCTCGCCGTGTGCGAACTGAGCATGACGTATCCCACGATATCGAGCGCCCCGGGTTGAAACGATTCACCCGTGTGCAAGCCGAGGTCGGGATCGCCGGATGCGGCGACGGCCTCTCGCCAGAGCGCTGCCATGACCGCGGCGGGTACCCGGTCAGGTGCGTCCTCCCCGGTGCGCAGCGCAATCCCGGCCCGTGCGCTCACCGCGCCGGCGTCGATGCCCTGCGTCTGCAGGTACGCCAGAAGATCGGCCGCCAGCGACGAGGCCACGCTCATGCGCCGCGCCCGGTCGACCGGCGCGCATGGCCAAAAACTAGTCGCGATCGGCCATATGCCTGGCGCATCCGGTCACCGTGCGTCGCGACGCGCGCCGGCATTGTCCCTGAGTCGGCACACACGATCCGTATCCTCTCGCTCCGGACATTCCGCACCATGCGCACGCTTTGGCTTTGCCTCATCGCTCTCGCCCCGTTCACCGCCCACGCGCAGTCTGCGGCGCAGGCTTCAGCGCCGCGACGCGCCACAACAGTAGCGCGGAACGACTGGCGTGTCACGCTCACCATCTTCCGATCGCCGGGAACCGGGCTGCAGGTCTCGAAGGGACATCTCGCCGCCTTCGTCGCCCACTACCCGACAGTCATCAAGCGGGACGGCGCGCAACGCGGTACCCAGTTCGTCCGACTCGGCCTGGCCGCGTACGCACGGCCCGACGCGCGCACGTCGCCGTATGCCTCGGTGTCGTTCGCGCCAAGTCTCACCAAGGGCTGGTCGAACAGTGCGCTGGCGGACGTTGGTGCCCGCCAGCGGTTCGGGAGCCGGTATAGCGGTCAGCTCGGCGTCGCGCTGCTCTACGCGCCGCATACGAAACAGACGCGCGTCAATCCCACCGTCGGACTCGGAGTGCGATTCTAATGCGCACGCCATCCAACGCATCTCCCATCGCCGCGCGCGTTGCGGGCGCCCTCTACCTCTCGGCCAGCGCGGGCTTCATGCTCGTGTTCGCGTGGCTCGCGCAGAACTTCGGGTACCCCGACGTGCTTGAGCGCACGGCCGGCGAGGTACTGCCGCAGCTCTTGTCGCTCGGCGCGGATGGTCGTGCGGTGTGGGCCGTCTACGCGCTGCTGCCCCTCGCGCTGATTCCTGCGTCGAGCGCGGCGGTGCACGCGCTTCGCCTGCCCGACGGGCAGAACGCGTTGGCTCTGAAGATGGCCGAGCGGTTGCAAGCGGTGGCGGCGGTGTGCATGATGCTCGGCCTCGCGCGCTGGAGTACGGCGCAGTGGGCGCTGGCGACCGCATGGGCCGACGCCGACGCGACGACGCGCATCGGACTCGCGGCCACGTTCGACGCGCTGAATACGATGTTCGGCAACGGCATCGGCGAGTTCGTCGGTGAACTCACGCTGTACGGCTCGTTCCTCGCCTTCGCGGTGGCGCTCGTCGCTCGCGGTCAGCGGCCAATCGCCATGCTGGCCGCGCTGACCGCGCTTTGTGGATGGATCGGCATGTTTCGCAACATCACGGCAAGCACGCAGTGGGCCGCCGACATCGGCAACGTGCTGCTGCCGTTGTTTCTGATCACGTTCGGGATTGTGTTGCTGCGTGATTCGCGCCGGAACGGAGTAGCGGCGTGAGGTCTCTGCGGCGGCATGAGTATGCCTGCGCAGTTCCGATGACAGTGATCGGCGCCCCGCACCGTACTGTCTCCCCATGCTTGCCGCCGCCCCCTCCGCCGCCGTACTCGGCATCGATGCCCTCGACGTGCTCGTCGAGGTGCATGTAGCCAATGGGCTACCTCAGTGGACGCTCGTCGGACTCGCCGCGACGGCAGTGAAGGAAAGCCGCGACCGCGTGCACGCGGCGCTGGCGAATTCAGGATTCACGATTCCACCGCGACGGATCACGGTGAATCTCCAGCCTGGAGACTTACCCAAAACCGGTACTGCGTTCGATCTCCCCATCGCGCTCGCCTTGCTCGCCGCCAGCGGGCAACTCCCCGCCGAAGCGCTGCAGCACACCTGCGCGGTGGGAGAACTGGGTCTCGACGGACAACTTCGGAGCGTACGCGGGGTGCTCGCTGTGGCGCGGCATATCGCTGCGACCAGCGACGCCCTGCTGATCGTTCCGCCGGACAATCTGGCTGAAGCGCTGCGCGTGCCCAGCGCGCGAGCAATGGCACCACGCACGCTCGAAGAGTTGGTGCACGCGCTGCGAGACGGCACGGCCCGCAGCGACACACGACCACGACGCACCGATACACCGCCCGATGACACACCCGACCTTGGTGACGTGGTCGGTCAATCACTCGCCGTCCGCGCCCTCGAAATCGCGGCGGCCGGTTCGCACAACCTTTTGCTGGTGGGCCCACCCGGCGCCGGCAAAACGATGCTCGCTCGCCGTCTCCCTGGCATTCTGCCGCCACTCGATGAACAGGAAGCACTCGAAGTGCTCGCCATTCACTCCGTGGCCGGATTACTCGGCCCCGAGCAGGTGCCGACAACCTCAACCCCAGCGCGTCCGTTCCGGGCGCCGCATCACTCCATCTCCACCGCCGGACTCGTTGGCGGTGGCGGATGGCCACGCCCCGGTGAAGTGAGCCTCGCCCATCGCGGCGTGTTGTTCCTCGACGAGCTCTCGCTCTTCCCTCGACATACGTTGGAGTCACTGCGGCAACCGCTCGAGGATGGCGTTGTGGTCGTCGCACGCGCCGCGCGCGCCGTGCGATTCCCGTCGCGCTTCGCGCTCATTGCCGCGAGCAATCCGTGTCCGTGCGGCTACGCCGGATGCGATGACCGCCACTGCCGATGTTCGGTAGCTGATCTGGAGCGCCATCGTGCACGACTGTCGGGACCACTGGCCGATCGCATCGATCTGCATGTGCACGTTCAACGCGTGCCGCCCAGCGACCTCGCCACGCACACGCCGCAGGAACGATCGGCCGAGGTGCGGGCCCGCGTGATCGCGGCGCGCGAACGACAGCGTGCGCGCTACGCCCACACCGCCGGCACGCAGCCGCTGGCCGCCCTCACGAACGCCACCGCGCCCGTGCGACTCATCGCACCCGCCGCCCGACTCGAGCCCGACGCCCGCGCATTGCTCGTGCGCGCCGCCGACAAACTCACTCTCAGTGCGCGCGCATATCATCGCGTGCTGCGCGTCGCGCGTACGATCGCCGATCTCGATGACCTCGAGGTGGTGAACCGCATGCACGTGGGTGAGGCGCTGCGGTACAGGCCCGTTGTTGATGAACACGCGTCCTCCGAACTGCCAACCGCTTAGGAAGCCGGGAGGAGGGTATCAGGGTGGAGGAAGCAGTAAGCGCGCGCGCTTTACCGTTGTACTCCTGCATCCTCTTTCCTGACAACCTCCACCCTGCACACTAGGGAGTTGGCAGTTAGCAGCTACCCGTTCACCGCGCGCGCCCACCAGATCGCCGCACAAACTCCGGATATATGTCGTACGCGGCCGGCGCGTACGCAGCCCGGGGCCCAGCCGGGCCGGTGGCGCGCTGCATGCGCACGATGACCAACTGGTCGTCCGGCATGACCTGCATATCGGTGTCGAGATATCCCCTCGTCGCGAAGCGCGATTCGTTGGGCATCGCCGTCCACCAGAGCAGTCCGTACTCCCGATTTAGTGCCTGTGAGGCCACCACGCTCGACGCCACCCAACGCTTGCTGACAATTTGCTTCCCCTGCCATGCGCCCTGCTGCAACATCAGGAGCCCGATCCTGGCAAACTCGCGTGGCGTCGTCTGCAGGTTGCTGTACAGCACGGCATGGCCGGCTGCATCCACACTCAGCTGCGTGGTGACCATCCCGAGCGGCTCGAACAATTGGCGCTTCGCATACGACTGGATCGGCTCGCCGGCGACAACATCCAGAATCGGCGACAGCAGTTGGACGCCTTCGTTGCTGTACGCCCAGACGTCTCCAGGTTCCGACGTTGGTACAAGTGCGCGCACGTGCGCGTTCTGATCCGTCGCACCGGACACGCTGCGCGCATCCTGCATCGTCGGGAAGCCCGCGGTCATGGTGAGGAGGTGTCGGATCGTCACGCGCCCCCGCATGCCCGTGCACCAGTCGGCGAGATAGGTGCACACGCGCACGTCCACGCCCGGGAGCTTGCCGTCGTCGACGAGCATGCCAACGAGGAGTCCGGCAATCGACTTCGTGGACGACATGGCGGGCATCGGTTCCCGATAGCGACCGCCGTACCATTCCTGCACGATCTGGCCACGATAGAGCACGAGGCAGGCATCGGCGGAACTGTCGATGCACAGTTCGCGATGACGAGCGAGGGCGGCCGTATCAAGCCCGAGTGCAACGGGATCGCCTTCGATGTAGGCGGGTGCCGCGCGGCGGTTCGGGCCGGCCGAAGCGTTGCCCCACACGGCGGCGGCCGGAGCCGAACCGGGCCCGCCGGCCGATAGCGCAACGGGTGGTGGCGGCGCCGTGCGACTCCCGGCGTCCCGGCGCGCGGTGGATGACACAACAGGCTTGTACACCGCACTGACTGGCGCACCGGCCAGCACGCGACGGATGCGCAGCACTTCGGGCGCATTGGCTGGCGGCGGTGCACCTTTTCGCTCGCAGCGCGACAAGTACGCGCTCACCGCCCGACTCGCCTGGTCGCGATTCCCCGCCCGGATCGCCGCGTAGCCGGTGGTCAGCACAAGATGACAGGCGTCGGCATCCAGCGGCCACGAGCTCGGCAGCGTCTCGAGACTCGACTGTCCTAGCGCGGCGGCGGCAGCGAAATCACCACGACGCGCCAGCGCCAGCATGCGGTGCACGGGCGATCGGCTTCGCGCCATCACCGTCTGTGCATTGGCGTTGGATGAGGGCGTCGCGGCCAGCAGCAGACTCGCTGCTACCGTACCGACAATGCCAACCGTACAAGCGTGCGGAGCACACTGCATCATTTCCGCCGGGCCGTTGATGGCGGGCCCTCGAAGCCACATTGACGCCTGCGCTTCGATTATGCCCGTCGAGCTCACCATTCGGTGATTCGCGCACTCGTGTCAGATAGCGTCGAAGTTAGCGTTGCGCGTTCGCGCCGTCGAGCGCGTACGGAACGCCGAGTGATGCTGTGACACCCCTGTGACGTTCGCGGGTTGGCGAGTAGGAAGAGGCGGTCGACTGCACATCCGCCACTCACCTACTTCGGCACCGCCACCTCGAACAACCACGGCCACAACTTCCCCGTCAGCAGCACGCGATTTGTCGCCGCATCATACGCGATCCCGTTCGCGGTGCCGCCACGCGTACTCGCCACGGTGCGCTCCTGCAGCGACAGCAGCTCGCTGACGTCCAGCCACCCGGTGATCACACCGCTGGCCGGATTGATGCGCGCGATGAGGTTGGTCTTGTACACATTCGCCCACAGTTCGCCGCGTACCCACTCCAACTCATTCAAGAATCGCACCGGCATCCCGGCCTCGGTCACGTCGATGACCCGCGTCACCGCGAAGCCGGCAGGATCGATGACCCGAATGCGCGAGGTGCCATCACTGAGGTAGAGATTCGTGCCGTCAGCGGTGAGCCCCCATCCCTCACCGTCGTATCGAACGCTGTCGATGATGCGCAGCGAGTCGAGTGAGTACACCGCGCCTCGGCCGCGCCGCCAAGTGAGTTGATACAAGCGACCGCGCACCACGGCGATACCTTCGCCGAACGCTGCATCCGGCGTCGGCGTGCGGAGTACGATCTCTCCAGTGCGCAACATGACATAACGCATCTCGGAACGACCTTCGAGGCCCGTGCCCTCGTACAGCCGTCCATTGTGCACGAGCAATCCTTGCGTATACGCATCGGCGTCATGGGCCCAACGATGCAGCGCCACGGGACGCACCATCGGTGTGCGCGCGGAAAAGGGTACCGCCGGCGCCGCTAACTCGGCGTTCGATCCCGTGGCGGTGATCATGCCCGAAGGGAGCCTGACGGACGAACCGGCTCGGAGCTGCTCGTCATCTCCGCAGGCGAGCAACAGCACGACTCCAACGAGTAGGCATGCGCGAGATCGGTGCGCCCTTGTCACTTCCCGGTCCGCGTCACCACCCGCCCCGCCCGTACTCCCGTCGCCTTCCCATCACTCACCGCCACCGTGCCATTCACGATCACCGTCTCGATCCCCACCGGATACTGATGCGGCGCCGCGAACGTGCTCATGTCCTTCACCGTCGCCGCGTCGAACACGACCAGATCGGCCACGTTGCCCACCTTCAGCACACCGCGATCGGTCAGGCCAAGGCGCACCGCCGGCATCTGCGTCATCTTGTGGATCGCCGTGGTGAGCGGCAGCAGCTTCTGGACGCGCACGTATTCGCCCAGCACGCGCGGGAACGTGCCGTAGGCGCGTGGATGCGGATGCCCGTCACCGGGACTCGAGATACGACCGTCGCTGGCGATCATTGTGAACGACGCCACCATGATACGGCGCACATCCTGTTCATCGAGTACGTGATAGATCGCGTTGCCGCCACCATTCAGCATCGCTTCCAACACCAGCGCGGCGCCGTTCTCCGGCGTGGGCGCCAGATTGCGGCGCGCGGCCCAATCCTTCAGCGTCTTGCCCTCGAGACTCTTGTCCCACGCCACGCGCGAGAACTGCACACGCGCCAAGTCGCCGCCGCCACGATCATTTAAAATGTTGTCGATGATGCCGCGCGTGATGCTGTCTTTCAATGCCGGCACCGCGAGGCGCTTGCGAAATTCCGCATCGCCGCCGGCCATCGCCCAACTCGGCACCAACACACCGATGCCCGTATGCGTGGCAGTGTACGGATACTGATCCACCATCACATCGGTGCCGGCCTTTCGTGCGCTGTCGACCATGGCCAACGTGATCGTGCTCTTGCCCCACATCTGCTGCCCCACCGCCTTGTGGTGGGTGAGCACCACCGGGATGTGCGCGCGTCGCCCGATCTCGAGCGCTTCGCCCACGCCGTCCAGCAGTCCAATGCCTTCCTTGCGCAGGTGCGACGTGTAGATGCCGCCGCTGTCGCTGGCCACCTGCGCCAGTGCGATCACTTCCTCGATCTTCGAGTAGGTGCCGGGCAAGTACAACAGGCCGGTGCTCAGCCCGAACGCGCCCTGCCCCATCGCCGTCGCGACCAACTGCTTCATGCGCGACAACTCGGCCGCATCGGGCGCCCGCGCCTGCATGCCCAGCACCGCGCGACGCACATCGTTGTGCCCCACGAGATACGCCACGTTGATACCAATGGTGGCCGTACGTACCGAATCGAGGTACGGCGCCAACGGCAACGGTGAGCCGCCATCGGGTCCACCCAGCGCCAACGTGACGCCCTGTCGCAACGCGCTTTCCATGAGCGGGTACTGCAGCAACGGCTCGAGGTGCGCATGCAGGTCGATGAACCCCGGCGACACGGTGCGACCGGCGGCATTGATCACCCGCCTCGCGTTCGCCCGCGAGAGCGTGGCAGCCATGGCGACGATGCGATCTCCACGAATGCCGACATCGAGCCGTTGCGCGGCGCGGCCAGTGCCGTCGAGCACCGAGCCGCCGGCAATCAGCACATCAAATCGTTCAGGCGTGGCCTGCGCCGGTAGCGGCGCACTGACCACGGACAACGCCAGCGCGAGCAGAAGTCGTGCACTCATGAGTCGTCCGGTTCGGGTGCCAACGCAAAAGGGAGCAGGATCCTCTCCGCTCCCTTCACGACAATCTCCGGGTCCCGCTTACTGCACGCCGAGGAGTTCCACGTCGAAGACGAGCGTGGCGTTGGCGGGAATCGGGCTCTGACCCTGGTTGCCGTATCCCAGCGCGGACCCGATCACCAGCTTGCGCTTGCCGCCCACCTTCATGCCGACGACACCCTGATCCCAGCCCGGGATCACCTGTTGCGCGCCCAGCGTGAAGATGAAGGCCGCACCGCCCACGTTCGTATCGAAGCGACTGCCGTTCACGAGCCAGCCCGTGTACGTCACACGAATCACGCGCCCGGCGATCGCCTCCGCACCCGTGCCGACGACCAAGTCCTGCACGTACAAATTGTCGTTCTTCTTTGTCATGCCGGCGATGTTCACGCCCAAGGAGGCTGCGTAGGTTTCCACGGCGGGGTTGGACGGGATATTCGGTGCCGTGCTGTCGGTTCCGCAGGCACTCAGGAGCGCCGCCGCGCCGAACACCGGCAGCAGCAGAGCATGACGGACCCGCGACGTCGCGCGGCGGGTCATAGATGGCAGAGAACGAAGCATGAGTCTCGAAGTAGGGGCGAAAAGGGTTCCCCCAAAAGATAAGCCGTTGCGCCCGACGTTGGCTTCCCCTACGCTCAGCAACATGGCTCGCCTCGATCTGCCCGATGCCTTGAACACGGCCGAGAACCCGCTGGACGTGCCGATGGGCTCGACCGGCGGTCACGCAGCCGTATCCCGGCGGTTCCTGCTGCAGCTAGCCAGGGCGCTCCATAAGCACGGAACGCCGGCGCACCGGCTGGAGACGGCGCTGGCCATCACGGCTCGCCGGCTCGGGCTCGAGGCCGAGTTCTTCTCGACGCCGACCAGCATCATGGTGGGCATCGGCAATCTCGACGACCAGCGCGTGTCGCTGCTGCGGGTGGAGCCCGGGGAACCCAACCTGGGGCATCTCGCCACGCTGGGCGACATCACCCGCGGCGTGATCGAGGGCACGCTATCCCCGGCCGACGGCCTACAGCAGGTCGAGGCGCTCGACTCGCAGCCACGGCCCTATCCGCAGTGGCTGGTCCTGTTTGCCTTCATCTGCTCGTCGGCCGCCGTCTCGTGCTTCCTCAAGGTGCGCGTGGGCGACGTGCTCATCGCGTCGCTCCTTGGCTTGCTCACCGGCACGCTCGCCCTGTTGGCGGGCCGCCGCGAAAGCACGCGACACGTGACCGAGCCCTTGGTCGCGTTCGTGGTCACGACGGTCGCATTCACGATGGACGGTATCATGGGCACGCGCAGCGGATTCGCGACATCGCTGGCCGGTCTCGTGATCCTCCTGCCCGGACTCACCTTCACCGTGGCACTGACGGAACTCTCCACCCGTCATCTCTCCTCGGGCACAGCACGACTGAGCGGCGCTATCGTGGTGTTCCTCGGCCTCGGCTTCGGTCTCGCGCTCGGTGCACAGACCGGCGGCGCCCTTGGGCCGATGTTGCACGAGGCCATGCCGCAGCTGCAAGGGACGTTGTCGCGCGCGTCGCTACCAGCGTGGACCGAGTGGGTCGCGCTGCTGGTTGCGCCGATCTCGTTTGCGGTGTTGCTCAGCGCCCAGCGCCGCGACATCGGCAACATCATGGTGGCCTGCGCGGCCGCCTATCTCGTGTCGAAATTCGCCGGCGCGTCGCTCGGTGAGCAGCTTGGTGCGTTCCTTGGCGCGTTCGTGGTCAGCGCCGGCAGCAATCTGTTCGCACGACTCAAGCGACGCACCGCGATGGTGACACAGGTGCCCGGTCTGCTCATTCTGGTGCCGGGAAGTATCGGCCTGCGCAGCATGCAGTCGCTGATCGGTCAGGACGTCGAAACCGGCATCGCCACCGGATTCCGCGTGGCGATCATCGGCATCTCGCTGGCTGCCGGTTTGCTGGCGGGCAACGTGGTCACCAGCGCGGTGAACCGGATTCGTCGTTAACGCGCGGCGGCGGTTTCGTTGGTGCCTGCGTCTCGAAGCCGTTGCACCGTGACTCGGAACGCCGGACGCCCCCAGGCCAGCAGTGCGAGGGCGAGCGTCATCCCGACGACGGCCGAGAGCGAAAGCGAGTACCGCAACGCGAGCGGATCACGAAATACTTTGTCGGTGAGCAGCGCGACGGCGGTCGGTCCGAGGATACCTGACATGAGGTTCACGACCAGCTGATAGACGGCACTTCCCTGCCCTCGCATCCGCGGCGGCATCGCCTCGGCGATCGCCGCGTTGGCGGCGCCCCACGGCATGGCGGCGAAGATGTTGACCGGGACCAGCAGCGCCGCCGCAAAGATCGCCGATGGCACCAACGGATAGAGCCCGGCGAAGATCAGCATGCCGAGCCCGCCGATCATGCCCACGCGCAGTGGTGCGTCGATGTAACCGCGCTTCGACAACGCGTCGGTAAGCCGTCCGCCCAGCACGACACCGAGCGGACCGAGCGTGGCGGTCAGCACACCAATAAGCAGACCCGCCCGGACCTCCGTGAACTCATGGGTCCGAATCAGGAAGCTGGCCAGCCACGCTCCAACGCCGTAATTCACCGAGGCCGAGCATGCAAACCCAAACGACAACGCCCCGATCGTGCGAGCGTTCGCCCGCATGTAGCGCCAAACGTCGGCAAACGGCACCTTCGCAGACACCTCGTCGCGCAGCATGCGCGTTCCTAGCGTGCGCGGCTCTCGAATGGTGAGCGCCAGTAGCGCGACGATCAATCCAGGCAATCCGACGTAGAAGAACACCAGCTGCCACGGGAACACATCGCCGACGATCGGCACATGCACGAGCCCCGGCCTGTCCACGCGCCCGACCACGAACGCACTCAGCGCGTACGCGACGCCCGAGCCGAGGAACGTGCCCATCATATACGTGCTCATCGCCACGCCAAGCTTCTTGCGCGGAAACTGCTCGGCAATAATCGACACGGCCGCCGGACCCAACGTGGCCTCGCCGGCACCCACACCGACACGCGCGATGAAGAGGTGCGCGTAGCTCCGGGCGGTGCCGGTGAGCATGGTCATCACGCTCCACACGGCGGCGCCCAAAGCGACGATGCGAGGGCGATGCCCGCGGTCGATCCACCGGCCGATGGGGAGGCCCAGCAGCGAGTAGAACACCACGAAGCTGAGTCCCATCAGAAGACTCACCTCGGTGTCGGTGACATGCAGATCGCGCTTGATCGGTCTGACCAGCAGATTCAAGATCTGTCGATCCACGAAGCCCGACACATTGGCGATCGTGAGGATCGCGACGGCGTACCAGGCCTGCGCTGGTGTCACCAGTCGCGAGCCGGTCGACGCGTCAGCGGAGGAGTCGGAGCGAAGAGGCGTAGTCACGACTGAAAGCTGAACGCGCGCGCAGGATTTTGCACGCTGATCATGCGCCGGCCCGCAGTAGATTGCGGAATGTCCGACGCGACCACTCGTCCCTCAGCACTAGCGTGGCCGGCACCGCAGTTCGTGCCGGCCCCGAGCGACGCGCCATCGGCGTTCACGATGACCCGGGTCGACGTGCCGGCAACGCTGGATCCGGACACCGGCATCTGGCTCCCCGCCTTGGTGGCGGACGCCCGACTGCATCCCGACGAAGCCGCTCTGGTCGAAGCGATGCCGCCGACGCGCCGTGCCACGTTCGTGGCCGGCCGCCTCGCGATGCGGGCCGCCGTGGCGGTGCATGCCCCGCAGGACGCCACTGGTCCGATCCTCCGTACTGAGCGCGGCGCGCCGGTCCTGCCGAACTCCGTCGCTGGCTCGGTCAGTCACAAGCACGACGCCGCCCTCGCGCTCGTGTTGCCGCGACGCGCGCTCACCGCCGGGGCGTCAGTGCATGTCGGCGTCGACCTCGAGCATCGCCCTATCGCCCGCGATGTCACCCGACCGTCGATCGCGCGCCGCATCCTCACCGCACCGGAGCTCGACGCGCTCTCGGCGTTCGACGCCGACCCGCTCGCGCAGCGCGAACGCGTGATCCTGTCGTTCGCGCTCAAGGAAGCGGTGTACAAGGCGATCGACCCCACCGTACGGCGCTATGTGCGCTTCACGGAGGTCGCGTTGGAGTTCACTGCTGATGGCGCGGTTGCAGTGTCGCTGTTGCTGCCGGAGCTTTTGCACGGCGATATGACCGTACGCGCGCAGTACTCGATTGATGACCGTTGGATCGTGGCGACGGCGCTTGCGACGGCTGGGCTCAGCGGCTCCGGCACGTAAGCTGGTTCACGCGAAGCTCGCGAAGATACGCGAAGGCTCGCGAAGAACAGCAACAGAAAAACTTGTTTTGCTTTTCTTCGCGTATCTTCGCGCATCGTCGCGAGCTTCGCGTGAACCAACCCAACCGTCAGCGACCGACTTAACCGTCAGCAAGCACACCAACCAAGGAGCTACGTAACCCGCCGCGCCACGTGTTGCGCGATGCCACCGAACAGATACCGCCGCACACTCACAACCTCGAAGCCCTCGCGACGCAGCAGCGCGGAGAACTCGTCGGCCGTCATGAAATCGCGAATGCTGCGCGCGATATAGCCGTATACGATCGGATCGCGGTGCCAGAGCCAGCCCACCACGTTGCCGGCCACGCCGAGGTACCAGAGGAAGAGCGCGCGCCACGGCGCGAAGCCGGGGCGGTAGAAGTCGAGCGTGACCAACGCACCGCCCGGCCGGAGCACACGCGCCATTTCGCGGACGCACTGCGCGGGGTCGGGCACGTTGCGCACGCCGTAGCTGGCGCTCACCATGTCGATGTTTGCGCGTTCCTGCGGCAGTGCCATCATGTCGCCCACCATCGGCGTAACGCGCGCCGACACGTCCGCGTCGACCGATTCCAGCCGTTTGCGCGCCGCATCGATCATGCGCGGCGACGCGTCGAGCGCTTCCACCGTCGCCTGCGGTAACGCGCGCGCCAGCTGCGCGGCCACGTCACCGGTGCCACTGGCCAAGTCGAGCACGCGGCGTGCGCCCGGTGCCACCGCGATGGCGGCGGCGATCGCGCGGCGCTTCCATCCCGCGTCCATCCCCAGCGAGAACAACTTCGTGAACGCGTCGTAGCGCGGCGCGATGATGTCGAACATCGGCGTTACGAACGCCTGCTTGCGCGACGGATCGGCGAGATACGCGTCCACATCGAGGGAGCCAAGCTTGCGTTCGGGCGAACCGGCGGGCGGCGTCATTCAGTCCAGGACGGGGTATATTTCACGGATGTCAGCACCGGCGCGTTCCCCTCGCGGCAGTATCAGCTTCAGCACATTGGCCCTCGTGCTGGTGGGGCTGGCCTGTACCGTGCTGATCGCCAAGCGCGCGACCGCCGAGAAGGATGTGGTGAATCTACTGGCCGACCATGGCGTCGTGGCCGGTACCGACACCGCACCAGCCACCGCGCCCACGGCTGAGCAAGCCATCGGCACCTTCAAGGTGACCGCCTTGAATGGCAAAGTGATTCCCCTGCACACCAAGGGAGAACCGGCCATTCTTATGATCAGCTCGCGCACCTGCAGTTGGTGCAAGCGCGCGCTGAAAGACTTGGGGCAGATGTCGGCGGGGCGGCCTCTGCCGCGTCTCAAGCTGCTCACCCTTGAGGGGGCCGGCGAAGGCGTGGCCATGCTCGCCAAGGAAAAGCTCACCGGTGCGCAGCTCATCGGACCGGCCGGGAGTTCCGATCAGGTCCTGCTCACCTTCCGCTATCCCGGCACGCCCACCTTCGTGGCCATCGACCGCAACGGTCGCGTGGTGCGCACCCTCCCCGGGTATCCGATTCCCGAGGAGATGAAGCACTGGTACGCCGTCATGGTCGGCGACCAGGACGTCCCTTGAGCGAGCTTCGCTAGGCCAGCTTGGCCAGCCGCTTCCGGTCGAGGGTGACCAGAATCGCGCACAGCGTGATCGTGACCGCCGAGACCACGCACCACGAGCAGAAGCCCTTCAGCACGATGAACTCGCCGTACTTGAGCCGCAGCGTGAACAGCACCGCCGGCCAGATCATCAACTGCATGAGCGTATTCGGCCACGTCTCGTCTTCATACTTGGCCATCGTGCCGATCGTGGCGGCCACGAACAGCATCGCGTAGCCCACGGCGCCGATCAGGGCCACGTCGACGCCCAGAAACCACCCGTAGCGGCTGCCCTGCACATACTCGCATCCCCCGGCGCTGCTGCAGCCGAGTGCGCCGGTGAGGCCGAGCTTCCAGAGATGCAGATAGAGCGCGACCAACCCGGAAATAAGGCTGCCCAACGCGATGCCCATGCGCTGTGTCACGTGAGACGAGGTATGAGACGAGGTGAGGGAGGTCCGAACGACGGCGAGACTCTACCGCGTAAGATGCCCTGCCCGTACCTTCGCGCGCCATGACGCCTTCTCTGACGCCTTCTTCGACTGATCACGCGGCGCAGATTGCCGCCACGCGCACCCTCGCCCGAACGCGCTGGCGGGTGGCCGCGATCCTGACGCTGCTCATGGTCGGGGTCTACTTCGGCTTCATTCTGCTAGTGGCGTACCGCCCGGCCCTGCTCGGCGGGCTCGTGAGCGACGGCCTCTCCCTCGGCATTGTGCTCGGGGCGCTGGTCATCGTGTCCGCGTGGGTCCTCACGTTGGCATACGTGCAGTGGGCCAACCGCGTGTATGACCCGGCGCTGGCCGCCCTCCGCGCCATGCCCGGCGCGGAGTCCGCCGCCCGCAACGCCCAGGGAGGCGCCCAATGACACTCGGAACTCCGGATCCGGTGGCGATCGGCTTCTTCGGCGTCTTCATCGCCATCACGCTCGGCATCACCTATTGGGCGGCCCGCCGCACCCAAACGGCCGATCACTTCTATGCCGCCGGACGCTCGGTCACCGCCGGCCAGAACGGCTTCGCGCTCGCCGGCGACTACATGAGCGCGGCGTCGTTCTTAGGCATCGCCGGCCTCGTGTCAACCAGCGGTTTCGACGGCTTGATCTACTCCACCGGTTGGCTGGTGGGCTGGCCCGTCGTGCTGTTTCTCATCGCCGAGCCGCTGCGCAATCTCGGTCGCTACACTTTCGCCGACGTGGTCGCCTCCCGGCTCGATCCGATGCCGGTGCGTATCAGCGCCACCATCGGTACGCTGGCTACGATTGCGTTCTATCTCATCGCGCAGATGGTCGGTGCCGGCAGTCTCATTCGCCTGCTCTTCGGCATTCCGTACGAAACGGCTGTCGTGATTGTGGGCTGCGCGATGATGGGGTACGTGCTGTTCGGCGGTATGCTCGCGACGACGTGGGTGCAGATCGTGAAGGCCGTACTGTTGCTGGGCGGCGCGGCCACTCTGGCCATCATGGTGCTCGCCAAGTTCGGCTTTGATCCGCGCGCGTTGTTCGCCGCAGCGGCCGCCAAGTACGGCGCCGGTGTGCTGGCGCCCGGAAAGTTGGTCAGCAATCCGCTCGACGCGATCTCGCTGGGCATGGCGCTCATGTTCGGTACGGCAGGACTGCCGCACATCCTCATGCGCTTCTACACCGTGCCCGATGCCCGCACGGCGCGACGCTCGGTGTTCATCGCCACGGGATTGATCGGCATGTTCTATTTGATGACGTTCGTGCTGGGCTTCGGGGCCATGGTGCTCGTCACGCCCGAGTCGATCAAGGCGATCGACGCCGGCGGCAACATGGCGGCGCCCATGCTGGCCGAGTTGCTCGGTGGACGCGCCTTCTTGGGCTTCATCGCGGCCGTGGCCTTCGCCACGATTCTGGCGGTCGTGGCCGGCCTGGCGCTCTCAGGAGCCGCCGCGATCTCGCATGACATCTGGGCGAGCGTGATTCGCAAAGGCCACCCGAAGCCAGGCGAAGAGATCAAAGTGGCTCGCATCGCCACCATCGGGCTGGCCATCGTCGCCATGGTATTGGGCATCGCGTTCAAGGGACAGAACGTCGCGTTCATGGTCGGACTCGCGTTTGCCATCGCGGCCAGCGCCAACTTCCCTGCGCTCGTGCTCAGCGTGTTCTGGCGCCGTACCACCACGGCCGGCGCGGCGAGCAGCATGATCGTGGGCGCCACCTCGACGCTTGTGCTCATCGCGCTATCGCCCGCGGTGCAGATCGATCTGCTGCACCACGCGACCGCGATCTTTCCGCTCAAGAATCCGGCGCTGGTCACGATTCCATTGTCGTTCGCCACCGGCATTCTGGTATCGCTAGTGCGCCCCGATCCGGCCAGTGAAGCCCGGCATGAGGCGATCGAAACCCGCCTGCTGCTGGGTGCCGACTAGACAACTCGGCAGGAATTTCCGCATCGGTCCCGGCGGGATAAGCCGCGTGGGACCGGACGAAATATCCGGCAAAGTCTGCCGCCTTGCTTGGTGTACCGAGTGTCGGCCGGTGTGTCGAAAGGCTACGTAAGGGAAAGAATGACAGACACTTACCGTACAGAAACTGGACGGTGCAGCCCGATCGCTGCGCTTCATATGGATGAGCGGCACGCCCGTTGCATTGGTGACGGGAGCCACACGTACGATGCGACGTAGGTGGGAATTCCTTCGGACCGATGGAGGTTTCGGAATCCCGACAAGCATCAACCCCTCTGTTCATGTTCGATCGACTCGCTCTTCGCACCCCGTTCTGGGGCGTCATCACTATCCTCGCGTTCGCGGCCGTCGGCCTGTCGGCCAGCGCGTCGTTCGATGCCGTACCCAACTTCGTGGAGGCGGCGCCGCTGCTGTCGGCCGCTGCGCTCATCGTGGCAATCGCCGGATGGCGTCTGCTCCACCGCGAATTGCTCCATCGCATGCAGGAAGACGAGTCGCTGCGCGATCGGGTTCGCCGCCTGCAGGACGCCATGCAGTCGAACGTGGACGGCATGTTTCTGCTGCGCGCCGTGCGCACGGCGGCTGGCGAAGTCACCGACTTCGAAATTGCCGATGTGAACAGCAGCGGCGCCGCAACGCTCTATCGGACGCGCGAACAGCTGGTCGGTCGCCGCATCCGCGAGGAGCTTCCCACGCCGCTGGCCGACATGCTTTTTGAGCGCTACGTGCATGCGCTCACGCTGCGCACCGCGGTGGTGGAAGAGCTTCGCGTGGACCGCCGCGCGGTTGCCGCCAGCTGGCTCTTTCATCAGGCCACACCGACTGCCGATGGATTGGCCGTGACGGTGCGCGACGTCTCCTCGCGCAAGCGTGATGAACTTCGTATGCGGAAGGCGTGCCTCACCGACGACCTCACGCGCCTGTACAACCGTCGTGGCTTCATGGCCTTGGCCGAGCAGCATCTGCGGATTGCGCGCCGTCAGGGCAAAGACGCGGTCGTCATGTACGTCGACATGGACGAATTCAAGCAGCTCAACGACAGCCACGGCCACGCCACGGGTGACCGTGCCCTTATGGCCGTCTCGCGCCTGCTGCGAAGCACGGTTCGCGACTGCGACGTGGTCGCGCGCATGGGTGGCGATGAATTTACGATTCTGGCGCTCGATGCCGACGTGATGGGTGCGCGGGCGATCCAGAAGCGTCTCGATGAACGGCTCGCACTGTTCAACGCGTCGGGTGAATTGCCGATGCCGCTCTCGCTGACCGTGGGACATACGCGCGTCCGGCCGAGCGACACGTCATCGGTGAGCGAGCTGCTCGCCCGCGCCGACCAGCTGCTCTACGCGCGCAAGCGTCGTCGACAATTGACGAAGGCGGCGGAAGCGCGCCATCGCGAGCACGCACCTCAGCGCGCACCGCGACGCGCGCCGCAACTCACGCCGATGCCGATCCCTGCCGAGGTGGCCGCGATCGCACGCGCCGCCGCGATGGCGCTGCCGAATGCGGCGTCGCCGATGTCGTCTTCGATGGCGACTATGACTCCGCCGGCCGTCGCCGGAACGTTTTTGCCCACCCACGCGGCGTAGGCACAACGGGCGACGCCCATCGGCATGCGCCCATCGGCACGCGCCCATGGGCACGCGCAGCACAGCTCACCTCGGCGCTTGACCCTGACAGGGGCAGGCGCCGAGGTTGTTTGTATGACATTCCGCGCAGTGAATCCGGCGACCGGCATCGCCTTGTATGAGTTCCCGCCGCTCACGCCGTTCGAACGCGAGGCGTTGATCGAACGCGTGCATCGCCAACAGCAGCAGTGGCGTCACACCAGCCACGCACAGCGGGCGCAATTCGTGACGGCGCTCGGCAAGGCCTTGCACGGGCATCGTGAAGCGCTGGCTGAGTGGCTCTCGCTCGAGATGGGCAAGCCGATCGTGGCCGCCCGCGCGGAAGTCGACAAGTGCGTCTCGCTGTGCGACCAGGCACCGGCGCTGGCGCAGGCCGCGCTGTCCGATGACGTGATCCTTCACGATAGTGTGAGCGATGTACGCGTTCAGTACGCGCCGCTTGGGTCACTGCTCGCCATCATGCCGTGGAATTTTCCGTACTGGCAGGCGCTGCGATTTGCCGTGCCCACGTTGTTGGCCGGCAACGGGGTGCTGATCAAGCCCGCCGGCTCCGTGCCCGGTGGCGCGCGATTGCTCGATACGTGTTTCGCTGAAGCACGCGCAGCCGCACGGACTGACGATGCATCGATGCCTGACGCGCCGTGCCATATGGCATTCATCGAGGTCGAGGCACTCGATGGGGTCATCGCCGATGATCGCATCGCGGGCGTGACGCTGACCGGCAGCGATCGCGCCGGCCGACACGTGGCGTCGGTGGCAGGACAGCATCTCAAGAAAGTCGTGCTCGAGCTGGGCGGCAGTGATCCCTTCATCGTGCTCCCTGACGCCGACGTCGCACTCGCCGCCGCACAAGCCGTGGCCGCCCGCACCGTGAACTCGGGACAGTCGTGTATTGCGGCGAAGCGCTTCATCGTGTGCGACGCCGTGTACGACGAGTTTCTCGAGCACTTCGTGAAGGGCATGCGCGACCTGCGCGTTGGCGATCCGCGCGATGAAGCCACGCAGATCGGGCCGATCGCCACCGAGAGCGTGCGCGATGGCCTCGCGAAGCAGGTGGCCGACTCGATCGCGGCGGGCGCGCGTGCCCTCGTGGGTGGCTCGGCCGAAGGACTCGCCGGATTCTTCTATCCGCCCACGGTGCTGGTGGACATTCCCGACGACGCGCCGGCGTCGCGCGAAGAGCTGTTCGGCCCGGTGGCGTCGGTGTTTCGCGTGGCCGATATCGACACGGCGATCATCAAAGCCAACGACACACCCTTCGGACTGGGGGCCAGTGTGTGGACGCGCGATCCGGCGCTCGCCACGCAATGCATCGAAGCGATCGACGCCGGCATGGTGTTCGTGAACGAGATGGTGGTGTCGGACCCGCGTTATCCGTTCGGCGGCGTCAAGCAATCCGGAATGGGCCGCGAACTCGGCCCACTCGGATTCCGCGAATTCACCAACCCGAAGGCGGTTCGACGGGCTCGTCTTCCTGAAGCCCCTCGATGAGTCTCCGCCACCACGGACGCTGATCTTCCGCACGGCGCGTCGCGCGCACCACCTGTCGCCAAGCGATACGCATTTCGAGGGCATCCGCAAAGCGATCCTCCACCCGCGCCGCCAGTCCGTTCAACAGCCACCCACCGAGCGCTTCGGGGAAACCATCTTCCTCGAGTCGTGCCGGCAACGTGCCGGACAGCTGCTGCGCCAGAATCGTCTCCGCTGGTCCGTCGCCGAACGGCGCGCGTCCGGTGATGACGAAATAGACGATGCTCGCCAGCGCATAGCAGTCGGTGGCCGGCCCCTGCGCCTCACCGAGCAATTGCTCCGGCGCGGCGAACGACGGCGTGCCCGAAGTGCCGGCACCTTCTTCACCGAGGGCGTACGCGATACCGAAGTCACCGATCCGCCACCGGCGATACCGATCGATGAGAATATTCTCCGGCTTCAGATCGCGGTGAATGATGCCGCTCGTGTGCGCGGCATGCAGCGCTTCGAGCACTTCATCCACCTGCGGCGCGATTTCTTCGAACTGACGCGGTCCACTGCGCGACACGAGACTGGCCACCGATCCGCCTTCGGCCAGCTCCATCGTGTACCACACAATGTCGCCGCGACTATCGGTATCGTAGATCGGCACGATGGCCGCGTGCGCAAGCTGCGCCGCGAGTCGTGCTTCACGACGGAAGCGCGCCACCGCCGTGTCGTCCTTGGCGATGTGCGGATGCAGCACCTTGATGGCCACTTCGCGCGACAGCGACAGGTCGCGCGCGCGCCACACGCTACCGAACATGCCGCTACCGAGCGGCGACAGAATTTCGTAGTCGTCGGCCGTGGCCCAGCGCAGTCGCGCTTCCGCCGAGTCGAGCGCCGGCGGCAACTCGTCTCCCTCGGGCGCGATCATCACCTGCCGGACCGACACGTGGCGGTCCATGTCACGCAACATCGCTGCGATGCTCGGGAACCGGTCTTCCGGCTTCGGCGCCAGTGAACGCTCCAGCACCGCCGCCAAGGCCTGCGGACAGTCCGGGCGCAGCAGGGAAATGGGCGGCACGTCGTGCTCTGGCGGCGTCTCGCCGGTCAGCATCGTGAACAGCATCGCCGCCAGCTGCCACTGATCCGACGCCGGCGTCGGGCGCCACTCGGCGTCCGACCACTCCGGCGGCCAGGGCGTGTAAGCGGCGTCGGGCTGGAACCCGGCCGGACGCTGATCGCGCGGCAGCACCCATTCCCAACCCAGCACCCAGAGTCGTCCACCCGGCGTGAGCCAGATGGTGCTCGCCGAGATCGCCCCGTGCGCGGCGCCGGTGTCGTGTAGATAGGCGAGCGTGCTCCCGGCCTCGCGCAGCACCTGCAGCGCGAACGGGATCGCTTCAGGCCCCAACCGGGTCACGCGCGAATACACGGTTTCCCCACCGATCCAGCGGCGAAGATAGCCCGGACCACGACGGCTCTCCTGATACGAGGCCCAGTAGTGGTACGTCGTGGGGATCGACGGGTGATTGCGGTGAGCGAGTGCGCGCGCCTCGTTCTTCAGCCACTCGTCTTGACTCGAATCCGGCGCACTCACCAGCGACAGCGAACGCCCGAGCGCGTCGATCACTTCCTGATAGTGCCGATGCTCGCGCTGGATCGCCTCGTGCCCCCACGACCAGCCGGGGGGCAACGACCACGCCTCGAGATGCGGCGCCGGCGACGTGGTTTGCCGATGGTCGGGAAGAGGCGTGGACTGACTCATGGCAGACAGTTTAATGCCCCGAGCGAAGTCATGTGCTGGTCAGGAGCTAGTTGCGCGTCGGAGCGTAAGTCGAACCGTCGTTCCTGCCCCCGGAGTGCTCGTCAGCCCGATCGTCCCGCCCCACCCTTCGATCAGCCGGCGGCTGATGGCCAACCCCAGGCCGCTCCCGCTCGTCCGCGTCGAGAAGTGCGGCTCGAACACCTGCGGCAAGACGTCGGCGGGGATGCCCGTGCCATCGTCTTTCACGTCGATTACCACGTGCGTGGCCGTTCCTTCCACGTTCACCGACACCGTTCCGGCATCGGCCAGCCTGGCGTTCTCGAGCACGTTCAGCAGCACTTCCTTCAGTTCGTCCCGCTGGGCCAGGGCCACGACCTGCTCGGCCCCCGGCTCGGGGGCGTCGATGTGCCAGCGTATCCCGGCCTCGCGCTCTCCGTCTTCGCCCAATCGCTCCAACGCCATCACGTCCAGCACCACCGCCGCGACATCCACCGGCACCGCCGGTGTGCGATCCTCGGGCGCGGTGCCGTACCGGCTGAACGCCCGCGCGATCTCATCGAGATGATCGATCTCGGCCAGCACCCGTGACACGTTGGTATCGAGGATCACGCCGAAATCGCCGCGCTTGTCGCGATACGCGCGCAACAAATGCTGCACGCCGAGACGAATCGGCGTGAGCGGATTCTTGATTTCGTGCGCGACCTGCCGCGCCATTTCCCCCCACGCGAGCACGCGTTGCGCCGATGCGAGTTCGGTTACGTCGTCGAGGGTCAGCACCGCACCGCTCGGCAGCCGCGTGAGTCGCGCGCGCATCTGCCGGCCAAGCACCAACAGCTCGAATGCTTCTTCGTCATTCGTGCTCGTCAGAAACGCCTTGGAGCGCTCCACGAGTGGGGCGAGCGTGACCGGCAAGGATTGCAGCGCGACCCCAGTCGTGCGTAGCGACACGCCGAGCATGGCCTCCGCCCGCGGATTCGCGATCAGGATATCGCCACCGGGCGCGGCCCCACTCGATGCGGACCGTAACGCCAGCACACCGCTGGCCACGTGCTGAAGCACGGCCTCGGTGCGGCGTTGCGCCGCTTCGAGTGCCGCGCGACTGGTGGCGAGATCATCCGCCATCCGGCCGAATGCTCGATACACCGGCGCAAATTCCGTGGCGGGCGCGGTGCCGAGGGCGGGTGCACGTCCACCGGCGGCAATGGCCAGCGCCGCCTCGCGCAGCGCTCCCACCGGCCGCGCCAACGACCGCGCAGCGAGCCCACTTGACCAGAGCGCGGCCAACGCGCCGAGCATCGTCGCGAAGAGCAGCAGGATACCGAGATCTTCGCGACGGGCATCGAGCGCAAACTCATCGCCGCGCGCCGGTGTGGCCAGGACCGATGGACTGGACGGCGCGAGATACCGGAAGCCCACCAGCGTGCGCGCGTCGCCGACGACGATGCGTCGAGTCGTGAACACGTCGTCGGAGCCGAAGTCGTCCGTCCGGTAGTCGCCCGTGCCAAGCGAAACCGGCAGCAATCGACCAAGAGGCGCGAGGGCATCGAGCAACGAATCGCTGGCCGTGACGAGCTGTCCGTCGCGATACAGGAACAACGGCGCGCCGGTACTCGAGGGAGCCGTCCCCACCGATCGTTGCTCTTGTTCGGCGGCAGCGACGCGCAGCGTTTCACGAACGAGCAACTCGCGCGCGGCGCGATCATCGTCCTGGAGTCGGTACCATGCCCAGGCGGCGAAGATCGTCGCCGGTACGATAAAGAACGCGAGCAGCGCGCCGCTCAATCGCACGCGGTACGAACGCGACCACCGCACGCGACGCAATCGCAGCAGGCGACCTAGGGCACCATCGGCGAGCGCGGTAGCCGACCAGAGCAGCATGACGGCGATGACATCGAGCAACACCAGCAGGGCGCCTCGCGGCAGCAGTACGTCGAGGGTGCGGAGATCCACTTCCACGTGCACACGCCGCACGTCGATGCCCGCACCGGCCACGCCATCGGCGTGCATCGCGTCGCCACGTCGACGCCATTCGAGCGGATGCGCGATTGTATCGCCGGCCAAGGGCACGGCCAGCGCCAGCCGGTAGGGCGCCTCGGTGCCGCGCGCCCCGGTGACGCCGGTGAACGCCGCGAACGGATCGAGCGGCAACAGACGCGTGCGAGGCGGCACGGCGATGGTCGTCACGACACTATCCGGCGCGGGAACGGCGGCCACCAGCAACGTGGTCGGTCCGTCACCGACGGCGCGGATTTCCACAACCCCGCTCTCGCGCGCCATTGTCGCGATCACCGCCTGCGCGCCGATCGTATCGTTCACCGGCGCGAGGGAGAGCTCAGACACCGGTGTGGTGGTGTTGCCCGGCACCCAGCGTGCCAATCGCGCCGGATAGCCGGCGAGCGCGAGTTCACTCGCGGCATAGCGTCGCAGCAGCGCGTCGGTACTGCGCACCGGACGCGTTTCCTCACGCATCGCCGTCGCGAACCGTTCGAGCAGCCGATACGCGTTTTCGTCGACGGCTTCGATGCGCTCGAGGTCGTGCTGCGCGAGCGACATCCGCGCGCGCACGGTTGCGCCCCACGTCAGCGTTGCCGCTCCCGCGCCGGCCACCACCGCGGCCGCCGCGACCTGCGCCAGGCCACGCCGAGTAAGCGCCAGCGAGCCGATCGCCGCCACCCAAAGCGCCGGATACCACGACGGCCATCCCCCCGGCGCATCCCAGAGGATCGGTGCAATGACGCCGGTAATGAGGGCGAGTAATGGAGCGACGCTCGATGGCAGACCGCGACGCGGGCCGAGCGCGGCCTGCCCCGCCGCCGCGCCGGCGAGCAGAATAGATACGCCGGCCAGCGCCAGCGCGAGCTGCCACGCGATCCATAACCCAAAACCCGCGCCGGCTGCGGGCAGCGCGATGCCGCGGGCCAGATCGCGCAGCAGGAACGGCCCGCCCGATGCGACGATGATGACGACCGCCGCCGCGATCCATCGGGACGGCCTCTGGAACGACGTGCGCAGCACGAGCAGCAGCACGGCGAGGGCGAGCGCGGTCGTCATGAGTAGCGCGGCCACGTTCGACGTGAGTGGGCCACCCATCGCCGCGAAATAGCTCGCGGGGTCAAACAGGGAGGACACGTTCGACAACGCGGTGAGTGGCGCGACCGCGATCGCGAGCGCGCACCGCCGCCGCCGCGGCGGCCGCGACCCGCTGTCCGGTGCGCGCTGGCCGGCGCCACGCGCCGATGAGCATGCCGAGCAGCGCAAGGCCGAGCGACAGATTGGTACGGGCTCGTGCGCGCTGCAGCAGCGAGAGCTGGGTCTCCCCCTCCGAGAAACTGAGCGCCCGTACTCGCGCCAATCGATTCGGTCCATCCGGCACTACCACCACCGTCGAACCGGCGGCCACGTTGGTCGAGTCAGGTGATTCGATGATCGTATGCGCCACATCGACACGGCCGGACAGCGTGCGCAGCAGCGGCCGGGCAAAGCGATCCGCCGGCGGGGCTGACGACACCAACGCCACCGCTACGGCCTCAACTCGCCCATCGGCAGAGCGGGCGCGGGCCACTAATGAAGTGTGGAAGGCGCCGTCCACGAGACGCACACCGACTGGTGCTCCTGGCATGATCGATGTGCGGGTCTGCCCCGCGCGCGCCACCAGCGCGCCGTTCCGGAACACCAGCAGCGCCGACTCCACGGCACCCTCCAACGGAGGCGTCGCCACGCTCAGCGTGTCCAGCACCCGCTCTTCAGCGACGCGACGTAACGTCGACGCGACGTCGGTCAGGCTGGCGGCCACGCGTTGCGCCCGATCCTCCCGTTCTCCTGCCGACCACGCCGACCAATCCCGACGAACGGAGAAGAGTGTTGCCGTTTCGCCCACCGCCACGGTGACCGTGATCGCGAGTAGCGCGACGGTTGCCGCGGCAAGACCACGCGGGCGTCGCAGTGTGGGTAGCATCCAGACCGCACACGCGCTCGCCACGAGCGCCACGACCAGCGACGCCCAACCCGGCGCCTGCTGCCAGAGCGCGCAGGCGATGATCGCGGTGCTGGTCGACGCGACCCATCCCAAGGGCCACGAATCGGCGCGCGGCGCGCGGGGTGAGGAGAACATGGCCCCACAATACCCCGCGAACCCCACCATGGCGAAGGGGCGGCCCCTGTCCGGTTATCTTTCCTCTATGCCCCTGTTTCGCCGACTCCGGCGTCTTCCCCCCTTGGCACTGCCGTTCGTCACCATGCTGGTCGCCGCTCCCCTGCTGGCGGCGCCGTGGCCAGCGCCGACGCCATCGGCATCAGGCGCGCAACCGCCGGCGCAGGCGCGGCTCGACGTCGGCAGCTTCACGCTGCTGTTGAATGGACAGCGCGCAGGACGCGAGCAGTTCTCGGTGCAACGGATCACGTCGCAGGACGGCGGCACGCTCGAAGTGCGATCCGAATCCGCCATCGGCGATCGCCGGGTCGCCATGCGCCTCGAGACCGATTCGGTCGGGTCGCCTGTCCGCTACTCTGTCGAGGAACGACGCGGTGCCGACGTGACGCTGCGCCTCGGCGGTCAGCGGGTACGCGGCCGCTTCGCGACGCTGGCCCGCAGTTCGACCGGCGAAGCGGCACGCGAGTATCTCTTGCGTCCCGGCGCGGTCGTCATAGAGGAAGATGGGATCGTGCAGTACGCGCTGCTGGTGCGCGACCGCACGCTGACCGACGGCGCCGGTGTCACGCTTCCCAGTTTGACCCCGATCGCCAACACCCAGGGTGCCGTCCGTGTCGTACTCGAGACGAGCACGGATACGATCGTCGTGGCCGGCGCACGACGCGAAGCCCGTCGGTGGAGGGTCGCGGCGAGCAGCGGCGACGTGCGGCTCGTTTGGGCTGACTCCGAGGGGCGATTGCTGCGACTCTCGATTCCCGCGCGTAACCTCGAGGCCCTCCGAGACGACGTGCCGCGCTGACGCGGTCGACTCGCGTGGCCAGCCTTCGTCTGGACTCCGTGGTCTTATTCGCTGAAACCATCCCGGCTCGGGGTGCGTACGCCCCCCTGTCTATGTCCTCCACCCGCTTCGTCCCCATGAGAATTCACGCATTCGCGCTCGCGCTCGGCCTGGCTGCAGTCGGGACCGTTCCGGCGCTCGCCGCGGCGCAGACCGCCCCTGCTCCGGGGGCTGTCATCACGTTGACAGACGCCCTCGCACTCGCGCGCCGGAATAATCCTGCGCTGCAGACCTCCACCAATGCCCGACGCACGGCGGCAGCCGCCGTCCGCAGCGCGAAAGGCGCGTTCCTGCCCAGTGTGAATTCGAGCTTGGGCGGCGGCTATCGCGAAGGACGTCAGACCTTTTTCCAGGGTCAGGCATTCGGTTCCACGAACGATCAGCTGTCCACCGACGCGGCGGTCAGCGCCAACCTGCAGCTCTCGCTCGCCACGCTGAACGACAAGCGCGCAGCACAGGCCAATCAGAACGCGACCGAAGCCGACATCGCCGCCGCCGAGCAGCGGGTCCGCAACGAAGTCACCAATCAGTATCTCACGGCGCTGCAGGCGCAGGCCCGCGCCGCCCTCCAGGATACGTTGCAGGCCACCACACAGACGCAGTTGCAGTTGGCCCGCGCGCGTCTCCAGGTCGGTTCCGGCACGCAGCTCGACGTGCAGCGCGCCGAAGTGGCCGATGGACAGCAGCGCGTGGCCTCGCTGAACGCGCGCAATCAGGCGGCCATCGAGATCGTGCGGCTCTTCCAGGCGATCGGCATCGATGCCGCGCCCGACGCAAAGCTCGACGCCAACCTCGCGGCCCCGCCGGCGATCGATCTCGCCGCCATTCTCGAAATGGCGCGTCGCACCAATCCGGCGCTCGGCTCGTTCCGCGCCCGTGAAGAGTCGGCCCGCCGCTCGCAGGCGTCGGCGCGCAGCGCGTACTTTCCGTCGCTCTCGCTGTCGGCCAACGTCTCGGCCTTCACGAACCGCTTCACCAATACGGGACTGCTGATCAGCCAGAGCCAGGCCAGCACGCTCGGCGCCAAAGCCTCGTGCATTCGCAGTGAGGAAGTGCGCGATCGCCTCGGCCTCACGAACAATCTGGCCCAGTGTAATGCGATCACCTTCACGCCGTCGCAGGAAGACGCGATTCGCACGGCGCAGAGCAAGTACCCGCTCGACTTCACGCGCAATCCGTACTCGCTGTCGGCGTCGTTCTCGCTGCCGATCTTCAACGGCTGGCGTCGCGAGCAGCAGGTCGAGCAGGCCAGTGTGCAGCGCCGCAATGCGCAGAATGATGTGCGCGGACAGGAGCTGCGCGTCACGGCCGACGTGACGTCGGCGTACCTCTCGCTGAGCACGGCCCGGCAAACCGTCGTGCTGCAGGAACAGAACGTCCGCACCGCGCGCACCGCACTCTCGCTGGCGCAGGAACGCTATCGCGTCGGCGCCATCAGCATCGTGGACCTCGTACAGGCCCGCGGTGACTACGAGCGCGCCGAGACCGACCGTATCACTGCTGTATACGATGTACAACGGGCATTCGCGGCGCTTGAAAATGCCGTCGGCCGTCCCATCCGCTAACAGAGACCAGTCATGACGAAAGGCGTAAAGTTCGGGATCGGCGGCGTCGTAGTGATCGCCGTTGCAGCCCTTGCAGTGATCAGCGCGAAGAAGAACAGCACGAAGCCGGTGGAAGTGCGCACCGAAGCCGTTGAAGCCCGCGACCTCGTGGCCTCCGTCACGGCCAGCGGACAGATCCAGCCGCGCACCAAGGTTGATGTGTCGGCCGACGTAACCGGCAAGATCGTGCGTCTTTCCGTGAAGGAAGGTGACATCGTGAAGAAGGGCCAGTTCCTGTTGCAGATCGACCCCGAGCAGGTCACGGCCGCCCTTCAGCGCTCCGAGGCGTTTCTCGCGTCGTCGCGTGCCCAGTCGGCGCAGTCCCGCGCGAGCCTGCTGCAGGCCCAGCGCAACTACGAGCGCTCGCTCAAGATCAAGCAGCAGTCGCCGGAACTCGTCAGCGACGAACAGCTCGAGCAGCTCAAGACGCAGGCCGACGTGAACAAGGAATTGGCGGCGGCCGCCAGCTTCAGCGTTGACCAGGCCGTGGCCTCGGTGCGCGATGCCCGCCAGGCGCTCAACCGCACCACGATCACCGCGCCGATGAGCGGCAAAATCACTCGCCTGAACGTCGAAGAAGGCGAAACGGCGATCATGGGTACGCTGAACAAGGACGCGGCGACCCTCATGACGATCAGCGATATGAGTGTGCTCGAAACGAAGGTGAAGGTCGACGAGACCGACGTCGCACGCATCAGCGTGGGTGACTCGGCCCTCATTCAGATCGACGCCTTCCCGGACACCACCTTTGTGGGCCGTGTGGTCGAAATCTCGAATAGCTCGGTCACGAAGTCGGCTGCCGCCAACACCGGCGACCAGGCGATCGACTACGAAGTCCGCGTCGAGCTCGTGAACCCGCCGCAGGACACCCGCCCCGACTTCTCGGCGACCGCGAAGATCGTGACGGCGTCGCGGACCAAGGTGCTCAGCATCCCGATCATCGCCCTGACGGTGCGTGAGAACGAGAATCTCCCGAACGGCGACTCGGCCGTGACGGTAGGCCGCCAGCCGGCGAAGGAAGTCGGCAAGCGTGACGTGGAAGGCGTGTTCGTGGTCGGTACCGACAACAAAGTCAGCTTCCGCCCCGTAAAGGTCGGAATCGCCGGAGAACGTCATTTCGAAGTGCTCGACGGACTGAAGAGCGGCGAGACCATCGTGGCCGGCACCTATCAGGCGATCCGTGAACTCAAGGACGGCGCCATGATCAAGACGGCGAAGGTGGAAGAGAAGAAGGCGCCAGCAACCGGAAAGAAGCCGTGAGCAACACTCTCGACGATATCGGACTCAGCACCACGGGGGAGCGCCAGGCGGTTACGACCGCCGCTGGTGCCGCCCCGGGACAGGACTGGGTCATCGTGACCCGTCAGCTGAAGCGACAGTACGACATGGGTGGCGAAATCGTCCGCGCACTGCGCGGCGTCGATCTCGCCATCCGGCGCAACGAATACGTAGCCATCATGGGACCCTCGGGCTCGGGCAAGTCGACGCTCATGAATCTCATCGGCTGCCTCGACACGCCGAACGAAGGTGAGTACTGGCTCAACGGCATGCTGGTGAGCACGATGACCGACGATGCGCTCGCCCGCGTGCGCAACAAGGAAATCGGATTCGTATTCCAGACCTTCAACCTCCTGCCCCGCGCCTCGGCGCTGCAGAACGTCGAACTCCCGCTGGTCTACGCCGGCATTTCGGCCGACGAGCGGAAGAAGCGCGCCACCGAGGCACTCGAGCGCGTGCAACTCGGTCAGCGTATGCATCACCGGCCCAACGAACTCTCCGGTGGTCAGCGTCAGCGCGTCGCGATTGCCCGTGCACTCGTGAACCGCCCGTCCATCCTGCTCGCCGACGAGCCGACGGGTAACCTCGACTCGCAGACCTCGGAAGAGATCATGCGTGTGTTCGAGGAACTCGCAACGCAGGGACAGACCGTCGTCATGGTCACGCACGAACCGGACATCGCCGTGCACGCCAAGCGCATCATCGTGCTGCGCGACGGCGTCATCTCGAGCGACGAAACGCGCGCGCAGTACGCGGCCAAGATCTCCGGCGAGCGCGTACACTAGTACGTTCGGCGAGTCGTTCCGACACACGGTAGTATCGCCACGAGGCGCTCGGTATCCGGGCGCCTCGTTGTGGTCTCAGGAAGGCGAAACTCTGACCGGCGCACGCCGTAAATCCTCGCAGACCCCACGCGGCGCGAGGCGCTCTCCCCATGCAGTTTTTCGAAGCCATTCGATTGGCCCTCAACACGATCCGTGTGCAGAAGCTCAAGAGCGCGTTTACGCTGCTCGGTGTCTGCATCGGTGTGATGTTCCTGATCTCCGTCGTCTCGATCGTCGAGGGGATGGGGCGGTACATGGAAGAGGACCTGATCGGCAAGCTGATCGGCGTCAACACGTTCGAGTTGCGCAGTCGCCCCAACATCAACATCGGCGACATGGATGAGGCCACCTGGGAAGAGTACCGGCGACGGCCACGACTCGAACTAGTCGATGTTGCACCGGTCACCAGCGCACTACCGACCGACGCCAAGTGGTACATCACCAGCGAAGATCAGGTCGCCATCACCTCCGCGACCAGCGGGAAGCCGCGTACCACGCGGGTGTTTGCGGTGGATGGTCAGTATTTCGACGTGAAGAATCTCGGCGTGACCGCCGGCCGCATTCTCTCGGAGCAGGAGCTCTCCCGTGGTGAGAAGTCGGTGGTGATCGGCATCGATGCCGCCGAACGACTTTTCCCCGGTCTCGATCCGCTCGGTCGCGAACTCAAGATGGGTGGCGTCCCCTATCGCGTGGTTGGTGTGGCCGAGTCGCAAGGCAAAGCATTCGGTATGTCGTTCGACAACTTCATCGTGACGTCGTGGCGTTCACCGGCGCGCCGATTGCTCAACTCGCGGCCGAACATTGTCGATGCGGTGGCGATTCAGTCGCCAAGCCCCGAGGCGATGACCGAAACCATGGAGATCGTGCGGTCGGTGATGCGCGCGCAGCGTCATCTCCGTCCGTCGCAGAAGGACAACTTTGCGCTGCAAACCGCCGACTCGGCGCTGGAGTTCTGGAACAAGATCAAGAGCTATCTCGTGCTTGCCGGCATCGCGCTCCCCGCGATCGGTCTCGTGGTCGGTGCCATCGTCATCATGAACATCATGCTCGTCGCCGTCTCCGAACGCACACGAGAAATCGGCATACGTAAAGCACTCGGTGCCAAGCGTCGCGATATCCTGATGCAGTTCCTGATCGAAGCTTCGACCCTTGGCATCGTGGGCTCGGCGATCGGCGTCGCCCTCGGCATCGGTCTCGCCGAAGGGATCTCGGCGTTCTCTCCGCTGCCGGCCAGCGTGGCACCGTGGTCCATCGTGGTCGGAATCGCGCTAGGTGCCGGCGTCGGTGTGGTGTCCGGCGTGTATCCCGCCAGTCGCGCGTCGCGGCTGGATCCGATCACGGCCCTGCGGCAGGAATAGCACATGTCTGCATTCACTACGCGCCTGTCCGCCGTCGCCGAGGGCGTACGTATCGCGCTCGATGCCGTACGCGCGAACAAAGTTCGCGCCGGTCTCACGATTCTCGGTATTGCCGTGGGTGTGTTCGTCGTGGTCGCCATATCAGCCGCGATCCACGGTATCAATCAGTCGGTGGCCAGAGACTTCGCGAGTACCGGGCCGACGACGTTCTTCGTATCTCGCTATCCGATCAGTTTTGAAAATTGTGACGGCTCCGACGGTACCTGCGCGTGGCTCCGTAACCCGCCTATCCGCCCGAACGAGATCGAAAGCCTTCGGCGCCTGCCAAGCATAGAGTCCGTGGGCGAGCGACTGGATTGGGGGACGAAGGTCAAGTATCGCGAGCGCGAATTGCCGTCGGCGAGCATCGAAGGCTACAGTGCCGAGTGGACCACGATCAGCGCCCCGGAAGTATATCCGGGTCGGGCCTTCACGAGCGCCGAAGCGCGTACGGGCGCGCGCGTCGCGGTGATCACCACGCTGATGGCCACGCGGCTGTTCGATGGATCCGATCCGATCGGCAAGTCGGTCACACTGAACGGCGTGCCGTTCGAAGTGATCGGCGTGTACAAGGACAACAGCAGCTTCCTGTCGGGCGGTGAACGCCCGAAGGCCGTGATTCCCGTGCAGTCGCTCATTCGCTACGTGGGGGCTCGAGCCAGCGGGATCTCGCTCGCGGTCAAGCCACGCGAAGGCGTCGCGCGTGACATCGCCCTCGATGACGTGACGGCCACTCTGCGCGGTATGCGCGGAACGCGGCCGGGCGGCGAGTCGTCGTTCGCCATCATCACGCAGGACAAGTTGCTCGACACGTACAATAGCATCTTCGGCATGTTCTTCTTGGTCATGATCGCGCTGTCGGCGGTTGGCCTGATTGTCGGTGGCGTTGGTGTCGTCGCGATCATGATGATCTCAGTCACCGAACGGACCCGGGAAATCGGTGTGCGCAAAGCGCTCGGCGCGACCAAGGCCACGATTCTCTGGCAGTTCCTGGTGGAGGCGGCCACGCTCACCGGCATTGGCGGTGCCATTGGTCTGTTCGTGGGATGGCTGGGCGCGCTCGGCATCCGGAGCTTCACGCCCATTGAGGCGAGTATCCCACCGATGGCCGTTGTCGTGGCGCTCGGCGCCAGTGCAGTGACCGGTATTCTCTTCGGCATGCTGCCCGCCAGTCGCGCGGCGCGTCTCGATCCCGTCGAAGCGCTTCGCTACGAGTAATCGGAGACCACATGCCTTTCATGGAAGCTGTCCGGCTAGCCCTCGCCACGATCCGCGTGCAGAAGCTCAAAAGCTTTTTCACGCTCATCGGCGTCACCATCGGCGTGATGTTCCTGATCGCCGTGGTGTCGATCGTCGAGGGCATGAGTCGATACGTGGAGAACGATTTCGCCGGTAAGCTGTTCGGCGTGAACACGTTCACCCTGCGTCGGTGGAATGACTTCAATACCGACGACAATCTCGACTGGCGCGAGATTCAGCGTCGGCCGCGGTTGTTCGCGTACGACGCGGATCTGGTGCGCTCGGTGCTGCCTCCAGGATCTTCGTCGGCGATCACGAACGAGACGTTCATGAACGCGAACTCGCCCTTCGCCCGTCCTCGACAGGTACAGGCCGTCGCGACGGAAGCCGCCTACTTCACGATCAAGAAGTTCAACGTCACGCTCGGGCGTGCCTTTGGTCCGCAGGAAGTGAACATCGGCGCGCGTGTGCTCGTGATCGGTGTCGACGTGGCCGAGCACTTCTTCAAAGGCCTCGACCCGATCGGCCGCGAGCTGCGCATGAACGGCGTGCCCTATGAGGTGATCGGCGTGATCGAAAAGCAGGGATCGGTGTTCGGCTTCTCGCTCGATAGACTGGCGATTGCGCCGTACACGAGTCCCCTGCACCGCGCGATCCGGCCGCGGGGGGACATCGAAGCGATGATCGTGCAGGCCCCCACCAAGGATCTAGTATCCGACGGTATGGATGCCGCGCGCGAGGCGTTGCGGGCCTCGCGAAAGATGCCTCCTGGCAAAGCTGACAACTTTGCGCTCGAAACACAGGACGAAGCGATGGCCTTCTTTGACGGCATCAAGTCGAAGATGGTCATCTTCGGCACGGCGCTGCCCGCCATCGGTCTGGTCGTCGGCGCGATGGTGATCATGAACATCATGCTGGTGGCAGTTGCCGAGCGGACACGTGAGATCGGCGTGCGTAAGGCGCTTGGTGCGCGACGCCGTGACATCATGTCGCAGTTCCTCGTTGAATCGGCTACGCTGAGCGTGGTAGGCGCAGCAATCGGCATCGGGCTGGGGATCGGCTTGGCGGCGACCATTGCCGCGCTGACACCACTGCCGGCGGCGGTGGCACCGTGGTCGATCGTGGCGGCACTGGTGGTCGGTGCTGGCGTAGGCATTGCGGCCGGTATCTACCCGGCGAGCCGGGCAGCCCGGCTCGATCCCATCACAGCTTTGCGGCAGGAATAGCGATGCGATTCGTGGACCGTATTCTCCTCGCGTTGGAAGGCATCGGCATGGCGCTCGATGCTATCCGGGCCAATAAGGTGCGCGCCGGTCTCACGATTGCCGGGGTGGCGATCGGTGTGTTCGTGGTGGTGGCGATGGGCGCCACGGTGCATGGCATCAAGCAGAGCTTCCAGTCCGACCTCGATGAGTTCGGCGCCACGTCGTTCCAGGTGAGACGGCGCGGCGTGGGCATCAACACTTGCGACGGCTCCGACGACAGCTGCCCGGAACGGCGCAATCCGGCCATCTCGCTCGTCGAGTGGCGCGCGATTGCCGATCTCCCCGAGGTGGAGACGGCCACGGCCTGGTTGTCGGGTCAAAGCAACTTCGATTACCGCGATCGCCACGTGACCAACGTGGGCTACGACGCGCAGAGCACTGACTGGATCAAGACCGACGTCGCCGACATCTCGCCAGGCCGAAGCTTCTCCGGCTCGGAGCATGATGCGGGCGCTCAGGTGGTCCTTGTGAACGACACGCTGAAGAATCGTCTGTTCGGCGACTCCGACCCGATCGGCAAGCAGATCGCCATCGAAGGGAAGCAGTTTACGGTGATCGGCGTGTTTCACACCAAAGCCGGCTTCCTGAAAACGATGGATGGGCGCGGCCCCGATAAACCGCGCGCCATCCTGCCCATGATGACCGCGTACCGGCACCTCGACGTGTGGCGTCGGGGACTCATGATGATGGTGAAGCCCCGCGGTAACGTGGCGCAGGCGCAGGTGATGGACGACGTGACCGAGCTGCTCCGTTCGCGCCGCGGTTTGAAGCCGGGACAGATCAACAACTTTGCCCTGGTCGCTCAAGACCGGATGATGGAGACGTTCGACCAGCTGTTCGGCGCGATCTTCATGGTCGGGCTGGCGTTGTCGGCGGTCGGACTGCTAGTGGGCGGCGTGGGGGTGATCGCGATCATGATGATCTCCGTGACCGAGCGAACCCGTGAAATCGGCGTGCGGAAGGCCTTGGGAGCCACTCGTGCGACGATCCTGTGGCAGTTCCTCGTCGAGGCGGCCACCCTCACGTCGATCGGCGCCTCGGTGGGGCTCATCATCGGCAGCATCCTCGCGTGGGTCGTGCGGACCAACACACCCGTTCCCACGTCCATTCCAGCTTCTGCGATCATCACGGCGATCGCGGCCAGTATCGCCACCGGCGTCATCTTCGGCATGCTGCCCGCACTGCGTGCCTCTCGCCTCGATCCGGTGGAAGCGCTGCGGCACGAATAGCAGAGGGCGGCTATTATTCAGGGGTGAAGACACGAGACGCCATTGGGCTGGCACTGACCCAGATTCGAGTTCAGAAACTCAAGAGCGCCTTTACCCTGCTTGGGGTGACCATTGGCGTCATGTTCCTCATCGCCGTGGTCTCCATCGTTGAAGGGATGGGCCGATACGTCGAAGAGGATTTTGCCGCGCGCCTGATCGGCAGTAACACCTTCACGTTACGACGGTTCAGCAACGTGGGGCCCGGCGGGAATCGCGGCTTTGATGCGCGTTCCGCCCAGCGACGACCGCTGATCCGCATGCCGGATGTCGATGCAGTTCGGGCCGCGATCCCGGCCACGATGACGTCCAGCATCGCGAGCGAGACGTTCAAGTACGCATCCGCGCCAGGCGCTCGTCCGCGTCAAGTGCAAGCCGTGGCGACCGACGCGAACTATTTCGACATCAAGAACTTTCCGGTGACCGTTGGCCGGGCCTTTACCGATCAGGAAGTTCGCGCCGGCGCGCGCGTGATCGTGATCGGCACGGAAGTCGCTGAGCACTTTTTCCCGGGCCTCAATCCGGAAGGCCGCCAACTCCGCGTCGCGGGCGTTCCGTTTACCGTGATCGGCGTTATCGAGAAGCAAGGATCGGTGTTCGGATTCTCACTCGATCGCAATGCAATCGCGCCATACACGTCGCCGATGGGCCGCATCATCCGTCCGGCGCGGGACGTCTCCTCGCTCATCGTGCAAGCCCCAACGCAAGCCGATCTTCCCGACGGGATGGAGGCGGCGCGCGGTGCGCTCCGCTCCTTGCGCGGACTTCGAGCGGGAGAGCCGGACGACTTCGGCCTCATCACACAGGACGCCGCCTTCGGTTTCATCAAGCAGCTGAAAGGACGCCTTGTGCTCTTCGGCACGGCGCTGCCGGCGATCAGTTTGGTCGTTGGTGCCATGGTGATCATGAACATCATGCTGGTTGCCGTTGCCGAGCGCACGCGCGAGATCGGCGTGCGGAAAGCACTCGGTGCCAAGCGGGCTGATATCATGTCGCAGTTTCTCGTCGAGGCGGCCACGCTGAGTACGCTCGGTGCCGCGATCGGTATCGGATTGGGAATTGGCCTCGCAGAGATCATCTCGGTGCTGACCCCGCTCCCGGCGGCCGTCGCGCCCTGGTCGATTGCTGCGGCATTGGTAACCGGTGCCGGGGTCGGCATTGCCGCCGGGCTGTACCCCGCCAGTCGCGCCTCGCGTCTGGATCCCATCACGGCGCTACGCCAGGAGTAATCGTATGAATCGATTCTTACTGGTCTTCGAAGGCGTTGGGATGGCGCTCGAGTCCATCCGGTCGAACAAGGTGCGCGCGGCCCTGACTATCGCCGGCGTGGCCATCGGTGTGTTCGTGGTTGTTGCGATGGGCGCCGTCGTGAACGGCATTCGCGCGTCGTTTCAGCAGGACCTCGAACAGATCGGCGCGACCACGTTTATCGTGCAGCGACGGAGTTCGGGCATCAGCGGGTGCGATGGTACCGACGAGAAGTGCCCGGATCGGAGCAACCCGCCGATCTCGTTTGCCGAATGGGACATGATCAAGCGCATTCCGGGCGTCGAGAATGTCATCGGGGTGCTTGGCGGCCAAGGCAACTTCGCCTATCGGAACAGCCGCGTGGACAACGTGGGCTATGACGCGTACAGCGTGGAATGGCCATCGGTCGACGCCTCGGATATTTCCCCGGGACGCAATTTCACGCGCGCCGAGTACGACGCCGGACAGCCGGTGGTGCTCGTGAACGACACCCTCAAGGCGCAGTTGTTTGGCGAGTCGGAAGCGATCGGTAAGCAGATCATGATCAGCGGCCGACAGTTCACGGTGATCGGCATCTACGCGCCGAAAGCCGGCTTTCTGAAGTCACTGGAGGGAAAGGGTCCCGACACCCCGCGGGCGATCATTCCCATTCAAGCGGCCGTGCGCAGTCTCGATGTATGGCGCAACAATCTCAGTCTGTTGGTGCGTCCGTCGAAGTCGGTGACGCAGGGCGAGGTGATGGACGAGGTACTGGCATCCATGCGCGCGCGCCGCGGCTTGCGCCCGGGCGACCGCGCGACGTTCTACCTGGTCGAGCAGGATCGCCTGATGGATACGTTCAACCAGCTCTTCGGCGCGATCTTCGCCGTGGGGTTGGCGTTGTCGGCCGTGGCGCTGCTGGTCGGCGGTGTCGGCGTCGTCGCCATCATGATGATCTCGGTTACTGAGCGCACGCGTGAGATCGGTGTACGCAAGGCGCTTGGTGCGACGTCAGGCACGATTCGCTGGCAGTTCCTGGTGGAGGCGGCCACCATGACCAGCATTGGGGCGTTCGTCGGCCTCGGGCTTGGCGCGTTGCTCGCGTGGGTCATCCGTACGAACACATCGATTCCGGCCACGCTCCCCGGCAGTATTGTAGCCACCGCACTCATCGCCAGCGCGGTCACGGGCGTTGCCTTCGGCATGCTCCCGGCGATGCGCGCGTCGCGGCTGGACCCGGTGGAGGCACTCCGGCACGAGTAGCCGCTCACCATGCGCTTCTCCGACATCATCCGCCTGTCGCTCCTGCAGCTGCGCGTGAACCCCATGAGAACGGCGTTCACCCTGCTGGGCATCGTGGTGTCGGTCGGTTTTCTGGTGGCGGTCGTGGCGATCATCCAGGGGATGAACGCGTATGTGAAGGAGAACATCGCCGACGCGATGATCGGCATGAACACCTTTCAGGTCCGACGGTTGCCGATCAGCCTCGGGCTCTTCACCGACGACCAGTTCCGGCTGCTGCAGCGGCGCCCGCGCGTGGATGAGCGCGACGCTGCGGCGGTTCGCGAGGCACTCCCCGACGCGCTGGCGATCTCGCTGCAGTCCGGTTGGCCGACACCGCAAGCGGACGTCGTGTGGCGCGACCGCACAATTGGCAGCGTGCAGATCTTCGGCGTCACCGCCGGCTATCAGGTCGTGCAGGACTATCGCTTCACCGAAGGACGGCCCCTCAGCGACATCGACGTGCGTGAGCGGCGCAATGTGATCGTGGTCGGTGCCGATATCGCGCAGAAGCTCTTTCAAGGCGCGTCCGCCATCGACAAGGATGTGCGCCTGATGGGGCAACGCTACACGATCGTGGGCGTGGTGGGGCGGAAGGGCCGCGTGCTGGGGCAATCATTCGACGGCTTTGCCCTGATGCCGATTTCCGCTTTTGAAGCGATCTACGGGCGACGGCAGAACACGACGATCTCGGTCAAGATGCGCGAGGCGACCGAGGTCGGCCCGGCAATGGCGCGCGCGCAGGAAGCCATGCGACTCGCGCGTCGCTTGCGTCCATCCGATCGCGACAACTTCGATGTCGGCACCGCCGATGCGCTGGTCGATTTCTGGAAGCAACTCACCAAGGTGCTCTTCGCCGTGGTCCCCGCCGTCGTGGCGATCGGTATTCTCGTGGGCGGCATCGTCATCATGAACATCATGCTGATGGGCGTCACGGAACGCACGCACGAGATCGGACTGCGGAAAGCCGTGGGGGCGACATCGGCCGATGTGCGACGGCAGTTCCTCGCCGAGGCGGTGGCGCTGGCGATCTGTGGTGGTCTACTCGGTGTCGCCGCAGGCTGGGGTCTGGCCGCCGTCATCGCGGCGTTCTCTCCGCTGCCCGCCCGCGTCTCGCTGTGGAGTGTCGGTCTGGCGCTGTCACTTGGTGCCGGCGTTGGCGTGCTGTTTGGCGTGTACCCGGCCTCGCGAGCCGCCAAGCTCGATCCGATCACCGCCATGCGCGCGGAGACCTGAGTCGTGAGCCTCCGAGTCGGTGCATTTGGCGAGAACCTGCTCATCGCGTTCGATGCGATTCGGGTGAACAAGCTGCGCTCGTCGCTCACGATTCTCGGCGTGGTCATCGGCGTGGCAACCGTCATGGCGATGGCCGCCATCGTGGAAGGCATCCGCTCACAGATCGTGACGACGATCGAGGTCGCGGGGCCCACCACGTTCTACGTGATGAAGAAGTTCTCGCAAACGCCGCTCAATCCGGACAACCTCCCGAAGGAGGTGCGCATCCGTCCGGATCTCTCGGAAACCGAGGCCGAACGACTGCGCCGGCTGCCGGAGATCGCGTACGCCTCTCTGTGGGCACAAACGCTGGCGCGCATCGAATCGGAAGGTGTGCGTTCACAGTCGATGGCCATCTTCGGAGCCGACGACGGCTTCACCCGCATTCAGGGCGGCGAACTGGTGGAGGGCCGCTGGTTTACGCGCAACGAGCTCAGTTCTGGAGCACCGGTGGTCGTGCTTCAGGATGAAACGGCGCGTCGTTTGTTCGGACGCGAGCGCATGCTGGGACGGCAGGTACAGATTGGTGGGCGTCCGCTGGTCGTGATCGGACTATGGCAGGAACCTGGCAACATCTTCGCACCGCCCGGGCAGGCCGTCGGCGCGGTGGTGCCATACAAGTTCATGGCCCGCAGCTACACGATCGACAAGACCAACGCGCTCTGGATTCCGGTCAAGCCACGGGCCGGTGTGAGCGTGGCAGATGCGCAGGGCGCGGCAGTGATGGCGATACGCGAAATGCGCGGCCTGCGACCAGGCAGTACGAACAGCTTCGACCTGGTGACACAGGACCAGATCCTCGACACGTTCAATGGCATCACGAGTGTGTTCTTTCTCGTCATGATCGTGCTGTCCGGCGTGGCCCTGCTGGTGGGCGGCATCGGGGTGATGGCCATCATGACGGTGTCGGTGACGAGCCGCACCCGCGAGATCGGTGTGCGCAAAGCCCTGGGCGCGACACGCAACGACATCCTGCTGCAGTTTCTCATCGAGGCCTGCACGCTGACGGGCATCGGCGGGCTGATCGGAATTCTCGTCGGCCTCGCGCTTGGCCGCGTGGCGTCCTTTGCGCTCGAGATCTCGGCGCCAGTGCCCGTGTCGCTCACGGTGATTGCCGTCGTGGTGTCGGTCGGCATCGGCATCATCTTCGGGCTGGTGCCAGCCCGCCGTGCGGCAAGGCTCGACCCGATCGAATCATTGCGCCACGAGTAGACCGCCCGACTCAGTATCCGCGCACGTCGAGAAAGGCTTGCCAGAACGGCAGCGAGACGGGCGTACCGAGCACCGCGAGTTCGAGCACGCCAAGTACGCCCAGGACCGACAGCAGCATCATGCCTTGCCGTCGTAGTGGCGAGGGGTCGCGCAGCGCATGGATGATGGTACGCAGCGTGAAGGCGATCAGCAGCGCCACCGTGATCGGGAGCAACCAGCTGTTGCGTTGCGGGCCGAAGTATGACTCGAGATAGGCGAGCGGCTCCGGGAAGAATCCGCGGCCGGGATTCTCGACGCCGAAGAAAATGTTGATGCTGGCCGCTTGATGCGTTGCCCAGAAGAGCACGAGCGCCCACCAGCCCGCGCGATTCACACGACGCGCCGTGAGATAGCCCGTAATGGCGAGCACCCCCAGCATCGCGAGCTGATACCAGAACATCGACAACACGGATCGCACCGCCAACGACCAACTCGGCGATTCGGCGGGAATCGGCACCATCAACGACGCCGGCCCCACCAACCATCCGCCGTAGAAGGCCACTTGGACCCACGTCCACAGGAACGCCGCGCCCAGGAAACTGCGCCGCGCGCCGGACGCGGTCCCACGGTCGCGTTCGAGATACAGCAGCCACGCTCCCCAGACCGCCATCGCACTCGCCAGCACCAGACCGAGCACGCGCGTGCCCGTGGACCGTTCGAGCGCGAAAATAAGTCCGGTTGCCGCCCACCAGAAAAACACGACGACCACGAGCGAGCGCAGCGCCACGCGGACGGACGTTTCACGGGTCGCGATATCGGTGTCGTACAACATCGACGGATGTCGCACGCGTACCAGCGACTGCCAGGACCACATAGTGCGCGGCGCCACCGGCGTCTCATGCACGATCAGATCCCTCAGCCATTTGCATGGCGGTACGTACCAATCCACCCAGCGCCTTGGCATTCGCCGCCGGCAGCAGGACGTACCGCGCGCGCATCGCGTCGGCCACGCGACGCGCGACCGGTTCGCCACGCGCGGACGTATCCACGAACAGCGCCGGAATGTGCTGTTGGGCAAAGCGCGCGCTGGCCGCCAACGCATCACGCTCGGCACCAGGACGCCCCGGCGTGCCATCTCGCGCAATGTTCGCGCGACCATCCGTGAGCATCACCACCAACGGCGCACTCCCCGCACGCTTGGCGCCCAAGGCTTGCTCGAGCGCCGCCTCAATGGCGTGCGCCAGCGGCGTCCCGCCACCGCCGGGCAGTGCCGCCAAGACCTTCTTGGCCCGGGCGAGGGCACGCGTGGGCGGCAACAGCAACTCGGTGTCCTTTCCTCTGAATGCGATCAAGCTCACGCGATCGCGCCGCGCGTAGCTCTCAGCCAGCAGCATCTCGACGGCGCCCTTTGCCTCCGCAAGTCGATTCAGTGCCGAAGAGCCCGAGGCGTCGACCACGAACAAGACGGTCGTGCCGGTCTTCTCGATATACCGACGAATGCGGAAGTCTTCACGACGAATGTTCACGCGCGGTCGCGCCTTTGTCGTCGGCGTCGCCGACAACAGCGCCGCTGCTGCGGCCTGCTTGAGTCGTGCACGCTGCCACGGTGCGGCGGCCCGCAGTGTCTCCAGCAAATGCAACCGGGCGCCACCACGTGGCAGTCCACTGCGCGACCCGCGTGGACGACCGCGCAGCATATTCTGCTTTTCCGCGCCGACGCGTCCTTGCATCGAGCCACCGCTCACCTTCTCCAACAGCTGCGCGAGCATGCCCGGCGGGAGCGCTGACGTCACCGCTTCCCGCAGTACGTCGGTGCTGCTCGACGGCGGCGACGGCGCATCATCGTTCTGCTCCGACTCGTCGGAATCCGCGTCGGGCGGTTGCTGGTCGGGCGGCGTGGGCGGCTCCGGCGCGTCGGCGGACTCGCCGTCCTTCGCGGAGGGTGGCTCTGGCGGCGACGACGGTGGCGGCTCACCCGGCTGCTCGTTGTCGTTGGCCGGCTCCTCGGGCGGCGGCGGCAGTCGCGTGGCACGAGGTGCCAGCACCAGTGCTGCGGCGACCTCGGCGTCGGCCTCGGTGATCATGAGCCGTCCGTGCAGGGCCGCATGCGCACGGGCACAGCGCAGCGCCATCAACGGTGCACGCACCGAGTCGATGCCGAACGCGTCGGCCGTTTCACAAAGCGCGGCAATCCACGAGTCGTCGACACTCACCGACATCACGCGATGCCGCGCGTCACGGGCCTGACGTTCCCAGGAGGCGACGGCGAGTTCATCGGTGTCATCGAGCAATGCTTCGGACGCTGATCCGCGCATGCGCACGACGAAAGCCAGTCGATCGCGCAGCGCATCATGCACGGACTCGTCGTCGATCGACTCGTCCATAACGATGGCACAGATGCGGGCGGCGTGGTGCTCACCGATCCCGTCGCGCGCCACCTGCACTTCCGCATAATCGAGCACTTCACACAGCGCCGTACGCGCCGCGACCGAGAGTCGTTCGGCCATCGGCACGACGATGACGCCGCCGTCGGCCGCCGCCAGCACACCACGCTCGGCCACCAGTGTCCCGGTGGATAGCGTCGCGGCGAGATCGACGCCACCGTACAAGCGATCGGGCGTCACACTCGACGGCACGCGGCGGAGCGGCGCGCCGTCGGGGAGCGCGCGCTGGACCAGCAACGAAAACGACCGCGCCTGTTCGTGCAGCGGATGATCGAGCATCGCGCCGCCCAGCCCGCGCGCATCGACCGCCAGCAGCAACGCCGTCAGCGCGGGGCCACCGCGCGGCAGGTCAGCGACCGCCGACGACATCGCCCCACAACTCCGCGATGGCGCGCTCGACGCGGGTGGTCGACCCGGCATCGTCGAGCACATTCCGGCGCAGCCGATGACGGAGCGCCATCGGCGCGATCCGGCGCAGATGCGTGAGTGTCACTGCTTCGTCACCGTCGTACGCGGCCATCGCCCGCGAGGTACGCAGCAGCGTGAGCTCGCCGCGCAGGCCGTCGGTGCCGAGCTGCGAACAGAGCGTCGCGGCGCGCTCGAGCACTTCATCCGACACGACCAACGCGTCGAGTCGCGCCCGCGCTTTCTCGAGATGGCGACGGACCTTCGCGTCGGCTTTGTGCCAATGCGTCATGAACGCCACCGGATCGCGATCGAACGCGTCGCGGCGCTTGATGACGTCGATGCGGGTTGCGATGACCGTCGGCGTGCGCACGTCGACGGCCAGACCGAACCGATCGAGCAACTGCGGGCGCAACTCGCCTTCTTCCGGATTGCCGCTGCCGACGAGCACGAAGCGGGAGGGGTGGCGAATGCTCACGCCTTCGCGCTCCACCACGTTCTCACCGGTCGCCGCCGCGTCGAGCAACAGGTCGACCAGGTGATCCTCCAGCAGGTTCACTTCGTCGACGTACAGGAAGCCGCGATGCGCGCGAGCCAGCAGTCCGGGCTCGAAGGCCTTTTCGCCGGTCGTGAGTGCCTTTTCGAGATCGAGCGCCCCCACCACGCGATCTTCCGTGGCGCCGAGGGGAAGGTCGACGACCGGGACGGGAGCAAGCGCGGTCTTGGTGTGACCTCCCGATACCGCGCGCGCCTGACACTCATCGCAGCGGGCCCCGTTGGCCTGCGGGTCACAGCCGTAGCGGCAGCCGGCCACCACTTTCATGGGCGGCAGCAGCCCGGCGAGGGCGCGCACGGCGGTCGACTTGCCCGTACCACGATCGCCGAAGACCATCACCCCACCGATCGAGGGGTCGACAGCCACCAGCAACAATGCCAGCTTCATCTCGTCCTGGCCAACGATCGCGCTGAACGGAAAGACCGGTCGCATGCGGACTCAAAAAGGTTCGTGAGGCGGTCATGACGTGACCAATCCCCCATCCCCGACGATAGGATCAGGGACTCGGCGTCGCAAGAGCTTTACAGTCATGTGTACACTTTTCTTGACACTCCCGATTCCGCTGCTTATCCTCGGCCCGTGAACCCTCCCGAGCAGGCCCTGACGGCCCCGCAGGCACCGGCCTTGGCAACCGAGCGCCCTAGAACGCCAAGCACCGCGCAGTCCGCCCATGGACTGGGCGCTGTTGCAGTCGCGCCTCCGCCCGCTTGGCACGAGCGGATTCGCGACCGCTTCAACGCGCTCGTCGCGACCGACCGGTTCCAGCGATGGAGCGCCCGATTCCCGCTCACCCGTCCAGTGACGATGCGGCGATCCCGGGCGTTGTTCGATATCGTGTCGGGGTTTGTCTACACCCAGACGTTGCTCGCCTGCGTGGAGCTCGACCTGTTCGCCTATCTAGCGGGCAGCGCGCGAACGGTGGATGAGATCGCCGACCATACGAACCTCTCGCGGGCGAGTACCGAGCGGCTGCTCAATGCGGCCGTGTCGCTTCGACTGCTGATGAAGCGCCGCCACGGCCGCTACGCGCTCGGTGCCCTGGGGGCGCCGCTGGTGGGAAACACTGGCGTACTGGCGCTCATCCGGCACCACCGGATGGCGTATCAGGATCTCAGCGATCCGGTCGCCCTGCTGCGCCAAGGTGCGGATTTCCGCACGGAACTCTCGCGCTACTGGTCGTACGCCGACGCCCCGCGCCCGCAACAGATCGACGACGCCCGCGTCGCGGCGTACTCCGAGATCATGGCCGATACGCTCCCGCCCGTCGCCCATGACGTCCTCGATGCCTATGACCTCTCGAAGCATCAGTGCCTGCTCGATGTAGGTGGTGGCGAGGGGGTGTTCCTGTCGCTGGTCGGCCAGAGGCACCCGGCGCTGCAGCTGCGCCTGTTCGATCTCCCCGCGGTAGCGGCGCGCGCGAAGACGCGGCTCGGCCAGGCCGGCTTTGCGAATCGGGTGGACTGCCACGGCGGCAACTTCCACGCGGATGCCCTCCCCGTTGGCGCCGACGTCATTTCCTTGGTCCGCGTGCTGCTCGACCATGACGACGAGTCGGTGTTGCGTCTGCTCAAGCGGGTGAAGGCGGCCCTGCCCAGTGGTGGCGTACTGCTCATCGCCGAAGCGATGGCCGGCGTTCGCGGGGCCGAGACGGTGGGCGACGCCTACTTCTCCTTCTATCTCATGGCGATGGGGAAAGGCCGGGCGCGCCGGGCGTCTGAGCTCCACCAGATGTTACAGGCGGCCGGATTCCGGCGCAGCCGCGAGGTCTCCACACGCTTCCCGATCCAAACGGGACTCATCGTCGCCGACGCCTGACGAATAGCCGTTTCTGCGTGGCCGGCGGTGCAACGCCGGGTGAATCCCGACAAATCCACTTCATCAACGTTGACAGCCTCTGGTGTCAACAACACGTTACACTTGTGAAGACCACTGCCGTCGTTTTCGAACAGCCTCAACAGCTATCCGTGCGCGAGCTAACCCTGGTGCCCGCCACCGAGACCGATGTGCTGGTACAGATGCGCTGGTCCGGCATCAGCACGGGTACGGAGCGGATGCTCTGGACGGGCACGATGCCGCCCTTCCCCGGCCTCGGCTATCCGCTCGTGCCGGGCTACGAAGGCGTTGGCGAGATCATCGACGCCGGCCCGGAGTCTGGTCGGGCCATCGGTGAACTGGTGTACATCGCAGGCTCGCGTGGTTTTACCGACGCGCGCGGGCTGTTCGGTGGGCAGGCCTCGCTGGTCGTCGTCCCCGGCGCCAAGACCGTGGTGCTCGACGCCGGGCTCGGTGAACAGGGCGCCTTGTTTGCGCTCGCCGCTACGGCGCACAACGCGCTCTGTGCGGTGGCTCCCGGCGTGTCACCGCGCGACGTCCCGGAACTGTTGCCGGAACTCATCGTCGGCCACGGGGCACTCGGTCGACTCATCGCACGACTGGTGGTACTGTACGGTGGCAAGCGGCCTACCGTGTGGGAGATCAACCCGGTGCGGATGGACGGCGCGCGCGGATACGATGTGATTCACCCCGATACCGACACGCGCCGCGACTATCGCACGATCTGCGAAGTGAGCGGGGCGAATGGCTTGATCGACGCGCTGGTCGCCCGCATGGCCCCCGGCGGCGAGATCTGCCTGGCGGGCTTCTATAGCGAGCCCGTGAGCTTCACCTTTCCGCCCGCGTTCATGCGACAGGCACGCTTTCGCATCGCGGCGCAGTGGAAAGAGTCCGACCTGCAGACGATTGCGGCGCTGGCCAACTCAGGAGCGCTCGCGCTCGACGGGTTGATCACGCACCGCGAAGCAGTTTCCCGTGCTGCCGACGCCTATACGACCGCGTTCGGCGATCCCCACTGCGTCAAGATGATCCTCGACTGGAGAACGGCTGCATGAGTGACAACGGTACCAGCTCCACCAACGGCGCCCTGCATCAGCTGCACTCCAGTGTGCGCGATGAAGCCGCTACCGCTCCCGACGCGGTGCACACCGGTCCGGTCACCAAGGAGACGCAGATCATCGCGATCTACGGCAAGGGCGGCATCGGCAAGAGTTTCTCGCTGGCCAATCTGTCGTACATGATGGCGCAGCAGGGGAAGAAGGTCCTGCTCATCGGCTGTGACCCGAAGAGCGATACGACGTCGCTGCTGTTCGGCGGTCGCGCCTGCCCCACCATCATCGAAGTGTCATCGCGCCTGAAGCTCGCGGGCCAGCAGGTGTCCATCAGCGACGTCTGCTTCAAGCGCGATGGTGTGTTCGCCATGGAGCTCGGCGGTCCCGAAGTGGGCCGCGGCTGTGGTGGACGCGGCATCATTCACGGCTTCGAGATTCTCGAGAAGCTCGGCTTCCACGAATGGGGCTTCGACTTCGTGCTGCTCGACTTCCTGGGTGACGTGGTGTGCGGTGGCTTCGGCTTGCCGATCGCGCGCGACATGTGCCAGAAGGTGATCGTCGTCGGCTCCAACGACCTGCAGTCGCTGTACGTCGCCAACAACGTGTGCTCGGCGGTGGAGTACTTCCGCAAGCTCGGTGGCAACGTGGGCGTGGCCGGCATTCTGATCAACAAGGACGACGGCACCGGTGAAGCCGAAGCGTTCGCGGAGAAGGCGGGCATCCCGATCCTCGCGAAGGTTCCGGCCAACGACGACATCCGCAAGAAGAGCGCGAACTACGAGATCATCGGCTTCCCAGGCGGTGAGTGGGGCCCGTTGTTCGGTGAACTCGCGCAGGCCGTCGCCGACGCGCCGCCGGTGCGTCCGAAGCCGCTCACGCAGGACGAACTGCTCGGACTGTTCGCGGCCAGTCAGGTCGGTGGCAACGTCGTGCTCGAACCGGCCACGATGTTCGACCTCGTCGGTCGTGAAGAGGTGACCAAGCCGTCGCTCGAAGTCGTGTACGACACCGTTTGATCACGAGGCTGTCATGAGCAATCACTCCAGCGGCGAAATCGTATACGACGACGCGGGCAATACGCCCACGGCGAACGATGCCGACCAGCCCACGTCACGCGTGCTGCCTGTCATCGACGGCAGCGCGATCAACACCGCCGCGACCGCCGCCGACGGACTCGGATGTCACGCCGGTGCCGACGAAATGTTGGCCGCCGCGAAAGCGGCCGGGAAGAGCGAAACGCTCGACCGCTACGCCGCCGACTACCCGAAGGGACCGCACGATCAGCCGCAGAGCATGTGCCCGGCGTTCGGGTCCTTGCGCGTCGGACTGCGTATGCGCCGCACGGCGACGATTCTGTCGGGCTCGGCCTGCTGCGTGTACGGCCTCACGTTCACGTCGCACTTCTATGGCGCGCGACGCACGGTGGGCTACGTCCCGTTCAACTCCGAGAGCCTCGTGACCGGCCAGCTGTTCGAGGACATCCGCGATGCGGTGTTCAAGATGGCGGATCCGGCGCTCTACGATGCGATCGTGATTACAAATCTCTGCGTGCCCACGGCGTCGGGCGTTCCGCTGCAGTTGCTGCCGAAAGAAATCAACGGCGTGCGCATCATCGGCATCGACGTGCCGGGCTTTGGCGTGCCGACGCATGCCGAAGCGAAGGACGTGCTGGCTGGTGCCATGCTGCGCTATGCGCGCACCGAGGCCGAGCTCGGACCGGTGGCCGCGCCGCGCGCCGGCGTGAGCGAGAAGCCGACGGTCACGTTGGTCGGAGAGATGTTTCCCGTGGATCCGATCGGCATCGGCATGATGCTCGAGCCGATGGGACTCGCGGCCGGCCCGGTGGTGCCGACGCGTGAATGGCGCGAACTCTATGCCGCGCTCGACTGCGTCGGCGTGGCCGCGATTCATCCGTTCTACACGGCGTCGTATCGTGAATTCACCGCCGCCGGACGTCCGATCGTAGGCTCCGCGCCGGTCGGCTATGACGGCACCGAAGGATGGCTCGAAGCGATCGGACAGATGGCCGGCGTGTCGCGCGATCACATCGATGCGGCCAAAAACAAGTTCCTGCCGATGATCAAGGGTGCCCTCGCCAAGATGCCCATCAAGGGTCGCATCACGATGTCGGGTTACGAAGGCTCGGAACTGCTGGTGGCGCGACTGCTGGTGGAGAGCGGCGCCGATGTGCGTTATGTCGGCACCGCCTGCCCACGCACGCCGTACAGCGAAGTCGATCGTGAATGGCTCGCGGCCCGCGGGGTGCACGTGCAGTACCGCGCGTCGCTCGAACAGGACCTCGCGGCGTTGCATGAGTTCAAGCCCGACCTCGCCATCGGCACTACGCCAGTGGTACAGAAGGCGAAGGAGATGTCGGTGCCGTCGCTGTACTTCACGAACCTGATTTCGGCGCGTCCGCTGATGGGGCCCGCTGGTGCCGGATCGCTCGCCACCGTGGTAAACGCTGCCCTCGGCAACAAGGCGCGCTTCGACACGATGACCGCGTTCTTCGAGGGCGTCGGTACGGGCTTCGCGAGCGGCGTGTGGGAAGACGTGCCGCAGGATCATCCCGAGTTCCGCGATCACTACAAGCGCCATCTCGCCAAGCTGGCGAAGGCGCGCAAGGCGCAGGAGATGGTCTGATGCTGGTGCTCGATCATGATCGCGCTGGTGGGTACTGGGGTGCGGTGTACGTGTTCACCGCGATCAAGGGATTACAGGTCGTCATCGACGGACCGGTGGGGTGCGAGAATCTCCCGGTCACCTCGGTGCTGCACTACACCGACGCGCTGCCGCCGCACGAGCTGCCGATCGTCGTGACCGGCCTGGGCGAAGACGAACTCGGACGCAACGGCACCGAGGGCGCCATGCGCCGTGCGCACAAGACGCTGGACCCCGAACTCCCCGCCGTCGTGGTGACCGGTTCGATCGCCGAGATGATCGGCGGTGGTGTCACGCCGGAAGGCACGAACATTCAGCGCTTCCTGCCGCGCACCATCGACGAAGATCAGTGGCAGGCCGCCGAGCGTGCGCTGTACTGGCTGTGGACCGAGTACGGATTGAAGAAGGGAATCGCGCCGAAGCGTCGCGAGAAGAAGGAGGGCGACAAGCCGCGCGTGAACATCGTGGGCACCATCTACGGCTACTTCAACTCGGCCAGTGACCTCGCGGAGATTCGCCGCTTGGTGGAAGGGATCGGCGCCGAAGTGAACATGGTCTTCCCGATGGGCAGTCATCTGGAAGAAGTGCCGCGCTTGGTCGATGCCGATGTGAACGTGTGCATGTATCGCGAGTTCGGCCGCATGTTGTGCGAGGCCTTGGAGCGTCCGTATCTCCAGGCGCCGATCGGCTTGCACAGCACGACGAAGTTCTTGCGCACGCTGGGCGAGATGCTGGGCCTCGACCCCGAGCCGTTCATCGAGAAGGAGAAGCACACGACGATCAAGCCGTTGTGGGATCTCTGGCGCAGCGTCACGCAGGACTTCTTCGGCACGGCGAGCTTCGCGATCGTGGCGAACGAAACGTACGCCCGCGGCGTGCGCCACTTCCTGGAGACGGAGATGGGACTGCCCTGTACGTTCGCGTTCTCACGCCGTCCCGGGGTGAAGCCCGACAATCAGGCCGTGCGCGAGGCCATCCGCACCACACCGCCGCTCATGATGTTCGGCAGCTACAACGAGCGGATGTATCTGGCGGAAACCGGCGCGCGCTCGATGTACATCCCGGCGTCGTTCCCGGGGGCGATCATTCGTCGTCACCTAGGCACGCCGTTCATGGGCTACTCCGGCGCGACGTACCTGATTCAGGAAGTGTGCAACCAGCTGTTCGACGCCTTGTTTCACATCCTGCCCTTGGGCACGGACATGGACAAGATCGACGCCACGCCCGCGCGCATGCACAAGGAGCTGCCTTGGGACGACGAGGCCAAGAGCACGTTTGATGAAATCGTGGAGACGTATCCGATCCTGATCCGCATCAGCGCCGCCAAGCGCCTGCGTGATCTGTCGGAAAAGGATGCACGAGACCTAGGCGACGGTGTGGTCACTCGCGATCACGTCCTGGCATCACGAAGAGGCCTAGCCGGCGTGAGCTGAGCTGCACTCCCTCCTTGAAAACGAACGCGGGACGCAAACGATGTTTGCGTCCCGCGTTCGTTTCCGCGCTGTGGACTCTTAGCGCTTTTTACTCTTAGCGCTCTTTACTCTTAGCGCTCTTTACTCTTAGCGCCTTTCACTCTTAGCGCCGTTCAAGCCGTCCCCCCGCCAATCCACTCCGCCACTTCCTCCGCCCGTTCTTCCATCAGCAGGTGTCCGCCTTCCTCCACCCGGTAGGTCGCGCCTCGCACACTCGCCACCGCACGCCGCAGCGCCGGTTCCGGCACCCAGCGATCCCGTCGCCCCGCGATGATATCCAGCGGCGTGTCCAACGTCGCCAGATCGCGCATGAGCGTGGGCAGGTCCCATCGCGCCATCATGGCCAGCGCCGCGTGCACGTGCGTGGGCATGCCGCAGAGCATCTCATAGCGCGACAGCTGCGCCGGCGTGAGCGTACTCCCCGTGCTCGCCAGCATCGCGCGAATGATCCGCGTGCCCGCGGCCAGCTTGGCGGCACTGTGCGCCACCGTAGCGCTTTCGACCACGGTTCCGATGATTGGCGCGATCAAGCTGACATACCACGCCGGTGGGGCCACCAAGGCGGCGCACAGCCCCACAATCCGCGCGGGCGCGATGCCGCGCTGCAGGGCCATGCGCAGGAGTACCGGCACCCCCGCCGAGTGCCCGGCGGCCACCTGCGGGTGGAGACGCAGGGCGTCGAGTAGCTGCTGGAGGGCGCGGGCCATACCGTCGATGGTGTACACATCTCGCGCCCGCTCGACGGCTGGCGGCACGACGGTGAAGCCATGACCGGGTAAATCCGTCGAAATGACCGTAAACGACCGCGCCAATGCGGAAGCACAGCCGGCCCAGGAGTGCGTACTGCCGCCTGTCCCATGCACGAGAAGCACAGCGGGGCCACTTCCCTGCTGCTGAAAGTGCCAGCGGATGCCGTCGAGCTCGAGAAATCGGGAATGCTCGCGGCCAGGCCAGTCCGCCGGCGGTTCGATCAGGGTCGACACGGTACTTTCAGGGGATGAATCGGGGCGAAGTCAGGAAGTGACCGAAAAATCGGCGAAAAAGCGTAAATTCTTCTTGACGCTTTGAAGTGTAAGGTCCAGTTTACACCCGTCAACTGAAGGTAGTTGGCCGAGGCTGTGTGAGCTCGGCACCCCCGCCGCGCGGGTTGAGCGCGGCAACTCGCATTTTTCGGAGGCATGATGGAAAAAGGCGGAATGACTGAGGACGAGGCCCGGCGTTTTCACGGCTACTTCGTGACCGGTACCCTCGGCTACATCATCGTTGCTGCAGTCGCGCATTTCCTTGCGTGGCAGTGGCGTCCGTGGTTCTAACCCTCTGATTCGGAGCACAACGAATGCACAGAATCTGGCAGGGCATGGATCCACAGATCATCATGAGCGGCCTCGGATTTTTCCTGGCTGGCCTTGCGCTGATCATCCATATGTGGGCCTACAGCATCACGGGTTGGCCGAAGTACAAGAAGGCGCAGTACAACGCGCAGACGCCTCCGACAGCGGTCCGCTGACCTTTTTGTCAGCCTGACCCCTGCTGCGTGACGGTAGCCTCCGTCATGGTGGAAGGGCTCCTACACCTTCTCTCGAGGTTTTGTTATGCACCGCATTTGGTTGATGTTTGACCCACGCCGCGTGATGGTCGCCATGGTCGGCTTCCTGGCCGTGCTCGCGCTGGTCATTCACTTCATCCTGCTCAGCTCACAGCGCTATTCGTGGATCGAGAATGGCACGCTGTCAGCTGCCCAGGCGCCCGTCGGGGCATCGGCGCCAGCCGCTGCGGCAGAAATGTCGCCGCTTCCGCCAGGCCGATAATTCGTCGCGCGTCGTAGCCGGGATGGCGCCTCGCACGTGTCAGTGCGACGCCATCCCCGGCCGACGCCAGCGCGTCGTTCCCTCCCCCCCGTTCGTCCATCTCTGCGCGTCCGGAGAGATCGCCCATGGCGATGCTGAGTTTTGAAAAGAAGTACCGTGTCCGCGGTGGTACGCTGATCGGCGGAGATCTGTTCGATTTCTGGTTCGGTCCGTTCTACGTGGGCTTCTTCGGGGTCACGACGATTTTCTTCGTCACACTCGGCACGCTGTTATGCGTGTGGGGCGCGGCGATGGGACCGACGTGGAACCTCTGGCAGATCAGTATTGCCCCACCCGATCTCAAGTACGGTTTGGGGCTTGCCCCGCTCCGTGAAGGCGGGCTGTGGCAGATCATCACCTTGTGTGCACTTGGCGCCTTCGGCAGTTGGGCGCTGCGTCAAGCCGAGATCAGTCGAAAGCTCGGCATGGGCATGCACATCCCGTGGGCGTACGGCGGTGCCGTGCTCGCCTACGCCACACTCGTCGTGATCCGACCGATGCTCCTTGGAGCTTGGGGGCACGGCTTTCCGTACGGGATCTTCTCGCACTTGGATTGGGTGTCGAACGTGGGGTACCAGTACCTCCACTTCCACTACAACCCGGCGCACATGATCGCCGTGACCTTCTTCTTCACCAACTGCCTCGCCCTGGCGATGCACGGATCCTTGATCCTGTCGGTGACGAATCCCAAGAAAGGCACGCCCGTCGGGACCAGTGAAACTGAAAACGTTTTCTTCCGCGACCTGCTCGGCTACTCGATCGGCGCGATCGGCATCCACCGTCTCGGCCTGTTCCTCGCGGTCGGCGCAGCGGTTTGGAGTGCGATCTGCATCGTGATTTCCGGCCCCTTCTGGACGAAGGGCTGGCCTGAGTGGTGGAATTGGTGGCTCAATCTTCCGATCTGGCGCTGAGGCGAGGGCACATGCTCGAATACCAGAACCTCTTCACGCGCGTCCAGGTCCGGACGGTTCCCGAAGCCGGCATCGAGATCGACGAATCGACCGGGACGCGCTACGGCACCGGGACCTTCTCGTATCTCGCCGGCAAGTTCGGCGACGCGCAGATCGGACCGATCTATCTCGGATGGGCAGGCGTCCTGTCGCTCATCTTCGGCTTCATGGCCTTCGAGATCATCGGTCTCAACATGTGGGCCTCGGTGGGCTGGGACCCGGTGGAGTTCATCCGCCAACTTCCCTGGCTCGCGCTCGAACCACCCCCACCGCAGTATGGCCTGCGTGTCCCGCCTCTCGCGCAGGGTGGCTGGTACCTGATGGCCGGATTCTTCCTGACGATCAGCATCCTGCTCTGGTGGGTTCGCGTGTATCGTCGGGCCCGCGCCCTCAACATGGGCACGCACCTCCCGTGGGCCTTTGCCAGCGCGATCTTCCTGTACTCCACGTTCTTCTTCCAGCCGCTGCTCGTCGGTAGTTGGAGCGAGATGGTGCCCTTCGGCATCTTCCCGCACTTGGATTGGACGTCGGCGTTCTCGATTCGCTACGGCAACCTGTACTACAATCCGTTCCACGCCCTCTCCATCGCCTTCCTGTACGGTTCCGCCGTGCTGTTCGCGATGCACGGCGCCACCATTCTGGCGGTCGCCCGGTTGGGCGGTGAACGCGAGATCGAACAGATCACCGATCGTGGTACTGCGGCCGAACGTTCCATGCTCTTCTGGCGATGGACGATGGGCTTCAACGCCACGATGGAATCGATTCACCGCTGGTCGTGGTGGTTCGCCGTGCTGACGACATTCAGCGGCGGTATCGGCATCCTGCTCACTGGCACCGTGGTCGACAACTGGTACCTCTGGGGCGTGAAGCATGGCCTGGTGGCACCGTACCCGGCGCAGAACACCCTGACCGAAGAACAGCAGCAGCTGCTGCGTGGTCGGTATCAGGGCACCGCTCCGGATTCCTTCCCGTCGTATGTCGCTCCGCAGCCCGCGATGATGCTCGATTCGACCGCCATGATGGCTCCGGCGGACTCGATGAAGGCGGATTCCACTAAGGTTGATTCCGCCGCGGCGCCGTCCGCGCCGGCCGCTGCCGCTCCGCCACCGGCCAAGCCGCCCGCCCCGTCCGTCGGAGGGAAGACGCCATGAGCATCCTTCGACGTTCAATCGGCCTCGTGGCCCCGCTCGCGCTGCTCTCCCTGGGCGCGTGCGGTGATACGGCGACTGATTCCGTGCAGGTCGGCTATCGCGGCACTGGCATGGAGCAGAACTACGATCACGGCGACCTGAAGAAGCAGTTCGCGCAGGTGAAGATCCCCACGCCGCTTCCTCCGGCTGGTGAGTCACCACCGGGTCCGCTTCCGTGGCAGAACGTGCAGGTGCTGAACGACATCTCCGTCGGTGAGTTCAACCGCACGATGGTGGCCATGAGCACCTGGGTGGCCGGCACCGGCAACTGTGCCTACTGCCACAACATCGCGAACCTCGCGGCCGACACGCTGCCCAACGGCAAGCCCCTGTACACGAAGCTCGTGGCCCGTCGCATGCTGCAGATGACCCGCCAGATCAACGGCCAGTACTCGCAGCACGTGAAGAACACCGGCGTCACCTGCTACACCTGTCACATGGGCAAGCCGCTGCCGAACGGCCTCTGGTTCTACTCGAGCCAGACGGACTATCTGCGGCACTATCTCGATCGGGATGGCGCGCGTGTCGTGACACGGGATGTGGCGCCGTCCAACGCGAATCGCAGCTCGGTGAAGCAGACGGAATGGACGTACGCGCTCATGATTTCGCAGTCCCGCTCTCTCGGCGTGAACTGCACGTACTGCCACAACACCCGTCAGTTCGCCAGCTGGAAGGAAGCACCGCCGGCCCGCGTTACCGCGTACCATGGCATTCTCATGCTGCGTGACGTAAACCAGAACTACCTGTCGCCGCTGCAGCCGGTCTATCCGTCGGTGCGCCTCGGCACGCAGGGCGATGCTCCGAAGGCGCAGTGCGTGACGTGCCACAACGGCAACTATAAGCCGCTGTACGGGGCGCAGATGGTGAAGGACTACCCTGCCCTCTGGGGTCGGGCGGATTGGAACGGCGTGCCCTTCCAGGGGCTCTCGCCGAAGGCGGACACCACGTCTGCCGGTGCGGCTCCGGCCGCTCCTGCCGCCGCCGCACCGGTACCGGCCGTGAAGCGCAGCAGTGCGCGGACCGTGCCTGCGCCGACCGTGATTGGCGGTGCCGTGGGCAGCCCGAACACGCCGAAGTAAGAGCAGTACCGCGCTTCCGCGCACAGGGCCCCTGGCCCACCGCGCGATCGACCCCGTAGTGCCGACTCGGTACTACGGGGTTTCGCGTATCGGCAGTGTGCGGCAGACATCCGGATCGTGACGCACCAACGTAGAGTTCCTGTATCCGCGCGTGACGTCGTCGTCCACGAAACCTCCGTCGCCCCGTCCGCATTCATCTCGCGAGAGCCGGTGCATCGGCCGCCCCCTTTTCCGCCCTCCGAGCGAGCCTTCCCGTGTCCACCCGTCGCCTTCCCGTTTACATCCTCGCCGACGTTTCCGGCTCGATGCAGGGTACCCCCATCGAGTCCGTGAAGTCCGGGATCCGGCAGCTCCATCGCGATCTGCTCGGTGATCCGCAGGCGATCGAGAGTGCCTATCTCTCGGTGCTCACGTTCTCGAATTCCGCCCAGCAGCTCGTACCGCTGACGGAAGTCGCGATGTTCAATCCGCCGGAGTTGCAGGCCAGCGGACAGACGAACTTCGGAGACGGCCTGCGCCTATTGCTCGAGGTGTTCGAGCGCGAGTTGGTGCGCACCACAGCCGATCAGAAGGGTGACTGGCGTCCGCTGGTCTTTATTCTCTCCGACGGCGCGCCCACCGATGTCGACTGGCCCGTCTATGCGCAGCAGCTCCGCGAACGGCGCCCGGCCAACATCATCGCCGTCGCGTGCGGCGACCAAGCCGATGTCGAGGCGCTCAAACAGGTCACCGAGATCGTGATTCAGATGCAGGACATGTCGCCCGACGCCTTCAAGGCCTTCTTCCGCTTCGTGTCGGCGTCGGTGAAACAGACGAGCGCGAAGGTGGGCGCGATGGCCGACGGCGGTGGCATAACGCTGCCGCCTCCGCCGCCCGGCATCACGATCGTACCGTAAACGCGTGCCCGACGAAACTTCGGAATCCGAGACACGCGATACGCTGCTACCCGAGGTCCCGGTGGCAGCACCGGTGGCCGCGGAGCCCGCGCGCGCCATCTGGACGGTCACCCCGCCGATCTCGCCGTGGTGCCCTGCGGAATGGAGCGCGCATCTCGACGCGGTCGCTCCGGGGCTGGTGCGCCCCGACGCGCACGGCCCACTGGCCGAGGCCACCGGCATGCGCGCGGCCCGCGACGGCTGGTCGTTGCTGGTGGCCTCGCGACGCGGCCGCCTGCACGCGCATCGTGGCGATCATCGGGAAGATGCCGGTCAGCTGCTCCTCTTCGATCACGGCTGGTGCGCCGCAGTGGCCGATGGCGCGGGTTCAGCCACGTACAGTCGCCTCGGCGCCGCGATTGCCACGCACGTGGCGACGCACACGGTACGGGAGACCTTGCACCACGGACACGCCGACACCACGCAACCGTCGCTGCTGGGTCGCGCCCTCGAGGCCGGTGCCACGGCGGCCAATCATGCGCTACGCGACTTCGCCGCGAAGTGTGGGCTCGCGCTGCGCGATCTGCGCACCACGTTGCTCGTCGCCGCGCATCACGGCGGCCGAATCGGCTTACTACAGGTGGGCGATGGCGCGTCGGCGTGGCTCAACGCCGATGGCACCGTCTCCCAACCACTCAGCGGGGCGATCACCGAGTTCTCGGGCGAAGTGGCGCACTTTCTTCCCGACGATGGCGCCATCGAACACTTGGTGCAGTCGTTGGTGATCCGCGATGCGGCGCACTGCGCGGCACTCATACTCGCCACCGACGGCGTGGAAGATCCGTGGTATCCGTTCACGCGGCATGCGGGCCCGCTCTACGCGCAACTGCTGCATGGCGTGAACGACGCCGTGAGCGCCGGCGGTGTGACGTCGTCGCATCCGGCCCCGGTGTTGAGCGCCTCCGATCCGGTGCATGCGCTCATCGAGTGGCTGGCCTTCGAGAAGCGCGGCGAGAATGACGATCGCACGTTGTGCGTGATCCGCCAGGACGGCGTCGCATGGGCACCGTAAGCTGTCGCCTGACCGATGGGCGTGTGCTGCAGCTGGAAGACGAACCGGTGGGCACCGGCGCCGAGAAGCGAGTGTTCCTCACCCGTGATCGGCAGTATGCCGTGGGCTTCTACTACGGGTCGCTGAGCGATCGCCGTGAGCGCGTCGATCGGCTCACGCGCATTCTCACGAACTACAATCCCACCCTCGCCGCCAACGGCGCCTACTGGACACCGTACTACTCGTGGCCGGTCGGCATGGTGGACGGCGAGCACGCCGTCCCCACGGACTTCGTGCGCAAGCAGCAACTGGTGTGGCCACCACTCGGTGTCGTCACGCCCACCTATCGCCCCAACTTCTACTTCGCCGATCGTTTCGGCACGAAGCAGGAGAAAGAGGTGCGTTGGTTCACCGGCGGTAAGGCATCGAAGTTCGTGCCGCAGGCCGAAGCGGGATCACTGCTCACGCGTATGCAGATTGCCGTGCGTTTGGCGCGCGCGGTGCGTCGACTGCATATGGCAGGACTCGCACACGCCGACCTGTCGAACAAGAACGTGTTGGTCGATCCCAAGGCCGGCGACGCGTGCATCATCGACATCGACTCACTCGTGGTGCCTGGTGTGGCGCCGCCATCGGTGCTCGGCACACCCGGGTACATCGCACCTGAGGTGCTGGCCAACAAGGCGCAGCCGTCGATCGCGACCGACAAGCACGCGTTGGCGGTGCTGCTCTACGAGCTGTTACTCGAACGCCACCCGCTGCAGGGCAAGAAGGTGAACAGCTCGCGGTCCGCCGAGGAAGACGAAACGCTTTCCATGGGCGCGCAGGCGCTGTTCGTGGAGCATCCCACCGATCGGCGTAATCCGTCGGTGAAAGCCATCGATGTGCCATATACGCGCCTGGGCCCGGCCTTGGCCCAATGTTTCACGCGCACGTTCGTGGATGGATTGCATGCACCTTCCAAGCGCGCGGATGCTGCCGAGTGGGAGCTGGCGTTGTATCGCACGATGCAGCGCATGCACCCGTTGCCGTCGGGCAAGTGGACGATTGTCGGTGCCGGCTTGCCGAATACGTCGTTGCGTGGCGACGAGCGACTGGCGGGCACCCCGCTGGTCGCGCAGCTCTGGCGTGACACCGATCGCGGCATGGTGGACGAGAAGGATCAGCTCGTGCTCTGGCATCACCTCATGCTGCACGACTGGCATCTGTGTCTCGGCACACTACCGGATGAGCGGGCGGATCGCACACCGCGCGGGTACGTGGCACAACACGGTGGCAAGTGGTGGCTGGTGAACACCAGCGACACGCCGTGGTATGTAGAGGGCGGCGCGGCCATTGGCCGCAATGCGTCGGTAGAGTGCGTGAGCGGGCTCGCGTTGCGTATCAGCGATGCGGTCCCGGCGCGCGTGCTGCGCTTCAGCCACGTGGGCTGATTCCGACCTCGGACTCGATCCCCTCTTCGCGTCTCATGACACCGCCTGTCCCGCCGCTTGGCTCGCCGGCCGTTCACGATTCCGACGCATTTCAGCGCGTGGGGCGCGCGCTGATCACGTGCTGGCCGCTGTGGTCGGCGGAACCGGACGTCGGCGATCGCGCCGTGCGCGTAGGGAGGCAACGCAATCGGCTACTCGACGAGACGGGCAGTGATCATCGTCCGCTGGTCGACTTGCTGCTCGACCTCGGCCACACCATCCGCCCCACGCTGCAACGCATCACGCTCACGCCACTCTCGGCATCGGCGTGGGACACGGCCCGCGCGCCGATGGTGCATCAGATCGTATCCACCCGGTATCTGCAGCCCGACGTGGCCCGTTGGGCGGTCGATGTGTGGGGGCGAGCGCTCGGTGTGTCCCCCGCACCGGCACCGACGGCGCGTTCGCTCATTGCGTCACCGCAGCTTCGGACCTCGGAGCCGGTGCCGTATGCCGCGGCGACGGGTGCCGCCGGCGCGGCGGCGGCCACCGCGAAAGCGACGTTGGCGCGCGCCACCACGCGCTTCGGGACCTGCCGCCGCTGCCCAGCACGCCGAAACCGCCGCGCCCGAATGCGCCGTCATGGGCCGGCGGGCCAGCGTCGTTCGGCGTCGGCGCCAAAGTGAAGCCCGCAGCGAGGTCGGCGCTGGCCAGCAGTGGACGACTCGTGCCCGGCGCATACCGCGTACAGGGTCCGAAGTATCAGCCGGTGGAGCGACTGGCAGCCCTGGTCCTGACGGGCATGCTGTCGATCATGCTCATTGTGACGATTGGGCAGAAATTTGGTCCGCAGACGCGGCGTTCGGGGAACGTCATCACAACTCGAGCTGAGGCCCCAATGCCCCGTACAGCCACGATCGCACCGGGACCCTCCACCGATTCATCGCCGGCACGATCGGGCCCGGAAACGGCCGCGGCGGCCCCGCACGAGCCTTTCACCAGCGCGACGGAGAGGGCCACCGCACCCAATGTCCCGTTCGTCTCGCCGATGCTGGCCGGTGTGGCGGGTCGCTACCGCGTGACCCAGCGCATCCGCTCCGTGGACGGCAGCTCCAGCTGCGAATCGGTGGCGAGCGCGCTTGGCGTGGGGCGCGAAAGCGAAGAGCGTATCACGCACGTGCCGGGGCGCGCCGCGTTCCGGCTCGATTCGCGCGGCGTCGCGGGAACGCTCGACTCCGAGGGGCGCTTTGTCGCCGGGCCCCTGTCGGGGACCACGAACAACATTCCCTGGCAATTCCGGATGCGCGGTCGCTTTGTGTCCAACGGCTTCATCGGCGAGACGGAGACGTACACGCAGGCGATTCTTCGCTGGGGGCGTACGCAGTCGTGCGTGGTGACCGCCGACTTGAGCGCGATCCGTCTTCCCGAGTGAGCGCCTGACATGACGGCATTCGCCGATCCGCGTGTGCGCATGCGCGACGCGCTGCGCCAGCTCGTGGAACAGGACCCCACCGCGTGGGATGGGCCCTCATTGCTAATCCTGCGCAACCGGCTGCTGGATTTCACCGGCAGTGACGCGCGTCCCCTGGCCGAACTGCTCATCGAAGCGCTGCGCCGCGGCTTCCGTGAGCGACTGCCGGAGGGCGCGTTGGAATCGGCGCGCTGGGACGCGCTGGTGGCGCCGTTCGTGATGCAATGGTCGGCCGAACGGTTCGTGCAGCCGGACATGGCGCGCTGGGCGGTGGAGTGCTGGGGCTACGCGCTGCGTACGATACAACCCGAGCAGCTCCGCATCGCGCCACCGCCCAAGCGAGAGCCGATTGCCGCGCTGGCCGCGCGATTGAATGCGACGGCCGCCTCGAGTGGTGTGCAAGCCGCCCGCAGCGCTGGGCTCCAGCTTGCGGGCGCGCCACGCGCGAACCCGCGCGGGCCTACACGAGCCGCGCCGGCGCGTGTCGTGGCGTCGGGACCAGCGCGCAGCGCCACGCCGTACAAGCCGTACACGCCGTACAGCCCCCGGGCGCGGGTCGCTGCGCCGGCGATGAATCCGTGGATCGCACGCGGCATGGTCGGCGTGCTCGGGCTCATGGGACTGGGTGTGATCGTGCAGGCCGCGATCGCGACCCGGAATGCACCGGCGGTGCCGACGGAGCGTGTCGCGACAGTATCGGTCGCCCCGCCAACCGCCGATGCTCGCGCGGGTGCGGCCAACGCGCTGGTGCCCACGATTTCCAATCGCGTGGTGCCGCCGAGTCTGACCGGCGGCGTGACGATCAATGCACCGGCGAATCCCGGCGTGCCGTCGATCACCCGCGCGATGCTCCCTACCGGCGCCGATAGCGGACGGATGCTGTTCGTCGATCCCGCCCGTCGCGCTGTCGGCGATTCGCGGCAGGCGAACATTCCGATGGTGGCGTCGCAAGCCACGTACGACGAGGTGCACCTCGAGGACGGTACCACGATGCGCGGCCGCGTGGAGATCGTGCGGGCCGGTGCGGTGATCTTCCGCGACTTGCGCACCGGGCTGCGTCACGAGCTGCGCAAGGAAGAGATCAACGAAATCATCACGGAATTCGGGACGCCGGTGCGCTTCCGCGCGAACGCGGTGCGTAGTGCCGGTGGCCCGCCACGTACGCGCGCCATGGTCACGGCCGCGACCAATGCGGGGCTGCGCGCGCGCGGCGTGGGCGGATCCTATCGCATCCGCTACGCAGCGCCGGTAGCGGTGGGCTCCAGCGAATGTGCGTCGGTATGGAGCCGCGCGCCTGATGCGGTGGACCGCGCCATCGTGCGCCATTTGCCGGGCGCCGACACGCTCACGCTGGCTTTCGATGCCGGCGACAATTTTCCGAGCAATGTCGATGCCGACGGATTCTTCGCGTCGACGTTTCGCATCGTGCCCGACCAGGCCCGCACCAGCACCGCGCTCACCACGCGACTCACCGGTCAGTTCCGCGCCAACGGCTCGCTGGCGCTCACGGTGAACATCGTCTTCTTCCGTCGCGTGCGCAGCGGCGCCGATCTGGCCTGCACGGTGACCGTAAAAGCAGAAGGCCAGCGCGAGTCCTAGCGCTGGCCTGTCGTCACACGGTCCCGACGACTACTTCGACTGCACCAGCAATCGATCGAACGATTCGACCTGGGTGGGCCCGAAGCTGGTCACCGTCACACTCTGCTTGGTGGCGGGGTCGTGGAGGACGAGCCGTCCGTCGACATAACGCACCAGCCGGAACGGCACTTCGGGGCCGATGCTCGCGGCACGGCGTTCGCGCGTGAGTGCGCGCATCGCACCGCGGAGAAAATTGTTGGTGCCGGGGCCAAGCTCGGCGGCCACTGTGTTGGTGGTCGCGTCCATCACCGTGATCGCGCCGCCGGGAACGTCGACGAAGCGCAAGGATCGCTCAGCCAGCACGGCCGTCGGAACTTCCCGGAACGCACCGAAGCCAAAAATCCGCGCCGAGATAGCGAGCCCGAACACGAAGACGACCAACGCCGCCGCCATGATAAGCGCCGGCCGGGGAACGATCAGCGGCCGGGCGTCGGGGCGTGCGCCCGGTTCCTGCTCGAAGTGAATGGGCGCGTTCATGCGGGCTGCGGTGCCAAATGTGGGTCACTCGCCGAAGCGCGAGAGGAATCGGCGGGCGCTCGCATCGCGCCTTCGGACGCATCAGCCACGGCCTGTGCCAGCAACGTGCCGATACGCTGCGCGTCGCGCAGTCCGCGCAGTACAGGCTGCGGCTGATTGATCGAAAACACGCGGCAGTGCGGCCACAGCGCGATGTAGGCCAGGCGATTCGGCTTGGTCAGCGTGAGCACCACCTGCCCTGTGCCGTCCTTGAAGACACCGACGCCAGCCGAATCGAGGATCGTGAACGGGACGTTGATCGACATTTCGAAGACCATGCCCAGCCGCAGGACCAGTCGCTGCGAGGTGATGGCGTACCACGATGTCCGGGCAACGACACCCGAGATCACGAAGACGATGGCCAGGACCAGCGCGGACAGCCCGACGCGAACCAGCAGGCTCACCAGAAAGTCCTGCGAGCTGAAGGCCAACGTGGTCGACGTAGCCCACACGATGGTCATCACGGCGAAGTAGGCCGCGAGCAGACGCCAATGAAACACATGCTTGGCGATCGGAAGGGCCTCTGGTGCGCCCTGCCAGAGGATATGCTCCCCCTCCGGCAGCGCGTGCGGCACGCCACGGATGTACTGCGGCGTGCCGTCTGCGCCGGAACTCATATGATCGGCTCGCTCCGTTCGGCCATGGCGTAGAGATGACCGCCGGCGTAGTAGGCGCAAACCATATCTTCTTCGAGGAGCGTGATCTGATCATCGCGCTTCAGGGCCGGCACGTTGGCGAACTGGGCGGCCGTGATCGCCTTCACGAGCAGCTTGTCGTTGCCCCAGAGCCCGAAGTTCGGCCACTGCACGAATCCGGCGGGGAGCATCACGCGCCGCTCGCTGCCGGTCAGCTGCACTTCGTAGTAGGTCACCTGCGGCTCGGCGCGATTCACCCACAGCTCGATCACCGTACCGGCCACCTGCTTGTCAGCCGCTACCACCGGAAGTCCGCGCGGATCCGGATCGCCCTTGGCGATCGAGTACGTCGGATCGAGACGCATAGGCACGATCTTGGCCGTGTTGTGGAACGTCATGTCGGGCGTGTCGGACCGATTGGCCCACGACGAAGGACCGACCCCGTCGATCATCGGATCGCCGGTCGGAATGAGCGCCGACCCGTTGTAGCTATCCGCCGGAACAGCCTTGATATCGGACATCAGTGCGTCCCCTCGCCGCTGGTCGGGCGATGAATGTAGGTCTTCTTTTCGGGCATCGCCGGCCAGCCTTCACGCGGACCCTGAGGCGATTCGAGCGGATACCCTTCGCGCTTGTCTTCCCGACGGATGTAGATGATCAACCCGAAGAAGAACAGCCAGAACGCATACAGTGCGATCTGCGCGCCATCGATGTATTGCATAGGTCGACTCCGGTACGAAGGGTGACGGTCAGGCCGGTAGATCGGCAAGGCCGAAGGACCGCGGCGTCGCATCGGCCGGGGCACGACTGGCCCTCCGACGAGCAACTAACGGCCCGAGTGCGACGAGTGTCGCGAACAGCGAGAAAATCTCGAGGTGATACACCACCGAATACGGCACCGAGGGAACACTCATCCCCGGGCCCAACGCGCCCCGCTCCACCAGATGCGACAGCCAATCTTTGAGGAGCCCACTGAGGGCGAACGACAACCCTTCCGCGGTCGCGAACACCGCGCCCCACGCGCCGAGCGCGATGCCGTGCTGCGACGCGTCCTTCAACTGCATCGCGAACGACAACGTACCGACACCGAACAACCCTTCACCAAAGCCGATCAGCCCGACGCCAATGCGAAAGAGCAGCGCAGAATCGAGCGGCGCGGCGAACACGATCATGGCAAAGCCAATGATGCCGCCCAGCGCGCCAAGGGCGGCCAGCCGGATGGGATCGCGCTGCCGACGCAGCAGCTCGGCCGACAGGGCGAAGGCCGCGACGGCCCCCGCTGCCATGATGGCGGTGAGCATGGTGGTCTGCGACACCGTGAGATGCAGGATCTCACCACCGTACGGCTCCAGCAGGACGTCCTGCAGATTGAACGCGAAGAAGCCGATGCCTGACGCGACCAGCAAACGCACCGCCTGCCCGCCGCCGGCGAAGGTACGCCACGCATCCCGGAAGCGTGGCCGGATCTCGTCCTTCGTGTATTCCACGACGCCCTTCACGCGCGCTTCCTGTTTCCACAGGGAGACCGCGTTACAGATCACGGTGAAGACCGCCGTCCCCTGGATGACCTGAATCAGCTTGAGCGGTGTGAAGTCGCGCAGGAACTGCTCGAGGACGAGCGCCGAGATCAACGTGCCGAGCAGCATCATGAGATACATGAGCGCAATCACGCGCGGGCGCTTGTCCTCACGCACCACATCGGTCGCCAGCGCGAGGCCGGCCGTCTGTGTGGTGTGGGCACCAGCACCGACGAGCAGGAAGGCCAGCGCCGTGCCGGCGTATCCGATCCAGGCCGGCCCCCGTCCACCATGCTCGGACAGCACGAGCAGCGCGAACGGCATGATGGCCAGGCCACCGAACTGCAACTGGGTGCCGAGCCAGAGGTACGGCACCCGCTTCCAGCCGAGGATGCTGCGATGCGTATCGGAGCGGAAGCCGACCAGCGCCCGCAGCGGCGCCACGAGCAACGGGATCGCGAGCATGATCGCCACCAACGACGCGGGGACGTTGAGCTCGAGGATCATGACACGATTGAGCGTGCCGACGAACAACGTCTGCACCATGCCGACCGACAGCTGAAAGAGCGCCAGTCGCATGAGGCGCGACAATGGCACCTCGGCGGTGGCGACATCGGCAAAGGGCATGAATCGACCCGAGAGGCTCGACAACCCTTTGACGAAGACATCTGCTGGATTTGGCATATCGTGTGTTCGCGCCTACCAGACGGGCTGCATACGCACATCGGCCGGCAACGCCTGACGATGTGGGGGACGGAGATACAGCTGCACGAAGGTGAGCGCATTCGCTCCCTTGAGCAGCACCACCTTGACCTTCGAGAAGAACCCGCCTGCCGCCTCGGCCTTCCGCATGGCATCCGTGTTGCGCCACATCCGGTCCATCAACGCCCAGAAGGCCTCGCTCTCGGTATCCACCGTATCGGGAAACACCTGACGGCTGATCTGGTTCGTGAGCGTGATGACGCGACGATCGTAGTCGTCGACATCGATGCCCATATGCTTGAAGAACGGCGCGCGCGCGTGGTCGCGCACGTACATGGTGCAGAACACGGCCAGCAGGAAGAAGCGGATCCAGAGCTTATTGCGCCCTTCCAACAGTTCTGGGTTGGAGCGCATCAGCACGGCAAACGCCTCACCGTGACGGAACTCGTCGAGGCACCAGTTCTCGAACCACTTGAAGATCGGGTGGAAACGCTTGTCTGGCTGCTTCTCGAAGTTGCGGAAGATCGTCACATATCGCGCGTACCCGATCTTCTCGGAGAGGTACGTCGCGTAGTAGATGAACTTCGGCTGGAAGAACGTGTACTTCTTCGCCTTCGTGAGGAAACTGAGATCGACGGCGACGTCGAAATCGTTCAACGTGTGATTGATGAAGCCGGCGTGCCGTCCTTCGTCCCGGCTCATGAAGCCGAAGAGCTCGCGGACTTCCGGATTCTTGATCCGCTTCTTGATCTCGGCGTACAGAATGCACCCACTGAATTCCGCCGTCACCGACGACACGAGGAATTCGATGAACTGCTCGCGCAGTTCGGGGTCCATCGCCGAAAGATCCGCGTCGAATTCTTCGTTGCGCTTGAAGTGGTTCTTGTTGGGATCCCGACGGAACTCCGCCAGGATGTCATCCCACATCTGCTGGTGCTCGGTCTTGATCTTGAGGGCGTCGATCTTCGCGAAATCCGTGGTATAAAACCTCGGGCTCAGAATCGCGTCCTGCTGGGCGTTCTTGGTGCTGTCGTTCACGTTGTCATACGCGCGAACGGGCAACTCGGTAGCGGTAGGGTACATAAGTGGGTCTGTTTCCTCAGCCTTCGAAGCCGACGTCGTACAGTTCGTAGAGCTCGGTGCCGCCGGTCAATTTCACGAACTGCCGACGCAACCAGCTGGCGCGCTGCACGGTGGCCCGGGAGGAATACGTGCGCTGCGTTCCGAACGGAATGCGCGTCGGCGTATTGTGGACCAGCACCTCATCACCGGGATCGACTTCCACGCCGTCCAGATCAACATGCGCGTGAAAGTGATCGTGCGTCGACTCGAGATCGATCGTACACGCCACCTCCACCTTGCGCTGCATCACGAACCACGCGCCGGCCGAGGCCGCGCCGATCCCTGCCAGTATCCAACCCAAACCATCGATCACGTCGTTCCCTCGAAACCAGAAGTCGTCAGCGCCGCGGGGCGTGTGAGCCCCCCAACGAACTGTGGTGCAACGCAATGGCCATGGAACGATAAAATCCACGCTCCACGAGCCGTGTCCCAACCATACCCCACGTATCAAGGACCGGCGAGCCCAGAAGCCCCGTCCGGAACGCCCTTTCCGACACCGGCACGATCGCCGGCGCCCGGTCGGCCCGCGGAAACAGCCGCCCGACCGCCCGAAGGGCCACCAGCAACGGCGTGCCTGGCACCACGGTAATCAGCATACGCTCGCGAACCCGCGGGGCCAGAGTACCCAGGGCGGCGATCATCTCGGGGAGATCGTAGTGGATCAGGGAGTCCATCGCCACCAGATGGTCGAACGTACCAAGGGACGGATCCAGCATATCCCCGCTTCGGAAGTCGATGTCGACGCCCTCGGCTTCCGCCCGCTCCCGCGCATGGTCGACCAGCGTGGGCGACAAGTCGATCGCGACCACCTCGGCCCCCCGCTTGGCCAGATCAATGGCGAGCGTACCCGTGCCGCAGCCCGCATCGAGGATGCGCACGCCGTGCAGGTCGGGACTCAACCAGGCCAGAAGGGTGTGCCGCATCTGATCTCGACCGGCGCGCACCGACGCCCGGATCTTGGAGACCGGCGCATCGGAGGTGAGCGTCTTCCACGCCGTTGCCGCCGTGCGATCAAAATATTCCCCGATCCAGGCCCGCCGCTCGAGGTACGACACCGATGTGGCGTGCGAACCCCCAGGTGACGTTCCGTCGAACGACGGACCTGGATTCGTGGAAACCTCAGGAGAGATGCGAGTGGCCATTAGTCCAACCCCAAAAGGTCGAAGATCTCGCGATCCTTGAGTGGATTCGCGGGCAACGGTACCACGTCATCGAGCATGCGCGAGGCCAGCAGCATGTACTGCTCCTGTGCCGCGATCACTTCCGGTGAATCTTCCATCTCGAAAATCGTGCACTTCTTCAGGCGACTACGGCGGATCGCATCGATGTCCTGGAAGTGCGCCATCGTTTTCAGACCCACCGCGTTGTTGAAGCGATCGATCTCGTTCGTATCCTTGGACCGATTGGCGACCACGCCCCCCAGTCGCACCTTGTAGTTCTTGGACTTCGCTTGAATCGCGGCAATGATGCGGTTCATCGCGAAGATGGAATCGAAATCGTTGGCCGTGACGATCAGGCAATAGTGCGCATGCTGGAGCGGCGCGGCGAACCCGCCGCACACGACGTCGCCGAGCACGTCGAAGATCACGACATCGGTGTCTTCGAGCAGATGATGCTCCTTCAGCAGCTTCACCGTCTGGCCGGTCACGTAGCCACCGCAGCCGGTGCCGGCCGGCGGACCGCCCGCCTCGATACACTGCACGCCGTTGTAGCCCTCGAACATGAAGTCTTCGGGGCGCAACTCTTCAGAATGGAAGTCGACCGATTCGAGCACGTCGATCACGGTCGGCACCATCTTCTTGGTGAGCGTGAACGTGGAGTCGTGCTTCGGATCGCATCCGATCTGGAGGACGCGCTTGCCCAGACGCGAGAACGCGGCCGACAGATTCGAGGACGTGGTGCTCTTGCCGATGCCGCCCTTGCCATACACGGCAATGACCAACGCACCGTCGATCTTGGTGTTCTCGTCGAGGTGCACTTGCAGGCTACCTTCGCCGTCACCCACGGCGTCGAGAATCGGCAGTCGGGTCGCGGTCATCGTGTTACTCCGGTCGTATGGCTAATCATGCGTACACCCCCTCCAGACGGTCTTCGAGGTCCGCTGCCGCATTGCGCAGCGCCTCGAGCGTCGCTTCATCGGGGGACCAGAACCCGCGGTCGTTCGCTTCCAGCAGACGCTGCGCCAACCCCGACGCGGCATCCGGATTCGCCTGAGCGAGACGCTCGCGCATGGCATCATCGAGCACAAAGGTCTTCGTCGCTTCAGCGTACACCCACTCGGGCACGGCGCCCTTGCCGCCCGTCGCCGACCAGCCGAACGTGGTGATCACGTGGCCCGCGATGTTACGCGCGCCTTCGTAGCCGTACTCCAGCTGGCTCTCGTACCACCGCGGGTTGAGCAGCTTGGTGCGCGACTCGAGTTCGACCTGTTCGGTCAGCGTGCGCACCTTGCCCTGCGCGTTGTTGTAGTCGCCCACGTACACGGCCGGCGCTTCACCGCCACGCTGCTGCGCGATCACGCGCGTCATGCCACCCAGCGACTCGACGTACTGGTCGATGTCGGTGGCGCCGAGGTCGACGGAGTCGAGCCCTTGGAACGACAGCGTGGCCTGCCCAAGCGCCCGCTTCATCAGCGCCGGCTGGCACGACGGACGGCCGTCGGTGCCGTACGCGAAGCCCTTCCGCTGCACGAACAGATCGGCCAACTCGTCTTCCTTCTCCCACTTGCCGGTGTCGATCAGCAGGTTGACGTTCGAGCCATACGCGCCGTCGGCGTTGGAGAACACCCGAAGCGCGGCGGTGGCGAGATCACATCCCGTCTCCTGCATGGTCTCGAGCGCGTGCTTCCGAATGAAATTCTGCGACGGGTCTTCATCGGCCTGCGCGCAGATGAGCGCCGCCTCGGCCAGGAGCTTCACCTGCAACGGCAGCAGGTCGCGGAAGATGCCCGACAACGTGACCACGACATCGACGCGAGGACGGCCAAGTGACGTGAGCGGCAGCAGTCGCGCGCCCGTGAGTCGGCCGACGGCGTCGAAACGCGGCACCACGCCCATCAGCGACATCACCTGCGCCAGCGGCGTGCCCTCGCTCTTCATGTTGTCGGTGCCCCAGAGCACGACAGCGACCGACTCCGGCAGCGAGCCGTTGTCGGCCACGTAGCGCGCCAACAGCTGCTCCGCGCGCACGCGCCCTTCGAGCATCGCTACCGCGCTCGGGACGCGGTACGGATCGAAGCCGTAGATGTTGCGTCCCGTGGGGAGCACCTGCGGATTCCGCAGCAGGTCGCCACCCGGCGCCGGTGACACGTACCGCGCGTCGAGCGCGCGGAGAATACCGGCGACCTCACGATCCTCGCTGAGCATGGCATCGAAGCCGCCGAGCGCTTCGAGATGCTGCTGGAGGGCGCGTTCGTCGGCGATGCGCAGACCTTGCGCCTTGGCTCCGCTGATCGCCGCGCGCAGTGCCGTCCGCACGTCTTTCGTCTCCACGAGCGATCGCACCGTGGCGCGGACCAACTGATCGACTACTTGCACCGTGTCGTCGGAGGCCGCACGTGTGCTCTGCCCCGCCACGACCGTATCACCGATCGGCGGCAGTTCCAGCTCCGGACGACCCGATCGCGCCATCTCCACCAGCACACCGGCCCGCGCCTCGGGCGTCATCGGCTCGCCGACCACGTGCAGGCCCATCGGGATGAGTTCGTACTCGAGCTCCAGCAACCGGTCACGCAGCGTCGTGACGCGCGCATCCGCTTCGCTCGCCGTCCACGCCGGCTCGGCGTCGGCCAACTCCACGGCGGCGGCTTGCTGTTGGATCAGCTCGCGCAAGGACGAGGCTTCACCGGCTTTCGTCTGATCGAGCGCGCGCCAGCGATCGAGCGTGCTCTTGAGATCGAGCAGACCGCGATACAGGCCGGCATTCGCGACCGGCGGCGTGAGATACGACACCAGCGTGGCGTTGCCGCGGCGCTTGGCCAGCGTGCCTTCGGACGAGTTGTTGGACGCGTAGAGATACACGTTCGGCGCGTCACCGATCAGACGATCGGGCCAGCACCGATCATCGAGTCCCGACTGCTTGCCCGGCATGAACTCGAGCGCGCCGTGGGTCCCGAAGTGCAGAATGGCGTCGGCCGCGAAGTCTTCGCGCAGCCAGCGGTAGAAGGCGCTGAAGGCGTGCGTCGGCGAGAAACCACCTTCGAAGAGCAGGCGCATCGGATCGCCTTCCCATCCGAAGGACGGTTGCACGCCGATGAACACGTTGCCGAGCTGCAGCCCCATGACCTGGATGGACTGGCCGTCCGACAGCTGCCGACCGGGGGCCGGGCCCCACGTCTTCTCGATCTCCGCCAGATACGGCTCACGACGCACGTGGTCGTCGGTGCGAATCGTGGTGTGCACATTCGCCGGCGCGCCGTACCGCTCGCGGTTGCCACCGGTGATCCGCTCGCGCAGATCGTCGGCGCTCGACGGCAGTTCCACCGTGTATCCCTGTTCCTTGAGCGACGCGAGGACGCGTTGCATGGACGGGAACACCGCGAGATAGGCCGCGCTCCCGGTGTTGCCAGCGTTCGGCGGGAAGTTGAAGAGAATGAGCGCGATCTTGCGCTGCGCGCGATCCTTTCGACGCAGGGCGACCAATTTGGCCACGCGTTCGGCCACCCGGTCGATACGCTCGGGGATCGGCTCCGACGCCGCCGCCTTGCCCGGCTGCGGTTCGCCCTTGCCACCGAACACGGTCGGCACGATGGCGCCGTCGAGCTCCGGAATCGCGATCTGCAGGGTCGCCTGCAGCGGATTCAAGCCGCGCGCGTCGTTCCGCCACTCCTGAATGGTCTGAAATTCAAGCGTCTGCAGCGTGATATAGGGCACGTCGAGGCCCTTGAGTACTTCCTGCGCCGCTTCGGAGTTGTTGTACGCCGGACCGCCCACGAGCGAGAAGCCCGTGAGGTTGATCATGGCATCGATCGTTGCCTGTCCCTGGCCGTTCGTGAAGTACTTCGCGACTGCCGGGCGCGCATCGAGCGCCGACGCGAACGCCGGCACCACGCGCAATCCCTTGGACTCGAGGGCCCGAACGACTGCCGCGTAGTGCGCCACGTTGTCGGCCAGCAGATACGACCGACCGACGAGGACGCCCACCGTGCCTACGTCCGCGCCACGATGACGCGGCAGATCTTCCATGCGTTCCGTCATTCCGCGATTCGCCAGCGCGGGATGCCACAGACCGACTTCGGGGTAAGCTTGCGGCTGCTGCGGATTCAGCTTGCCGCGCAGCGCCTTGCGCGGACCGTCGGCGTAGCGATCGATGGCATACTTCACCATCTGCTCGATGTTCTCCGCCGTGCCGGCAAGCCAGTACTGGATCAGCAACAAGTAGGCACGCACATCCTGCGCGGTGCCCGGAATGAACTTGAGAATCGACGGCAACGTGCGCAGCGCCGACATCTGCCGCTCGCCACTCGACTTGCCGTCGCCGCGCGAGCCGCGGAGTTTCTTGAGCAGGTTGATCGGCGAGAGCGGTGAGCGCGACTCCCCGCCGCTCATATCGAACTTGCCAAGCTTCGTGCATTTTACGAGCTCCGGCGTACACAGCGCGCAGAGCACGGCGTCGGCTGCGTCGCGACGCGCCAGCACCGCTTCGTACACCGCATTCGCGTACTCTTCCTGGAAGAGCTGCGTGCAGACCACGATGTTCGCCTGCGCGATGTCCTGGCGCGCCCGCTCGGCGGCCAGTGGATCACTGCCGAAGTCGGCGGCCACGTGCATCGTGATCGTGAGACCCGGGATGTCGCGTACGAGTGCAGCACCGGCCCGCTCGAAGGCGTCAGCGAGGTGCGCGTCGAGCGTCGTGATCGCAACGCGGATCGGGATGGGCTTTACCACGGGGCTAGCGGCCATAGTGTGCCTTGGCGTCGTACAGGGTGTCCACGCTGATCTCGGCGATACCGTTCTCGTGGGCGTACTTCTCGGTATTCCGACGGACCTTGCCACGCACGAAGAACGGAATCTTTTTCAACTCCGCTTCGGCCGGTGCAAGCCAGCTGGTGACGGTCGGCGCGACCGCGACAGCGGCCACGGCATCCATCTCATCTTCCTCTTCCGCGAAACCGACGGCACTCGCCGCTTCCGGGGCTTCCAGTTCGATCGCGGCGCGCGCCGTAAAGGGCGTTTGACGTTGGCCGCCCAGCGTCTCTCCGCGCGCCGGACGGTCTCCCGCGGTCGCAGCTGGCGACGCGTGCAGATGCGAGGGCGTCGCACCGTCGGCGAACTCGAAATCGTCTTTGAACATGTGCAGCAGGTGCTCTTCGAGGCCCATCATGAGCGGATGCACCCAGGTATCGAAGATCACGTTGGCGCCTTCGAAACCCATCTGCGGCGAGTGCCGGGCCGGCACGTCCTGCACGTGAATCGGCGCCGAGATCACGGCGCAGGGCACGCCGAGCCGCTTGGCGATGTGGCGCTCCATCTGCGTGCCCAACACCAGCTCGGGCGCGAGTTCGGTCACGCGCTGCTCGACGGCGAGATAGTCGTCGCTGATGAGCGCTTCGACGCCGAGGGCGGCGGCAAGATCACGAATCGGCCGCGCGTACTCACGCGAGTACGTGCCGATGCCGACGACGGTGAAGCCCAGTTCGTCCTTCGCCATGCGGGCGGCGGCCATGACGTGCGTGGCGTCGCCGAACACGAATACGCGCTTGCCCGTGAGATACGTGGAGTCGACCGAGCGCGAGTACCACGGCAACAGCGAACGGCTGGCGTCCACCTGCGCGGAGCCGGCGCGTTCGCGATCGAGCAAGGCCGACACGTCGACGCCGGCCACCTTCCCCACTTCTTCCACGAACTCGCGGGTCGCGAGCACGCCGATCGGTACAGTGCGCACGGTGGGCTGCCCGAACGTTTTCTGCAGCCAGCGCGCGGTCGTCTCCGCCACTTCCGGATAGAGCACCACGTTGAAGTCGGCCTGCGGCATCGACTGAAGGTCCTTCACCGTGGCGTTCAACGGTGCGCAGACATGCACGTCCACACCGATGTCCTGCAGCAGCCGCGTGATCTCCCGCACGTCGTCGCGATTGCGGAATCCGAGCGCGGTGCCGCCCAGCAGGTTGCAGCGCGGCCGGCGGTTCTCACGAGCGGTCACCGTCACCACGCTTTCGCGCGGTGGTGAACCGGCCGGCGGTGCGAGCGGCAGCAGCAGCGTGCGGACGAGATGATAGAACGTCTCGCTGGCGCCCCAGTTTTCCTTCTTGGAATAGGCGGGCAGTTCGAGCGGCACGATCGGAATCGGCAGCGACATCCCCATCGCGAGCGATCCCGGCTGATCCTGAATCAGCTCGGCGGTGCATGACTCGCCGACCAGCATGGCGTCTGGCTTGAAGCGCTCGTACGCATCGCGCACGGCCGACTTGACCAGCTCCGCCGTGTCGCCGCCGAGGTCGCGCGCCTGAAACGTGGTGTACGTGACGGGCGGTCGCGAGTCGCGCCGCTCGATCATCGTGAACAGCAAGTCGGCGTAGGTATCGCCCTGCGGCGCATGCAAGACGTAATGCACGCCCTTCATCGAGGTCGCGATACGCATCGCGCCCACGTGCGGCGGGCCTTCGTACGTCCAGAGCGTCAATTCCATGCCGTGATCCTCAGACCGCGAGTCGCTGTGCGCGATCGAGCGGTCGCGCAAAAAGTTCGGCCAGATCGCCGGCCTGCTCGTATCCGTGCACCGGCGAGAACACGAGTTCGATGGACCACTTGGTGCGCAGCCCCTCAGCCTCGAGGGGGTTGGCCAGCCCGAGTCCGCACACGGTCAGATCGGGACGGGCCGCACGGCAGCGGTCGAGCTGCTTTTCGACGTCCTGTCCTTCACTGATCTGGGCGGTGGCGGGCAATCGATCGAGCTCGGCGGCGATCATGAGCTTGTCGAGGTACGGCGTCCCGACTTCCACCAACTCCGCGCCGCACTCTTCATAAAGGAAGCGGGCGAGCGGAATCTCGAGCTGCGAGTCGGGAAAGAAGAACACGCGCTTGCCATTCAACCACGGGCGCAGGCGTGCCAGTGCGACGCGCGCCCGTTCGGCGGGGGCGGCGGTGACCTGCGTGAAGCGCGCCTCGTCTACCCCCCACACATCGGCGGCTGCCTTCAACCACGCCGTCGTGCCGTTCACGCCGAACGGATACGGCGACGAGAGCAGGGTCGCACCACGGGCGATCAGCGCTCGTGCCGTCTCGCCGAGGAACGGCTGGGCGAGCAAGAGCTTGGTGTTCGGCCCGACGGGCGGCAGCTCGCGGGCCATCCGAGGCGGGAAGAAGTGCACCGGACCGACACCGAGCTGCGAAAAGATCCGCGAGAATTGATCTTCGACCACATCGGCGATCGTGCCGACGACCATCAATTCTGCGGTGGCACTGGTCGATTCGGGCAGGTGCGGCACCATGGAACGCAGGCAGGCGTCTTCGCCCTGCGTGAACGTGGTCTCGATGCCGCTGCCCGAGTAGTTCAGGATCCGCACGCGCGGCATCAACTGCTCGTTGAGTCGCTCCGCCGCGCGCTGCAGATCGAGCTTGATGACTTCCGAGGGGCAAGAGCCCACGAGAAAAAGCGTCGAAATATCGGGACGACGATCGAGCAGCTGCTTGACGCACCGATCGAGTTCTTCATTGGCGTCGGCCAATCCGGCCAGATCGCGCTCACTGAGAATCGCCGTGGCGAAGCGCGGTTCGGCAAAGATCATGACGCCCGCCGCCGACTGCACCAGGTGTGCGCAGGTACGTGAGCCGACCACGAGGAAGAACGCGTCCTGCATTTTGCGGTGCAGCCAGACGATGCCGGTGAGGCCGCAGAACACTTCGCGCTGACCGCGCTCGCGAATGACCGGGAGTTCCATCACGGCGCTCATGCGACGGCGGCCCGGCGAAGCGTTTCCGCTTCCTGCAGGCGCGCCGCTCGCAGCTTGAGCACGAACTGAATGGCGTTGATCGCGTACGTGCCGTAGGCCACGAGCGCCAGCACCATGAGCGTGCGCGGCGCCCAGTGCAGCACGAGGCCAGCGAGATAGGCGGTATGCAGCGCAATGACGCCCATGCTGACCACATCTTCCCAGAAGAACGCCTCGGCAAAGAGATACTTGCCGAAGACGACTTTCTCCCAGATCGCGCCCGTCACCATGATGGTGTAGAGCACGAACGTCTTGACGACGACGGAGATGTTGGCGGCGGCGAGTCCATTTCCGGTATTCAGATACCGGAGGACAAGCGCAACCGACACGGCCATGACCAGAAACTGGACAGGCGCGAGGATACCCTGAACGAGCGTCCATCGTGTCGCATCGCGACGCAGACGTTCTTCGGGCGTATACAATCCGGTCCGCGGCGCCTGCGGCGACGGGGAACGGGAGCCGACGGTCGCGATGGGCGCGTCCGTGGCGTTGGTGGGCATATTCATCTGACCGTCTCTACCGGGGGTTCGCGTTCCCAGATGAGACGAGATTACGGAATTGCGCAGAAGTTGTCAAGAAAAGTTTACGTCAACCTTTCTTGACAATCCTTTGAGATAGTCACAATGTAGGCAAGTCAGTCGATCACGCTGAAAAAGGCGTTCCGATCGGGAATTCGTTCTTGCGCCCAGGAGACTACGCGGCAATGTTCGGCGCTTCCCTCCAGCCTGCCGCTTCCGGTCGCCCTCCGGTGATCCGCGGCCCGGGCACAAGCCACGACGTGATGGAATCGCCTACGGCCCCCCGTCGATCCGACCGCCTCGAGCGCACGATAGAGAATGAGCTGGTGCCTCGCCTGTTGGCTAGCCACCGGGCTGGGCCTGTGTCACCGGCCCTCTCTATGGCCATCGCCCGGGAGCTCTCGGAGCACGACGTGGACACGTTCGTCGCGGCGATTCGCAGCCCGGATAGCGAGCGGGCCGAACAGTTTATCCGGGCCGTGCTGGCCGAAGGTGCGTCGGTCGAGGCGGTGTACCTCGATCTCTTGGCCCCGTCGGCCCGTCGACTCGGCGAGATGTGGGAGAGCGACGAGTGCGATTTCGTCGAGGTGACGGTGTCGCTGGGACGCATGCAGCGCCTGCTCCGTGACTTGTCTCAAGTGTTTTTGGCCGACGCGTCCCGCACGGAACCGGTCGGCAGTGTGGTGCTCACCTGCATTCCCGGCGAGCAGCACACCCTGGGGATCATCATGGTCGGTGAATTTCTGCTCCGTGACGGGTGGCGTGTGATGGTCGGCGCCCCGTGGTCGGAAAGTGATCTGCTCACCATGGTGGGAACCGAGTGGTACGACGTCATCGGATTCTCCGTGGGGAGCGAAAGTCGCCTGCCGCTGTTGAAGCGCGATATTCGGCGAATCAAGTCGGCGTCGCGGAATCCGCACGTGCAGTTCCTGGTCGGTGGCCAGGTGTTCAGTGATGATCCGAGCCTCGCCGACGAAATTGGCGCGAACGCGATTGCCGGAGACGCCCGTGAGGCGGCGCCGATCGCGCGTCGACTGCTCGAGGCCTCAAGACGCGCTGCGTTCGATGCGCCTCGGGAGGCGATAGGCGATCATGGCAAGTTCAGTGACGCCCTTGAGCGCGACTGACGCCGGGTTTGGCGACCTCGACGCCAAGACCGCGGCTTCGCTGCTCGCCGTAGCGGGGGATATTGCCCTCGTCATGGATAGCGCGGGCGTCATTCGTGACGTCGCGCTGTCCGGCGCGGAGTCCCAGTTCGACGGCGCGACGCAGTGGATCGGTCGCCCGTGGATCGAGACGGTCACGCCTGACAGCCGAGCCAAGATCGATACGCTCCTGAAAGAGGCGCTCTCCTCCGGCGTGTCGAAACGCCGTCAGGTGAACAATCTCCTCATCGACGGCATCGATGTCCCGATGTCGTACACCGCACTGCGGATGGGGCGCGACGGTGGACTCATCGCGGTCGGCCGCGATATGCGCCACGTCTCCGCCCTTCAGCAGCGCCTGGTCGAGGCGCAGCAGGCCATGGAGCGGGATTATTGGCGCCTGCGACACGTCGAGACGCGGTATCGGCTGCTCTTCCAAATTGCCAGCGATGCGATTCTCGTCATCGACGCCACGACGCTCAAAGTGCTCGACGCCAACTCGGCTGCGGGTCAGGTGTGGGGGGATACGCCGGATCGCCTGATCGGGCGCACCTTCCCGTTTGGCGCGGATGCGGCCGGCACGCACCTGCTCGAGGAACTCACCGCCACGGCGCGCAGCGCGGGCCGAGCCGGCGACGTGTTGGTCACGATCGCGCCCGGGGGACGATCGTATCACGCCTCGGCGTCGTGCTTCCGTCAGGAATCCGCGACCCTGTTGCTGGTGCGCCTCGCGGCGGCGGACGTGGGGCCCTCGGTGAGCGCGGCCGCCGATTCCCCGCTCCGCGTGATCGATTTGATCGAACGCTCGCCCGACGGGTTTGTCGTGACCGATCTCGAGGGCCGCGTGTTGACCGCGAATCGCGCGTTTCTCGATATCACGGAACTCGCCAGCGAAGAGCAGCTCCGCGGCACGCTGTTTTCGACTTACATCGGTCGACCGGGCGCTGACTTCCCGGTCTTCACGACCATGCTGAAGAAGAACGGCGCGGTCCGACTGATGGCCACGTCGGCGCGAGGCAGTCACGGCCACCAGAGCGAGGTGGAAGTCTCCGCCGTGTGGGCGCCCGAGAGCGAGGAACCCTGCATCGGCTTTACCGTTCGCGATATCGGTCGGCGCCTGGCGGCAACGCCGCAGGGGGCGCGAGACCTGACGCGCGCGGTCGAGGAGCTGACGACATTGGTGGGGCGCGTCTCGCTGCGCGACCTGGTTCGGGATACCGTCGATCTGGTCGAGCGGCACTTTATCGAAGCGGCCCTCGAACTCACCAACGACAACCGGACGTCGGCCGCCGAGGTGCTGGGCGTGAGCCGCCAGAGCCTCTATGTGAAGCTCCGACGACATCGTCTCGTGGCACCCGGGAGCGGAGAAGAGCCCCCGGTGAGCTGAAAAGCGGGTGACAACGGCCGGTTTACACCGGCCGTTTGTCATTCCCAGGGTTCGGACTCGAGAGTCTTCGACTTCCGAACAACTTTACTCTGTTGCAAATGCAGACTGTCAACTAAACTAGACGCCTATGAGCGTCAGCTTTTCCGTACAGTCTGCGCCGGCGCGCCCGGATCCTAAAGCGATCCTGACGCTGCTCAAGCCAGTGACGTGGTTCCCTCCGATGTGGGCGTTCACCTGCGGGGCGATTTCCGCCGGTGTGCCTCTCGCCGAGCGTATCCCCCTCCTCGCGCTCGGTATCGCGATCACGGGGCCGCTCGTGTGCGCGTCGAGTCAGGCCGTGAATGACTGGTTCGATCGACACGTCGATGCGATCAACGAACCCAATCGCCCGATTCCGTCGGGGCGTATCCCCGGTCAGTGGGGACTCGCGATCGCCATCTTCTGGACGGCGTTGTGCCTGTTGGCCGCGCTCCCGCTCGGCGTGTTCGGTGTGTCCGCCGTCGGGATCGCCCTGCTCTTCTCGTGGGGCTACAGTGCCCCCCCGTTCCGTTTCAAGCGGAACGGCTGGATCGGCAACACCGCCGTGGGCTTCACCTACGAGGGACTCGCCTGGGTCACCGGTGCCGGCATCATGCTTGGCAATCAGGTGCCACCCATGCCATTGCTGCTGCTCGCCACGCTGTACAGCATCGGCGCGCATGGCATCATGACGCTGAACGACTTCAAGGCCATGGAAGGTGATCAGCGTATGGGCGTGAATTCGCTGCCCGTGCTGCTCGGCGCCGACGGTGCTGCCCGTGTGGCCTCGCTGATCATGCTGCTGGCGCAGGCCGCCGTGATCGCGTTGCTGGTGTCGTGGAACCGGCCGTGGCACGCGTTCGCGATCGGCGTGCTCTCGCTGGTGCAGGCGATCATGATGTGGCGCTTTGTGCAGTCGCCGCGTGAGCGCGCACTCTGGCTCAGCGCCCTCGGTGTCCCCTTCTATGTAAGCGGCATGATGATCGCCGCCTTCGCCGTGCGGACCCTGCCGATCATCGCCGAGGCCAGCAAGTGAGCTGGTGGCAGCTCTCGCGACTCGGTCTGGTCCAGGCCGCGATCGGGGCCGTCGTGGTGCTGTTGACCACGACGATCAATCGCGTGATCGTGGTTGAGTTGTCGCTGCCGGCGACCGTGCCGGGGCTGCTGGTGGCGCTGCATTTTGGTGTACAGCTCATTCTGCGTCCGCGGCTCGGCCATGATAGCGACCGGAGTGGTCGCCGTACGCCGTGGATTCTCGGTGGATTGGCCGTGTGCGCGCTGGGTGGCGTTGGCGTCGCGGCAAGCATTCCGGTTATGGCGACCAACGTGGCGCTCGGAATCGCACTCGCGTCGATCGCCAGCGTGATACTGGGCGCGGGCGTGAGCGCGGCCGGCACGCCGCTCCTCGCGCTCATGAGTGAGCGGGCGCACCCGACGCAACGCGCCGGCGCGGCCGCCATCACGTGGATCCTGATGATCGTGGGGATCATCATCACGGCCGCGATCTCCGGCGCCCTGCTCGACCCGTTCTCGTACACACGTTTGATCGCGATTGCCGGCGGCATCGGCGGTGTGGGCTTTCTCGTGGCCGCGATCGCCACGTACGGTGTGGAGCGTGGGCCGCGTACCGCGCCAACGATCCCGGCGCCTCGCGATGCGTCGAGTGGGTCATTCGGTGCAGGATTGCGCACTGTGTGGGACGAGCCTGCGGCACGACTGTTCGCCAGCTTCGTGTTCGTCGCGATGTTCGCCTACAGCGCGCAGGATCTCATTCTCGAGCCATTCGCTGGAATCGCCTTCGGCATGACGCCGGGAGAGAGCACGAAGCTCTCCGGCCTGCATCACGGTGGCGTCCTGATCGGCATGATCGCGACGGCCATACTCGCGACGCGCCGGGGGCAACTGCGGCAGTGGGCAGCGGCTGGCTGCCTGGCCTCGGCGATTACGTATGTTGGGCTCGCGGCGTCTCCGGCCCTCGGCGATGTGCGCCTGTTCACGGCGATCGTCATGATGCTCGGCTTGGCGAATGGTGTCTTTGCGATCGGCGCGATCGGTTCGATGATGGCGCTGACCGGCGACAAGACCGATGGCCGCGCGGGTCTGCGCCTCGGCGTGTTCGGCGCCGCGCAGGCGCTCGCCTACGCGACCGGAACGATGTCGGGCGCGATTGGTGTGGACACCGCGAAAGCGGTGCTCGAGTCGCCGCTACGCGGCTATCTCGCCGTGTTCAGTGTCGAAGCCGTGCTCTTTGCCGCGTCGGCGTTCCTGGCGCTACGCAGCGCGTCGAGCGAACGCGCGAACGATGTGTTCCGCGAGCGCGCCGAGATGTTGCCGGCCGTGCTGCAATGAATCGTGTTATCCCTGCGCAGGTGCGCACCGAGTCCAAGCTCGCTCTGGAGGAAGTCGCATGAACGAAGTGCCAAAGCTCGATCTGTATGACGTCTTGGTTGTCGGCGGCGGTCCCGCTGGCGCAACGGCAGCGCACGAGCTCGCCAAAGCGGGTCGTTCCGTGATGCTGTTGGATCGCGCCGGACGCACGAAGCCCTGTGGCGGCGCGGTGCCGCCGCAGCTGCTGCGTGACTTCGACGTTCCCGATTCGCTCATGGTCGCGCAGATCGACACGGCTCGGATCATTTCCCCGACCTGGCGCACGGTAGACATCCCCGTGGGGAACGGATACGTCGGCATGGTCGATCGTGACGTGTTCGATGAATGGCTCCGTACGCGCGCCGCACAGGCGGGCGCCGAGCGACATGTCGGTACGTTCACGAACTTCGCACGTGGTGCCGACGGCATCCCGGTCATCAGCTACACGGACGGCAAGTCACGTGCTGGCGAGGTGCGTCAGGTACGCGCGCGGATGGTCATTGGGGCGGACGGCGCGCTCTCACCCGTGGCGCGTCAGTGCATCCCCAATTCGCACAAAGCCAAGCACGTGTTCGCCTATCACGAAGTCGTGAAGTCGCCGGTGGCTGGCGACGAGGCGAATTTCGGAGCGGCCCGATGCGACGTGTACTACCAGGCCCCGCTGTCCCCTGACTTCTACGCCTGGGTCTTCCCCCATGGCGCGACGACCAGCATCGGCACCGGCACGCTGCAGAAGGGCTTCGGCCTGAAGGATGCGGTCGCGAAGCTGCGTCAGGAGACGGGCTTGGATCAGGTGGAGACGATCCGCAAGGAAGGCGCGCCGATCCCGATCAAGCCTCTTCCGCAGTGGGACAACGGCCGCGACGTGGTCTTGGCGGGCGATGCCGCCGGCGTGGTAGCGCCAGCCAGTGGCGAAGGGATATTCTATGCAATGACCGGCGGACGCTTTGCGGCAGAGGCCGTCTTGGCCGCCTTGGTCACCGGCAATGCCAAGGCGCTGCGCCATGCGCGTCGTCGCTTCATGCGCATGCATGGACCGGTGTTCGCCGTGCTCGACATCATGCAGACGTTTTGGTACCGTAACGACAACCGCCGTGAACGCTTTGTCGCGATCTGTCGCGATCGGGATGTGCAGCAGCTCACCTTCGACGGTTACATGAACAAGCAACTGGTGAAGGCCAAGCCACTCGCCCACGTGAGAATCTTCTTCAAGAATCTCGCGCATCTAACCGGTCTCGCGACCGCGTGAGCACCAGCCCCGAGTCCGCACTCCGATGCTGATATCGATCGCGATCGATTTCCGTCAGGCCGACGTTGCCACTCGTGAGCTCTTCCATTTGTCGGAGGAGCGTCTCACGCAGTTGTACCGCACGGCCCGCAGTGAGATCGTCACTGAAGCTGCGCTGATCTCCACGTGCAACCGTACCGAGTTGTACGCGTGGGTGGACAGCGACGATCCCAAGGTCGTGGACCGCGCGGTTCAGACGCTGGCGCGCCGCTGGATGCGCACGCGCGGCGAAGGCGACAAACTGCTGCTCACTGCCACTCGACGGATCGGTGAGGAGGCGGCGCGACATGTCGTCCGCATCGCTGCCGGGCTCGAGTCGCAGGTGTTGGGAGACGGACAGATTCTCGGCCAGTTGAAGGCCGCCTACAAGCGCGCCTCGCGCGGGCATTCGGCGGGACCGGTGCTCCATCGCCTGTTCGAGACGGCGTTGCGCGCCGGAAAGCGGGTACAGACCGAGACGTCGCTGACCGCAGGTCGCAATTCGGTTGGTGCCGAGGCGGCCATCACGGCGAATCAGCGTTTCGGGAATCTCGAAAACGCGCGGTGTCTGTTAGTCGGCGCTGGGAAGACGGGCGCTCGCGCGGCGAAGCAGCTACATAAGCTCGGTGCGCGAGACATCGTCATCGTGAACCGCACGTTCGAGACGGCCAAGGATCTTTCGAAGTTTGTCGGTGGACGGGCGGCACCATTCGAAACGCGACACGTGGAAGCGGCGATGGCTGACGTCGTGATCGTGGCGACGGGCAGTGAAGTGCCGGTCATCACGGCCGGCGGGTTGAGCCAAGCGCGCGAGGCGTGTGCCGCGTCGGGTTACGCGCTGCTGCTCATGGACCTGAGCCTCCCACGGAACATCGATCCACGCGTGACCGAGCAGGCCGGCATCACGCTGGTGGATCTCGACACTCTGCACCAGCCGATTCTGACCGCTGAGACCATGCGTCGCGACGCAGTGCCCGTGGCGAATGGCATCTGCGAGGACGAGATCGGTTCGTTCATGCAATGGGTCGCGAATATGCCGGCCCGCGACGCCATCAAGCCGCTGCGTGAAGCGCTTGAAGATGTAGCGCGCCGCGAAGTCGCATTTGCATCGAAGGACGCCGGTGTTGCCGAGCGTACCGCGTCCCGTATCGTCGCGAAACTGCTGGCCGGCCCGATGGCGGCGCTGCGTCGTGCGGTGCAGCGCGGTGAACCGCTCGATGCGCAAGCGATGATGTTGCTCGAAATGTTCTCGCCGAACAGCGCCCCTGAGCCGCGCGCGATTCGGGCGCCTCGCGCCGCCGCCCCTAAGCCCGTCGTGGAGCAGACCGCGGCGCAGCTTTTGCCGCAGGTCGCGCCGCGCGAGCGTCGTCCTTCGATGGTTCTTTCACCGGAGCAGTTCACGTGAGTTCTACGCCCGCCCCGTCCTCGCCCGCGAATGATCTGCTCCTGCGCGCGCTCCGGCGTGAGGCCGTCGAGCGCCCGCCGGTGTGGATGATGCGTCAGGCCGGACGGTATTTGCCGCAGTATCGCGCCGTTCGCGCGAAGTCGGATTTCCTCACGATGTGCCGGACGCCGGAGCTGGCGGTCGAAGTGACGCTGCAGCCGCTCGATCTGGTCGGCGTGGATGCCGCGATCATTTTCAGCGACATCCTGGTGATTCCGGAAGCGATGGGGATGCACCTCACGCTCGACGAGGGCATCGGGCCGCAGTTCCCCTCCCCACTGCGCTCGCTCAAGGATCTGGACCAGCTGCACGCGGTCGATCCGCAGGAGCATCTCAAGTACGTGCTCGACGCGCTCAAGCTGGCCCGACGCGAAATCGACGGCAAAGTGCCGCTCATCGGATTCGCCGGCTCGCCGTGGACGCTCGCCGCCTACATGGTCGAAGGCAAAGGCACGAAGCAGTTCGCGGTCGCCAAGCGTATGCTGTACGAAAACCCCGAGATGGCGCACGCGCTGCTCGGCAAAATTGCCGACGCGGTCGGTGAGTACCTCGTGGCGCAGGTTGGCGCCGGCGCGCAGGTGGTGCAGCTGTTCGAATCATGGGCCGGCGCGCTTGGCCCCGAAGAGTTCCGCACGTTTGCGCTGCCCTATCTCGCCCGCTGCGCGCAGAAAGCCCGCGAGGCCGGTGTGCCGGTGATCGTGTTCGCGCCGGGCGCCGGATGGGCACTGGCAGAGATCGCCGCCGCCACAAACGCCGACGCGATCGGTGTGGACTGGCACACGTCGCCGATGGATGCGCGTCGTCAGCTGGATCCGTTTCGCGTGGCGATGCAGGGCAACCTCGATCCGTGCGCGCTGTATGGCCCGCCGGCCGAGATCCGCCGTCGCACGCATGCGATGATCCGGGCCTTCGGTCCGATCGGACACATCGCCAATCTCGGGCATGGCATTCTGCCGGATGTGTCCCCCGACCACGCACGCGCCTTCATCGATGCCGTGAAGGAGTGGAAATGGACCGAGGAGGAGATCGCCGCGGCGCAGCGTCAGACGGCAGCGTGGACGAACGAGCTGGCGGGAGCGCGATGAGCGCCGCGGTGTTTCCGACGGAAGTGCTGAGCCCGGCGCCGTCGGTGGCGACGCGTCGTGCCGAAGCCACCCGCTGGATCGCCGGCCTGCATGATGAACTGACGTCGTTCTTCGGCCGTCTCGACGGCGGTGGCACCTTCACCGAAGATCGGTGGGAGCGCCCCGGCGGCGGTGGTGGTGTGGCGCGTGTGATGACCGATGGCGTGACCTTCGAGAAGGCCGGGATCAATCGCTCAGCGGTGATGGGCGAGTTGCCGGAGCTTGCGGCGCGACGCCTGGGCGGCCGTGGTGCCGCCGCCGGTGCCACGCACTTCTTCGCGACCGGGGTGAGTCTGGTGGTGCACCCGCGCAGTCCGAAGGTGCCTACGGTGCATCTCAATGTGCGCTATTTCGAGCTCACCGACGAGCACGGCAATCTCACGGACAGCTGGTTCGGCGGCGGCACGGATCTCACGCCGTTCTACCCGCATGTCGCAGACGGCGTGACGTTCCATCGCGCCCTGCGCGACATGGCCGACAAGCATCACGCACGGTTCTATCCGGACTTCAAGCAGTGGTGCGACGAGTACTTCGTGAACGTCCATCGCGACAACGAAGCGCGCGGCATCGGCGGCATCTTCTTTGATCACCTGCGTCCCGACGAGGCCTCCCACGACCTCGATCACGCGGGTGTGCAGGCGTTCGTGAGCGACGTGGCCCGGGTGTTGCGACATGCGTATGAGCCGATCGTCGAACGTCGTCGACACGAAGCGTTCAACGAGGCCGAGCGAGAGTTCCAGCTCGTGCGGCGCGGGCGGTACGTTGAGTTCAACCTCGTGCATGACCGTGGGACGATCTTCGGCCTGCAGACCAATGCGCGGGTGGAAAGCGTGCTCATGAGCTTGCCGCCGCTGGCGATGTGGCAGTACTCCCCGCGTTACGCCCCCGATTCCTTCGAGGCTCGACTGGTGCGTATGCTCGAGCCCCGCGACTGGATTACGGACGCGACAGGAGAATGACAGATGCGTGCCCTCGCTGACTATCGCGACACCGTGCCACCTTCCGAACAGGACGCTGGCGACCAACGTTCGGTCGCGGTCGTCGGCGCCGGCATCACCGGACTCGTCGCCGCGTATGAACTACGTCGGCGCGGGGTAAACGTCACGTTGTATGAAGCGAGCGGTCAGGCCGGCGGCGCGATTCGTACGTCGCACACCGATGGCTTTCTCGCCGAGCACGGCCCCAATTCGTTCGTCACGTCGGCAGCGGTCGACGCGCTGATCGCACAGCTGGATCTGCAGGACGACGTGGTGGAGGCGAACCCGAAGGCGAACCGTCGCTACATCGTGCGCAACGGGACGCTCCAGTCGTTTCCGATGACGCCGCCGGCGATGCTCGCCACGCGACTGTTTTCGCTCAAGGCCAAGTTGCGCGTGTTGTTGGAGCCGTTGGTGCGCACCCGCGCCACCGACGCCGACGAATCCGTGGCGTCGTTCGTGCGCCGTCGGATGGGGCACGAAGTACTGGACTATGCGGTGGATCCGTTCATCTCCGGTATTTTCGCGGGCGATACTGAAACGCTGAGCATGATGCACGCCTTCCCGCGTGTCTTCGATCTCGAGCGACGGTATGGATCGCTGTCGGCCGGTCTCATGGCTACTCGCGGGAAAATGCCGCCGGCGCCGGGCGAGGCCTCGGACGCCGACCTTGCCGACCTGGAGCGCGCCCCCGCTGGACCGCCGACGCGCGCCAGACTGATTTCGTTCGTTGACGGGATGCAGACCCTCACCGACGCGCTGGCCGCGTCGCTGGTGGGCACGATGCGCCTGGACTGCCCCGTGCGCCTGCTTCATCGGAACGAAGGTCGCTGGGTCGTCGAAGCTGGTCAGGATGGCGCCTCGCGCGCCCGCACCGTCGACGCGGTGGTCATGGCGACCCCAGCGCACGTGCTGGCCGCAATGGAGTTGCCGGCGGCGCTTCGTAAGAATGCGGCGTTGGTGGAGCGCGTGGAGTATCCGCCGGTCAGCACGCTCACGCTGGGCTTCGAGCGAGCCGATGTCGCGCATGCGCTCGATGGCTTCGGCATGCTGATCCCGTCGAAGGAAAAGCGCAGCATGCTCGGCGCGCAGTTCAGCTCGTCGCTGTTCCCCGATCGCGCGCCGGATGGTCACGTCGCCATCACCTGCTTCGTCGGTGGCGCTCGTATGCCGGAGCGCGCGCGCGAAGACACTGACTTGTTGGTGGAGCGCGTGCTGATCGACCTGCGTCAGCTATTGGGTGTACGCGGCGAACCAATCTTCGCCAAGCACGTTTACTGGTCGCGGGGCATTCCGCAGTACACGGTCGGCTATCAGGCGGTGAAGGACGCCGCGGACGAAACCGAGTTGTCCAACCCGGGACTCTATCTCGCTGGCAACTACCGCAACGGTGTTTCAGTGGGAGACTGCGTGGCCAGCGGACACCAGATCGCCCACCGGGTCGCGAACTACCTCGCCCGAGCAGGCTGATCGGGCGGCGGGTCGGCATCACCGCACTGAGTGCGGTTGCCGACCGACGGGCGAGCGCATAGCGTCCGTGCATGACCGCACTCGATCTCCTCTGTATTGCGCCACACCGCGACGACGCCGAACTCACCTGTGGCGGGACGCTCATCAAAGCGGTCGACGCCGGCCATCGCGTTGGTGTACTCGACCTGACGCAGGGCGAGATGGGCACCAAGGGCTCGGCTGAGCTGCGAGCGGCCGAGGCCGCGCACGGGGCCCGCGTGATGGGGGTGCACGTACGTGAGAACCTCGGACTCCCTGACGCCGGAATCAGCAATACCGACGACACGCGCGGCCGCCTGGTGCAGGTACTGCGCCGACTGCGTCCCCGCGTCGTGATCATTCCGGCACCGCGTGGCCGTCATCCCGATCATCGCCGCACCACCGAGCTGGCGCGCGACGCGTGCTTCCTGAGCGGACTCGCGAAGTATCAGCCGGGTGATCACCCGGCCTTTCGTCCATTCAAGCTGTTGCACGTCGTCACCTACCGTGAAGACGCGGTGAAGCCATCGTTCGTCGTCGACATCAGCGCGCAGTTCGCACGCAAGCTCGAGGCGATCAAGTGCTACGGGTCGCAATTCGACGGGACGACGCAGGCGGGGGAAGTGTATCCGAATGGTGAGCCGCTGTATGACATTGTCACGCATCATGCGGCACATTACGGCTCGCTCATTCGCGTGCAATACGGCGAACCCTTCTACACCGACGAAACCCTGCAGATCGACGACGTCACCACCCTGGGCGTCTCCACGTTCTGAGTGCACTCTCCTTTTCCGCCGATCATTTCGCATGAGTGAAGCCGCGCACGCACACACGTCGAGCATCGACTACGGCAGCTATTTACGGCTGCCGGAGCTTCTGGAGCTCCAGACACTGCAGTCGTCGCCGGAGCATCCCGACGAACTGCTGTTCATCGTGGTGCATCAGGCCAGCGAGCTGTGGTTCAAGGTATTGCGCCACGAAATGGACACGATGATCACGGCGCTCGAAGGGTTCGACACGATGCGGGCGTTGCTCGCCGTTCAGCGTGTGAACGTGCTCACCGAGATCGTCGCCCAGCAGCTCACGGCGCTCGACACGCTGCCTCCGCAGCGCTTCGCGCAGTTTCGCGGCTATCTCGGATCGAGCAGCGGTTCACAGAGCGCGCAGTTCCGTGCGATCGAAGCGACCGCCGGTTTGCGCGACCCGCACTTCTTGGCGGCCATCACCGAGCACGGCGAGCCACCCGCCGTGGTGAAGGAAGCCTTGGCCCGTCCGGTGCTGCAGTCGCTGGTGTTGGGGCTGATCGAACACGAGAAGATGGAGCTGGCCGAGCTGTACATGGGCCCCGGTCCAACGCCGATGTTCCTGTTGGTCGAGGGGCTGCTGGAGTTCGAGCAGCGGTTCGCGCGCTGGCGCTTCCTGCATGTGCAGTTGGTAGAGCGCATCATCGGCCCGGGGACGTTTGGAACCGGCGGTACGCTCGGGGCGAAGTATCTCTCGCGCACGGTGAGCCACCGGTTCTTCCCGGAGCTGTGGGCGGTGCGGTCGAAGTTCTATGGAACTGCGAAGTAAGGGGTAGGGAGTTCGGGGTAAGGAGTCATCGTGTTCTTTGATATCAGTGTACCGTTCGCCGCTGCTACGCCGCCTTGGCCGGACGACGTCGGCTTTTCGTGCGGGTGGACGTGTCGGCGCGAAGAAGGCAGCAGCGTGAATTTGGGTGTGTTGCATTCGAGTGCGCATGTGGGCACGCACGCGGATGCGCCGTTGCATGTGCACTCGTCGTGGCCGGCGTCGGAGTCATTGCCGGCGTCGGTGTTCGTGGGCGAGGTGCAGCTCATCGCGCTGCCGGCCGACCACGATGCGGCGAGCGACATCACGGTTGAGGTGCTGCAGCGGCTGTTGGGCGCGCATGTGCCCACGCGGGTGATCGTGCGCACGGGGTGCTCGGTGGCGTCGGGGACCTTTCCCGCGAACTGGCCGGCGCTGACTGCCGACGCGGCGACGTGGCTGGTGCAGCACGGGCTCACGTTGTGGGGTGTGGATGCCCCCAGTGTGGACCGACGTACGAGCACGGCATTGCCGGTGCACAACGCGATTTTCGGCGGCGGGGCGTTCGTGCTGGAGAATCTCGCACTCGAAGTCGTTCCGATTGGACGCTACGAGCTGCTGGCGCAACCGCTGGCGGTGCACGGCGCGGACGCGGCGCCGGTACGAGCGCTGTTGCGCGCGATACGCGAGAAGTAGCGCGCGCGGCCTACGGCTCTTTGAGACGTCCGATCTGCGTGGTGATGGCGTCGGGTACCAACAGCGAGTCGGCGATGACCGCGATGCCCTCGGCTTCGGCCCACGCGCGTTCCAGCTGCGCCAGCTCACCTTCGAGCGCCTGACGTTCGGCGTCTTCGTTGATGGCCATTTCAAAGGCGAGTCGCGCGGCAGCCGGAATGGCCGAGAGATCACCGGTATCGCCGAAGGTGCTCTTGGCGGCCCACTCGCGGCGCATACCGGCGGCCCATTTGCCGTACCGCTCCGGGCCACCGGCTTGTTCGATGAGCTTGACGCCGTCGCCGATCACGTTGCGGCGCGCGCCGCCGCGATTGATGAGCGGCATGAGACGACGCAACAACGGCACGGCGTCGGCGCCATGCAATTGCACGCGTCCCAGTTCGTTCTTGCCTTCTTGCTTACGCGCCATCGACCAGTAGCCACCATTGCGCACGGTGGGATCCGGGCTGTGATAGTGCGCGGCATAGCCGATATCGATGGCCCATCCGGCGGCACGGTCGCTGGCGATGATGCGCGGGTTGCCGATCGGCATGAAGCGACCACCGTCTGGATGATCGAGCGGCTTCTGTGCCATCAGGTTCGAGGACAGAAGCGTGTACATATTGAGCGCGTGTACGGCTGGCATCAGTGCCGCGATTCCAACGCCGGTGGCGACGGCGCCACTGATCAGGAGCCCCGCCGCCGCGGTGACGCCAACGCCCGTGGCAATGGCCTTCACACGGCGGCGTCCGAACTGATCGCCGTAGCGCCACGCCGCGAACTCGGGACGCTGGGGCGCGCCGATGCGGACAAGCTCTGTGCCATCAGCGAGCCGGGCGAGTCCGATGTTATCAGTGCTGACGCGCACGCGCGTGTCGCGAAAGGCTCGCTCACTCTGTTCGATCGCTTCCCAGCGCTCGTCGAACGGCGTGAGGTTCCACCGCTCGCAACCGCGGCACACTACCCAGAGCCGACCTTGGCGCGCGTCGAACGCAATGCGCCGGCCGATAGGCAGTGCTTCGATGGCCTCATTGGCACCGAGCGATTTCCGGCAATGCATGCAGGTGGAGTACATCAGCGATCACGCAGGTTGTCGAGCTGTTCGTCCATCGACGGCGGCAGGAACATGTCATCGGCGATCTTGGCGATCTGCTCGGCCTCGGCCCACGCGAGTTCGAGCGCGGCGAGTTCGCCGTCCATCGCGCGACGTTCGCTTTCCTCGTGCAACGCCATCTCGAGCGCGAGGCGATCGCGCGGGGTGAGTGTGTGCAGCGTGCCGGGGAGCTTCTTCACCACGTTGCGCTTGTGGCTGCCGAACCAATCGCTCTTGCCGACGCCCCAACGTGCGTCACCCGTTGTCGCCCCCACACGCTGCTGCACGGACGTGAGTACGCGCAACGGATCACCGATCTCTTCCAGCAGGGAGACGGCGTCCTGCACCTGCACGAGCGAGCCGCCGAAGCGATTCACGGTAGGCAGCAGTCGCGCTGCGGCTTTCATGGCGTGATCGCCGAGCAGCAGGTGCGTACCCGAGACAGACTCCAACCGGAGCTGCAGTGGTCCCCCGTCCACGCCGCGCTCGAGGGCGCTCATGCGTGCGTGTTTCCGCTGCACGTCGACCAGCTCGCCATCGGGAAGGGCGATCTTGCCGATGGACACGCTCTGCCGCCCATTGATCAAGGCGTCCCAGATCCCGCCGTTCGCGTAGACGCCGGTTAAGCTGCCCACGCTGGCACCGACCGCGATCATGCCGCCCACCACGGCCACGGCGCTGCCCACGATCGTGCCGGTGATCAGCATCTGCCGCTTACGGCGCCGTCCGAACTGGTCGCCGTAGCGCCACGCCGCCATTTCCGGGCGCTGCGGCTCGCCAATGCGAATCAGGTCGACCCCTTCCTTGAGGCGGGCCAAACCCACGTTGTCGGTACTCACGCGCAAGCGGCTCTCGCGAAAACGCCGCTCCATGGCCTCGATGGCCTCCCAGCGCTCTTCGAGGGGGGAGAGGTTCCAACGGTCGCAGGCGCGGCACACCACCCACAGGCGCCCCTTGGCGGCGTCGAAGGCCAGCCGGGAGCCCACGGGAAAGGTCTCAAAGGCCTCGTTCCGGCCCAAATCGGCCGTGCAGTGGATACAGGTGGCGAACATTTTCTCTTAATTTAAGAGGATGACTCAGCCCGTGTACCTGGATCACGCCGCCACCACCCCGGTGCGCGACGAGGTCATGGCCGCCATGGCGCCCTACTTCGGCCCGCGCTTCGGAAACCCGTCCAGTGTCCACCGCTGGGGTCGGGAGGCGCGCGTCGCGCTCGATGAGGCCCGGGAGCGCTTGGCCGCCTGTCTTGGCGCGCATGCCGACGAAGTGTGCTTCACGTCGGGCGGCACGGAGGGCGACAACTTCGCCATCCTCGGTGTGTTCAGGACGCTCCGGGCGCAGGGCCGCAATGCGGCGATTACGACGCCCATCGAACACAAGGCCGTGCTCGCCGCGGTGCATCAGATCGTGCACGAAGGTGGCGAAGAGCGCATCGTGCGCGTCACGCCTGACGGGCTCGTGGACATGACGCACTTCGCCGAGCGGCTCGACGAGCGAGTGGCTGTGGCGAGTGTCATGTGGGTCAACAACGAAGTCGGCGTCATTCAGGATGTGCCCGCATTGGCGGCGAAAGCGAAGGCGGCCGGCGCGGTGTTTCACACCGATGCAGTGCAAGCATTCGGGAAGGTGTCGATCAACGCGAACTCCACGCCGTTCGATCTGCTCACGATCTCGGGCCACAAGATCGGCGCGCCGAAGGGCATCGGCGCCCTGTTCATTCGCCGCGACACGCCGCTCGAGCCGATGTTTCATGGCGGCTCTCAGGACCGAGGCCGGCGCCCCGGCACGGAGAATGTCGCCTTCGCGGTCGGACTCGCCACGGCAGCGGAGTTGCTGATTGCCGAGCACGAGGCCGAGCACGCCCGTATGCAGATGCTGCAGGCGATGTTCGAGCGCGGACTGCACGAGCGCATTCCCGACGTGATCATTCACGCGGCGAACGCACCGCGTGCGCCACACATCACCAACATGTCGATCCCCGGCACGAGCAGCGAGTCGATGCTGATGGCGCTCGACCTGCGTGGTATCGCCTGCAGCGCGGGCTCGGCGTGTCAGAGCGGCAGCGTCTCGGCGTCGCACGTGTTGAGCGCGATGGGCGTGGCGCCCGACGTGGCGAACGCCGCGTTGCGGCTCTCGTTCGGCTGCCTGAGTACCGAGGCGTGCGTGCAGCGCACGCTCGACGTGTTGGCCACGCTCGCCGAGAAGTCGCGCGTCGGCAAGGCCGCCAGCGCGGCGTGCGCGTTCACGCCCGTCGAATTCTAGGCCCGATCATGTCGAGCGCATCGGTGCACGGCGTATTGCCGCAGAAGGGTGAGCGCGTCCTCGTCGCGATGAGTGGCGGCGTGGATTCGTCGGTGGCGGCGGCCGTACTCGTGGAAGCGGGATGCGACGTGGTCGGCGTGACGATGAAGCTGCACGAGGACGGCAAGGATATTCCCGACCGTCCCTGCTGCTCACTGGACAGCACCAGCGATGCGCGACGCGTGTGCGAGAAGCTCGGCATCCCGCACTACGTGACCAACCTGGTGGATCGCTTCGGACACGATGTCCTCGATGACTTCGTGCAGGAGTATGCACGGGGCCGTACGCCGATCCCCTGCGTGCGCTGCAACACGTTCACGAAGTTTCGCGACCTGCTGCACAAGGCCGACGACATCGACGCCCCGTGGCTCGCGACCGGTCACTACGCGCGCATGGGCTCACGTGCGCATGGCGCCGATGCGCGCGTGATGTTGCGAGGGCTCGATCCGGCCAAGGATCAGAGCTACTTCTTGTGGGGCATCGAGCGCGCGGTGCTGTCGCGCCTCGTGTTGCCGGTGGGCAATCAAACCAAGGCGGAAACGCGCGAGATCGCGCGACGCTTCGGATTGCGCACGGCCGAGAAGCCGGAGAGTCAGGATATCTGCTTCGTGCCTGACGGCAATCATGTGCGCGTGCTCGAGGAACAGCTTGGCGCCGACGCCCCTGCCCTCTCGGCTGGCCCGTTGCGTTTGGTGAGCGGCGAAGTGATCGGCGAGCACCAGGGGTTTGCGCGCTACACGATCGGCCAGCGAAAGGGGCTGCCGGGTGGATTCGCGGAACCGATGTTCGTAGTGGAGATCGTACCCGGTGAACGCGCGGTGGTGATCGGTCCACGCGAGGCATTGCTTGGCCGCGGACTCGAGGCGCGTGAGCTCAACTGGTTGGTCGAGCCGCCGGTGGTCGGTGGGCAGGTCCAGGTGCAAGTGCGTAACCGCGCGGCCGCCGCGCCGGCTACGATCGTGCGATTGTCGGGCGACGCCATTGAACTCGCGCTCGACGAACCGGTGCACGCGATCTCGCCGGGCCAGTCACTGGTGATTTACGACGGCGACATCGTAGTCGGCGGCGGCGTGATTGAACGCGGAATGCGTACGGCGCCGAGTCGACGACTGCCGATTCTGGCGGCGTAGTGGTTCAGCTCTACGGTTGCTGAACTGATCACGCAGAGATGCAGAGTGCGCAGAGGTCGCAGAGCAATGCAATTTTGTTCTCTGCGACCTCTGCGCACTCTGCATCTCTGCGTGAACTTTTCAACAGGCTAACAGGCTCACTCCGCCCTCGCCGTAAGCTCGCCCGCCGGCACCGTCATCACGGCGACCAGCATGTCGGCGGTGACGTTCAGCAGCGTCTTGAACATGTCGGGCAGCGTGTCGAGCGCGATCATGATGCCAATGCCTTCCACCGGTAGGCCGATGCTGGTGTAGAGCGGCACCTGCAGCAGCATGCCCCCGCTCGGGATGCCGGGCGTACTGAAGTTGAGCACCACGCTACTGGCGGCTACCAGCGCGATGCTCGACACGGGCAGATCGACGCCGTACAGCTTGGCCACGAAGAGCGCGCCGACGACCCAGTAGATCGCACTCGTGAGTTTGAACACCGAGGCACACAACGGCAGTACGAAGCCGGTGGCGGTAGCCGGTAAGTGCAGCACATCGGTCGCGCCTTTCACCATTGCCGGCAAGGACGCGAGTGAACTGCGCGTACCCATGCCGACCACCTGCGACGGGATCAGCGCGCGGGCAAAATCGCGCAGTGGCACGCGTCGCGTAACGCCCATGACGCCATAGAGCGCCGCCGTGGCGATCAGATGCAGCACGATCACCACCATGAAGTAGAAGCCGATAGCACCGAGCACCGACGTGCCGAGCTTCTGTCCGAGGACGGTGGCCAAGGCAAGAATGCCGATCGGCGCGATGGCCAGCATCCATCGCACGACGACCAGCATGGTGTCGGCCATACCGCGAAAGAACGCCAGCTGGGCCGCGCGTGGTCCGTCGCTCACTTTGCCCAGCGCGAACGCGTAGAGCAGCGTGAACAACACGACAGGGAGCAACGTGCCGTCGGCGGCGGCCTTGATGGGATTGAGCGGAATCAATCCAAGAATCCACGTGCGCAGCGACAGTGCGTCGGCGGGCGGAATGTCGATCGTCGCCGTCGCGCGCAGTCGCGCGGTGGCCTCGGGATCGAGTACCAGCGTACCGAACCAGGGCGGTGCAACCAGCGCGGAGAAAATCGCGCACGCGATCGCGAGTCCAAGCATCCAGCCGAAGGCTTTGGCGCCCACGCGGCCCGTCATGCTGGTATCGCCGCCACCCGCGACGCCCACGATCAGGAGCGGCACCACCAGCGGAATCACCGTCATGCGCACCGCGTTGATCCACGCGGTGCCGACGACGTCCAGTACGGCGATCAGTCCGCGCGTGAAGGCGGACGGCGACGCTTCGTGCGAGAGCCACATGCCGAGCGCGAGGCCCACCAACAGGCCAAGCGTGACCTGAACGGCCTGCGATCTCAGCGGATTGCGGCGGGGAGTGTCGGAAGAACCGTGAGCAGCGGACATGCGCGCGAACCTACTTCGACGCGCACGACTGCGCGAGCAGCACGGGGCTAGAAGCCGAAGCCTGCCGACCAGGTGATCACTTTCTTGCCGTGCGAAGACGCACCGGCCTCGTCACCGAGACGCACGTAGTAGCCGATTTCGCCTCCAAGAGCGAGCAGCGGCCAGAAATGGACGGCCCCTCCCACATAAGTCCGACGCGCCGTCGCATTGAGCGGATCGCCGAACGTGCGGATGATGCCGCCGGTGATGGCGCTGCCGGTGCCCATCGATCCATACGACTTCGCCAGTCCGATCGAGGCGCCTGCTCCGCCGAGTCCAACCTTCGCCACGGCGAGCGCGCACAAATCAATGCGATCCCCTTCGTACACCATGCCGCCGCCGTACGAAAGCGCCCACTTGAACGGGGCCCCGTACGTCACACCACCCATGCACTGATCGAAGCGCCAGCGCATTTCCGGTGTGCTCGGCGTTGCCGGTGCCGTCGCGCCGGCCGCAGTAGGCGTGACCTGCGCCTGAGCCAGCGACGCAATCGCACTCGTGCATGCACACGTGAACGCCATTGCCGTGGCGACCCGACGCGACGTGCGCATCAGAACTTCATCCCACCAGCTTCCGCGAACTCGCGCATCGCCTTCTCCTGTGCTTCGGTCAAGGACTCTGGAACGGTGATGGTGACTTCGACCAGCAGGTCACCCTTCTTGCCGTCCTTCTCGATGCCTTGTCCGGTGATCTTGAAGCGCTTGCCTGCCGAGGTGCCGGCCGGAATGCGAATGGCGACCTTCTTGTCGTCGAGCGTCTTCACGCTGATGCGCGAGCCGAGCGTGGCCTGCGCGATGTTGATCGGCACGGTCGCGATCAGATCGAGTCCATCGCGCTTGTAGAAGCGATCGGGTGTCACCGTGAAGGTGATCACGAGATCGCCCGCCTGACCGCCAGCGGCGCCTTTGCCACCCTGCCCGCGCAGGCGGACCTTGGCGCCCGTTTCCGCACCAGACGGCACGGAGATGAGCACTTTGCGCGAGACGCGCGTGTCTCCGGTACCACGACAGGTCGGACAACGTTCCGTCGGCACACTGCCACGACCCGAGCACACCGGACACGGACGATTCACCGCAAAGCTGCCCTGTCCGAAAGAGATCACGCCGCGGCCGCTGCATTCGCCGCACGGACGCAGCTGTGCGCCCGGCGCTGCGCCGTTGCCATGGCAGGTGGCGCACTCCTCGTTGACTTCGATGTCGACGGGCACTTTGCCGCCGACGGCGGCCACGCGGAACGGCACTTCGACCGTCTGCTCGACCGACTGACCGCGTTCGGGACCGCGCGCGCGCTGACGCCCTGCACCGGCCGCACCGCCGAACATCGACGAGAACAGATCGCCGAGTCCGCCGATGCCACCGACATCGAAGTCATTGAAGGTGCCCGCGCCGGGTTGCCCGGGACGCGCGGTGCCCGACGCGCCGGGACGCGACGACGAACGCGCGCCACCGAAGCCGCTCATCCCGCCGAAGGCTCCGAGGCGCCGCATGTCGTCGTATTCCTTCCGCTTGTCCGCATCACCGAGCACGTTGTGCGCCTCGGAGATTTCCTTGAAGCGTTCAGCCGCCTTGGGATCGTTCTGATTGGCGTCGGGATGATGCTGCTTCGCCAGTCGCCGGTACTGCTTTTTGATCTCGTCGGCGGTTGCCGTCGACGAGACCCCGAGTACTTGGTAGAAGTCCTTCGCGTTGGCCATGCTCACTGCGCCCTCAGGCGCCGGTCCACTGCTTCACCACCACGCGCGCCGGACGGAGCACGTGGCCATTGATGACGTAGCCGACCTGAAAGCAGACGGCGACGATGCCGTCTTCCTCGGGCTGCGACGCGGGGGCGGTACTGACCGCTTCATGCATCGCCGGATCGAAGGGATGGCCGGTCGGGTTGATGACCTCGAAGCCGTGTCCGGAGAGCGACTTGAAGAGTTTTTTCTCGACCAGCTGCATGCCGTCAATCACCGACTTCGCGTCGACCGTGGCGGGATCGACGGCGGCGAAGCGGGTGATGTCGTCGAGGCCATCGAGCAGGCCGCGCACGAGTTCTCCCTGGGCGCGCCAGCCCGCTTCCTGCCGTTCCTTCACGGCACGACGGCGGAAATTGTCGTACTCGGCGGCGAGTCGCAGATACTTGTCCTTCTGCGATTCGAGTTCGCGCTGCGCCTGCTGCAGGTCGTCACCGTCTTCGAGCGGTGGCTGCACGGTAGCGGTTTCCCGCGTTTCCATCGGATCCATGTTGTCCACCGGAGCGTCAGACATCGGGTCGGTCATGATGTGCGTACGAGAGTCGTCAACGTAAAGTTTGCGTGGCGTGGCGTGGCGCCTAGCCGAAAGAAAAGGACTGCGGGGCGCGGGCGTCAGTCCCGCCTCAGCCCCGGGCCGTCCATCCCACGGGATCCTGGTCGCGTTCGAACGCGCGACGCAGACGATCGAGCGCTAATTGCGCTGCCCGATACCGGATTTCCGAGCGGTCGCCCGGCAGGATGGCACGTACTGCACGGACCTCGCCATCGAGGTCGATCGCCACCCAAACGGTACCCACGGGCTTCTCCGGAGTGCCGCCGTCGGGGCCGGCGATTCCGGTGATGCCGATCCCGATATTCGTGCCGAAGCGCAGGCGGGCCCCCGTGGCCATGGCGCGCGCGACTGGCTCGCTGACGGCGCCGTGCTCGTCCAGATCGCCCTGTGCGACCCCGAGCTCACGGACCTTGACCGCATTCGCATACGCGATCGTTCCGCCCTGCACGACCCGGCTGGAGCCCGGCACGGCGGTCAGGCGCATGCCCAGCATACCGCCGGTGCAGCTTTCGGCCACGGCGAGCGTGAGGCCGCGTGTCGCGCATTCAGTGAGCATGAGCGCGGCCAGATCATCGTCGCCTTCGCCGTAGATGAAGCGGCCGACTTTCTCGCGCACGAGCTGCGCGGCCCCGGTGAGCGTCGCCTCGGTTTCACGGGCCGGCTGCGTGTACGACGTGAGTCGCAGATCGACCCCGTCGTTGCCGGGGAGGTAGGCCAAGGAGAGTCCGTTCACCCCGCGGGCCAGCTTACCGAGCTTATCGGCGAGCGCCGACTCGGCGATGTTCGCGGTGCGCAGCGTGCGCGCGCGAATCACCGGGCCACCGGCGGGCAGCCGGTCGCGCAGATGCGGAATCACCGTATCGGCCAACATCCCGCGCATTTCGCGAGGCACGCCCGGGAGCATGGCGACCCAGCGCTGCTGCGCGTCCTCCAGCCAGATGCCGGGGGCGGAGCCATGGCGATTGGGCAAAATCGTGCAGGCCTCCGGCACCATGGCCTGTTGGCGGTTGCTGGCCGGGAGTTCATGGCCGAAGCGCTTGAGCCACCGCTCTTCGAGGCTTTGGAGAATCGCGGCGTCCAGGACCATGCCGCGCCCGAAGATCGAGGCGATGGCCGGTTTGGTCATATCGTCGGCGGTGGGGCCGAGGCCGCCAGTGGTGATGACCGCGCCGGTGCGCTCGAGGGCCTCCCGCACGGCGGTGGCGATGGAATCGGCATCATCGCCGCAGGTGGCGCGGCGTACGATGCGCACGCCGAGGGCCGCCAATTCGCGCGCGAGATGCGCGGCGTTCGTGTCGATCGTGAAGCCGAGCAGGAGCTCGTCGCCGATCGTGACGATTTCGATGTTCATGGAGGAAAAATACCACCAAGGACAACGGCGCCGGCGAGCTGAGCTCGACCGGCGCCGTAGGACTGCTCTACTACCGCGTGGTGCGGGTCAGACCGAGCGGCGGCGACGACGCTGCACGGCGAAGAGACCGGCAAGGCCGGCGGCCATGAGCGCGTAGGTGGACGGCTCGGGGACGACCGTGGATTCGAAATTGATCGTGTTCGACGTCCGTCCATAGCCGACGGTGACGTTGTCCACGTAGTTCACGTTAGTTCCGGTAAAGTCGGGCCAGCGACCCTGGTCGACCTGGACGGCCTTGACTGTGGCCTGCGAGAAGTTGAGAGCACCGCCTGCACCGTTGCAGGCGCCCAACCAATCAGCCAGCGACTGCCGACGATCGTCAAAGCCGGCGCTAAGGCCAGAGGTGCTGCAGTCGCGGAGCAGCTGACCGCCGCCGGAACCGGTCAGACGGAGAAAGAAGCCGGTGTTACCGGCCGGCGACGAACCGACCGCCGTCAGATCTCCGCTGTTGGTCCAGTTAGGTGCGCCGCTGTTGGCATACCAGCCGAGATTGAAGGTCCGCGTCAGACCAAGATACTGCGCGTCAAAAATCAACCGGATCGTCGGGCTGGTGTTGACCGGATTGGTGCCAAGGTAATCGAAGCTCAGCGAGGATAACTGCGCCAGGGTTCCCGTGACCGTCGAGCCGCACATATACACCGCCGGCTGCGCGAAATTGGTCATTTGTAGTTCGAGGGACCCATTGCCACTGCGAGGCTGTGCCCCGGTGATCGCAATGTTGGCGCTATTGCCCGCGCCACTTGCGAACGACGCGTTGTACACGCAGTTCGACACGTCATTGATCGACGTGATCGTCTGGGCATTCGCCACGCTCGACAACGTGAGTGCGAGAGCGGAAACGGCGAGAAAACTCTTCATGCAATGTCCTGTGGAGGGGGGGCAGGACCAGGCCGTGCGCGCGATGGACAATGCACGCAAAGGTCAAGGTGAAGAAAAGTTAAGCAATTAAAATACCATATCTGTGATGGAATACGCCCTGTCCCTCGTCCTCCTACGACGAACGATGGAAACTTTGCGAGAGCACATTTGTGTTGTTCACGACCGACACTTTGTGTGGCGCTATCACCTCAGACGTACGGTTCCGGTCGCTACCGATCTATGCGCTGACATGCATCCGGCACAGACGAGCTCGGCGGCGCTCAGGCCAGCCGCGCGACCTGCTTCCCGTAGCGGCGCAGATACAGCCACAGACTCCACACCGTGAGCACCAGCGCGCCGATCATGCTGGTGACGCCCACAAAGCCGTTGAAGTAGGCGAACGCCTTCCAGGCGCTGTCCCCTTCCCACCCCTCGCGGGCGGCCAGCGTGGCGGCGAAGAACCAGAAATAAGCGGCGCCGAGCCACAGGCTCTGGAAGGTCGTCTTCCACTTGGCGGGGCCGATCGCCGAGATCACCAGGCCACGACGCGCGGCGACTTGCCGGAACACGGTCATGAAGGCTTCGCGGCCAAGTACCACCAGCACGATCCAGAGCGGCAGGGACACGGCGCCGAACGGCGTCTGGAACAGCAGTGGCGTGGGCTGCGGCATCGTGCCGTCAGGCACCAGCAGCGTGTAGTGCCTCTGCAGCCAGTACATCGGGATCAGCGTGGCCACGAGCAGCAGCTTGTCGGCGAGCGGATCGAGGAGGCGCCCGAGGTCGGTCACGAGATTGCGCGACCGGGCGAGATGGCCGTCCCAGTAGTCGGTGACGGCGGCGATCGTGAACAGCAGAAACGCGATCAGACGCGCGGTCCACGACGTGGTGAACGGCAACCACGCAATCAGCGGCGTCAGGGCGATGCGGCCCAGCGTGATTGCGTTCGGAAGGTTCACAGGAGTATCGAGAGGCGGGAGGACCGGTGCCCGCCACGCCCGCGGCTATGCGAGCGTTTTGAGCACCAGCTTGGAAACGGCTTTCAGGGTGTCGAACACGCCGTCGCCCGTCACGGCTACGGCTTCGAACGTCGGGACGCGCTCCACCCATTCCCCGGTCGGCAACTGACTGACCAGAAGCTCGCCCGGCTTGAAGGGATCCGCTACCGCCCGCATGCGAGTCGGGTCGGTCACTTCCCAGCCGGGATTGAGCATGGACTGCAGCTCCGCGAGCGGGGCCGCATTGGGCAGATCACGCTTGTTGTACTGAATGACAAACGGCATACGCGTGAGGTCGTAGCCATACGCCGCCATGTTGTCATACAGGTTCTGCATGGACTCGAGGTTGGCCTCGGCGCGCTCCACCTGTGAGTCGGCCACGAACACCACACCATCGACGCCCTTCAAGATGAGCTTGCGACTGGCATTGTAGTAGACCTGACCGGGCACGGTGTACAAATGGAATCGCGTCCGGAAGCCGCGGATCGTGCCCAGATCGACCGGCAGGAAATCGAAAAACAGGGTGCGTTCTGTTTCCGTGGCCAGCGAGATCAGTTTTCCGCGGGTGTTGGGTGACACCTTGCCGTACACGTACTCGAGATTGGTCGTCTTGCCACCGAGCCCCGGACCGTAGAACACGATCTTGCAGTTGATCTCTCGGGACGCATAGTTGATCATCGACATCGATTACGGCCCCTTACTGAAAAAGCCGATCGATCTCATCCTCGGCGCCGGCCAGGAATCCCGGCGGCGGCGTGGATGCGGACCCGCCGCGGGAGAAGACGCCTTCAAATGTCTTCGTGAGCTCGTCGACGGCCGACTTCATACGCAATCGGACGAGACCGAGCGTAGTGCGGTTGTCGAAGAGCACGACGAGGATGACGCGTCGGGCGATATCGGCGAGATACATCGACTCCTTCTCGCCCTGATGGAACAGGACGTTGAAGTCGCTTTCGCCGATGAGCCGAGCCAGCTGATCGTTGGCACTGAAATCCGCTGCCGTGAGCGTGGCGAAGGCGGTCGCGTCGAAGTTGGGTGGCTCGCCGACCGTGGCGACCAGCTGTCCACTCCGGTCCACGAGCAGGGCGCAACGCGCCTTGGCGTCGTAGAGGAAACGCTGGAGCGTAATGGTGATGGCCCCGAAGTCGTCCTCGGTGAACGACCAGGTGGCGGCGCCGACAGACATGAACGGTGGGTCGAAGGGATCAGGTTCCGCAGGCCAGCGTCACATGGCCGGCATGCGGGTCCGTTAGGAACGTAACAGCCGTTCTGTCCGGCGCAGAACCCCTCGGGCCTTGCGACGCAGCAACGGATGCGGTTCCCACTGGAGATAGTCACGAAGGAGCCGCGCACTATCAACGCTTGGATGCGCCCGAAGGTAACCGAGCGCCGCAAGCCGGCTCGTCGCGTCTGGATGAAAGAGGGACCGACGATGCCGGTGCTGGTGCGCGCTCCAACCCATCAGGCCGACGGCGACGCCGGCCACGAGCCCGGTGGCGAGCATACCGACCAGGCTCCACCTGGCATCCTGACGCCGCATCAGAGCATCTCCCGACGGGCGGACAACGCTTGGGCGATCGTCACGCCATCGGCATATTCGAGATCGCCGCCGACGGGCAGGCCGCGGGCGATGCGGGTAATCCGTACGCCGCGCGCCAGCAGCTGCCGTTGGACGTACAACGCGGTCGCTTCGCCTTCGAGCGATGGATTCGTAGCCAGAATGACCTCCTTGACCCCTTCGGGTTCGATCCGGGCGAGGAGGTCGCCGATGGCCAGATCGTCAGGCCCGACGCCATCCAGGGGCGACAGGCGCCCACCCAGCACGTGGTAGAGTCCGCGAAATTCGCCCGCCCGCTCGATCGAGGCGATGTCGGACGCTTCCTCGACCACGCACACGATGGCGGGGTCGCGCCGCGGATCGGCACAGAGCGCGCACAGCGGCGACTCGGTGAGGTTGTGGCACCGGTCGCAGGCGCGCACACGCTCGGTGAGCAGCACGAGCGCTTCGGCCAGCCGACGACTCTGCGAGTGTGGCTGCCGCAGCAAGTGATAGGTGAGTCGGAGCGCGGTCTTGCGGCCGATGCCGGGGAGCCGCGCCAGCTCACTCGTGAGATCGTCGATGACGCTCAACGGGGGGCGATCAAAACGGAAGCTTGAACGGCAGATCGATGCCGCCAGTGACTTTGCTGAGCTCCATCTGCATGGCTTCGGCCGCCTTCTTCTGCGCTTCGGCGACTGCGACGACGATGAGATCTTCGAGCATCTCGATGTCGTTGGCGTTCACGACCGTCGGGTCGAGTTTGATGCGTTTGAGCTGCATCTTGCCGTCGACGTCGGCCGCCACCATGCCACCGCCAGCGAGTGCCGAGAACGTGCGCTGCGACATCTCGTCCTGCATGGTCTGCATGCGCGACTGCATGTCCTTGAACTGACCCATCATCTTGAACAAATCCATGACTGTTCCTTGGAATCGGTAGTCGAGTAATCGTTAGTCGAGCAATTCGAGGTCGAGCGCTCGCACGGCGGCTTCGAGCAACGGGTCTTTCGACGAGAGTTGCTCGGTGCGTTGCTGCTGCACGTCGTGGGCGGTGAGGCGTTTCGTGGTATCGCGCGGCGCGCGGGACTGCGCCTGCGCGCTGGCATTCACGGACGACACCACTGTTACCCCAGTGACGCCGTCAAAGCACGCCTGCAGCGCAGCCAGAATATCCGGGCGCGCGCCATCGGCGGCACGGGCGAAGGTGTCGTCGGCAGGATCATAGGTGAGGGCGACGCTGCCGTGCGCCGAAACGGATGCCGGGACCAACCGCGCCACGGCTTGTGCCAGCATGCCACGTCCGGCGGTTTTGATGGCGTCACTCACACGTTCCCAGCGCGCCTTCAGCTGCTCGACCGTGGGCGGCGGTCCCACCCGTGGCGCGGCGGCAGCGGCCCGCGGCGTGGGGCGCTGCTCGGCCCGCTGTGGGGCGGCGGCCGCTTCCGCGACCTGCTGCGTCGCCGACCGCGGCGGTGCCACGAGCGGCGCGGCGACGAGCGGTGATGCGACCATCGCTGGCGCGGTCTGGGCGAGAGCGGGGGCGACCGCCGGCGGCGGGGAGGGTGGGATCGCATGCGCCGATGCGACGCGCGCCTCGTGCGCGACGCGACGCGGCGGCGGATCGTCGTGACCACCGGTGCCGAAGCCCTTGATGACCTCTTCGAGTTCCACCGTACGATCGAGCAGGGCGAAGCGCACGAGCAACGTTTCCAGCAAGAGCTGCGGCTGGCCGCTGCGACGATACATCGGCTCGATCTCGAGCAGCGCGTGCAGCATGCGCAGCAAGTCGCCGGCGGAGACTTGTCCCTTTCGCTCAGTGAGCGCACTGCGCATGCGCTCCGAGAGCTCGGGTGGTACGCCACCGAGGGCGATCGTGAGCTGCGCTCGCAACATGCGGCCGATGCCGGCCAGCAACAGCATGAGATCAACCCCGCCGTCAGCCTGACGCTGCACGGCGCCGAACACGTCGACGGCGCGACGCTGGGCGATGATATCGAGCAGCAGCAGATACTCTTCTTCGGGGACGAGCCCCAACGCGGTGCGCACGCGCTCCGCCGTGACCTCGGCCGTCTCGCCGAGCGACAACACCTGATCGGTAAGCGACAACGCGTCACGCAGCCCACCGTCGGCCGCGCCGGCGATCATGCCCAACGCATCGGGCTCGAAGCGCACGCCCTCTTCGGTGAGCACCGCCGCCAGCCGTTCACGGATCTCCGCGGGGCCGATGCGCTTCAAATCGAATCGCTGCAGTCGCGAAATCACCGTCGGGAGCACCTTCTGCGCCTCGGTCGTGGCGAAGACAAACACCACGCGTGGGGGCGGTTCCTCGAGCACCTTGAGCAGCGCGTTCCATGCATCGCGCGACAGCATATGCGCTTCGTCGATGATGTAGACCTTGTAGCGGTCATCACCGGACGGCGCATACATGGCGCGCTCGCGCAGCTCGCGGGCATCGGCCACGCCACCATTCGACGCGGCGTCAATCTCGACGACGTCGAGCGACGCACTTCCACTCCAGATGCGCTGACAGCTGGTGCATCGGCCGCACGGTTCACCGGCGGCGGCCATCGCCTCGCTGAACTCGGTGGCGGCAGCCGTCCCGCTCATCCGTCGGGCGTCGGCGAGCTCCTCACAGTTGAGCGCCATCGCCAGCACACGGGCCAGCGTGGTCTTGCCGGTCCCCCGTGGACCGCAGAGCAGATACCCGTGCGCGACACGCCCACTGGCGATCGCGCCCTTCAGGGTATTGGCGACATGTGACTGCACCGCCACGGTAGCGAAGTTCCGTGGGCGGTATTTGCGGGCGAGAGCGAGCGACATGCCTCCAATCTACACAGCCGACTCGAGGGCGGAGGACGGGATCTCCTACCGGTACCACTTCGCGCGGCGGGTGGTTACCTTTTTCTTGCTCCGGGTCCCGGAGGGCGACAGCCCGCCAAATCCGTCAGGACCCCGAAGGTAGCAGCGGCACGTGGAGTCTGGCGTCGCTTCGTCAGGCCCGGAGCACTGCGCACGGGAGGATTCGCTCGAAAGAGCGGACCTCCCGTGCGCTTTTTTTGTGCCCATGCCGTGCGGCTAGGCCAACACCTCGGACAGCGCCTGCGCGATTTTCGGCCCGTGCTCGGCGATGAGCCCGATCGGTGCATCGAGGTGGGTCACCGCGCGCACCCGGCGGTCGTGCCATTTGTAAATCCGCACGCCGAGCGCGGCCGCCCGCGCGATGACGTCGTCGGCGCGCGGACTGGGCAAGTCGATCATGACAATGTTGGTGTCGGGCATGATGACTTTGGCCCCGCCGACTCCATCGACGAGATGCGCGAGATACTTCGCGGCTTCATGGTCTTCGGCCAGCCGATCGAGATGATGTTCGAGGCCGTACAGCGCGCCGGCCGCGAGGATACCGCTTTGCCGCATGCCGCCACCAAAGCGTTTCCGGGCGCGATGCGCACGCGTGATGACGTCAGCGGGACCGGCGAGGCACGCGCCGACCGGGGCGCCCAGTCCTTTGGAGAAGGACACCATGACGGTGTCGGCGCAGGCGGCGAAGGCGGCGAGTGAAGTCCCCGTGGCGGCGGCGGCGTTCCACAGGCGTGCGCCGTCGAGGTGCACCGCGAGGTTGAACCGACGCGCGACCGTGGTGAGGGCGTGCAAGTCGTCGCGCGTTGTCACGACGCCACCAGCTCCGTTGTGCGTGTTCTCGAGACACACCATCGAGGGCTCGATGCCATCACTGGACGGTGCCCGCATTCCTGCCATCAGGTCGGCGGCCCGAAAGACCAGCGCGGCGCCGCGCAACGGACGCACCTGCACGCCGCACAGCGCGGAGGTGGCGGCGACTTCCGAATGGATGATGTGCGCCTCAGCGTCGAGGAGAATCTCGGTGCCCGGCGTGCTCTGCACCCAGATGGCCGCCTGATTGGCCATGGTGCCACTTGGGAAGAACAGCGCGCGCTCTTTGCCGAGTCGTTCGGCCACCGCGGCTTCAAGCCGGCGCGTGGTCGGATCACCGTCGAGGACATCGTCACCGACTTCTGCGTCGGCCATCGCGCGACGCATCGCGGCAGAAGGCCGGGTCACGGTATCACTGCGCACATCGAGCAACGGAGCGGCGAACTGGGTCACGGACGTTTGGTGGGTGGGCGTTTATTCGGCTTGACGCGCGCGGGCGTGGTCGAGGCGGCGGCACGAGCCGCAGCCTCTGCCTGTTGCAGGGCCGCCAGCTCATTCCGCCGCAGATCGAACGCCTGCGCGACCTCGCCGCCGATCAGGAAGAGCAGCGAACCGTAATATGTCCAGAAAACGATCGCGACGATGGCGGCAATCGTGCCCGTGTAGAGCGAACTCGGATCGAATCGGGCCACGAACAGCACGAACAGGTGTCGGGCGATTTCGAAAAGTACCGATGCGGTGACTGCGCCGACGGCCGCCGTACGTATGCTGGGGCGACGGCGCGGAAGACCCCGATACATGGCATAGAAGAGCACGAATACGACTGAGAGTGCGGCCAGTCGTCCGAGGAGGTAGCCGACGAATCCCATCGCTTCGGTGCGCAGTCCCGTTTCTTGCAGCAAGGCCAGCCCGCGCGTGGTGGCGAGATCGACGTACGTCGAAATCACGACGTAGACGACGATAGCTACCGTCGCGATGATGGTGGCGAGAAAATCGAAGACCTTGCCGGCAACGATGCCGCGATCGGTGCCGTCGAAAATCAGCGCCAGCACACTTCGTAGTGATCCGAAGAGACGCGTAGAGAACCAGGCGAAGCCGATCGCCGAATACGCCGTGACGGCGCCTCGCGTCTCGAGCACCTCGGCCACCACGCCGCGCAGTAGCTCACCCGCTGAGTTGGCGCCGCTCGGAAGCAAACGATCCACAAGAGCGGTCACCGTATTGGCGGCGGCCGTGGTCTCGCTGCCAAGCAGCAGCGACAAGCCGGAGATCAGCAGTAGCACGAACGGCAGAAGGGCGAGCAGGACATTGAATGCCAGCCCGCCCGCCAGAAACAGCACATTGTCCTCAGCGCCTTGATTCCAGACGCGTCGGACAATGTCCCACCAGCTTTCAGCCTTCGCCCGGAGCGCCAGCGGATTCCTCCCCGGAGCTCGAGACCATATCGTCGGGCGCGGCGGTGTCATCCGGCCCCTGGCGGCGACCATGATCGCGGTACGCCCGGCGGCTGTCCGCATAGGCGCGCTTGCTGTCGGCCACGGCACGTTCGAGTTCAGATCGCGCCTGCGCTGCCGCATCGCGTCCGGCCGACACGGCGTCGCCAACCGCCTGCACACGTGAATTCACCGCATCGCGCGCACGGCCAACCTGCTCGTCGAACTGGAAGCGGCTCTTCTCGACGGTATCGGCCACCTTCTCGCCGAACTCATCGGTCATGTCCTTCACCTTGCGTCCGGCGCGTCGCGCTTCGTCCTGCAGGCGCTGCCGGGTTTCGGCACCACTGGCCGGCGCAAACAGCAGCGCGGCCCCTGCCCCGATCGCGAGACCAAGCAGAAAGGTGCCAATGCCGTTCGCGCCATTCTCACGTTCGATCACGACCACGCGATCATCGTCGTACTCGTCGTACCGGGCCATATCACACCTCGCAAGCAGTGATGAGTTGCGTATCGGGAGCGGGGATCACGCCGTTCCGGCGCGATCCACTCCCGACACCATACTGACAACTCAGTCCGAAAGATCCGCGTCGTCCGGGGCGGCCACGATGGTGCTGGCTCCCGTCGGAAACGGGCGATGCTGCTCAGGTATCGTGACGAACTGCTCGACAATCGCGCGGGTTCCGGCGATGCCCAGCTGTTCGAACAGGAATGTGAACTTCTTGTCGTACGCCGCGCCGAGCGCGCCCCGCACGTCAGCGGGTAACGCCCACAACTGCTTCTTGAACGGTCCGATCGATTTCTTACGCGCCTTGTAGTAGAACTGTTCGTCGGTATCCGTCGCCTTGCGTTCGTCCTTGGCGTTGGTATCCAGCCATGCATACATGTCGGCCCGCAGCGCGGCCGGGATGTGATCGAACATCATGGTCTGGAAATTCGTCGCGAGATGGATTTCCGCCGTCTCGAGCCGTGGGAAGTTGCTGAACGCGGCGTCGGGCAGCGTCGACGCGCCGTGCTGTACTGCACCGGCCATGCCATAACGATCACGACCGATCTTCGAGAGCTTCTCGAGGGTGTCGAAATCGAGGGCGACCTCGGCAATGGACCCATCGGCGAGCACGATACCGCCGTGCGACGTACCCGACTGTACCGAGATCTTGGAGAGCCCAGCCGTACCCGGCGCCTGCGTCTCGAGCGTGGCCTTGAAGCCGTCCATGAACGCTTCGAGCTCTTCCGGCGTGCTGTTCTCAGTCCCGACTTCCCCGATCTCGCCGCCGATGGAGATCGTCACGCCGGCTGGCTCAGCCGCACGCACGAAGCGGGTGATGTCCACGCACACGTCGTAGTTGAGACGCTGTTGTTCGGCGAGCGTCTCCTTGGAGAGATCGACCAGCGTCGATGTGTCGACATCGATGTTGTAGAAGCCAGCAGCGACGGCCTCGGTGACGAGTGCCTTGACCGCGTTCACTTCGGTGATGGGATCGACCGCGAACTTCTTGTGGTTGACCTGGAAGTGGTCGCCCTGAATGAACACCGGTCCGCGATAGCCTTCGCGCAGCGCGGCGGCGAGAATCACCGACACATACTCGTCGGGGCGCTGTTCGGTGTAGGCGATTTCGGAGCGGGCAATTTCGAGAATGAACGCGCCGGCCTGCAGCGTGTTGGCCGTGCGGAAGATCGCGCGCGTCGTGTCGTAGGTGAGCGCGCGGATGTTCATCGCGGGTACAGTGAAACCGCTGCACTTGCCTGCTCCACGTGCGACGTACAGCTCATGGATCGACGCGGCACGAACACCGACGGTCTGACCCAGCTCCCACACGAGCCAGCGGGCGAAGGTACGCTCGCCTTCGTTCCCGAAGACAGCCTGATGAACCAGCGCGTCCATGTGCGCGGAGGTCAGGACGGCGGCGTCATGCAGCTGGACGCGCCCACCTTCCACCGTAACGGCACCGCCAAACAAGGACGTCGTGGGTTTCGTGGTATCGGACATTCGTGTCGTGGATCCTGCCCAGCGCGAGCCGGAGCGGGTCAGGGTGAATGAGCGACGACTCCGGCCTACCGGAGCCCGTCGCGTCTGCCAGGGAAAGTTCCCACTACAGGGATGGGTGCGGCAAGTCCGGGATTCCCCTTCAGGCCGGTTGGCGTTGCACGTCGCCGCGTGGTGGGACGATCGATCACACGCGGTAGCGCGGGTCCGGCTTGGGGAGTGCATCCCATTCGGCGCGCGCCTGCTCACTCCCAGCTCGGCCGAGCATGGCATAGGCGAAGTTCTTACCCAACTCCACACCCGGCTGATTGAAGGCGTTCACCTCGTACAGCACACCGGCGTAGGCGGTGGCCAGCGCGAAGGTCTGCATGAGCGCGCCCAGGTGAAACGCGTCGACCGTGTCGATGGCGAGCGTGGCGTTGAATCGTCCGCGGGCCGCCAGCGCCCCAGCCGTGGCGCGCTGCTCGATGTCGATGAGTTCACCGAGGGTGTGTCCAGCGAGATAGCTCAACTCGGGAATGTCGGCGTGACGTGTGGGAATCATGCCGTCGCGCTCGCGCCCCTTCACCGTGATGAAGGTGACGGTCTTGTCGAGAGGGCCCTCCATGAACAGCTGCACTTGCGAATGCTGATCGGTGGCGCCGACGGCCGGCAGCGGCGTCGGCCCCACGGGTGTGCCGTCGCTGCGCAGCTTGCCCAGTGACTCGGCCCACAACTGCACGAACCAGAGCGCGAGGTCGCGCAGCGGATCGGCGTAGGGCATCAGCACCTGCACCGATCGTCCGTGGGCCGTGTCCGCGATGTGCTGCAGCACCGCGAAGGTGCCGGGTAAGTTCGTGGCAAGATCAGCGCTCGCGGCCCTCGTCATGACGTCGGCCGCACCAGCGAGGAGCGCCTTGACATCGATGCCTATCAGAGCCGCCGGGAGCATACCGACGGGCGACAGCACCGAGAATCGGCCACCCACATTCGGCGGCACCTCGAGCGTCGTGATGCCCTCGGCGCGAGCGATCTTGCGGAGCGCGCCAACCTCGGGATCGGTGATGAAGACGAGATGCTGACGTGCCGCGTCTTCTCCCACCGCGCGCGCCAGTGCCTCTCGCACGATGAGATACTGCGCCATCGTTTCCACCGTGCCGCCGGACTTCGAAATCACCAGCACGAGCGTGCGGGACAGATCGAGCCGGGCGAGCGTGGCGGCGATGGTGGCCGGGTCGACGTTGTCGAGCACGTGCAGGCGAGGGTGGCCGCCGCGGGCGTCCGCGCTGAGGGTATTCCACGCCGGCGGCCGAAGCGCGGTACGCAGCGCGATGGGGCCGAGCGCCGAACCGCCGATGCCCAGCAGCAACACGTCATCGAACCGGCCCCGCGTCTGCTCGGCAACGGCCAGCGTGGCGTCGCGCAACGCCTCGTTCACCGGGAGGGTGAGGAAGCCGAGTTCGGCCTGCATGGCGTGCACGTGCGCGTGCGCTTTGGCGAAAGCGTCGGACGCATCGGTGAGCTGCGCGGCCGTGATACCTGCGCCATGCGGCAGCGCCGCACCCATCATGTTCGTGAAATCAAGCGACAACGACATGGCAAGACACTCCGACAACGCGTGAGAGCTATGACGAAACGAACGAAGCGTGTGACTGGCTTACGAACAGGTCACGACCAGACCGTCGTACGCGGGCTCGACACCGGCGGGCAACTCGGCGGCAAGCGCGGCGTGCGCGTTGTCGTGCGTGAGGTGCGTGAGCAGGGTGCGCTCCGCGCCGATCTCCTGCGCCACCGCCACGGCCTCGGCGATCGAGAGATGCGTGGGATGCGGATGGCGCAACAGGGCATTCAGCACCAGCACGCGTACGCCCGCGAGCGCGGTGCGCGCCGTGTCGGGCAACAGCTTGGCGTCGGTGATGTAGGCGATGTCGCCGACGCGGTACCCGACCACCGACGCGCGACCGTGGGGCACCGCGATCGGCAGGACTTCGGTGTCCTTCACCGTGAACGGCACGCCAGCCTCAATCGGCATGAGCGTACCTTCCGGGCGTGTCGTGCCGGGTAACGGACGAAACTGCTCGTCCATGATATAGGGAAAGCGAGCGCGCAACGTGTGCAGCGTGGCCGCTTCCCCATACAGCGGCAGCGAGGTGGCGCGGCGGATCGTGAACGCGCGCAGATCGTCGATCCCGTGAATGTGGTCGGCATGCTCGTGCGTGTACAACACGGCATCGATGTCGTCGATATCGGCCGCCACGAGCTGCAGGCGCAGTTCAGGCGGGGTATCGATGAGCAGTCGAGTGCCACTCGCGGTCTCGATCACGGCACCGCAGCGTGTGCGCTTGTCGCGCGGATCGGTGGAGCGGCAGACGACACAGCCGCAACCGATCTGCGGCACCCCGAAGCTGGTGCCGGTTCCCAGAAAGGTGAGGCGCGCGGATGCGGTCACCGATGTGTTCAGCGACCGTACCCTGGCGAGACTTCGACCAGTCGCATCACACCGTTTCGACCTTGAGCAGATTGGTCGTGCCCGGGACGTCGAACGGCACGCCAGCGGTGACCAAGACGCGGTCGCCCTTGGTCACGAGGCCCATGTCGAGCGCCTCACGCAGCGCCATGGCCACCATGTGATCGTACCCGCGTGCGGTGGGCACCAGGCGCGGCACAACACCCCAGACCAGCGACAGCTGGCGGCAGACGCGCGGTTCGTCGGTGAGCGCCAGAATGGGCACACTGGGACGGTGCGACGACACGATGCGCGCCGTGAATCCACTCTTCGTGAAGACAACGACGAGCGGAGACTCGAGCATGCGCACCGCGGCGACGGTGGCGGCCGCGATGGCTTCTTCCGTGTTCACGCCGCTGGTGGTGCGACGCTCGGCGCGATTGGCGATCCCGGGACGCGGATGCGTCTCGATTTCGGTGATGATGCGTCGCATCGCTTCAACCGCAAGACGCGGGTAATGCCCCGCCGCTGTTTCGGCGGACAGCATCACGGCGTCGGTGCCATCGAGAATCGCGTTGGCGACGTCGCTGGCTTCGGCGCGCGTGGGGCGCGGATTGTCGATCATCGACTCGAGCATCTGCGTGGCCGTGATGACAGGGCGGCCCATGCGATTGGCGAGTGCGATGATGTCCTTCTGCGCGTTCGGCACCTGCTCGTACGGCAGTTCCACGCCGAGATCGCCGCGTGCCACCATGACGGCATCGGTGGCCTTCATGATCTCTTCGATGTTCTGCAGCGCGATGTCCTTCTCGATCTTCGCGCAGATGAGCATCGACTTCGGGATCAGTTCACGGAGCTCTTCGATGTCCTGCGCCTTGCGCACAAAGCTGAGCGCGACGGCATCGAGTTCGTGCTCCACGGCGAAGGTGAGATCGGCCCGATCCTTTTCGGTGAGCGACGGCGCCGAGACGGCGATGCCGGGGAGATTCATCCCCTTGTTGCTCGAGAGCAATCCGCCGTGGACCACCGTGGCCGTGACGCGGGGCGCTTCGACCTTGGTGACGACGAGCTCGAAGAGTCCGTCGTTGATCAGCACGCGATTGCCCGGCGAGACGTCGTGGCAGAGATCGGCGTAGGTGATCGGGATTTCGTCACCGGCGGCGATTTCCTCGGGCACCAAGACGACCGATGTACCGGGCTCGAGCTCGCGCTTCTCGGGCAGGACACCGATGCGGATGCGCGGGCCCTGCAGGTCGCCAAGAATCGCGACCGGACGACCGAGCTGTTCGGCCACTTCACGTACCGTGGCGATCGTCCGGGCGTGCTGCTCGTGCGTGCCGTGCGAGAAATTGATGCGAGCGACATCAAGACCAGCCTCGATCAGCGCGCGAACGCCTTCGGCCGAATTACTGGCCGGGCCGAGCGTGCCGACGATCTTCGTGCGCGGCACATGCACCCGACGGAAGGCCGATGGCGCAGATCCTTCGGACGTCGTTGCCGCGGCGCGCTCAGGTCCCGTGCGCGGGATGGTCAGGACATCATCAGAGGCTGGCAACAGCGGGTGCTCCGGTGGAAGACGCAGTGTTCGCGAGCGCGGCGCGCTTGCGATTCAAGCCAGACAACAGCGTGACGAACGAATGCTCGAACGAGGCCAGCCCTTCGGCCAGCAGCGTGTCGGTCACCGCCTGCACCGACACGCCCTGCGACTCGAGGGCCGACAAGACACGCTCGGCGTCGGCGACGTTTTCGGCGACTGAGGCGCGCACGTCGCCGTGATCGCGGAAGGCTTCGAGCGTGGCCGGCGGGAGCGTGTTCACGGTGTTGGTGCCGATCAACTCCTCGACGTAGATCACGTCACGGTAGGCCGGGTTCTTGGTGCTCGTGCTGGCCCACAGCGGACGCTGCACCTGCGCGCCGTGCGCGGCAAGCGCGGCCCACCGTGGGCTGGAGAAGCTGGCCGTGAACAGCCGGTAGGCGAGCTTCGCATTGGCGATGGCGGCGCGCCCCTGCAGCGCGTTGAACGTGTCGGCGGCGGCGGGATTGGCGGCCGCCATGCCGGCGAGCTGCTTGTCGATGGCGGAGTCGACGCGGCTGATGAAGAAGCTGGCGACCGACGCGATGCGCGCGACCGGCTGACCGGCGGCGGCGCGGTCTTCGAGACCAGCGATGAAGGCTTCGATGACACGGGCGTGCGCGTCGATCGAGAAGAGTAGCGTGACGTTGACGTTGATGCCGTCGGCGATGAGCTGGCGGATGGCTTCGGCGCCTTCGTGGGTGCCAGGCACCTTGATCATCAGATTGGGACGATCGACGATCTGCCAGAGGCGTCGGGCTTCGGCCACGGTGCCGTGGGTGTCGCGCGCCAGATCCGGAGAGACTTCGAGCGACACATAGCCGTCGATGGCATCGGTCTGCTCGTACACGATGCGGAAGGCGTCACAGGCATCACGCACGTCGGTCGTAGCAACCACTTCGAAGGCCTCGCGATCCGAGCGGGACCCGTCGAGCGTCGCGAGCTGCGCATCGTACGCGGCTCCCTCGGCGAGGGCCTTCTCGAAGATCGTTGGGTTCGAGGTCTGCCCGGTGAGTGCGTCCTCGCGGATTCGGCGCGACAAATCGCCGTTCGAGAGCATGGCCCGATCGATATAGTCGAGCCAGAGCGACTGCCCGGCCGCGTGCAGAGCGTGGAGACGAGTAGACATGGTATTGGATGAGGCGCGAACAAAGTGTGACCGCACAACCTTTCATGGTAATGTGCTACACCGCTCCCCGGCGAGGCCGCGCGGTGCCGGATTATGGATCGTCACGATTTCGTGTGCCTGATCGTGTGCCCGCGGTCGCATTCCCGCTTTTAGAATGCGCATTTTCATGAAACACTGCTCACCTCTGGTCGTATTCGTCCGGAGTGCTCGACCACCCTCTTCCCGACACTGTGCGCTGCTTCGCCTTCCATCACCTGCTTCCGCCCCTCCGGCGCGAGGCGCCGCTATTCCTGCTGGCCGCCGCCCTGCTCGGGGCATGCCGTGGTGCGGTCGCGCCTTCTGCGCAACCTCCGGTGCCAAGTCGGTCCGTAGCGACCTCGACGACGCTCGGGGCCATGCCCGCGGCCTGTGGGCCGGTGGCGGGAGCCGTGTCCGCGTCACTGGCCTCGACTCCGGTGACCAACCCGCTCGTGACCTTCGACAGCGCCTGGAGCATTATCGGGCGCACCCATTGGGACACGACCTACAACGGGGTAAACTGGGCGGCCCTTCGGGCGGAGCTGCGACCGAAAGCGGCGGCCGCCACGACGACCGGCGAGTTGCGGGCAGTGCTTTCCGACATGGTCGCCCGCCTCAAACAGTCGCACTTTTCGATCATCCCGCGCGAGATCGCCGACGCATCTGGGAGTGGCTCAGGGAGCGGCGCGAACTCCGCTCCAGACCATAGCGGTTCCATCGGCGCCGAGGTGCGGTATCTCGACGGTACGATCGTGATTGCGCAGATCGATCGCGACGGTCCGGCGGCCCGGGCGGGCGTGCGTACTGGCTGGCGGGTGCAGTCGGTGAATGGGTGCCCGATGTCCGCGCGACTGTCCCGCATGCCGAAAGAGCCCGACGCGCGCCGTGAGGCACTCACCGCCTACGCCATTGCCACTCAGGCTTTGGCTGGCGCCGTGGGCGACAGCGCGACGGTGGTTTTCGCCGACGAGCGCGGACGTGAGCGGACGGTCCGCGTGGCGCGCGCTCCGGAGCCTGGGGCGGTCGCGAAGTTCGGCAATCTGCCCGCCATGAACGCCCAGCTCTCGTTCGACCGGGTGACGTCGGCCGGCAAGACCGTCGGCATCATCCGGTTCAACATCTGGATGCCGATTCTGTCGCCCCAGTTCGACGCGGCGGTCGATGCGCTGCGCGACGCCGACGCCATCGTGCTGGACGTCCGGGGCAACTTCGGCGGTGTGGGTGGCATGTCGATGGGCATTGCCGGCCATTTCCTCGACAGCACGCGGACGATCGGCACGATGATCCAGCGGGGGGCTACGCTCAAGTTCGTGGCGAATCCGCGCCGGGTGAACACGCGTGCGCAGGGTGTGTCGCCGTACGCGGGCCCACTGGCGATCGTGGTGGACGAACTGTCCATCAGCACGACCGAGATCTTTGCCGGCGGCATGCAGGCGCTCGGCCGCGCGCAGGTGTTCGGGGTACAAACGTCGGGTCAAGCGCTGCCCTCGGTGCCCGAGCGGCTGCCGAACGGCGACATCTTGTATCACGCGATTGCCGACTTTGTAAACCCGTTCGGCAAGCCGCTGGAAGGGGCGGGCGTGACTCCCGACCGGGTGGTTCCGCTCACCCGCCAGTCGTTGCTGGCAGGGCGCGATCCGGCGCTGGATGCGGCGATCGCGTGGGCGGTTTCGCAGAAGGTGAGACAGTAACGGCGAAGTAGGCCGTAGGGAGTAGGGAGTAGGGAGTAGGGAGTACAGAGTACGGAGAAGGGCGTGTTAGAGTAGGGCGTGCAGCGTTGTTGCTTTTGTTGGACTCATCCAGTTCGCTTTCCACCTCCCGCGTTTGGAGATGCGTGACATGAAGACTGTACGTTCGTTTGCGGTCGCTGCGGCGGCCCTGGTGTTATCGTCAGCCTCGCTGTCGGCGCAGGCTGTGCCGTCGGCCACCGAGGTGCTCGCGAAGTACGTGGCCGCCATCGGTGGCAAGGACGCGATCATGAAGATCACGTCGCTCAAGCAGACATCGACGATGCAGGTGCCGGCGGTGGGTTTGACCGCCGAGGTCGAGGCGTATCAGGCGGCGCCGAACAAGATGGCCACGAAGAGCACGATCCCGGGCGTTGGCGAAATGCTGCAGGGCACGAATGGCGTGGTGGCTTGGGATGCGAATCCCATGCAGGGGCCGCGCTTGCTGGCGGACAAGGAACTGGCCCAGACGCTCGAAGGCGCCGACTTCTACGGCAACATGCTGTACCCGGTGGACCGCTTCTCGAAGCTGGAGAATCTCGGCGTCGCCGACTTCAATGGCGAGAAGAGCTACAAGATCAAGCTCGTCCGCAAGGATTCGGGGCGCGAGACCACGCAGTATTTCTCGGTCGCGACGGGGCTCATCGTAGGCGCGGAAACGGTGCAGGAGTCGCAGATGGGGACGATGCAGGTATCGTCCACGCTTTCCGACTACAAGGAATTCGGCGGCGTGAAGTTCCCGACGAAGACCGAAGTGAACATGGGTGCCAACAAGTTGATCATGACGATCACCAACGTGGTGATCAACGGGGCGCCGGCGGCGGCGTTCGAGATCCCTGATGCCGTCAAGCCGTTGATCAAGAAGTGACGGTGCGCGCCCGGGGGAGGTCCTTTTTGTTGACTTCCCCCGATCGCCTCCGAGATTGAGGCACTGTGTGTGCCCAGCTGCCCCATCCCCGAGCGGGACTGACATTGCTCGAACTCTTGGTCGTGCTCGTGATTCTCGCGATCACCACGGCCATTGTGCCGTTGGCGTGGCGGTCGCCGCGCGCCACCGATGAGAGCGCGCTCGACCGGCTGACCCAGTCGGCGCGGCGTGAAGCCATCCGTCGCGGCGAAGAATTGCGTCTGCGCGTGGACCTCGATGGCGCGTGGGTACTGGCGGCACGTGAGGGCACCGACGTTCTCGAGACGGGGCGGATCGCCGCGCCCTCGGCAGCGATAGCGCTTCGGGTCGATGCTCTGGGCACCTGTCGCCCCGGTAGCGACATGGCCGCCATCGGCGACGCGCCATCCGGCGTATCGTTCGACATGCTCAGCTGCCGCTTCCTCCCGCTGGCCGCTTCCGCGGCATCGACGCCGTGACGTTGCTCGAGTCGATCATCGCCAGCCTGCTGCTCGCGGTCACCGCCGTGGTCTGTCTCGATGCGACCCGTGGTGCCGCGGCCCTGCAGCGGAAGAGCGCCGACTGGACACAGGCGGTGGCGCGAGCGGAGGCTGAACTGGCGACGGTGAGCAGTGGCGGCCTCCCGTCCAGCACGACGCGCGTGACGCGCCGTCCATGGCGCGATGGCCTGGAGCTGCTCGAGATCGATATGCCGATGGCGGACGGAGCGAGCTTCCGGCTCACGCGCCTTGTGGAACGCGCGCCATGATGCGCTCGCAGGTGCGCTCGCAGATGCGCTCGCGCCGCGGCTTCACGCTGCTCGAAGTGATCGTGGCAATCACGGTGACGGGCCTCTCGTTGACCACGGCCGGTATGGCGTTATCTGCCGCCCGCAATACGGCCGCCCGTATCCAGGCGCACGAGGCGCGTACCGAAGCGGACAGTCGCGTGCGAGCCCTGCTCACCGATATGCTGCGCCACGCGCCGCTGTCCGAACAGGTCGACGACCCCTTGCTCGTGGTCGATCGCGCGAGCGGTTCGCCGGTGCTTCGCTTTCTCTCCACGGGCGTTCGTGAGCCGTACGGCACCGGTGCCGTGTGGCAGGTCGAGGTCGCCCTGCGCGACTCGACGCTCGTGGTGCGCGCGACACCGACGGGACGTGATGTTGGCGCGTCACCGCTCGTCGCGACGCTATCGCCCGTGACGCAGTGGGATGTGCGGCTGCTCGAACATGGCACGGCGATGTCATCACCGTCGTGGCGCCCCGACTGGCCGATCGCACAGGACCGCCCCCGCGCCATCGAACTCGCGTGGAGCCGCGCGTCCGACCGTAGCGCCATGCCACTGCGCGTCGTGCTCGCTCCCTTGGATCGGCCGCGGTTATGAGCACCGCCCGGAATCATCGGGGGCGCCGCGGGGCGGCGCTGGTGGTGGCACTGGTCACGATTGCGGTGTTGGCCAGCGTTACGGCCATCGCGAGCAGCCAGGCACGGCGGGCCGCGTCGGTCGTCGACAATCGACGTTCACAGATGACGGCGCGAGCCATGGCGGAGAGCGGCGTGCTCGCCGCACGCGCGCAGATCGAAGCGAGCCTCCGTAACGCGGGCGCAGATTCGGCGCAGGTCGATCGGGTGTTCGACGCACTGACCACCGATGGCGCATCCGCGAGGCAGGACACCGTCGGCGACGGCGTGTTCGCGACGATCGTGGTCGACGTCAGTGCGCGGCTCGACGTGAACACAGCGGGCGCGGACGGTCTGCAGCAACTGTTGGCGACGGTGGCTCCACCTAGCGAGGCCCGCCGGGTGGCGGACGCCATCGAGGCGCACGTACGCGGCGATGACGTCGAGTCGACGGGCGAGAACCGGGATGCGATCCAGCAGCGCCGCCAACGTGATTCGGTGGCCGCTGTGATGCTCGGCCGAGCGCCGACGTCACGCGTCATGCAGCCGTTCACGTCGCTCGACGAACTGCTCACAGTGCCCGGTATGCAGGGCGCGTGGCTCGACGCGCTGGCCGCCGATCTCACGGTCGATGGTGACGGCCGAGTGAATCGCCGCTCCGCCTCACGCCGGGTGCTCGCGGCCGCCACCGGGACGCTGGTCGATCGGCCGTCCCGACTGTTGGTGGTCTCGCGCGGCTGGCGTCGCGATCATGTACTGACCCGCGAGATTCAGGCGGTCTTCGACGTGAGCGGCGCGGAACTCCGATTGGTGCGGTGGCGGGAGCAGGATCGATGAGCCGCCCCCTGTGCCTGCTGCTGGACGGCGAATTCGTGTCCGCGCTGCCTCGTGACGGGGCAGCCACGGCGACTCGCGTGGCGTGGCGCCCCGAGGCACCGTTGCCGATGGTCGAGTCGCTGCGTTCGGCGTTTGGCGCACCCACGGGACTTGTCGTCATCGTCGGACTCGCATTTCTGGAGATCGCCGAACCACAGCTACCGCCGGTGCCGAACGACGCGCGCGTGCGAATGCTGCAGCGAGACAGCGACCGCTATTTCGCACTGCGCGAGCCGGCGGCGGTGGCCACTGACGGAAGCGTCGCCTTTGCCATGTCGAGCGCGCTGCTGACCTCGTGGCTGGACGCACTATCGGCCTGGAGCCCGGTGCGCGCGGTCGTGACGGTGGCGGCGGCCGCCGCACTTGGCGGTCATGACGGCCGATGGACGGCAGATGCGGGCGATGGGTCGACGGGTCAGCTCACGATTCGCGAGGGGCGAGTGCAGAGCGCCCGACGCCTGCGTGGCGGTGGTGACGCGGCTGAGCGTCCACTGACGATCGCCGAGTTGACTGGGGGTGCGTGGCGGGCCGCAGCGGGGACGCTGGACCTGCAGCTGCTTGATTCGGCCATGCGCGAACGTGCGCAGCGGCAGCGCGCGCGACGTTGGTGGCAGTCAGCCGTATTTGCCGCGGCAGCGCTGGTGCTGTTGGCGTGGAGCGTCGACCGCTGGCGCGAACGGCAGCTGGTCGCGCTCCAGCAGGAGGCACAGACGCTGGAACAGTCCACGGCCGGTGCGCGGGCGGCGCAGCAGCGACTGCTGCGCGCGCAGGGTGAACAGACGGCGATTGCCGCCGCGGATCGTCGTGCCGTGCTCGCCGACGCACCACCAGCGGTGCTGGCGAGGCTGGGCGAGCTCCTCCCGCGCGATGCGTTCATCCAGCGCCTCGAGTGGAACGGCACCGAGTGGCGCATCGACGGGAGCGCGAACGACGCCGCGGCCTTGGTACCGCTGCTCGATGCCGATGCGCAGCTCGTCGGCGTACGCGCGGCTGCCCCGAGCATGCGCTTCCTCGAGAACGGCCGCTCACGCAGCTCGTTCTCGATCGTCTTCCAGACGCTCGGCGCGCCGGCCCCGACGCGAGGTGGCCAATGACGGCCGTGTCCGCAGCGCCACGGTCGCCGTCGCGCGAGCGTCGCGTCGTGATCGGCGGCATTGTCGTGCTTGCCCTGTCGCTGTTCGCGACCTACGGCGTCGTTCCGGCCGTCACGCGGTGGAGCGCGCGCGAGATGCAGCTCGATCGCGTGCGGGCGCAGGTGTCGCACCTGAAGGGCCTGCAGTTGCATGCGAGCGAGCTCGAAACGGCGGCTGCGCTCTCGGAAGGACGACTCGCCGGCGGCGTGCGGCGGGTCATTCACGCCCGGTCCAGCGCGCTGGGGGCGAGCGCGCTGCAGACGTTGCTGCAAGGCGCCGCCGATGCGAGTGGACTCGTGGTCGATCGAGTCGACGTCGGCCCCGATCTCACGAGCGAGGGCGATCTGACCGCTACGCTGTCGGCCTATGGCGACATTCACGGACTGGCCGCACTGCTGGCGCAGCTGGCCAGCGCACCGCGCGTCACCGCGGTGGAGCGGCTCACCGTGCAGATCAATCCGGCGCTGCGCGGCGCACCCGATGTGCTACGCGTGACGCTTGGCGTGCGCGCGCCGATGGTGATGGAATGAGCGCGACGAACAGATGGCGTGGGTATCAGGCGCTGGATGTGCTCTCCGCCGTGTGCGGTGTGATCGCGCTGGTCATGCTGCTACTGCCGGCATCGACGACCGTGGCACCCGACAGCCTGCGGGTCGCCACGGCCAGCAGCGCGTCAGTTGGCCCCACGATGGACGCGGCGCCCTCTACGGGAACCGTGGTCGATTCACTCGCACACGCCATCGTGCGCACCAACGCGTTCAGTGCCAGTCGTCAGGAACCCCGGGCGCGCTTTGTGGCGCCTGGGTCTGAACCTGCACCGGCGGCGCCGATATACGAGCCGGCAGGCAACGCATTCGCCGTATCGGACATCGATGCCGGGCCGAAGTTGTTCGGCATCGTGTCAGTCGGTGGGACCCCGCGCGCGTTGCTGCAGCTGCGGACCTCGGCCGAGCCGCCACGTCTGCTCGGTGTGGGAGAATCGTTCGGCGGTGTGCGCGTCGTGCGTATTGCCGGTGATCGCGTCGTGATTTCAAGCTCCAGCGGGACGCGCACTCTGCGTCTATCCCGCGTCGTGTCGGATTCCAGCGAGAACGTGCCGTGATCGTCCTACCGCTTCCACGACGTTGGCGCTTCGCCGCGCTTGGCGTATTGCTTGGTCCCGTGACGCTTTCGCTCGGCGGCGAAGCGCTGCAGGCGCAGGCGCCAGTGACCGCGTCGCGCACCAACACGCTCGATTTCGCCAACGCGAAACTCGCCGACGTGATCCGCACCCTGGCCACCATGCTGGGGCGCACCGTGTTGATGAGCGACATTCCCGATGTGCGCGTCACGTTCGCAACGCCGGCGCCGCTGAATACGGCGGAGCTCGAGCGCATTCTCGAATCGCTACTGGAATCGCATGAACTGATGCTGGTGCCAAGTGGTACGGTGGCCCAAGTGCTACCTACCGCCAAGGCGCCGGCCACCGGATCGCTACGCACCGGCTTCGCGTTTCCCGATCCGCCGCCGCTCGGCCTGGTGACGCAGCTCGTACCGCTGCAATCGATCCGGGCCGATGAGGGAGCGGATGCGCTGCGGGCGCTGATGGGCAAGGGGGCGCGCATCGAGACGGTCACGCGATCGAACGCCCTGCTGATCACCGATCGCGGCGCCAACGTGGCCCGCTATCTCGAGCTGCTCCGCACGCTCGACGCCGCACCGGCAGGAGAGTCAGGGCTGCGCACCTATGTGGTGAATCTCAAGTATGCGGCGGCCGACAATCTGGCCGGTGCCTTGGGGCAGTTGTACGGCGCGCAGGTGGCGAACACCGGCGGTGGCTCGCTGGCCGATCGGTCGCTGTCGCGGGCGCTCGACTCGTTTCGCGCCCGCGAGGCGGAGACGTTCCGGTCACGCAACTCGGGCGGCATGAGTGGCGCGAATGCGATGACGCAGCAGAACAACGCCGCCTCTGCGGGCACGCCGCGCGACTCGGCCTCGGGACTGCTGGTGGGGCGTACCACCATCGTGGCCAACGCACCCACGAACGCGCTGGTGATCCGTACCGCACCGCCGAACTATCCGTTGCTGCGCGAAACGATCGACGCGCTCGATACGCGTCCGTCGCAGGTGCTGTTCGAAGTTACGGTGGCCGAGATCGCGCTGGGCCGCGGATCGGAGTTCGGCGTGGACTGGTCGGCGGTGAACCGGGGCGGCGATGTACAGGCGCAGTTCGGTAACCCGGAGATCCCCGACACCGGATCCACGTCGGCGCTGCTGCGATTGGTGCGCCTCGATGGCACGGGTGTGCGCGCGCTACTGCGGACGATCGCGTCCACCAGTGATGTGCGCGTGCTGTCCACGCCGGAGATCATCGCCGCCAACAACCGCGAGGCCTCGATCCTGGTGGGCAGCAAGGTGCCGTTCGTGGCATCGACGCGACTCGGCAATGACGTCTCGATCGATCGCGCGATTCAATATCAAGACGTGGGCACGAAGCTGTCGATCATTCCGACGATCAACGACGACGGCTACATCTCGGTGCAGCTGCTGCAAGAGGTCAGTTCGCTCACGTCGCAGACCGTGGCCGCGGCGCAGAGTGCGCCGGTGATCTCCACGCGTGAGGCCTCAACGCGGGCGATTCTTCGTGACGGCCAGACGGTCGTGATCGCGGGGTTGATCGGCGAGACGCGGCAGACGCTCGAGCAAGGCATCCCGCTGCTCAAGGACATCCCGTTTTTCGGCGCGCTGTTCAAGCGGCAGTCCACCACGCGGCAGCGCACCGAGCTCGCGATCTTCGTGACGCCGTATCTCGTGCGCTCCGACGCCGATGCCGATGCGATCCGTGAGCGCGTGAAGAAGCGCTTGGAAGACCGCTCACCGGGCGCACTCGATGGCACGCCGCTCACCCGGAAGCCGCCCGCATGAGCGGGGATGCCCGCAAGAGCGGGGATGCCCGTGACCTGCGGGCGGCGGCGGCCGGTGACCTGGCCGCGCGCGTGCCGGCGCGGTGGCTGGAGGAGCATGCGGTGTTGCCGCTCGAGCTCGACAGCGGCACGCTCCTAGTCGCGGCCGACGGCGTGATCGCCCCGATCGTGCAAGACGCGCTGGAGCGCGCCTTCAGCGCCGAGGTGCGCGTCGTGCTGCACGGCGCCGGCGACATTCGGGCCGCGATCCTGTCGGCACCGCGCGAGTCCGTGCGCTCAACGGGCTCCGACACCAACTCCCCGCCGAGCGGCGGCGATCTGCTGCGCGGTGAACTCACGGAATCGCTGGACGATCTGCGCGCGCTCGCCTCGCGCGAGCCGGTAATTCAGGTGGTGAACGCGATGCTCGCCGAGGCGTCGCGTGCGGGGGCCAGCGACGTCCACGTGGAGTCGCGCCCCGACGGCTTGCGCGTGCGCATGCGACTCGACGGCGTGTTGCGTGACGCGCAACTGTTGGGCACCGAGTTCCGCTCGGCGGTCATCTCGCGGCTCAAGGTGCTCGCCGGTTTGGATATCGCCGAACGCCGTCTGCCGCAGGATGGTCGCGCGCGCGTCCGGGTGGGCGACCGTGAACTCGACGTCCGCGTCTCCACGCTGCCCGCGCTGCATGGTGAGAGTGTCGTGCTGCGGTTGCTGGATGGCGGTCAGGCCGAGCAGCCCTCGTCGCTCGAGTCGCTCGGCCTCAGCACCGACGTGCTGACACGGTGGCGTGCCCTGTTGCAGCGGGCGTCGGGACTGCTGCTCGTGAGCGGTCCGACGGGCTCGGGCAAGACCACGACGCTGTACGCCGCGCTCCGTGAGCGCAGCACACCCGGCGTAAAGGTGGTCACGGTGGAAGACCCGGTCGAGTACCGACTCGACGGCATCGTGCAGCTGCCCGTGAACGCGCGCGCCGGTTTCGGGTTTCCCAACGCGTTGCGGGCGATTCTCCGGCACGATCCTGACGTGATTCTGGTCGGAGAAATGCGCGACGCCGAAACGGCCGACATCGCCGTGCAGGCTGCGCTCACGGGCCATTTGGTCTTGAGCACCGTGCACACGACCGATGCCACCGCCGCGTTGGCGCGATTGCAGGAGATGGGTGTGCCGCCCTACTTGCTGAGCGCCACACTGCAGGGCGTGCTGGCGCAGCGGTTGGTCCGTCGGGTGTGTACGCAGTGCGGGGTATGGCGCGCGCTGACGGCGCCGGAAGAGGTTCGCGTCGCCGAGGCGCGCGTGCCGATCACGGAGCTTCGCGCCGGCGCGGGGTGCGCGCAGTGCGCGGGCACCGGCTATCGCGGTCGCGTGGCGATCGCCGAGTTGCTCGTGCTCGACGATGCGCTGCGCAGCGCGTTCACGCAGGGCGCATCGTTGGTGGAGTTGCGGGCGATGGTCCGTGCGCGTGGTGTGCGTTCGTTGCGCGAGGATGGCTGGCGTTGCGTCGCCGCCGGCGAGACGACGATCGACGAAGTCGTGCGCATGGTGAGCGAGGACGACGACGCGTGAGTGAGCGCCCGGCATCATCGGCGGGAACGACACGGTGGCGCTATCAGGCGGCCGATGCGCAGGGCGCGATGTCGCGCGGTGAGCTCGAGGCGGTCTCGGCGGAGGCGGCCGTGGACCAACTGCGCCGTCGCGCGTTGTGGGTGATCGATCTCGAGCCGACGTCGGAGGCGGCGGCCGCTGCGGCAACTGTAGCGAGCGGGGCCGGCACGTCGACAGCCGGATTCCTGGATCGGCTGTCACGCCGGACCAGCGACCGCGAGGAAGCGCTGGCGATCCTGACGCGGTCGGTCGCGACGTTGCTGGAATCGGGCGTGCCGCTGGAGCGTGCCCTCGCGTTCGCGGCGAGCGGCGAGACGGACGTACGATGGCAACAGATCTTTGCCGGGCTCCAAGCGGCCGTCACACGCGGCGAATCGCTTTCCGAGGCGGCGGCCCGCGTTGACGCGCTTCCGCGCGCCTACGCCCCTCTGCTGGCCGCGGCCGAGGCATCGGGCAGCTTGGCCGCCACGTTCGCTCGGCTGGCGGATGATCTCGAGGCGCGGAGTCAGCTGCGCGCCCGCGTGCGTGCCGCCCTGGTGTATCCCGCGCTCTTGGCGTTGGCGTCGACGGTGGGCACCGTCGTTATTCTGGTGGTCGTGGTGCCCCGCTTCGCCGATCTGATCGCCGGCGCCGGCGGCACGGTACCGGCCAGTACCAGACTGCTGATCGGGCTGAGTGCCCTGCTCTCGCGCTTCGGCTGGCTGCTGGCGGTGGCCCTGGTGCTGGCAGGCACCGCTGTGCGCCAGTCGCTTCAGGATGTCTCGCGGCGGAGAGCCTGGCATGCCGCCCGTTTGCGGTGGCCGCTGGTCGGCCGATTCGAACGTGAGCAGGCCGCGGCCGGCTACCTCAGTACGCTGGCAGTGGCGCTCGAATCCGGGGTGCCTCTCCTGCGCGCGATGGCGCTGGCCCGTGGCACCGTGGGCAACGACGCCCTCGCGGAACGGTTGGCCATCGCGGAATCCGCCGTGAGAGACGGAGGCTCGGTCTCCCAGGCGCTGGCCGGCTCGCTCACGTCGCTCGCGACGCGGCTTCTCGAAGCCGGCGAGCAGGGCGGCGCGCTGGCCCCATTGGCCCGCCGAGCCGCGACGGCCGCCGGCGAGCAGGTCCAGCGGGTAATCACCAGTGCCGTGGCGTTGATCGAGCCGGTGATGATCCTCGGCTTTGGCGGCATCGTAGGCTTCGTCGCGCTGGCGCTGCTCCAAGCGATCTACGGGATTAACGCCAGCAGCTTCTGATCGTCACAGTCTTGGTCGGAAGTCACACACCGTTCGCATTCGGTACCGACTGGATGCAGACTTAACGGGATTCTCGGTTGACAGCTCTGCCGTCGAGCCCGAGCATTGAATCACGTTCATGTTCGCGGCTCCTCAGCACTTTCCTCCCAGTCGCCCCCCACGCAGACCGACATGTCGACGAACGCTGATCTACCGGAAGCAGTGACCGAGGCCGCGCTCGCCGACGACAGCCGGCCGAGTCGTCGTCGCTTCTTTACGCTCGGCGCCTCGGCGGCGGTCGGACTGGCTGCCGCACAGACGCTCGAAGCGCAGCGCCCGAAGAGCCGCGGCAGCAGTCCGTTTCCCAACGGACAGACGTCGAACGCCGCCGCGGATGCATCGGCGGCGTGGGGCGACCCGGTTCTTCGTCTCGTGCGGCGCATCACGATGGGGATGAATCCGGAGGAAGTCGCGCTCGCCCGTCGGTTGGGATACGCCGGCTATCTCGACTATCAGCTCCGTGCGGCCGCCATCGACGACAGCGCGATCGAGACGATCATCGCGTCGCGCCTGCCCATGACACAGATGGCGGCGGCGACACTGGCCACGCAGGACGGCAACGAAGTCGCGAACCAGCTCGCCGACGCCACATGGTACCGTGCCGCGTTTTCGAAGGCACAACTACGCGAGCGGATGGTGGAGTTCTGGACCGATCACTTCACGATCAGTCTGAACAAGGTCGGCTATCTCAAGCTGGTCGATGACCGCGACGTGATCCGTCCGTTCGCCATGCGGACGTTTCCCGAGCTGTTGCGCGCGACGTCGGAGAGCGGCGCGATGCTGGTGTATCTCGACCAGAATCGTAGTCGCACGCCCACGCCGAACCAGAATTACGCGCGCGAGATCATGGAGCTCCACACGCTGGGCGTGGACGGCGGCTATTCGCAGACCGATGTCGCGGAACTCTCGCGCATTCTTACGGGGTGGACGACCACGGGTCCGGGCATGTTCGCGTTCAACCGCAACTTCCACGACCGCAACGCTAAGACCTTTCTGGGGCGCTCGTTCCCGGCGATGCTGGCGACGGCGACGGACGTGCAGCTGAAAAGCGAAGGCGATGCGGCGATTCAGATGCTCGTCGCGCATCCGAGCACGGCCGCGTACATCTCGCTGAAGATGGCGCGCTGGCTGCTGGCGTACGAGCCTCCGCAGGCGGTGGTCGACGCAATGGCCGCGACCTATCTCGCGACGGGCGGCGATATCACGGCCATGATCCGTACGATCTTGTCGGGCAAGAACCTGCTGGCGGCGCCGGCCAAGTACAAGCGCCCGTTCCACCTCGCGATCTCCGCGATGCGCGGCATGAGCGCGTCGGTCGTCAACATCCGCGCGGCCCGTCAGCGCGCCGACCAAATGGGCATGCCCGTCTTCATGTGGGAGCAGCCCAATGGCTATCCCGACCGGGTGGACTGGTGGAGCGGCCTCGTGATGTCGCGGTGGTCGTACATGCAGTATCTGTCGACGCAGACGAGCGCGACCACCACCCGCGTGGATTCGGCACCGTTCCGGGTACCTGACACGGCCGACGGCGTCGTCGCGCAGATTGCGGCACGGATGTACGGCGGCGAGCTCCCACCGGCGCTACGCACGCAGCTGCTCACGTACCTGCGTGGCGGTACCTACAGTGACGCGCGCGTGCGCGAAACCATCGCGCTCGCGAGCAGCGCGCAGGAGTACCAGTGGTTCTGATGCCCTCTTTCCACGTGAGCCGAGTCGCCACATGAGTGATGAATCGACAGAAGACGGGTGCCAGGAATACCAGCAGCTGGCGCGACGCGATTTCCTGACGTTGGCCGGCGGCGTGGGGGTCAGTGCCTTGCTGCCCACCTGGATTCCCAAGGTCGTGCTGGCGCAGACGTCGAACGGCAGCCGCGACATCATCGTCTCGGTCTTCCTGAGCGGCGGCACCGACGGACTCTCGCTGGTGGTGCCGTTCGGCGACCCTGACTACTACACGGGGCGTCCGAACATCGCGGTTCCCCGTCCCGATGCCGCCGGCGCGGGTCCGAAGGCCGTGGCACTCGACAACTTTTTTGGCTTCTCGCCAGGCATGGCGCCGCTGATGCCGGCGTACACGAATGGCGATTTGCTGGTCGCGCATGCCACCGGCTCGATCAACAATTCGCGTTCGCACTTCGATGCGCAGCGCTATCTGGAAGTCGGCAAGCCGGCGGACCCGCGCATCAGTGGTGGCTGGCTCGGCCGACATCTGGCCACCAGCACCCCGATGCGTGCGGATGCGCCGCTGCGCGGGCTCGGGTTCACGTCGGGCTTGCCGCTCACGCTTTCCGGCGGACCGAAGACCCTGCCGATTCCGAATCCGGCGAACTTCACGATCGGTGGAAGCGGGACGACCGCGACGGCCCGCGCTGATTGGCTGGCCGCCAATCACGCGAGCGCGGTGAATCCCGTATCGGCGAATGCGCTTGATGCCACGAACACCATCGCGTTGCTGCAGCGCATCAACTTCACCGGATACGCCGCGGCAAATGGCGCGGTCTATCCGACCAGCGGATTCGGTCAGGCGCTGCGTTCCACCGCGGCGCTGATCAAGGCCGATGTTGGCGTAGAGGCGGTACACGCCTTCAACGGCGGCTGGGATACCCATGCCACGCAGGGACCGATCGCCACGCTGGACGGTGGCTTCATGCACGGCAAGATGCTCGATCTCGCCAACTCGCTCGCCGCCTTCCACGCAGACCTGATTCAGGGAACGACCTCGTACGGTGTGACCGTGGTCGTGATCTCCGAATTTGGCCGCAATGCGCGTGAGAACGGCAATCGCGGCACTGACCATGGTCGCGGAAACGTGGCCTTTGCGATGGGCAAGAAGATCAACGGTGGGCGTGTCCTCACGAACGGCTGGCCCGGATTGGCGCGCGAGAATCTCGAGAACGGGCAGGACCTTCGCGTTACCCTCGACCATCGCGACATCTTCGCCGAGATCGTCCAGAACCGACTGGGCAACAGCAACCTGTCGGTCGTGTTTCCGGACTATACGCCGCGTTTCCGCAACGTGACCAAGGCGTAGCGGGCGACACTGGAGCAGAAACACGAAGGGCGCGCCGGCAAGACCGGCGCGCCCTTCGTGCATCAGCAACGACACGCTCCGTTACGGACTCACGATCACGGTGCCATCCATGCCCGGGTGCAGCGTGCACTTGAACTGAAACACACCGACCGACGGAAACGTGCGCGATACGGTGACGTTGCTCGTGGTGTTGATATCGGTCGGCGAGCCGGCAAGCCGCGGATCCCAGATCACGTTGTGCGCCAATGCGGGGAAGACAAAGCGTACGGTGCCGCCCTGCTTCACGATCGTTTCAGCGGGGCTGAACGTCAGTCCCGGCATAACGACATCGGCCGAGGTGGGTGCATTGGGAATGCTCGTGACGATCAACTGCACGGTACCGGTTTTCGGTGTGGCGCCGTCGGCCACCGACACCTGCAGGTTCACAGTACCCACTCCCACACCGGTCACCACACCGGCTGACGTAATCGTGGCGATCGACGCGTTGCTCGTGCTCCAGGTGACCGCGCGTGTACCAAGGGCCGCCGTCCCGCCAAGCGCGTCCCGTCCACTCACCGTGGCTTGCGTGAGCTGCCCCAGCGGAATCGTGCGGTCCTGCGCGTCGACCACGATCGTGGCCAGCACACCGGCGCCCGAGGTGACCGTGACATCGAGCGTACCACTCACGGAGCCCACCGTCGCGCGGATCGTCGCGGAGCCAGCCGCGACGCCCGTCACGATGCCCGACGCGCTGACCGACGCGATCGCTGGCGCGGTGGACGTCCATACCGGCGCGCTGCTGACGATCGTGCCGCTCGACGTCCGCGCCACGGCGGAGAACTGCACCGTTTGCGACGGCGTAAGCGCCGTCGTGGCGGCCGACACCTCGACGCGCGACACGACCGGCGCCGGCGGCGTCGTCACGCCCGACGACCCGTCGCCGCACGCGGCCAACAGCACGACGCCCATGACCGCGGCGAAACGCATGAGGGTCTTCATCGCGGAGGCCGCGGTGCGGGTGCATCGGGGCGACCGCCCGGATGCCAGGTGGGCTTGGGACCATCCGACAAGAGTCGCACGGCCTTCGTGGTGGCGGAAATCACCTGCGCCATGTGTTCGACATTCACGATCGACGCCTCGTCCTTCGGGGAATGGTATGGCGTTACGAGATTGTACGATGACAGCGAGTGCGCGGGGATACCGATGCGCGCGAACGCCACATTGTCACTGCGTGAGAAGAAGTTCTGCCCCGGCCGCGGGTCGGGGACGAGCGGAATACCATTGTCCGCCAGCAAGTCGCCCAACGTGGAGCGTTCGTAGCCGGTCAGCCACGCTTTGCCGAAACCGCCGGCGAGCGAATCGGCGTGCGCGATCATCTCCACGTTGAGATCGACTACCGTCTGCTCGAGTGGCAACAACGGATGACGGATGTACCAACTGGTGCCGAAGCCACCCACTTCTTCACCCGTGATCGACATGAACAGAATGGTGCGCTTGGGGCGCGGTCCCTTCATGAGCGCCTTCGCCATCTCGACCAGCGCCACATTCCCCGAGGCGTCATCGTCGGCGCCATTGTTGATGGAGTCTCCATCAACAGGCTCCCGAATACCGATGTGATCGTAGTGCGCCGTGACTAACACCACTTCATCGCGCAGTACGGGATCGCTGCCGCGGATCATCGCCGCCACGTTCGAGGTGCGCAGCCGCTGCTCGGCCGGGAGCGAGTCCCACGCCGCCCACGACGCCACGGGTGCCGGACGCGTGCGGCCGGGGGCATTGGCCGGCCCCTGCGCGATGCGTAGCGGGATATGCTGCCGGAACGTGCCGGAGTCGCCCGCCGGTGTGAGACCCGCCGCGCGATACTGCTTCTCGAGCCAGATCGCGGCGCGCTCCTGTCCGCGCGATCCGGTCATGCGCCCTTCCATCGAATCGGCGGCGAGTATCCCGATGTTGCGCTTCACCGACGCCGCGTCGATCCGGTCGACCGGCATCTTTGTCGCCAACGGCGACGGTGCGGCGGCGCGCGACTGTGGCTCAGCGACAAGCGCCAGCCACTGTCCGTTCGGACTCACGGCGAGTCGCGTGATGTTCGCCAGATGCGCGAAGGCGAGATCGCCGAGGGACTTCCACTCGGTGGTACCGCGACGCCACTGCATGAGCTGGGCGCCGCTCCCTACCACCAGCGTGGTGCTGTCGACCCACGCCACATCTTCGCTGCCTTTCGGCAACGCGATAAGCGTATCGAGCCGACGCGAGACCGGATCGAGTCGCATCACGTACCACGTGGCACCACCCTTCTGCACGTAACTCACGTGTGCGGTGCCGGGAATGCGATGCAATGAACGCCCGACATTGCTGGCGATCACCTCACCCGTGGTCTGCTCACGGCCGGCACCGGTGCGCGCGAGTTGCAGCGTCGCAGGCGAGCCGAGCACGAACATCGCCCATGTACTGTCGTCGGCTTGCGCGAAATACCCCACCGGCTTGATGGCGGGAAAAAGCACGGTTGGTGCCGCGCCATCATTGGGAAACTGCGCGAGGCGTTGCGTGGAGTCGGCCTCGACGCGAATCACGGTGATCGACTTGCCGTCGAGCGTCGGCATGGCCGAGTACTCGCTTTCCGGCTTCGTGGCACGCAGCGGGGCGGTGAGTCCGGTGCTGAAGTCGTTGCGGTAGATGTCGCTCTGTCCGTCGCCACGGTTCGACGTGAAGTACAGCGCGCGTGAGTCCCGCTGGAACGACGGCTGATTGTCGTATCCGGCGCGGCGCGACACGTTGGCGGGAACGCCGATCTTGAGCGCATCACCCCGGCCCACGAGTGGCAGCAGAAATACATCGGGATCGGCCGGCGCCGATCGTGCGGCCGAACGCGACGGCGTGCTCTGCGCATGCGGCGCGAACGGCGCGACCAGACCGAGCCCGAGCAGCAGCGTCGGCAGAAGGGACGAGCGACGAAACGAAGAGACAGAACGCATACGAGGCCACGGGAAAGGAGTGCGCGCAGCGCGGACAGCAGAGTGGTGTACGAAAGCTATGGACTGGCCGTTGCGTCCGCAGGGCGCGAGCGGCTAGCGTCCACTACATCATGGGGTCTTATCCGCATAGGTCCGTTCTCTTTCGTTCGCTGGTTCGCCGGGCGCAGTGCCGCGTGCTGATGAGCCGCGTGCTGCTGGCCGCGCTCGGCGCTTCACTGCCGATCCTGAACGCCTGCCGCGACAGCGGTCCGACGGCCGTGCCGCCACCGGGGGGTGGACCACGGATCAGCAGCCTGATCGCCTCACCGGCCTCACTGAATCTGCAGGCGGGTCAGCAGCGCAGTATCGAGCTCATCGCGCGTGATAGCACGGGGCAGCTCGTGGTCAATCCGCAGATCACCTGGCGGAGCGATGCGCCCGCCACCGCCACGGTGGACGCGTCCGGTGCGATCCGCGCGATTTCGCCCGGCACGGCACGGATTACCGCCTCATCGGGCTCGCTCAGCGCACTGGTGCAGGTTGGCGTGAGTGGGTCGGCACCCGGTATCGCGCAGTGGCGCATCGCGCGCCCGGGATTCTCCGACGTCACCATCCTCGGCCTCTGGGACGACGGTGCCGGGAGCAGCTATGCCGTCGGTCAGGGTGGCGTCATGCTGCGGTCGCGCGCGAACGGTCCGTGGGTAGCGATCTCGCTGAACACGACCGAGACGCTGACCGGCGTGTGGGGCTCGTCGCCCACCGATATCTGGATTGTGGGTGCCGGCGGTGTCCTGTTCCACGGTGACGGCGTGAGCTTTGCTCCGGTGTCGAGCGGCACGACGACCACCCTGCTCGAAGTGTGGGGGCTCGCCGTCAACGACGTGTACATCGCCGGTGATCGCGGGGTCATTCTGCACTACGATGGCACGACATGGACGCAGCAGGCCACGCCGGTGACCGAGGACCTCTGGGGAATCTGGGGGGCGAACAGCACCAACGTGTTCGTGGTCGGCAACAACGGCGTGATCCTGCGCTCCAACGGCACGACGTGGCAACGCATGACGACACCGAGTGGGAACCCGTTGTTCGACGTGTGGGGCACGAGCGTGGGCAACGTGTTTGCCGTGGGGATCTTCGGCACGATTCTTCGCTTCGACGGCGTGCAGTGGAGCACGATGACGGCACCGGGGCGCGCGAATCTCTTTGCGATGCGCGGTCGTGCGTTCAACGACGTCTACGCCGTCGGCAATGGTGGGGCGACCTATCACTTCGACGGCACCACCTGGCGTGGGCTGTCGATCGGCTCGGGACAGAATCTGCGGGCGATTGCCCCGCGCGGTGACGGCACGTTGCGAGTCGCGGGCTGGTGGGGAACGGTGATCACCCTGCGCGGAACGGGCGTCGCGGCAACGGCCACGACCGAACTGTCCGACCCTGCCCTGCTCTCAGTCTATGGCGCGAGCAGCGGCGACATGTTCGCCGTAGGCCTCGGCGGCGCCGTGTATCGCCGAGCCGGAACGTCCTGGCTGCAGGAGCCGGTCCCGTCGGTGAACGACCTATACGGCATCAGCGGTAACGGACCAACGGACATCGTGGCCGTGGGCGACACCGGTTCGGTGCTGCGTTACAATGGCAGCGCGTGGACGCGCGAGAGCGCGCCGACCACGGGACTCTTGCGTGCGGTGTGGAGTGGCGGCGGGCAGCACGTGATCGTGGGCGAGCGCGGAACGATTCTGCGCTCGAACGGCACAGGCTGGTCACCGCAACAGAGCGGAACGCAGCAGTTCCTGCGTGGCGTCTGGGGCACCGATCCAGCCAATGTGTACGCCGTCGGCGATGCCGGCACCGTGCTCCGCTTCGACGGAGGTCGATGGCAGTCGTTGATCGTGCCGTCCACGAGTCGCCTGCGTGCCGTGTGGGGCAGCAGCGCGAACGACATCTTCGTGGTCGGCGATTCCGGCACGGCACTGCGCTACGATGGCGTGGCCTGGGAGCGATTCACGCCGCCGACCACGCGCGACTTGCGCACGCTGTGGGGTCGCGGCCCAACGGAAGTGTACGCAGCGGGCGACAGCGGCACGGTATTGCGTTTCACCGGCGCGGGGTGGCAAACACTGACCACCCCGGCGCGCGGATTCATCTACGCGATGTTCGGCGTTCCCAACACGCCCGGGCTCGCGCTCGTGGGTGAAGGGGCCCGCATCGTGGAAGGCCAGCCGTAGGGCGCGCCTAGCGCGCTTATCGCGATTCGCGGAACAGCTGAATGTGCCGCACGTGGTGATCGCCGTGCCACGCGTACAGCGCGACCACTTGGTCGATCGTCATGGGGCCGTTTTCCGGATGCACCAGCTTGCGCGCGAACGGTGCAGGTTCGAGCGAGTGGAGCACCGCGACGAGCCGTTCATGAATCGCGGTGAACATCGTGAGCGAGACGAGCGGCGACACCAGCTCGCTGTCGGCGAGGGCGACCCAGGCATCCTGATCGTAGGGCTTGATGGTCGGCTCGTGCTCGGTCAGCGCCAGCTTCACGCGGATGTACGCGTTGGCATGACTGTCTGCCATATGGTGCACGAGCTGTCTCACGCTCCAACCACCCGGCCGATACGGCGCCGCGAAGTCGGACGCGGACAAGCCACTGATGGCCGCCGCGAGATTGGCGGGCTGCGCGGCGATCCGTGCGATGTGCTCAGCGCGCTGTTCAGTGGAGATTTCAGCCTGTCGCTGGAAACGACCGATGGGGTAGCGTTGCGCGTCGGTAGCGACGTCAGGCGTGCCGGACATAATCGAACTCCGATGGATGGCGAAAACGGACACATCGCGTCCACACCGTGGACCACATGAAAGCTATCCGCGGTGCTTCGTCGATGCGCCCGTTCCCCACGCCTACCTTGCCGACAACGCCTGCTCCTTAGTTCGCGGAACGACGCCCTGCGATGCTGCGATAGACCAACAGCAGCACGACGGCGCCCACAACGGCCGCGATCAGACCAGCCGCTTCGCCAGGCTGATACCAGCCCACGGTGCGACCGAGAAACGTGCCGAGCAAGGCACCAGCGACGCCGAGCAGCATCGTAATGATGAGGCCGCCGGGATCACGGCCGGGCATGATCGCTTTGGCGAGTGCGCCCGCAATAAGGCCGATGATAGCAGTCCATAAAAGTGACATCGAGATGGCTCCGAAACAGGATATGTTGTGCATCGCGCGACCACGCGTCGCCGACTCCGTACCTTTGCACGTCCGGTGCCACCGGCTCCGATCGGCAACGGACGCTCGGAGCGCTCCGACGGTGTCGCGCCGCGATCGGGGAGACGTTCTACGGTGTGTCGGAGCCTGGCATGGTCACCGGGGCGCCCTGCTCTTGCCATCCTCGCCAGCCGCCAATCACCGAGTGCACGTTCGTGTAGCCCATCTGCTGCAGCGAGTCGGACGACAGGATGGAGCGAAAGCCACCACCGCAGTATAGGTACAGCGGCGTGGCCGGGTCAGGCACGAGCTTCTCGATGTCGCGCTCGATCACGCCTCGCGCTACGTGAATCGCCTGCGCAGCGTGACCGGCATTCCATTCGCGGTCTTCGCGCACGTCGATCAGCACGGCCGCGGCGTCGGCCGCCAGCGTGGCCAGTGTGTCGGCTATCGTCACTTCATGCACGTTCGGGCGACGGCCCTCGACGTGGGCGAGAAATCCTGGGTAGTGATCCATGCCTGAAGCTGTCCTCCAACCTTCCGCATATCCAGCATCAGACCTACAATTTGGTCGCGCCAGGCGGGACATTAGCGCCGGGCAGGATCGCGGCGTCCGCGGCGAATTCCGAAACACCCGCCTCAGGGAGCTGCCGTAATGGGAACGAAGGGACGCCTGTCGATCATGATGTTCCTCCAGTACTTCGTCTGGGGCGCCTGGTTCGTGACCATGGGCACGTATCTCGGCCAGGCGCTGCACTTCACCGACACCCAGATCGGCGCGGCCTACGGTGCGACAGCGATCGCCGCCATCGTGTCGCCGTTCTTCATGGGCATCGTGGCCGACCGTTTCTTCGCGAGCGAGAAGTTGCTGGCGGTGCTGCATCTCGTCGGCGCCGTCCTGATGTACCTCATGTCGCAGCAGACCGATTGGGACAGCTTCTACCCGCTGCTGCTGGCGTATGCGTTCTGCTACATGCCCACGTTGTCGCTCACCAACTCGATCTCGCTGCACAATGTGAAGGATTCCACGCGCGACTTTCCGATTATCCGGGTGTTCGGCACCGTGGGCTGGATCGTCGCCTCGGGCATTCTCGTGGGTTTCGTCTTGCACGCCGACAAACTCGCTGTCCCGATGCAGATCTCGGCCGCGGGTTCGATTGCGCTCGGGCTCTTCGCCTTTATGCTGCCGCACACACCGCCCCGCGCCGCCGGCGCGCCATTCAGCATGCGCGATGCGATCGGCCTCGACGCACTGCAGCTGCTGAAGCGTCCCGACTTCGTGATCTTCGTGCTGGGCTCCTTCCTCCTGTGCATCCCGTTGCAGTTCTACTACGCCTTCGCCAACCCGTTCATGAACGAGATTGGTGTGCCGAACGCGGCCGGCATCATGTCCTTCGGTCAGGCATCGGAAGTCGGCTTCATGCTGCTGCTGCCCTTCGCGCTGCGGAAGCTCGGCATCAAGTGGATCATGCTGGTCGGCATGCTGGCATGGGGACTGCGCTATTTCGCCTTCAGCCGCGGCGACGCCGGCGCCGGCATGTGGCTCATCTACGCCGGCATCCTGCTGCACGGCGTCTGCTACGACTTCTTCTTCGTGGCCGGACAGATCTACACCGACGAAGTGGCCGGCCCCAAAGTGCGCGCCGCCGCGCAGGGCTTCCTGAATCTCGTCACCAACGGCGTGGGCTACTTCGTTGGCGCGTCGGTCTCGGGCAGCGTCGTGAACCGCTACGCCAACGGCACCGCCGGGGTCGCGTCGCACGACTGGCTGCAGGTGTGGCAGGTAGCCGCCATTGGCGCAGTTGCCGTGTTCGTCGTGTTTCTGTTCCTCTTCCGTCCGTCCCCGAGCGTCGATCGCGCGCCGGCGGCCGCTCACTGAGTTCAGCGTATGACTCCGCCAACCTTGGTGGAAGCCTGTTGTGATTCCGTGCAGACGGCGCGTGCGGCGCAGCAGTTCGGAGCCGGTCGCGTGGAACTGTGCGGCCCGGGCGATGGCGGTACGACGCCGTCGCTCGGACTGATCGCGCGCTGCCGGGATGAACTTACGATCCCGCTGCACGTGATGATCCGGCCACACACGAACAGCTTCGTGTATGACGACGACGACGTGGCGGTCATGCGTCATGACATCGTGGCCGCGAAGACGCTCGGCGTGAACGGCATCGTGCTCGGGCCGCTACGCGGCGACCAGACAGTCGATGAGAGCCAGCTCGCTGAACTCGTCATACTGGCCCGCCCGATGAAAGTCACGTTTCATCGGGCCTTCGATCGCACCCCCGACGCGCTCGAGGCGTTGGAACAGATGCTCATGCTCGACGTGGACTATATCCTGACGTCGGGGCATGGCCGCACCGCCCTCGAGGGCGCCGCAACACTGCAGGCACTTCAGGCACGAGCGGGTGATCAGCTGATCGTGCTGGCGGGCGGCCACGTGCGCGCCGAGAACGTGCATCGCATTCTTGAACTGAGCCACGTGCGTGAGGTTCACGCCCGCGCCACCGACCCCACCATTGTCCGTGACGTCGTGCGCGCACTGGCCACCCGTTAAGCCGAAGGAACAACATGCATCATCTGATCCTGGCCGCGCTGCTCGCGCTTCCCACCGCAGAAGCGGCCACCACCCGCGCGCTGCCGGCCGACAGCAGTACGTACGCCATTATTCCGCGACCGGTCGTACTGACACCGAAGTCGGGCGCGTTCACGCTCACGGCGCGGACGGTGGTGCATGCCGACCCCGCGTTCACCGGCGTCGCGCGCCGCTTTGCGCGGGACGTCGCCAACCCCACGGGCTTTGATCTCACCGTCGTCCGTCGCGCCACGGCAGGCAGCGCTGCGGCCGGTGGCATTGCGCTGATCCGCACACCGGCGCTCGGCCCCGAAGCCTACACGCTCGATGTGACGCCCACGGGTGTCGTGATCAAAGCCAGCGCACCGGCTGGCGCGTTCTACGGTCTCGAAACGCTCAAGCAGCTGCTGCCCGTCGCGATCTACCGGGAGGCACCGCTCGGCAACACGGTGTGGCGCGCCGCGGCCGTGCACGTGGAAGACGCTCCGCGTTTCACGTGGCGCGGGTCGCACCTCGATGTCGCGCGGCATTTCGAGTCGAAGGAGTTCGTCAAGAAGTACATCGACCTGCTGGCGCGTCACAAGATGAACCGCTTCCACTGGCATCTCACGGAAGATCAGGGCTGGCGCATCGAGATCAAGAAGTATCCGCTGCTCACCGAGCTCGGATCCTGCCGCGAGCAAACGCTCGTCGGCCCGTACATCACGAATCCCAAGCCAAGCAACTTCGACGGCAAGCGACACTGCGGCTTCTACACGCAGGACGACATACGCGAAGTCGTGGCCTACGCCGCCGAGCGCATGATCACGGTGGTGCCGGAAATCGAAATGCCCGGGCACTCGCAGGCAGCGATCCATGCGTACCCGCGACTCTCGAGCCGGCCCGACTCGAGCCCCGGCGTGCTGCAGGTGTGGGGCGTGAGCGATTTCATCCTCAATCCCACCGACAGCACGGTGGCCTTCATGCAGGATGTGCTCACCGAAGTGCTGGCGCTGTTTCCGGGTCCGTTCATCCACATCGGCGGCGACGAAGCGGGCAAGGCGCAGTGGAAGGCGAATCCCGAAATTCAGGCCCGCATCAAGGCACTCGGGCTCAAAGACGAGCACGAGATGCAGAGCTGGTTCATCCGGCAGATGGACACGTTCCTCACCGCGCGCGGCCGACGCATGATTGGCTGGGATGAGATTCTCGAGGGCGGCCTGGCCGAGAACGCGACGGTGATGTCATGGCGCGGCATGGCCGGCGGTATCGCGGCCGCCAAGGCGAACCATGATGTCGTGATGGCGCCGGGCAGTCATACGTACTTCGATCACTATCAGTCGCGCGATAAAACCAAGGAGCCGCTGGCGATCGGCGGCTTCACACCGATCGACAGCGTGTACGCTTTCGAACCCGTGCCGCCGCAACTCACGGCCGACGAGGCGAAGCACATTCTGGGTGCGCAGGCACAGCTCTGGGCGGAGTACATGCCCAACGCCAAGCACGTGGAGTACATGGCCTACCCGCGCATGGTGGCGCTGTCCGAAGTGCTCTGGAGCGCGAAGGGCCGTCGTGATTTCACAGACTTCAAAGGGCGCCTGCCCACGCACCTCGCGCGGCTGGACGCCCTTGATGTGAACTACCGAAAGTAGACTACCGCGGCTTCCACGTCCCCTGCGCCACCTGCGGCACGAACTTGTCGATGTTGCGGGGCGGGAACTCGATGGTCTTGCCCTGCTCCGCACTCATGTACGCGGTCATGAGCAGCTTCACGACATCGAGCCCGTCGTGCCACGTGAGCGCCGGCTTCTCCTTGCCGAGGAAAGCGCGCACGAAGTGGCGGTCTTCCGCCTCGTAGCCGTAGGCGATGGCTTCGTTCACGACCACGGGCATCTGTCCAGTCTCCGCCATCTGCTTCTCGACGATGTCTTCGCCCGTCTTGCCCTTCACGGCGCGCGAGAAGAACAGATCGAGCCCTGACTCGAGCGAGTTCCACTTCATCGAGTACTCGGGGCCGAGCAATTCTGCGCTGAGACGCAGGCCGGGACCGACAAAGCTCCAACTCGTGGTCGCTTCGCCGATGGCCATACCGCCGTCGGGCGTTTCGAACTCGATCGTGACGCTGGCAAAGTCTTCCGACGGCTTCTTGAGATAGTCCACACCCATCGTCTTCTTGAGCTGCGCGGCGTACTCCTTGCGCGACCACTTCAGTGACGCGATGTGACCGGTCACGCGCTTCGGCACCAGCGTGGTGAGCGATTCACCAGGCGGCGTGAGCAGCTGGCGTACGACCAGCACCGAGTGGCACATCATGTCGTTCAACACGCCACCGCCCTGCTGCTCGCCGCTCCAGAACCAGGGGCCGTGCGGACCGCTGTGCTCTTCGGCCGCGCGTGCGAGATACGGACGACCGGTGTTCGCGGCGCCACGCTTCCAGATCAGGTTGTGGCCAACGCTCACCTGCGGCGAGAAGTACTGGTTCTCGAGGTAGCCGTGCATGATGCCGGCCTTCTCCACCAGCTTGAGAATGTGCTTCGCTTCCGCCACGGTGCGCCCCAAGGGCTTCTCACAGGCGATGCCTTTGAGCGTCGCCTTGCCCGACGTCACGGCGGCACAAATCTCTTCGACGTTTTCGATGCGCGCGTGATTCGGTCCGTTCAACCAGATCGCGTCGATCTTGGGGTCGCACACCATCTCCGTGATCGACTTGTACGCCTTGCATTCGCCGATATCGAGTTCGCGGGCGTACTTCGCGGCGGAGGCGGCGTTCTTCGCGTTGGGACTCCACACGCCGAGCACGTCGGCGTCGCGCACCTGCCGAAAGCCCTGCATGTGAAAACGCGCGTTGAAGCCGGATCCGATGAAACCGATACCGAGACGAGGAGAAGACATGACGTTGAGCGAGGATGTTGAGAGTTAGGAGGAGGACGAGACGCGCCGTCGTTCCTGCTCGACGAGCACCCGGCGTAGAATCTTACCCGATGGCGACTTGGGAATCGCGTCCACGAACTCGACCTGGCGCACTTTCTTGTACGACGACACGCGCTCGGCAATGAACGCCATGACCTGATCGGCCGTAAGCGGCGCCCGCAGCACCACGAACGCCTTCGGGATCTCCCCGGCGTGCGGATCGGGCACCGGAATCACGGCCGCGTCGGCGATGGCCGGATGCCCCAGCAGCAGCGCCTCGAGCTCAGCCGGCGCCACCTGCAGCCCCTTGTACTTGATAAGCTCCTTCACGCGGTCAACGATTTTGTACCAGCCCAGTTCATCGACGACGGCGACATCACCCGTCTTGAACCAGCCGTCGTCGGTCATGCAGGCGGCCGTCGCCTCCGGCTTGTTGAAGTACCCCTTCATCACCTGCGGACCGCGCATCCACAGCTCGCCACGTTCCCCAGGTTCGCAATCCAGGCCGGTGGCGGGATCCACCAGGCGGCACTCCGTGTTCGGCGCCGACGGTCCCACCGAGTCGAGCACAACGCGGCGGTCGTCCATGGGATGGAAGTGCGTGACGGGGCTTGTCTCGGTGAGACCGTACCCCTGCCGCACGGTGAGCCCCAGTCGATCCTGGCAAGCCGACGCGAGCTCCGCACCGAGTGGCGCCGCACCGCTGAACAGATACTTGAGCTGCGACAAATCGTAGTTCGCCACGATCGGATGCTTCGCCATCGCCAGCAGGATCGGCGGCACGATGTTGGCCATGCGGACCTTGTGATCCTGCAGCACGCGCAGCACCTGCTCGAGATCGAAGCGCGGCAGCGACACGATACACGCGCCCTGCCGCAGCGCGCCGCCCATCACCACCACCATCCCGTAGATGTGAAAGAACGGCAGCACGCCAAGCACGCGGCTGGTACTGTCGAGCACCTCGGTGATGGCCTGCATCTGTTGCAGATTCGCCACGATGTTGCGATGCGTGAGCATCACGCCCTTGGGGATACCCGAGGTGCCGCTGGAGTACGGCAACGCCGCCACATCGGTGGCGGGGTCGATGTCCACGTCTGGTGGCGTATCACCATGGGCGAACAGCTCGCGGTAGGGCGTCGCGCCGTCGGCCTCGCCGAACACGACGATCTCCCGCACCGTACTGGCGAGGCGCGCGGCGGCCGAGCACTTCTCGAACAGCTCAGGGATGGTAAAAATCAGCATCGCTTCGCTGTCCGCGAACTGCGCGCCGATCTCTTCGGCGGTCGCGATCGGATTGACGGTGGAGCAGATCGCCCCGATCGACACCACCGCGTAGAACACCACGGGAAAGTCAGGGAGGTTTGGGCTGACGACTCCTACGACATCGCCTTTCTTGATGCCGTGCGCGTGCAAGCCGGCGGCGACATGCCGCACGGCATCAGCCAGCTGCGCGTACGTGTACGACTTTCCCGTGACGCCACAGATGATCGCGGGATGATCGGGGAACTCCGACACGCGCCCGAGTACAAAGGGCACGAGCGGCGTATCGGGAATGTCAACGTCCGGATGCGGACTCCGGAGAATCTTGGCTTCACCCATGAACGGCTCCGGCAGGCGGGGGGACGGAGGTGCGTGTGGCGAAGCTACAGCTTCAGGCTGCTACCACAAGCCGACCTTGCCCTTCACCGATTCGATCAGCACCGCCGGGTCGTAGCCCACGCCCTGACGGAACACGAGCTGCACTTTCCGGATGTCGCTAATCCTGGCCGCGGGATTGCCATCGATGACCACGAGATCGGCCAGCTTGCCGGCCGCGATCGATCCCGTGAGGGCACCGCGCCCCAGGTACGTCGCGCCGTTCAATGTGCCGATGCGGATCGCCTCGAGCGGCGAGAATCCGGCTTCCACCAGCAGCTCGAGCGCGCGCTGATTCGAGTACCCGGCGATCACCCCGCCACCACCCGTCGGATCGGTGCCAACGATGAGGGTGCCGCCGGCCTTGGCGAAGGCGCGCTCCATCGCCATGCCCTTGGGAAACGCCTTCGCGTAGACCGACTGCGTGTTGCGCTGGGTCGAGGCGTAGCGCTGCGCGAATTGCTCACGCAACGGCTCGATGAGTACGTCGGTACCCGGCGGCATCGGCCGGCCCGGTGTGAACGTCTCGAAGATCGTGAGCGTGCTGGTCACGGCGATCTTCTTGTCGATCAGATATTTGAACAGCGCCTGCACCTCGGCGCCTTCGGGATCGGCCTGCGCCAACATGCTCTGGGCTGCGCCACCACGTCCGCTGCAGGTGTCGAGCTTCTTCCCCGGCACGAAGTCGTTCATGGCAAAGAAGCCATGCTCGAGATCATCGATGCCGGCATCGGCCGCTTCACGATAGGTCACTGAGCACAGATGGCCGGTGATGTTGAGTCCGCGCTTGTGCGCCGCGTCGGCCGCCGCCTTGAGCTCATCGCGCGTGATGTTCATGTACGCCTTGAACGATGTCGCGCCCTGATCAGCCCAGTACTCCACCAGCTTGCGCGCCTCACTCGAGTCACGCAGGATCGTGACTTGATTGAAGCCCATGCCCGGCCCTTCGAGATACGGCGCCGTAGCGTCGATCCATGGTCCCGGCTTCTCTCCGCGCGCGATCGCCTGCGCAATCAGCAGCTCGGCGAAGCCGTTCATGTTGCCACCGGTTCGCATGCTGGTCACACCGCCGGCGAGATACAGCCGCGAGAAGCTCTCGGTGAGATTGCCGTAGGTGCCCGCACCCACCGGGTAGTACAGGTGCTCGTGCACCATCACGAGCCCCGGTATCACGCTCTTGCCAGCAAGATCCATGACCTGTGCGCCGGCCGGTATCGCCGTCGTGCTCGCTGCTCCGACCGCGGCGATGCGGCCATCGCGCACGATGATCGACTGCCCGTCGCGTGCAGCCGCGCCGGTGCCGTCGATCACGCGCACGTTGGTCAGCGCGAGCACATTCGTGTCGACCTTCACGTACGAACGCGTGGCCGGACCGACGGGAGCCCGCTGCGCCTTCACGGGCGTCATCACGGGCGCCGACAACGCGGCGGCAACGAGCGCAGCGACGCGACGTCGCATCATCGATCGAGACATGACTCAGTACTTGAGCATGGCCGCAGCGCTCGCCTTGATCGACGCCAGCGCATCGACCGGCTGATCGTGCTCGATGAACCAGTGCTTGAGGCCGAGCTTGCGGCCCTTGTCGAGCAGCATCTTGAAGTCGATCGTGCCGGCGCCTACATCGAGCATCTTCCGCTCGGGGGCGGCACTGGCATCCTTCACATGACAGCAGATCACACGGCCCTTGTGCGCCGTCATGATTTCCAGAGGATCGCGACCGGCCTTCACCGCCCAGTACATGTCGAGCTCGAGCTTCACCAGCGACGCGTCGGTGTTCGACGTGAGAATTTCGTAGCCGGTCGTATCACCCACCGGCGCAAACTCGAAGTCGTGATTGTGATAGGCGAACTGCAACCCGGCCGTCTTGGCCTTCTGCGCGCCGGTGTTGAGCCGCTCCGACAACTTGAGCCAGTTGTCGCGCGACCCGCGATACGCGTTGCCCACGAACGGCACGATCACGATCTCATGGCCCATCCCCTTCGCGCGATCGAAGATCGCCGGCCAGCCATCATCGGTGGCGGGCAGCGCTTCGTGCGTCGCGGGGGCGGTGAGCTTGTGCTGCTTGAGCAGCGCAGACCACCACGCCGGCGACTTGTCGTAGTAGCCGGCGAACTCGAGCTCGGTGATCCCAGCAGCGGCCACCGCCGCAATCGTGCCCTCGACGTCCTTCGACAGCGCACTGCGCACCGTATACAGCTGCAACCCGATACGGCCGATGCGGCGACGTTCCGCGTCGTCGCCCGACGCCGCATGCGCCAGCGCCGGCAACACCGCACTGCCGGCAACTCCGGCGGCGAGCAACTGCAGCGCCTCACGACGCGAGAGCGCCGACTGGCTGAAGGAAGACAGGTCCATGATCAGAGTGCTCCGTTGGCGAGATGCGTCAGGGTGTCTCCCGTAACGCGGTACACGGTCCATTCATCCTGCGGGCGCGCGCCGAGCTTCTCGTAGAAACCGATGGCGTCCACGTTCCAGTCGAGCACCGACCACTCGAGACGCCCGCAATCGCGCGACACGGCTTGCTGTGCGAGATACTGCAGCAGCGCCTTGCCGATGCCATGACCGCGATACGCGGGACGCACGAACAGATCCTCGAGATAAATCCCGGGGCGCGCGAGAAAGGTCGAGAAGTTGTGAAAGAACAGTGCGAAGCCTGCCGACGCACCGTCCCACTCGGCGATCACCACTTCCGCGTAGGGTCGCACACCGAACAACGCGGCATCGAGTAGCGCGTCGGTGGCAATGCACTCGTGGCGCAATTTCTCGTAGTCGGCCAAGCCTTCGATGAGCTCCCGGATCACGGGAACGTCTGCCCGCGTGGCGGGGCGCAGAACGAGCGACATGCGGAGCGACTCCGTCAGTTCGATGTGGTCGCCGGAAGCGCCAGACGCGCCGAGAGCCGCGCGATGCGCTTGCGATTCACACCCAGGTCGCTGCGACCGAGCCGCGAAGCCGAGCGAAAGCGATACACGTGCGCGACTGGATCCACCACGATATCGACATCATCGACAAAGCGGAACACGAGGCTCTTGCACTCGGCGTGCAGATAGCCCTCACGTTCGGCCGTGATCGTGGTGCGCGGCTCCGCCAGCAGCGCGGCCTTGGCCCGGGCCAGGGCCGCCACCGGCGTGTCGGTGAAGGACACCGTCGGCACGCGCTGCGAGCTTCGCGTGGCCTCGGTGGAGACGCAATTCGGCGTGTCGGGACAGGGCGGCAGCACGTTGTCGCTGCCAACCTGCAGGGGCGGATGCCAATACAACGTTGCGAGCGAGGCCATGATCACCGTGCGGGTCATCGTTTCACGAAGGTCCACTTCCTGGTGGAGCGCGTGAGGATCGCGTCGTACTCGCGCGTCCGCACCCGCACCTCCGGCAACACATCGATCGCCAGTCGCGCCAACATCAACTCTGTCAGCAGCGGAATACGGACCTCGCTGCTCTCGAGCGTATACGTCGAGCCGCCCACCGGAATGGAAACGACCCGCATCTTCGGCGTGCTCGACGCGTGTCCCAATTCCCGCATGCCGTCGCTCGACATCTGGATCAACGAGTCGCCGCCGACCACCGCGCGCTCCGGACTGTTTGCCGACGGCACGAACCACACTTCGGTGAAATTCTTCTGCGCGAGCGTGACCGGCACGAACTGGCCAAGCCCATTCCCCGGTGCGGTGGCGGCGAGGCCTCGCAGCAAGGCGCGGGCGGTGCCACTGGCCAGCACCGTATCCACCGGATCGCGCACCACTATGCCACTGCGCGAGTCGGGTGTGGGACCGGGATTGCGCAGGGCGAACTGGACCTTCACCTGCATGCCGGGGGGCGTATCGGTGAGCTCCCCGAAGATGCCGCGCCACTCGTTCTTCTGCTTGATGCAGGTGAGCGACCAGCCGCGCTCCACGCCGCCGAGGGCGCCGGCGCGCAGTGCGTTCACAGTGGCCTCGAGGCAGCGCAGATAGCCGATCACGTCGACGGCGCGCGACTCGCGTTCGGCGAACAGCCCCTCGAAGGTGGTCGGCACCTTGGTGAAATCCGGCAGCTTTTGCGCGGGCATTTTGGGCGCCGTGGCGGCCTTCGGTTTCGCACCACCAGTCGAGCCGCCCGTCGCTTGCGCGGGCAGCACGGAGACAGCGGCACAGGCGACGCTCAGGGCAAGCGCTTCAAAAAGTCGACGAGCAGCGGAAGTCATGACGGCAGGCTGGGGAGTCAGAATAACCAGTGGAATCTAGCCACCTTTGCCAATCGTCGTACACTTCCTGACGACTGAAGAAGGTTCCATGCCTCCCTCCCCTCCCGCTCCGAGACGCTGATGCGCCGTGTATTTCGCCGCGTCCTGACGTGTGCCGCATGGACGTGGCTCGTACCGGCTGCCCAGCTGACGGCCCAAGGCGTTGCCGCACCGGTCGCTGACTCTACGTACGCGCGGTCGCATTACGTGAAGCGGGTGATGCTGGCGCCGATGCGCGACGGCGCGCGCTTGATGACGATCGCCTATGTGCCGCGGGATGCGTCGCCGACGCGTCGCTACCCCATCGTGCTGCAGCGCACACCCTTTAGCGCTGGCCCGTACGATTCCACCACTATTGCCTCAACGCTTGCCCCCGACGCCTTCATGCTGCGCGACGGCTACATCTTTGTGGCGCAGGAAGTGCGCGGTCGCTACCGCTCGGACGGGACGTTCGAAAACATGCGACCGCTGCGACCGCAGCAGGATCGCTCGGCCGTCGACGAGGCCACCGACGCGTACGACACTATCGCGTGGCTGCTCACGCATCTCGACGGCAACGACGGGCGCGTGGGGCTGTACGGTGTGAGCTACGGCGGATTCTACGCGGCGGCGGCAGCGCTGTCGCGCCATCCCGCCATTGTGGCCACGGCGCTGGAAGCACCACTGCTCGACGCGTGGAAAGAGGACTTTCATCACCAAGGCGTACTGACGCAGGCCGTGCTGCACGGATTCCCGGTGTTCGGGACGCCGCGCCCGACGCCGACCGACAAGAATTGGTGGGTGCCGGCCTTCGCTCGCGTGGCCGAGCATACGCTGACCCGTGACGACTACGCGTCGCAACTCGCGCTCGGCCCGCTACGCGACGTGGGCGCGCGACTGTTGCCGGACGACGCGTGGTGGCGCGCGACGGTGGCGCATCCGAACTACGATGTCTTCTGGCGCGTCCGCACGCTCGTACCGCAGCTAGCCGGGATCGCGCATCCCGTACTCGTAGTCGGCGGATGGTACGACTCCGAGAACCTGTATGGCACGCTAGCGGCGTACCGTGCGCTGCGCCGAGGAGGGAACGCGACCCTCGCGATGGGGCCTTTCGGCCACCGCGGCTGGCTGGCGCGGGACGTGGCGCACACCGTGCACGGCGACCTGTACTTCGGCGACTCCCTCGAGACCTCACTCCAGCGCGACGTGCAAGCGGTGTTCTTCCGCGCGCATCTGAAAGGCGGTGCACCGCTGGCGGCCGGCGCGCGCATGTTCGACACCGGACGCAAGCGGTGGATGACCTTCGACCGCTGGCCCGCGCGTTCGGTAGTGCGCCGCGACGTCTGGCTCGGCGCTACGCGGACACTCTCGTTTGCCGACGCGCGCGGGCGGGCAGCCGCGTCGCGCAGCTTCGTGGAGTTCGCAAGCGATCCCCGTACGCCGGTGCCGTCGCGCTGCGGTGGTCCTACCGCCGAGGACGGGTCGCCCTTCCTGTACATGAGCGGCGACCAGCGTTGCCTCGAGGGGCGCAACGATGTGGCCGTCTTCGGCTCAGTGCCCCTCGCGGCGGACGTCACGGTGGCGGGACCGGTGGTGGCGCATCTGACGGTGAGTACCACGGGCACCGACGCCGACATCGTGGTGAAGCTGGTGGATGTGTACCCACCGGACGAAGCCGATCATCCCCACCGACGCGATAGCACCGTGCATCTGGCGGGTTACCAGCAACTGGTGCGCGCCGGTGTGCTGCGTGCGCGCTGGCGACGGTCCACGGCGTCGCCGGCGCCGATGGTGCCTGGCACGCCGACGGCGGTCACGATCGAGCTGCCCGATGTATTCCACACCTTTCGCTCGGGTCATCGCGTGATGCTGCAGATCCAAGGAAGCTGGTTCCCACTCTTCGATCGCAATCCGCAGCGGTTCGTGCCCAACATCTACGACGCCACGGCGGCCGACTTCGTGGCGGCTCGGCACCGCGTCTGGGTTGGGGGCAGCGCCGGTAGTCGACTCGAGGTGCCGACGCTGCGGTAGCGGGATGCCAGACGAACCGAGCAGTCGGCAGAAGGACAACGTTACTGCCCGAATTGAGCCTTTCGCACGGCGGCATAAATTTCGCGCGGCGTGTCATCGTCGGTCGTGCGGTTGATCACGACTCCGATCGACCCGAGTCCACGCTTGGCAAACGCTTGCGCCTCGTAGCCCGGTATTGCGCCGTTGTGGCCGATCCACCCCCCACCGAGTATTACGCCAAGTCCGTACCCAGTGTCATAGCTTTCACCGGGAATGCGAAAGGCGCTGCCCGCAGCCGCCTGTTGTTGCATGACGAACGCCGAGGCGCTCACGAGGCTTCCCGATGCCACCGCTTCGGCGAAATGCGCGATATCGCCGGCGGTACTCACGACCGCGCCGGCGGCGCCAGCCCAGCTCGGATTGAGCAGCGTGCCGACCGCCAGATTTTCATTTGGCCTGGTGATATCCGCGTAGCCCTGAGCGAAGGGACTCGGCAGCCCGACCACGAGCGGATAGCTCGTCTCCTTCATGCCGACACGGTCGAAGACCCGTATCTGCAGCTCACGGCCGAGCGTGCTGCCCGTCACCCTTTCCGCGATCATCCCGAGGACGAGATACGACGTATTTGAGTACGCCCACTTGCCGGGCTCGCCTGGCGTGAAGTACGGCGTCTGCCGTGCAACCACGCCAAGCAACTCGCTCGGTGTCCACGTTCGCGCAGGGTCCGCAATCAGCGAGGCCGTAAACGCTTCGTCATCGGTGTAGCTCGCCAGGCCAGCGCTGTGATTGAGCACCTGCCGCACGGTCATCCGGTCTCCGTTTGGCACGACGTTCGGCAAATACTTAGCGACCGTCGAGTCGATCGAGAGGCGCCCCTCGTCGTGCAACTGCAAAATGATCGTGGCGACCATTGTTTTGGTAATACTCCCGACACGGAAGTGATCCGTCGGCGTGATCGTGCGCTTAGTCTCGAGGTCGGCCACGCCGCTGGTGAGCGTATACGATCTTCCGTCGGCCAATCGCACGTTCACCACGACTCCGGGAAGCATCTTTGCGCGTACGATGCTGTCCACTGTGGTCTGCAGGCCGCGAGGGATGTCAGCCGACTGCGGTGCGGTCGCCGAGTCAGAACACGCGCTCGCCGTCGCCAGAATGGCAACGAATCGGCTCGCGCGAAGGAAGCGCCGTAAGGAGGAGTAGGATCTTTCAATGTGCAGTAGCATCGAGAGCTCGAGTGTTGTAAGAGGAAAGCGTTGTCGTTCACCGTTTGGACACGGTGGAACGCAATAACCCCCCAACGCATCGCACCGGAATTCACGCGCCGACGCGCTACAGCACGTGTTGCGCCCCAGGCATTCGTCGCATAACGCCGGCGATCGCGAACGACGACACGACAGCGATCGTCGAGACAAGCAGGAACTTGAGGAATGTGGGAAGAGCGAGGGCGTGTGCGCTCATCGACACACCGACGACCACCGCCGGATGGATGATGTAGGCCGCATAGGCGCGCGATGCCCAACGGTCCCACCGTGCACTCGGGGCATTGCAGCGCACGCGGAACTGCCAGAGCAGCACGGCGATGATGCCCCATGCCACGAGCGGGTCCCAGAACGCGTATACGATGTCGGCCGCAGACTGACCGCCGGCCAGAGCACTTCCAGCGCCGGAGAACACGCCCGTGGAGATGGCGACGATCGGTAGCACGGGAACAACGGCCAGCGACAGCCACCCCCACGGTCGCGCGTGCTTGCGTTCAATGCGTTCGAGCCAGCGGTGGTCCCAGGCGATGCAACCGAACACGAACAGAAAAACATAGGATGAGAAGTAGCCGAGATTCATGCCGGCCACGTCGCGTCCCAACGGAAACCACGCACGAATGACGAGGGCCCCCACTCCGACCAGCACCGCCCACACTACCCACCGCCGCGGCGAGGGCACTTGGGCCGGTCGTTCGTCGCGCTCGCGTCCACTGAATACGAGAGACCACACCGTGAAGCCGGCAGTGAACACCAGCAACGCTTCGGCAAACCAGAGTGGACCGACATTGAACACACCACGCCGAATCATTCCCAGCCAAAGCGAGAAGAACTCTGGTCCAAGCGAGGATCGCACCATCGCGCTAGTTGCCGTACCGACAACAAAACCATAGAACAGCAACGGGATCCCAAGTCGAAGGAGCCGATCGATGACGAAGGCCCGCACACCTTTGCGCGCCAGCGACGGCGGGCTGAAGTAGCCGGCCAACAGGAAGAAGAATCCCATGAAGAACGACTGGCAGACGGCGCAGAACACCGTGAGCACCAGACTCAGCGGGCGCGCGAGGTCATCGACCTCTCGCCAGTACCATCCGCCCGCCGCCCCATACACAATCGCCGTGTGGAAGACGATGACGAGCGCGGAGAGTACGACCCGGAGACGGTCAATGAAGAAGGTGCGTGCGTTCATCGCGCACCTCGACGAAGCTCGACCAGCATCGCACGAGCGTGTGTGGCATGATCGCCAGACGGTCGATAGACGAGGAACTGTTCGAGGGCGACAATCGCCTTGTCCGAACGCCCGAGCGCGGCGTAGGCGAGGCCCAGGCGGTAGTGCGCGCCACCCATCGCGTCGAGCGCCACCGCTTTCTCCAAGGCGATGATGGCCTGTGGAAGCGCTCCTCGTTCCAGCATCACACGACCCAAGCCAAGCTGAAAAGACGCGTCGTTGGGGGATCGTGCCGAGACGCGCTCGAAGAGGACTTGCGCGCGGCGCAACTCATGCGCGCGAATCATGGCGGTGCCAAGCGCGTAGTGCGCCTGCGCGAGGAGACGGGCAAGGTCTGCATCGCCGTCGGTTACCACGCGATTCAGCTCGTCGAGCGCCTGTTCCCACTCCTTGGCATACGCATGGATGTCGGCGCGAAGGATTGCTCCTCGTGCGGACGAAACGGCCCGCAGTTCCTCAGCGAGGGCGACGGCCTGGTCGGTGCTGCCACCGACCAATCTTGGCGCTTGCAGATAGAACTGGACGAGATCTCGGCGCATCTCGAAATTCGAGGGCTCCAGCACGAGCGCCTTGGTGAAAGACTCCTTGATTCGTGAGGCGTATCGGAGGCCGCTCGTGAGACCGTCCGATGTCACGATTGCCGCGTACAGCAGACCGAGTGCGTGGTGGCATCGTGGTGATCGCGGGAGGTCACGTGTGCACTGTTGTACGCGCGGGATCAACGCGTCCCGCTTCTGCGGATCATCGGCCGTCGTCCTCGCGAGGTACCACCACGCGACGTCGTCTCGTGGATCGCGCCCAACGCGCTCCCGTGCGACAGCCTCCAGCCGCAGGAAATCACGTCGCGCTTCAATGCTCGCGAGGGAATCCTGCGGCGTCGGCTGTCGCGAGGCGCCCGCGTTCAGCGCAGTGGCTATCACTACGACGTAGGTCAGCGCGTGGAGCGACCGAGTGTGCTGCCAGAATGGCCAGAGCATGAGGGTGCGGTGAAAGGAATGGGCCGAACGGGAGACGCAGTCGCGGTCCGCGCGGTCCATCGACGGATGCACAGTGCGCTCGTTCCGCTGGCCGATCGAGCGTTGTGGTCCGAGCGGGATTCACGGAGGCCCGGACGGACTGGAATCCCACTCAGCCCCGGATAAGGCCCGCTCACCGTCAACGGCGGCGGGCTGCTCGTGCGCGGTGATACTTTGTGCGTCGAACTGACCGGCTCCACCCTTCTCGCCTTCTTCGTCTCTGCTCATGGACCTCGCCCCCGCCGCTCCGCTCGCCCTACGCCGCATCGTGACGGTTGGTGTGGTAGTGATGGCGGTACGCGCCACCCTATTGGTGGCGGGGGCTATCCCACTGTTCGCTGGCGGGGCCCGCAACGGACTGATCGCGACCGAGGTGGCGCGTCGTGGGGCGGAGATCATCGCCGCACTGCCCTTCATCGTCCTTACCGGATGGCTCGCCCTGCGCGACCCGCAGGTCCATCATCGGTCGTGGCGCTGGTTCGCCGAGCGCATCGGTTGGGGATTGCTCATCTCGACGGTCCATCCGCTGGCCGTCTACTTCGTGATGAATGAGATGGCTCTTCGCTTCGGCGTTGGCACCGTATCACGACTGACTGCCCTCCAGCACGTGGCCATGGCGCTGCCCGATGCGTTCATGGTGTACGCGGCCGTGGTGCTGCTTATCGATTGGATGCAGACGCAACAACGGCTGACAATGACGGCTCGACGCGCCGCAGATCTCCAGCGGGCAGCATCGACCGCGCAGATGCAAGCCCTTCGCGGACGCCTCGAGCCGCACTTTCTGTACAATGCGCTCAACGCGATCGGCGACGCCGCGTACGAGAGCGCCGACAAGGCCAACATCCTGTTACGGCGTCTGGCGGGGCTGCTCAGAGCATCGTTGGCGGACCGAGAGACCCGCGACGTACCGCTCTCCCGCGAGCTCGATATTTTGCACGACTACGTCGAGCTGCAGCGCGAGCGATTCGGCGATCGCTTTTCGGTGACCGTCGAGGCCACGGAGGACGTGATGTCGTACCGCGTACCACCATTTCTCCTGCTACCGTTGGTGGAGAACGCGGTCCGTCACGGTGGGGCGGGCAGTCAGTCGGCGCATCCGGTCATCGTGCGCGCCGTGCATTGGCACGGCGCGCTCCACTTGATGGTCGAAGATCAGGGGAGCGCTGCGGAGTCCTCCCCGCGAGCGCCCGGCTTCGGCGTTGGGCTGGCCAGCACACGCGAGCGCCTGCAGCTGCTGTATGGATCGGCTGCGTCGGTGGAAGCAGGGCACGACGCCAACGGCGGATTTCGCGTTGACATCGCCATTCCTCTCACGGGGACCAACAATGATTAGTGCGTTAATTATCGATGACGAACCACCCGCCCGTCGCCAGCTTCGTCGTTTGCTGGCCGCGTGGTCAGACATTCAGGTCATCGGCGAAGCCGATTCGGCGGCGACGGCTGTGCAGCGCATCCGCGCGAGCCCGCCGGATCTGGTATTTCTCGACATCGCACTGCCGGATGGAACGGGCATCGACGTGGTCGAATCGGTCGGCCCGCTGCAAATGCCGCTCACTGTGTTTGTGACCGCCTATGATGTCCACGCCGTACAGGCCTTCGCGTTGTCGGCGCTGGACTACCTGCTCAAGCCCGTCGAGCCTGAGCGACTCCACGTCGCCCTGGAGCGGGCACGTGATCGTCTACGCGCGTCAGCACCGAATACACCCTCGGCCGAGACACTCTCGCAGCTCTCGGCGGTGCTTGGTGTCGCACCAACACGCTTTCGGCGGCGCTGGTTGGTGGATGACGGTCGACGACAGCTATTCGTGCGGACCGATACGATCGACTGGATCGAGGCCATTCGTCACGGTGTTGCCCTGTACATCGGCGCTGAACGGTACGAACTCCGACTCACATTGTCCCATGTGAAAGGGCAGTTGGATCCGGAGGACTTCGTACAGGTCAATCGCTCGCAGATCGTCAATTTGCGCTCAGTGAAAGAGGTGCAGCCCTGGTCCCATGGCGACGCGCACCTGGTGCTGCAGAACGGGCGTCGCCTCAGCTGGTCGCGGCGGTTCCGTCGCGCGAGCGAACAGTAGGCATGTCGTACTCATTGCTCCCGCTCGAAACCGGAATCTACCCGCCGCGTATTTGGGAGTCATGACCGATTCTGGGCTCGAGCCGGACCTCGTGGTGCGCCTGCGAAGCGGAGACAGCGCTGCGTTCGAACGCTGTTTCCGTACGATGCACGCGCCGCTGGTCGCATTCGTCGCGCGGTACGTCGGCGACGTGGCACGCGCCGAAGACGTGGTACAGGAGCTCTTCTTTGCACTATGGCGGGATCGGGCAAAGCTGGAGATTACGGGCAGCTTGCGCGCCTATCTGTTTTCCGGAGCGCGGAATCGCGCGCTGAATGTGCGTCGCCGCGATCTGGTGGAGCGCGACTGGGAAGCAGACGAAGCGCATGCTGACGTGCGGGCCTTCCATCCGGCTCCCGAGACACCGGATGCCACGCTCGAAGCTGCAGAGCTGACGGCGCAGGTGGCGTCGGCCTTCGCGACCTTGCCCGAACGATGTCGCTTGGCGATGCACCTCCGGTGGCGCGAGGGATTGTCCTACGCCGAAATCGCTCAGGTATTGGGCATCGGGGTGAAAGGCGTCGAAAATCAGCTGGCACGCGGCCTCAAGGCACTCCGAGCGCGTCTCGCCGGCCCCTGATTGGCTCAAGACACCTCGGGATGAGGGGATTTCGCGATCTCCCGTGTCATGCTCCTGACCCCATCTGCACCCGCACGTCGCGATCCCCCATGACTATCGACTCCACCTCGTCTACCTCCCCCGATGCCGATCTCCCCTCAGGGGCGTTCGGAGAGGCGGTGCGCGCCGCCGCCAGCGGATCGCCCACGGTGAGTGCGCTCGAGACGGAGCAGGCGTGGCATCGGCTGCGCGAGCGCATCGACCGTGAAATGCCAGTCGTAGTTGGCAGCATCTCATCGGCGACCAGTACTTCGCGTCGTCGCACAGAGTGGTGGCGCTTTGCGGCCGCGGCGCTGCTCGCCTTCGGCGCGGCCGGTGCATGGCGGCGTCTCGCCCCCACGCGCGATGCGGTGAGCGCCCCGCTGGGACAACGGGTCGCCGTCACGTTGCCAGACGGGAGTTCGATCACGCTGGCCGCGGGGAGTTCGGCATCGTGGATACGCGGCTTTCGCGGCGCGCAACGCGAGGTGACACTCGACGGCGAGGCGTATTTCGAGGTAGTGCACGACGGCATGAAGCCATTTCTCGTGCGCTCGCGGGATGGCATCGCACAGGATGTCGGCACGCGTTTCATCGTTCGTGCCTGGCCTGAGCTGCCGCAGGTGGAAGTGTTGGTGCAGGAAGGCGTCGTCGCGTTCACCGACAGTACCTCTGCCCGCACGACCGCTGTCGAACGGCGCGTGCAACTTCATGCGGGGCAGCGCGGGCAACTGGACCGGGATGGCCTTGTCACCGTCATGACCGCTGACAGCGCCGCATTCAGTTGGCTGACCGGCACGTTGGCGTTCGCCGATATGCCCGCACATGAGGCACTGGCCGTCATTGGCCGATGGTACGGCGTCGCCATTACAGTGCATCCTGCGCTCGCGCAGCGTCGGCTCACGGCCCGCTTTGTTAGTCAACCTTTACCGCAATTGCTGGATGCGCTCGCACTCGCGTTGGGCGCTTCCGTCGAACGTCGCGGAACGCAGATCACGCTGACTCCCTGACCCATGACATTTCGAATGGCCCTCACCCTCTGGCTACTCGCCACAGGGAGCCCGCTGGCTGCGCAATCGCCATTGCCATCGCGAGCAGTCATACCGAGCACGCCAAGCGCATTCGTTGCACTCGACAGTGGCAGCACGGCCCGTGGTGCTCTAATCACGCCGGTCACCGTAAACGTGCAGGATCGTCCGCTCGCACAGGTACTCGATGACATCACACGGCAAGCCCGGGTGTCGTATGTCGCTGACCGTGCGCTGCCGGGCCTTGATCGCCGCGTGACGCTCGCGGTGACACAATTGTCCGCTCGCGAGGCACTCTTACACGTGGTGGCGGGTTCACCGCTGCAGATCCTGGTTGGACCGACCGGTCAGCTTGTGCTGGCGCGCCGCACAAAGCCCTCGACGGCGCCAGACACTCCGGCACGTCGTGAAACACTGCGGCTATCGGGATTCATCCGCAGCGTGAGCTCCAACGAAGTCATACGCCACGCGGTCCTGCTGGTCGATGATGAAGCGACACGGCGAGAGAGTAATGAAGAGGGGTTCTATGTCCTGCTCCTCGAAGGTGGACTGCATCGTGTGCGGGTACGCGCCATCGGGTTTGCCCCGATGGACACGACGATCAATTTGATCAGCGCCACCACGACCGATCTCGTGCTACGACCGCGTACGGTGGTGCTTTCCGCCATGCGCGTGCAAGCCACCAAAGCCGAGCGTGGCGATCTCGATTCCAGGCTCCCGGATATGAGCGTGACGCGGCTCGATCTGGCGATCGCGAAGCGCATACCTCCATTGCTGGGAGAAGTCGATCCCCTGCGCACCCTCACGCTACTGCCTGGAGTCGCCACCACCAGCGACGCGTCCACCGCGTTCAGTGTGCGCGGCGGCAGCGTCGACCAGAATCTCATCCTGCTGGACGAATCCACGATCTACAATCCGTCGCACATCCTTGGCTTTCTGTCCACCTTCAATGCCGATGCCGTCGACGATGTGACGCTGTACAAGGGCGCTATTCCTGCGAAGTATGGTGGCCGCCTGTCGAGTGTGGTGGACGTGAGACAGCGCGAAGGCAACGCACGGGAGTTCGCGGGCAACGCTTCGATTGGACTGCTCGCGAGCCGCGCCATCGTTGAAGGACCGCTCCCTTTCCACCGTGGCAGTTACATGGTGGCGGGCCGAAGGTCCTATGCAGATGCGTTTCTCCGCCTCGCCAACGACTCGACTATCAAAGATAACGCCGCCTACTTCTACGACGTGAATGCCAAGGTCAATATACGAATTGGTATGACCGGCTCCGTCATGCTGTCGACATACACGGGACGGGACAAGTTCACTCAGCCAAGCGAGAGCTTTGCGGTGGGGTGGGGGAACCGGTCTACGACGCTGCGCTGGAATCAGGCCTTCGGTCGACTTTTTTCGAAGATCGCCAGCACCAGAAGCGACTACGATTACCGTCTCGAATTCCGGCTTGCCCCCAGTGACTCGGCCCGATGGATCGCCGGTATTCATAGCAGCAATCTCAAGATTGACGAGACGCTCCGCCTCACGGATCACCAGACCCTCGAGTTCGGCGGTGAGATCATCGACCACGTGTTCCGACCGGGGGATGTGACACCGCGTGGCGACACCACGTTGATTCGGCGGCGCACGATCGAGCCGCGCTACGCGCTTGCCAGCGCGCTGTACCTCGGCCATGAGATCGAACACGGCACGCGCATCGGTATTCGGTACGGTGTGCGCTATGCCGCGTTCAGTCGTAACGGACCCATGACGCGCTATCGCTATACGAATAATGCGCCTGTGACCTACAACGGCGCACTCGGGCGCTACGAACCGGGGACGTTGCTGGACAGCGTACGCATTACCGGTAGCCGCTCCCAATTTCGATACGACGGCTTTGAGCCGCGTGCCTCGATACGATTCACGCTCACCGAGGGCAGCAGTCTGAAGGCGAGCTACGCGCGTACGCAGCAGTTCCTCCAGCTGGTGTCGAACACGAACTCTCCGACACCGCTCGATGTGTGGGAGCCGGCCGGCGAGTTCATTCAACCGCAACAGGGGAATCAGTACGCGCTCGGCTACAGCAGCCGACGCGGCGCGTACGAGTTCACGGCTGAGACGTACTACAAAACGGCAGCGCACGTCGTCGACTACATCGACGGTGCGGATGTCGTCTTGAACCCGCGACTCGAGACGCTGTTGGTGCAGGGTGAAGGGCGCGCGTACGGACTCGAGCTCTTTCTTCGGCGAAGCAGCGGTCGCGTGAGCGGCTGGGCCAGTTACACGCTCGCGCGCGCCGAGCAGCGCTTTCCCGTGCCACCGCGCGCCGGCGCCACGAGCGGCGGCGGTGTGAACGGTGGCGAGTGGTACGTCTCACCATTCGACAAGACCCACAATCTTTCGCTGGTCGGTGTGTATGCATGGAGGCCGAAGTGGACCGTGGGGTCGACCTTCATCTTCGCGACTGGACTTCCCACGACCCTACCGCAATCGCGGTATGTGATCGACGGCTTCCTGATTGCCGAGTATGGGTCTCGCAACGGCGAGCGCCTACCGAATTACCATCGCCTGGACGTGAGCCTCACACGATCGCTGCGCCGCGGCGAGCTGCAGTTTGGCCTACTCAACGTGTACAACCGATTCAATGCGCAGTCGTTGCGCGTGCGCCAGCAGGAGAAGAATGCCATGGTGGCCGAAGCGGTGCAGACATCGATCTTCGGCATCGTGCCGAGCATCAATTACGTCTTCAAATTCTGATTATGCCTGTCAACTCAACGCTGCGTGCGATGCGTGGGCTCTCCAGCGTACTCGTGCTCGCCACCCTAGGCGCCTGTGAGAAGGTCGTAGAGCTCGATGTGGCCGATGGTCCGGTTCGCCTCGTGGTGGAGGGGCGACTCGAGTCTCCTCTCGAACCCGCGAGCGTCACCCTGCTCGGCCGTCAATCGCTGCGCCTGACTACGACCTCGCCGTACTTCAGTAACAGCCCGCAGCCGCCCGCGCGTGGAGCGGTCGTGACGGTCCGCGATGATCTTGGTCGCGTGGTCGCGTTTCCGGAGTCGAGCACGCCAGGAACGTATCGAACCGACAGTCTGGTGGCGCGCGCTGGCCGCACGTACACATTGCGCATCGAGTGGCAAGGCGACCGTTACGAGGCCGTAGAGAGCTTGAGCAGTGTCGCGCCGATCGACTCGCTGTATTTCATGCCGCGCCCAAAGAAGGATCCGGCCATCGACGGGCTGCGCGCCACGATCGATTTGCGCGACCCGCCGGTCACGCGCAACTACTACTTATGGGATCAGTATGTGGACGGCGAGCGCCTCGTCTCCCCAGACACCGTGATTCGCTATCGCGTGGTGACCAATGACGAATTCTATGAGGGACGACGCGTTCGAGCCTATCAGCCCTTCGATGGACGCGCGGTACGACGCCGGCAGGAGGTGCTCGTTCGACAGTACTCCATCTCCGAGGCGGTGTGGCGCTACTACGACGCGCTCAACCGTCAGGTGGACGGCGATGGGTCCCCGTTCGGCGTGCCGCCGTCGAGTGTGCGTGGGAACGTCGCCAATCTCACGTCACCGTCGAAGCCGGCGTTGGGATACTTCGTCGCGAGCGAGGTGTCGGAGCGACGTGCACGCGTGCCCTGAGCGATCACAGTGCCAGTGTCGGAGTTGCCCCCCAACGCCCACAAGCCCGCACGGACCTGCTCGACGGCCAACAACCCGCCCTATACCGAGCCGGCGCACGCCGGCCAGCCGCGGGCGATCGGTGTTCGTTGGGCAACTGCTGTCAATTCTGAAACGTTTCGTAGGCGCTCGCGCGGACGATTCGCGCCTGCAGCCGACCGGCCAAGGGAAGATCTCGCGTTACGGCGCCCACTCCACCTGCGGCGACGCATAAAAGTTGATCCCCAGCAGCCGCCACCGCGCGGCGTGCGTGGCGATTCGCGTGCGAAACCCCTCCCAGCTGCGCGCCGCTTGCGCACTCCACGCCACCTCGGCCAGCGCCGGCAGGCGCGGCACCAATAGGTACTGTGCGCTGTTCAGATTCCTGACGGTTTCGCTCCACAACGGCGCTTCCACGCCGAGTATGGCCTGCTCACTGAGACCGGCCGAGTATGTGGCCGGATCCCAGTCGTACGCAGTGCGCAGCTCGATATACCCCGCCCAGCGTAGCCCCACTTCGGTGGCGGGCGTGTACTTCATGTCGAGATACGTGCGCGGTCCCGGTGACATGATGAGCTGGTTGCCCTGTTTGACCGCCAGCAGCGCGGTATCGCTACGCCACAACTGTGCAATGCTACCTTGGCGCAGGGTCGCCTTCCCCACTTCCTCCCACCCCACCATCGTCTTGCCGTGCTTGTGCACGATGGCCTGGACACGTTCCACGAAGCGGGCGTACTGCGTGTGGTTCAGCACCTCCACTTCGTCGCCGCCGATGTGGAAGTACGGCCCCGGTGTTATGGAAGCGATCTCGCGCACCACATCGTTCACGAAGCGCCACGTGAGCGCCTTATCTGGGCACAGGGCGCTCCACCCCACCCGGATGCCGGTGTATACACCAGCTGACTGCGTACCCTCGCCATAAATATTCGGCGTGGGGCGACTGCATCCCAGCTGCGGATAGGCCGCGATAGCCGCATTGCTGTGCCCGGGCATATCGATTTCGGGTACGACCATGATGTGCCGTGCCGCCGCATAGCGCACAATCTCCGCGTAGTCGGCCTTGGTGTAGAAGCCGCCAGACGCGCCGCCCACTTCGCTGCTCCCACCCACCTGCGTCAACTTAGGCCAGCTCGCGATGGCGATACGCCACCCCTGATCGTCGGCGAGGTGCAGGTGCAAGCGATTGAATTTGTACAGCGCCATGAGGTCGATGTGCTGCTTCACTTCGTCCACCGTGAAGAAGTGCCGGGCGACGTCGAGCATCGAGCCGCGCCACGCGAAGCGCGGACTGTCGACGATCCGACCAGGCGGCACCGATACGGTGGGTGCGAGCCGCAGGGCACTCTGTTCCGCCTCAATGCCCCACGGCAGCAGTTGGCGCAGGGTCGCCACCCCGAAGAACACGCCAGCCGGCGTACGGGCCACGAGGCGGATGGTGTCCGCAGCGATGTCGAGCGTGTAGCCCTCGTCGCGTGCCGTCGGCGCGGTACCGACGGACGCGACGGCGCTCGTGTCTACGCGCAACAGCACAACATTCCCCGCACTCGGGGAGCCTCGCTTGAAACCCGACACCGGAAGCCGCAGCGCCGTCGACTTGCGCAGGATGCGCGCGAGGTACTCGCCGGTTCGGGTCAGTTCAGCGGGGCCGTCAGTGACCAGCTTCGTGTTCGCGGAGAACACGAACGGTTCACCGGCCGCCACGGTGACGTTGGCCGGCACCGGCACCACGCGGTGCGCGTCGAGTGTGGCGAGCGGCGGCGACGGCACCGGCTGCGATACAGCTGGCGATTGTGCCGGCGCCTGCGCGGAAAGCGGTGCCGCAGTGGCGGCCAGAAGCAGCACGATAGCCGGCGCGACTATACCACGTCGTAAGTTGGACATGGCGAAAATGTACCGCCTCGCAACATGACGCGCTTCGCGCCGCCATCACCTCACCGACGCCGCACGCTGCCCTCATCACGCGCGTGCGGGACATGAAAAACGAATAAGTGGGGCGACGCTGAGACTTCACGGCGTCACAAGTGATGCCGCTCACATTGTATCGTGTGGTACGATGGAGCTTCTCGATGCACATCGTCACGAGCATGCCACGCATTTGTATCTCGCGCATGACTCGGGTGTCGACGCGGGCGTAATGCGGCAGCGTTGCGAGCCCGACCGCAACGCACGGCCGACACTGCTTGCCGTCGCCACGCGCTCCGCAGATAATAGCGGTGCTGCAACGGGCCGGCTGTCGTGCCACCGCTGCGTGTCGCTTGACCGGAGTCATCGTGATCGGAGTGATGGAAATGAGACCATTCACGTGTGCGATTTATTATGAGCTTGGTGATACCGCTTCGCCGCGACACCTTCACGCGCATCAGGCATTGTGCAATGCCGGCATCGACATGCTACCGCCGCGTGCCGATACGGCCTCCACGTCTGTCCGCCTGCTTGGCTTCGATGAAGTAAATGACGAAGTGCTCTCGCGCCTCTCGCGTCTTGCCGCACCGGGCACGTGGCGAGTACTCGCGATCGCCTTCGCGCCGTTTGCCCATCCTCGCACGGCGTGGCAGTTGCTGGAACATGGCGCCGCCGATGTGGTGGTGTGGCGCAACGACAGCGACGGCGCGCGGGAGGTCGCGGCGCGTCTCGCCCGCTGGACCGACGTCGATGCCATCGTGACGTCGGACGTGGTGAAGCGCAATCTCGTGGGACGCAGCCCCGCATGGCTCCGCACCATCCGCGAAGTCGCCGAGATCGCGGCCTACACCGATGTGCCACTACTGCTCGGCGGAGAAACGGGCACGGGGAAGGAGCTCATCGCGCGCCTCGTACACACGCTCGACCGCCGCCCCACCAAGCGCGACCTGGTGCTGGTGGACTGCACGACGCTCATGCCCGAGTTGTCGGGGAGCGAGCTGTTCGGCCACGAGCGCGGCGCCTTTACCGGTGCAGTCGCATCGCGCGACGGGGCGTGCGCGCTGGCCAACGGCGGCACGCTCTTCCTCGATGAAATCGGCGAATTGCCGCTGGCTCTGCAGGCCGAACTGTTGCGCGTCGTGCAGGAAGGCACCTACAAGCGGGTCGGATCGAACAGCTGGCAGCAGGTGAAGTTCCGCCTTGTGTGCGCTACGCATCGCGACCTCACAGCCGAGGTGCAGCGCGGCACCTTCCGCCGTGACCTGTTCTATCGCATCGCTGGCATCACCTGCACGCTTCCCACGCTCGCGGAACGCACGGACGACATCATCCCGCTGGCGGAGCACTTCATCCGGCAGGTGCGCCCCGACCTCGACACCGACCGCGTGGAGATGGACGATGCGGTGCGCGACTATCTGGTGGGCCGCGCATATCCCGGGAATGTGCGCGATCTGCGGCAGCTCGTGACCCGCATGATCGCTCGCCACCCGGGGGCGGGCCATCTTTCCGTGGGTGACATTCCCATCGACGAGCGTCCGGTGGCGAGTGACACCGTGGGTGACTGGCGCGGCGATGCGTTCGCGCGTGGCATCCGGCTCGCGCTCGCCGCAGGCGCGAGTCTGCGCGAGATCAGCAGTGAGGCAAGTAGTATGGCGATTCGTATTGCCATGGACGAATCGGCATCCCTTCGCAGTGCAGCGCGCCGACTCGGCGTCTCAGCGCGTGCGCTTCAGCTCCGGCGCGCGAGTGAGCAAACGAGTACTCCCCCGAGCATGCGTCCGCGCCGCTGAATCGTGGCCGATCGCGATGGTCTGCCGTCGTGCGCGGAGCAGCCGCAGCAGGTTGCCCCCCAGTACCAGCTGCTTATCCTGCGGTGAAAGCGGCAGGGCGAGCACCTTGGCGAGTTCTACCGCCGGATGCAACCATGGCCCGTCGCTCCCGAAGAGCACCTTATGTGCTCCGGCTTCACGAACGGCCTGCAGCAAGAGGTCGAAGCGCCGCACCCCCGAGGTATCGGTGTAGACATTCGTGTGCCGCGACAGAAAGCCGAGAAAGGCGACCTGGGCGCGCCAGTCGTCGGCGAACGATCCGAGATGCGGAATGATGAAGTTCACCGTGGGATACTCGGTGGCGAACAGTTCGATCTGTGCCACCTCGCCAGTGACATCGTAGAGCACCGGCAGGCGCAGTTCGCGCGCCACGTCGCACACTTCGCGCGTGATGGGCGCATCGTGCCGGTGCACCTTGATGCCGCGGAAGCGCTCGCGCTCCACGAAGTGCCGCACCATGGGCAACACGCGTCCGCGGTCACGCGCTGGATGCACAAACACGAAACCCGTGAGTCGATCGGGCGCCTGACGCACGAGGTCGGCCACCTGCGCATTCGCCGCGGCGTAATCGCTGTTGAAGGCGGCGAAGATGACGGTGTGCACGATACCACAGGCCTTGGCCCGCGCCTGGTGTTCCACGATCGGCGCCGTCGTATCCCACGGACCGGTGAGGCCGTCGCCGGTGCCGGCGTGACAGTGGCAGTCGATGATGGGCCCCGAAACCTCCGTGAGCGGGCGCATCACCACTCTCGAAAACTCTTTCCGACTACCCCTTGGCGCGTGCGCATGCCGCCGCGTGGCCCCACCTGCGTGAGTGTCGCGCCTTTCTTGCCGACCGTGAACGGTTTGATCGACGAACGATTGGTGAGCTTCACCGGACTGGTGGTGATGAGCGCCGCTTCCACATCACGTCGCACGGATGCGCTTCCGGCCGACCGTGTCTCCGTGCCGGTCTTGTTGATGGTACCCACGCGTACCTTGTACGGCGACGGATCGATCGCCAACTGCGTTAGTGTCTCGAGCCGCCCGAGCCACCGGCGTTGCACGTTCGACGACTGCCCCACGTAGAGTGGCCGTCCAGCGCGCAGCACCATGTACACGCCGGGAGTACTCGGCAGCTGGCTCGCGTTGGCAAGAGGGATGGGCTGGCTCCACGCCACCTGGGCGTGAAACGTGCGCTGCACCTCCTCGAGCATTTCGTACAGTTCGTCGGAGGTTCGCGCGACGATCTCGTCCTGCGGATGCTCCTCGGCACCGTCCGGCGTAGGCGGAGGCGCATCATCGTACGCACCGTCAGGCGCGTCACGGCGCGCGCTGTCACCGCCGCCGTACACACACGGACAGGCGTTGTCGCCCCAGATGATATTCTGCACGTAGGTGCGACGCCGACGCTTCGGGCGGGGGGGACGAACCGGGCGAAAGCGCCCGCGTCGCGCACGGCCGAATTCGTCTTCGTGCTGCGGCGCGAGGCCGGTCGCGGCCAAATGCTGCGGAGTGAGAATCGTCGTCACAAGTGACTCCCAGCGGGCTTCATCCCGCGAGTGAAAAGACGGTGCGCCGTACCCACACGGCGCGCGGCACGCACCAGCGCCGCCGGGCGGTGCGAGGTGGAAATGAGAAACGTGAGCTGCACGCCGTCGCCGCAGCGCGAGCGCTGGCGCACCACATGGATGTCATGCGCCGCTAGATAGGCATGCACGTGCGACGCCTGTCCAGCATCCATCACCGGTGTGGACTGCACAGGAAAAAGCGTGGGGGTCTGCAGGGGCACGCCAGCGCTGCGCATGGCCGTGCGGAAGGTGGTGACGTTCGTCGCAAGACGCGCGCGCAGTTCGTCTCCCTGCGTGGTATTGACGGCCAGCGCCGCCTTGGCCGCCAGCACGCTCGCTATCGCTGGCGGACTGCAGTGCACACGCGTCTCGCTCTGCTGCCGGAACGCCTGAACCACCTGGCGCTCGCCGCTCAGCGACGCCACCGGTACGCCGAACGCTTTCGCGAGTGACGTGATGAGTACCACCCCAGCCCTGGCGTCCAGCGAGCTCCGTTGCAGGATGCCCCCACCGCCTCGGCCATACGGCGCCGCCGCATCGGGTGTGTGCCCCAGCACACCCAGCGCCTGCGTATCGTCGATCACCAGCAGCGCACCGTACGACCGTGCGATCTGTTGGTAGGGGTCTAACGGCAGCACGCGCCCGCAACCCGTGCAGTACCCGTCGAGCACCACCACCGCCTGTTGCGCGCGTGGTCCGAGCTGCCGCAGCATGCGCGCGAGGGCGTCCGGCTCGAAGTGAGGCGCCGTGTGCACCGTGGCGCCTTTCGCTCGCGCATAGTCGGCCGCCCACTGGGCGATAGCGTATGCGCCGGCGTCGAGGATCAGTGCGCGACCATCGCCCGCCAAGCCGCCAAGCAGGTCCCACATGAGATGCAGCGTGGAGGGCGCCAGCACACCGTCTGCACACCCCTGCAGCTGCGCGAGACTCGACGCGACCGTGCCGACGACGGGGGCCTCCGCCAGCGCGGCCGGCACCCCCGTCGTAAGACTCTCCCATCCGGTCAGCAGCCCGGCCGGATGGCGAAAGCCGAGGTACAGTGCCGACGTGAGGTCGAGCACGACGCACTCCTTTCACGTTCGCTCCCGCCGCCCACGCAGCCGCACCGTCGTCATGGCGCTCGTCGCCGCGGACAACGCACCAACGGTCTCACCATTACCGCCCATGCCGTTGCCCATGCTGTAGCGGCGCTGCTCAGCCAACCGGCGCTGCAGCAGTTCGCTCGGCATGGTGGCGTCGGCATAGTCGAGCCCTGCGAGATCGACTCCCGTAACCACCCGGTACGCATGCAGGTAGCTCTGCACCTCCGGCCGCCAGAAGCGCGCCCACGTGCGCGCCACCTGTTGGTTGTTGGTGTTCATCCAGGCGTAGTAACGGATGGACAGCAGCAGCCGTTCACCGTACGTGCCGAGATCGCGGAAGTGCAACACGCTGGTGTCGCTCCACCCCTGCACGCGCTTCATCGCGTCCACGCCGCCCATCCAGGGTTCGGGATACGGCATCATCCAACGCCCACGCAGGAAGTCGCGCATCTCCGGCCGCGCCAGCAGCCACTGTTCCATCAGCATCTCGGCACGCGCCGTCCACGGCAGATCCCGGAACTGATTGTGTGCGCCCTCGGCGAGCACGAGATGTACTTCCTTGAGCGCCTGCAGAATGGGGAACGCATCGGCCGTCACCGTGGCATCGTCATCCTGCAGGTAGAACTGCGCACAGCGACGCAACAGCTCATGGAACGCTTCGATGAAGCGACTGCGCGAGTCGGCCGGCGAGAGCCCTTCGGTGGCCTTGCCCACCAGCGACAGCCCGTAGTGATGCTGGTACTCGTACGCCCGGCGCCGTACCGACAAACGCTGCTGCTCATCATTCACGTAGCCCCACAGCAACGTGCTGAGCGGACGCAATGGGGCGAGCTCCAGCTCCGCCAGCGGATCGTTCGCGCCACCAGGGCGCCGCACGTTCTGGAAGCGACGCGCGATGGCGTTGAGCGTCTGCGAAAGCATCCCCTCTTCGTGCCAGTACGACCAGATCAGTTCGAGGAGACACGGCAGCGATGCGTCCGTCGCGGCGATGAACTGGCAAGGACCGCCACCTTGTGCGCTCGAGCTGGCGCCCAGATGCGGCAGAATGGCGTCGAGATAACTGGTGTGATGGCTACTCAGATACCGCTGCAGCGAATTGAGACCGAGATCATCGGCGCCGATACCGTATCCACGCGCTTCGGCCTCCTCTGTCGCGCCTTCGGTGAGCCCGACGCCGGACTCCTTCAGACCGCCGAGCCACTTGTTGCGCTCGAGCATCGTCGCGAGCGCCCCGTTCGACATATCCTGGCCGTCCCACGTACCCACGTTGGTGAGCAGGAACGCTTCGGTCGCGGTTTTGAGCAGCTCGTACGGATCGAGACCGCTCTGCACCTGAATGCCGGTGATTCTCGCCGACTCGTCGTCTGCGTTGCACAGCACGCGATTGATGAACCGGTTGTAGCTGTCAAACGAGAGCGTCTCCGACTGGGTCAGTGTATGCACCCACAGCACCGCGGCATCGACATCCTCGAGTTCCGTTCGCGCGAGGCGCACGGTATACAGCGGTTGAATGCCGTTGCCGGCAGGCGCCTTCTTTGCATCGGCTAGCCCTTTCTTGGGATCGGTCATGCTGTCAGCCTCCTTCGTATGGTTGAAGTGCGATCTGCCGTCTTGGGCTGCAGCCGGTTCGGCATGCGCGCGGAGCAGATGTCGGTCATGTCGATGGCCCCGCGCAGTGCCCAATTGGTGAGCAAATGCGCGACGACGCGGCTTTCCACTTCGGGCGTGATCGCGCCATCTGCGCGCGCCTGGCCCAGCGCCGCGAACACCAGCGACGGCGTGGTCTTCCGCATCTCGAGTGGTGCGGACCCGAATCGCTGATAGAGCTTTTCGAGTTGCGCCGGTGCGCGGTCTGGTGTGGCCAACGCCGCGCCAATGCTGCGCCCACCCAACGACGGTGGACGATGCTCGACGAACGCCTTGGCAGCGTCGGGCAGTGTGCGCACCAGCGTCTGGAGCAGCGCGGCGTACTCGTCCGGGTGATCAGCGGGCGGATAGAGCGCGCGCCACGTATCGGCAATCGCGCTCCACTGTGGGTGCGGATACAGCTGCGCCCCCATCGCGGCTGAGAGCAGCACGCGTATCCACGGAATGGGGTGTGGCTCGTCGATTTCCTTGCGAAACACGAACGGCCGCGGAAGCGATACCACGCCCATCAGCCCCAGCGGTGCGGCAATGCCCACTCGCGCCACACTCCACAGATCCGCCACGATTTCCGAGCACCAGCGATCCCACGCCTGCCACGCCACTGCGTCGGGGCCCGCGTTCACCGCGCGCGCCTGCAGTGCGGGGCGTAACGATTCCACCAATTCAAGCAGCGCGGCGCCCTGATGCCCGACTTCGTGTACCAACGAACTCGCGATACCGGCACCCACCATGCGCTCGCGAGGCACCTTGATGATGGCCACGGGATTTTCCCCGCCACCCGGCAATCGCGTACGCGCCCGGCGAATCGCGGCGCCCTGCCCTCGCTGCAGGTAGCACACCACGGGTGGTGCTTCGTACGGCATACCGGGCACCTGCAACGCGTCCTTGGCGAACACGTCGAGCCCGCCGAGAAAGACACCCGTTTCGTGCTCCGATCGCTGCGTGACCACTTCGGAGAAGAGATCGAACTGCGTGAGCACGGCGTTGAATCGCAAGCGCAGAAACACGAACCGCTGCTGCGCCTGTGCCGGTGTTGCGGCGCGTCCCTCGGCGCCGAGCAGCCACGCGAGGAACTCGCTCACCTTGCGGCGCACTTCGTGTCGGCCCGCCGACATGTGTCGCTCGATCGCCGCCTGCGCTTCCACGGAGAACGACGCCGCGACCACCATGGTCTCGGTGAGCGCGAACGGCCGCACGCGATGCGCGCGTGTGAGCAACGCGCGCGCTTCGAGCTCGATCAGCTGCTTGGGCGCGAGAAACGCCGACACGGGATCAAATACCCGTCAGGATGATGCGGCGCCCACGACGGTACCACGTGCCGCGTTGCGGGCGGGCACCGTGGCCGACGGACGCACCATTCCCCGCGGTGCCGATCACCGACGGCGCACGCCCGCTCATCTGCGCGGCAAGTCCCGGAGCGTGCATGCGGGCCGCTTGCGAGAGTGCCGCCTGCACCGCACGCTGTGGCGACGCGTTCTGCGGCGCGGCAACGGCACCCTGCGTGGCCGCACCGGCGAGACGCACGTAACGACGCGCGACTTCGAACTCCTGATCTTCGTGGCTCAGCCCTTCGAGCTCGAGCCCGAACGCGCTGCCCGCCGCCGACGCGAGCTTGCCACCGATCACACCACCAATGCCCGGCACGATGAGATTCCCGAGGGCCGCACCCGCCATCGGCAGCGCGGTCTTGGCGACTTTCTTGAGTGCACTGCCCAGGGCTTGTCCGATCGGGCCGCGCACGACCTTGCCAAGTGAGCGCCCGGCGCTCTTGATCAACTTGCCGAGGAACTGATTCAGCTCGGCTTCGTTGGTGATCTCCAGTAGTTCGGCCGCGAGTTCGGCCTCCATCTCTTCGGAGAAGACACTTTCGTACTCACCCTCACCTTCGAACTCGAAGCTCTCCATTTCCTGCGCGCCGTACTCGCCGAACGTTTCGCCGCTGTACTCGTTGGAGTATTCGGTTTCGTAGCCCGTGCTTTCAAGCGCGTCGATGCCACGCGCGATCTGCTGCTGCATGCGATCCATGTCGTGCATGAGGTCCCCCTGACAGGTGAAGGTCGATGGCTCGTGTCGGCCACGCCGGGGACTAAAGCACGAGTGGTGCCAAAGGCTAAGTCATTTCATGGCAACGCATTCAGGTTTTGCGGGGCGAAGCGGGCTTCGCGGGCGACGCGAGCTTCGCGGGGGGAGTGCGAAGGAGATTTCGCTGCCGCCCACCATCGTTTCGGCCGCGCCGCGATGATATTCGGGGGCGCGGCGCCACCGGCTCAGGACAGTGACGGTGCGGTCACTGTTGGTAAGTCCGGCGACCAATGCTCGCCGAGCAGCAAGCGCACGCCGGCCGGCTCCCCATCCAGCGCCGCGGACACGACGGCACGCGCCGCCAGCGCGCCGATCACGTTTCCCGTGCCTGAGTAGCCACCGAGCGCCCACACGTTGCCGCGCACTTGCTCGATGACCGGCAACCCGCTCTCCGTGTAGCCCGCACACGCCGCCCAGCGGTGCGTGATCGGCGCCGTCACGCCGAGGTGCGTGCGCACGAACGATTCCAGTAGGTGTTGCACTGGAGCCGTCGGCCGCGCGTCCAAGCTCCACTCACTGGGTCCGCCTTGGTCGCGAAACCCGCCGATCGTGAGCGAGCCGTCGGGCAACTGTTGCCAGTACTCGTAGCCCTCGCGGTAATACATCGGGCACGGTACCGTGATCTCGGTGGTGGGTGCGGTGGCCAGCATTTGCAGTCGCGCCGTCCGTACGCGACCCGTGAGTTCGGGCAGCAGCACTTCGAGCCGGCCATCAATTGCCACGATCACCCGCCGGCAATGCACGGTCCCCTCGGCGGTGTCCACGCGCGTACCCTGCACCGCGGTTACGGGCGATCGCGAGAACAGCTGCGCACCCGCCTGCGCCGCAGTGCGCGCCAGGATGCGACAGCGCGCCAGCGGATTGAACGACGCATCGGAAGGGAACGTGAGTCCCACGCCATCGGCCGCCTCGTACCATTCGCACGCCAAGCCATCGGCCAGCATCGCGTCCATCTGCGCCCGACAGTCTTCGATCTCCCAGGCATCGGCGGCGATGCGGCGCGAGCCCACGAACCGCACCGTCTCCGGCGCGGCCTCGGCAAGGCGCTGCATCTCCACGAGAGTGGCCTGATAAATCGCGAACGCCCGATCGCGACCGTGCTTGCGCACCGCGTCGTGATAGAAGTCGTACGCGCCGGCCAACAGGAAGCCGCCGTTTCGTCCGGCCGCACCGGCCGCCACGTCGCTCGCGTCGAGTCCGACCACCGCCTCACCGCGCGCGAGCAGTTCGTCGATCACGGTGAGACCGGAACCGCCCAGTCCGATTACGCAGGTGCCCGTCGTGATCGCGCCCTGCAACGACGGGAATGCTGTCCACGTGCCGTCATCCCAGACGGGCTGGTTATCGGTTGTCATCGCGCGCCTCATGCGCGGACGCGGGAGCGATACGGTACACGCCGTTGCGCTCGCCCAGCAATCCCACCGCGGCGTCGATCAGCGGATCACGCGCGCTGTCGTAATTGGCCGGATCCCACGTCATGGCCAGATGCGGCGCCACGCCGCGTCCCTCGATGGGCCGTTTGTCCGGACCGAACTCGAGCCAACGCGGCACGGTGAAACGCCATCCGTTGCCGAGGGGGAAGGTGGCCGGATTGCCCGACGCCCCACCGGTGGTGTCGCCCACCACCGTGACCTGCGGCAAGGTGCGCATCGCGGCCACGAAGCTTTCCGTGGCGCTGAATCCACCGCGTCCCGACAGCACGACCACGGGCCGTGTGTATTGCCAGCTCCCACGCGGTCCGATCGTGCGCGCCAGCGGCATCTCGATGTCCTTCACCAGCGAATCCATCCGGATCTCGACATACGACGCCGTGAAGGCGCGTGTCGTGAAACGACTGGCGAAGGCGAGCGCGGTCTGATCGGTACCACCGGCATTGTTGCGCACATCGATGATGAGGCCCGGGGCTTCACGCATGCGCGACAGAGCGAGATCGAGCGCCTCCTGATTGATGGGCTCTTTCCACGAGCCGATGTAGAGGTACGCGTACCCGCCGACGGTGCCTTCGCCGAAATCACGATTGTGGGCGAGGTAGCTCGCGTCACGCATCGCCGACTCCCATCGCGCCCGCTCGAAGTTGGCGAGCGCGGCAGGCCGGAAGGTGGGCACCACCTGCCCTCGCGGGTCGACCAGCCACACGTGCAAATCGCGCAGCGGTGTGAGCATGTCGACGAGCACGGCAATGAGCTCGTCCTGCGAACGGGCCCGCTGTGCGCGGGCGCGGTACGTGGCGCGCTGGGCACGCCAGTCGACCTGTTTGTAGGCGAATGACGGATACACCTCGTCGAATCGCGTCCACAGCGTGTCGAACTGCGCCACGTACGAGCGGGACTGTGCCGTGGGCGCACTCGACGCCGCGTTCGCGCCAAGCGAGGGGACAACACACGCCGCACTCGACGCGGCAGCGCCCAGCGCGAGCCACACTTTCCAGTGCCCTGCGCGTCTCATACTCTGTAACATCGAGTCCAGACCCACAGAGGTAAAGTGCGCCAGCGCCATTCGTCCCTGAAATCGGAATGACGCCGGCGCTCTCAGAGCCCGGCGATTCCCTTGGCCACCTGTCGCACCAGCACGGCCAGCTCCGGCGAACTCTGAATCGACTGGAGAAAGAGCCGCTGGAAGGCGTCACCGTCGGCATCGGCCTTGAGCAGCGCGAGCGCCTGCTCGAACAAGGCGTTGGCTTCGACGCTGCCGAGCGGCTGCTTCTTGTCGGAAGTCCGCTCGTCGATCAGGAGCACCATCTGGCCCATCGGCCGCAGCCAATCGAACCAAGGATCGTTGATCACGAGCTGCAGAAAGGCGCTGTTATTCGCGATCCGCCCATGCTGCTTCTCGTACCGGTTCCGCTCGGCCTCCAGCAGGCCGCGGTGCACTCTTAGCAGGTCGTTTCGCACCGTATCGAGACGACGAAGGTCGGTGGCCGTGGCCTCCGGGACCTCGATATGCGAGGGCGGCAGGTCGGGCGCGAAGTCAGCGGTCGAGTCGGTCAAGCAAGCCTCCGAACGCGCCCGAGGGCGCGAGTGATTCTGTGAGAGATTGGTGAAAGATATCGCGACACGATCGCGATGGTCGGCGTAGCAGTCGATACTTCCCGAATGCGCAATCATCCCGCCCCACCACGCTCGCACGCCCGGGTCTTCCTACTGCTGGCCTCGCTGTCCGCGCTCTCACCGACCGTCGGTCGGTCGCAGTCGCCGACCCCGTGGCGCACGGTACGGCAGGAGCATCTGTGGCTGGCCACCTTCATCGATCAGCCGATCACCACGCGCTGGGCGTTTCTCGGTGACGTGCAGTGGCGGCGCACTGACGGCGGCCAAAAGCCGCAACAGCTCCTCACGCGCGGATCGATCACGTATCGCGTGACGCCGGGCTTCCGCCTCGGTGCCGGCCTCAACTATGTGGCGACGGCGCCGTACGGTGAGCTGCCGTCAGCCCGGCCACTCCGCGATCGCCAGATCTTCTACATCGCGCAGATCAACCAGAAGCTGGGCGGCGTCGACGTGATGCATCGCTATCGGTTCGAGAACCGGTGGCTCGCCGACGTGCTGGCCAACGCGACCGGCGACGATTCGCTCAGTGACTCGCGCTTCGCGCAACGCGCCCGGTACATGCTGCGGGGATCGCGGCCCCTTGGCGGGCTGACGCTCCGAAAGCAGCCGGTGATCGGCATCGTGCAGAATGAGCTGTTCGTGGGGCTCTCGCGCGCCGATCGCGGCGTGGCGGTCGACCAGAATCGCTTTTCCTTCGGCGCGGGCCTGCCGCTATCGACCACGAAGCGGCTCGACGTGCTCTGGCTGCAGCAGTGGATCCCCGTGTCGCGGGCCCGCGCCAGCGAGAACAACCGGACGCTCTGGATCGTGCTGAACCACACGGGCAAGGCACGCTAGGCGCGCGCTCGGGGCGCTCGTCCCACGGTCGAGCGTTTCGACGGTGCGTTGCGTTACGGATAGGGGTCGCGTAGCATCGGCGGGGGTGTCGCCCCGGTCAATGCGAAGGCGACCCACTGATTGACATCCGACCGCCCACCCGAGGCAGCTCACCGATGCGCGTACCCTCCGTTTCTGCGCGACGCACCGCGTTCTTCGCTCGAACCCTGACGGCCGGGATGCTCCTGCCGCTCGCCGCGGTCTCCGCGCAAAACCGCGGACCGAAATCGGCCGACGCCAAGCCCGCGGAGCCGAACCCGCTGGCGGATGAAGGCTACGTGGCGCCGCCGCCGTCGATCGCACGTCTGGTGGCCGCGCCGCGCGAGCAGAACGTGAACTTCACGGCACCGAATCCCGGGAGCCGTCAGTACTTCCTGCGCACGATGAGCGACGGACTGCCGTCGCTGCAGAACGTTGGCAAGGAGCACCACAATCTGGGTGGCTTCCAGGTCGACTATCGGGGCAACCGCGATCGCGCGCTCACCATGCGCAGCAGCGCCGGCTTCGAGATCACCGAGTGGGCCAGTGGCCGCAAGATTCCGGTGAGCATTCCGGCCGGCGCCCGCGTGAGCACGCCGGTATGGTCGCCCGACGGCACGCAGTTCGCCTTTCTCGCGCTGTTCGAAGACGGCACGCAGATCTACGTGGCCGACGCCGCGACCGGAAAGTCGCGCGCCGTGACCACCCGCTCCACCTTGTCGACCGGCGTGACCGCCCCCGAATGGACCGCCGACGGCACGACGATCGTGACGGTGCTAGTGCCCGACGCGCGTGGACCTGAGCCCAAGGAGCCGAAGCTGGCGACGGGTCCGATGGTGCGTCTGAATGAGAACAACAAGCTCAAGACACGCACCTATCCCGACTTGCTGTCGTCGCCCTACGAGAAGGCGCTGCTGGAGTACCACACGACGGGCCAGCTGGCGGTGGTGAATGTGAAGACGCGCGCGGTGAAGAAGGTCGGCGCGCCGGGGCTGATTCGCAGCATCGATCCGTCGCCCGATGGCCAGTATTTCCGCGTGACGTACGTGGAGAAGCCGTTCTCGTATCTGCTGCCCGTCGCGAGCTACGGCACGCGCGATGTCGTGATCGACGGCGCCGGCACGGTGCTGCGTGAACTGGTGAAGCGCCCGTTGCGCGAAGGGGAAGAGCCGGCCGACCCCACCGATCCGCAGCCGCGCACGGCCGCCGCGGCGGGTGCAGGTGCGGCTGGTCGGGCAGCGCCCGTGGATACGGGCAAGCGCAACATCGCGTGGCATCCGTTTGCCGGTGGGTTGTTGTATTCGCAGATCGCGCCGGCCAATGGTACGGCTGGTGCGGCACGTGGCGACTCGACGGCCACGGCCGCCGCAGCCGCCCGTCGCGCCGATCGCCTCATGCACTGGAAGGCGCCGTTCGATTCCGCCGGTGGCACGAAGTTGTATGAAACCGCCAATCGCATTGCGAGCGTGCAGTTCAGCGACAACGGCAAGATCATGTTCGTGAGCGAGACGGGCACCGGCGGCACGTTCGAACAGGCGATTTTCGTCGACGAGAACAACACCAAGTTCACCGTGATCGCGCCGCGTGCGCGTGGCCGCGGTACCGATAGCACCGCACGGCCCGCCACCGCGCCTGCCGGTGGCCCCGGCGGTCGCGGCGCGCGCACGTCGGAGCTCGTCACGCGCCCGGGACGTCGTGGGGTGCCGGTGGTCGTGGTCTCCACCGACGGTAAGTACGTGTTCACGCAGGGTACCACGCCCGACAGCGCCGGCAAGACGCCGCGCGCGTTCGTGGAGAAGATCGAGATCCGCACGGGCACGCGCAGCCGCATCTACGAGAGCGCGGCCGACGTGTTCGAAACGATCAACGCACCCCTCGATGATGATTTCACCAAGGCCGTAATCCAGCGCGAGTCGCCCACGGTCGTGCCGCAGTCGTACGTGCTCACGTTGGCGTCACGCGACGTGAAGCAGCTCACGACCAACGTCGACCTCATGCCCGAGATCACGAAGGCGGTGCGCAAGACGATCGTGGCGCGTCGTGCCGACGGCTATTCGTTCAACGTGAAGGTCACGCTTCCCGCCGACTACAAGGACGGCACGCGCCTGCCCGCGATGTTCTGGTTCTATCCGCGCGAGTACGACAATCAGGAAGCGTACAACCGCAGTCTCACGCAGGGCGCCGGCGCGGCCAATCGCTTCCCGACGTATGGACCGCGCTCGCTCGCGTTCATCGTGACGCAGGGCTACGCGCTGATCGAGCCCGACGCCCCGATCTTCGCCAGCGAAGGGCAGCTGCCGAACGACAACTACGTGGTCGATCTGCGCAATAATCTCGCGGCCGTCATCGACGCACTCGACACGCTGGCCATCGTCGACCGCCAGCGCCTGGGGATCGGTGGCCACAGCTATGGTGCGTTCAGCACGGTGAACGCCATGGTGCACACGCCGTTCTTCAAGGCCGGCATCGCCGGCGACGGTGCCTACAACCGCACGCTCACGCCGAACGGCTTCCAGAGCGAACGCCGCGACCTGTGGCAGGGCCGTCAGACGTATCTCGAGATGTCGCCGTTCCTGTACGCCGACCAGCTCAACGGCGCGCTGCTCATGTATCACAGCACCGAAGACCAGAACGTGGGTACCGATCCGATCAACTCGATCAAGATGTTCCACGCCCTGCAGGGACTCGGCAAGACGGCATCGCTGTACATGTACCCCTACGAAGACCACGGCCCCGTGGCCCGTGAAACCGTGCTCGATCAGTGGGCGCGCTGGGTGGCGTGGCTGGACAAGTACGTGAAGAACGCGGGTGCCAAGCCGAAAGTCACGACGATGTAGGCTCGTCGCATTTGGCGAGCACTCTAAAAAATTCACGCAGAGAAGCAGAGAGCGCAGGGCACGCAGAGAAAAGCAAATACAAAGCTTTTTACTCTGCGCCTCTGCGCTCTCTGCGTACTCCGCGTGATCTTTTCGCCGTCACCGGATCAACGCACCGAGCCTAGAACGTCCAATCGATCCCGATGCTTGGTAGCACGCCGATGGAGGTCTGGCGCTCGGGTGCTCGCAACCGGGCATTCCACGCCACCGCGCTCACGTTCTGACGCGCGGTGGCGTTCTGTACGTCGAGGTACGTAATGAGCTGGGACTTCCCGACCTGCCAGCGGCGGTCGACGCGTGCGTCGAGTGAAAAGAACTGCGGCAGCCGCCCGCCGGCGTTGTACTGCGTGAAATCCAGCGTGCCCTCACGCACACCCGCATTCACGAACGGCGTGGTGAGCAATCCCGTGGCCGTGCGCAGGCGGGTCGATAGCTCCCACTTGGCGTTGGGGCGCCAGCCGAGCAGCACGTTGGCGACCACCGGGGCATCGAAGGCACCGGGACGTTCCACGCCGTCGATCGCGGTGAAGCGCGTGCGGTTGGCGCTGACGGTGAGCAGTGCATACACGGGCACCTGCGACAGCTTCTTCTGCAGCAACAATTCGGCGCCGATCACCGTACCACGACCGACGTTCGCCAGCGGCTCGAGACCGAAGGGAATGTCGTTGGTGGCGTCGTCGAATCCCGATGGTTGCAGCACCGCCTGCGGGCGGAAGCGGCGCGCCGGATACTGCCGGTAGCGCTTGCCGTAGACTTCGACCTGCAGCTTCACATCATCGCGCAGCGTACGCGACACGCCGGCAATCGCCTGATCGGCCGCGAACGGCTTGAGTGAAGCATTGGAGGTGTCGCCCACCAGCCAGATGAGTTGCGGCGGCTGCCAGTAGCGACCCACCGACACCGAAGCCGTCGTACGCGCATCATGCTGCCATACGGCACTCGCCCGCGGCGCCGCGCGCACCGCGTTGCTCAGATAGCGGTACCAGTCGCCCCGCACACCGAGAGTGACGCGGAGCCGATCGCCGACGCGCGTGGTCGCCTGCGAATACAGGGCGCCGCGTGTGGCGGTGAACGAGGTGTCGCGCCGGAGCGGTTGCTCCACGTAGGCCGCATCGCGTCGGAATGCGCCCGGAACCGTGAGGTCGTAGCGCAGATCGGAGCCGTATTTCGCCACGACGCCAGTTTCCACGTCGACGCGCGGCGCGAGCTGCCACTGCAGGTCGGTGCGCAGCGACTGTTCCCCTTCGGTGGTGTTGGCGGCGAACACCACACTGGGCTCGCGGCCGGGGCCTCCGGAATCGTTCTGCGTGGTGGTGTATCGCGTGAACGTGCGGCCGAGCGTGGCGGTGAGCAGTCCCTTCGACAGCGTGCGCTGCCAGATCAGTCCGGAGAAGTATTGATCTTGCTGCGGAGCCACCACGCGCGAGTTCTCGAAACGGTTCTCGTCGGTGTCGTTGTTGAACGTCACCGTGCCCTGCGCGCCGATCAGCACCGCTGAGAGCTGATCGCGCGAAGACGGCCTCCACACCGCCTTGCCCGTGAGATCGCGGTAGCTCGGAATGAAACCGAAGCCGGCGGCCTTGAAGATGAAATCGAGATAGCTGCGTCGCACACCGAGCAGGAACGATCCCCGTGCCCCCAGCGGCCCTTCCACGTATGCACCCCCGCCGGTGGCCGAGATGTTCACGGAGCCACTGATGCGATCGCGCGAGCCCTCGCGCAGGCGGATCGCCGTCACGCTCGCCGTGCGGTCGCTGTAGCGCACGCCGAATCCGCCAGCGGACAGTGCGACGTCTTCCACGAATGCCACGTTGATGAGCGACAGCGGACCACCGGTGGAGCCCTGCGTGCCGAAGTGGTTGATGTTCGGCACTTCGATACCATCGACCGTGAACAGATTCTCGAATGGCGCACCACCGCGGACCACCAAATCGTTGCGTCCGGCGGTGGTCACGCCCACCCCGGGCAGCACGCTCACGGCGCGCACCACGTCTTCCTGCACGCCGGGCGCACGTCGCACTTCTTCGGCACCGAACCGCTGCGTCGACACGGGAAACGACGCGGGTGGCAGTGGCGGGAAGTACGTCGGTGCCACCGTCACGGCGGCGAGCTCGGTGGCCACCGGGGTCAGCTCCACGAGCAGCTCCGCGCTGCGCGCCGTGCTGACCACGATATCACTGCGCACGATCGGGGCGAAGCCGATGCGTCGCAATTCGAGTCGCGTTACCCCGACGGGCACATTTCGAAGCACGAAGCCGCCGACCGAATCGGAGAGCGCGGTGAGCGCATTCGCAGACGCGGTGGCCGGGACACGAATCACCACCCCGGGGATCGCTTCTCGGGTGGCGGCGCTGACCACGCGGCCGAGGATCGTTCCGGTGGACTGTGCCGCGAGCAGCGACGGCGAGGCGCACCCCATCGCAACGAGCGCGAGCAGGAGGATCCGCGTTCGAGACGCGGCGGTAGGCCATGTAATCATGGTGGTAAAGTACCGTGACGTTTGAAACGATCCCATACGGACCTTCCCTCGCTACGGCGCACGGTATGATCATTCCAACGTCTACGGTACCGCCGCCTTCTCTTGGAGCTGCTGAGGATGTCGTTTCCTGTTTGTCGCGCCCTCTCGGGCGCAGCGCTCGTCGCGTTGCTACCCGTGCTTGTGCCATCAACGGCCAGGGCGCAGGGCGCCCCCCAACGTCCGCATGTCAGCGTGATGCTCAGCGATGCGGTCGACACGCGCACGGCGTCGCATAACGAGACCATCGACGGCGCATTCCGCACGTTGGCCGTGCAAGTCTCGCGTCCGCTGTTTTCGGTCGGCGGCATGCACGTGGCGTGGCTGGGCGAGATTATGCCGGTGATGCTGGTCACCGCGGGGGCGCCGCCCAACCGTATTCCGACGCCTATCACGAATCCCACCGAGGCTAATGATCCGCGGCGACTGGCCCGCTATGCGGTGCGCGATGCGTATGGAGTGGGTTTCGCGCCCCTCGGCGCGGAGGCGGCCTACTCGCTCGGCGCGAAGACCCACTTCCTGTTCAACGTGACGTCGGGCGTGGCGTGGTTCTCGCGCGTGGTGCCGTACGGCAAGGCTACGCAGGCCAACTTTACGGTGGCGCCGGGGCTGTTCCTCGAGCGGCGTATCGGGAGCCGACAGGCGCTGGCGCTGGGGTATCAGCTGCACCACTTGTCGAACGCCAGCATGGGCGGCGCGAATCCCGGCATGAACTCGCACATTTTTTCGGTGCGGGTATCGAAGCTGCGATGAAACAACAGGGCCCTGAGAAATCTCCGGGCCCTGTTGTGTTTACGGAACGATCACCTTCGGCTTGGCCGGCTTCGATCCATTCAACCGCGGACGCGGACCGTTGCCGACTTCCACCACGAGATCCTTGATGTAGTTCGCGATCTTCGCGTAGTGCGGATAGTCAATGAACTCGGGTTCGTCGCTGCGCTGGTGATAGTCGCCGTGCAGACCGGTGAAGAAGAACGCAATCGGCACGCCCTGCTGCGCGTAGTTGTAATGATCGCTGCGGCCGTAAATGTTGTTGTAGCCGCTCCACTCGATCGGCTCGTCGAACTTGTAGTCGAAGGTCAGCGGCTTGCTCTGCTTACCGTTCACCGCCTTCACGGTCTCGCCCAGATCCTTGGAGTCGAAGAACGAGCCTACCACGCCCACGTAGTCAGGGCCACCACCGGGCAGATCCTCGGCGCGACCGCGACCGATCATGTCCACGTTGAGCTGCGCCACGACCGAGTCGATGGGTACGGTGGGATTACGCGTGAAGAACGCCGATCCCACCAAGCCACCTTCTTCGCCGGTGTGCCAGATGAACAGCGTGGAACGCTTGGGCTTCACCGGCATCGCCATCATCGCTTCGGCGATCTCCAGTACGCCCATCGAGCCCGAGCCGTCGTCGTCGGCACCGTTGTTGATGGAATCGAGACGCGCCTTCGGATGCACCTTGCGGATGCTGTCCATGTTCACGCGAATCGTGGTCAGAATATCGGGGCCAAGCCCCTGCATGTTGTTCGCCAGCAGGAGCTTGTTCTTTTGGATGTTGAAGGCACGGATCGAGTCCTTATCCACCGGCGTCGTGATGCCCACGTGATCGTTGTGGGCGCCGATCGCGACGTACTGGTGCTTGAGCAGCGGATCACTGCCCGGCACCACCGCCACCACGTTGCGCGCCCAGTCGGTGGGCGTCTCCACGAAATCCAGCGACGCGGTCACCGTGCCGCCCTTGAGGCCGGCCGAGAGCCCGTCGATGTTCGTGCGCTTGAAGAGGCGCGCCGCGGCATCGCGCGTGAGGCGGATCGTCGCCTGCGGCTGCAGCGTGGCGATCTGCGCTTTCAGCAGCGCAATGGAGTCCACGGGACCGCGGGCGCCACCGGCTGGCGCACCGCGTCCCGGCGCGCTCGACGTAGCCACGATCGGCTCGTTGACGGCCACGCGCTGTGCCGGCGTCAGGGCGTCGAGATCGATCGTCGCGACGGCCACGGCATCGTCGAAGCGCGAGCGGGCCGGCGCGCCTCCGCCGCGCACGGCGAAGCCCTGTCCTTGTCCGCCGCGCGGGCCGTTCGGATTGGGCAGCAACACCACGAACTTGCCGGCGGCATCGGCGGCCGAGATCTGCGTGGTGGAGTCGCCCTGCGTGCCACCAAACACCACGTCCGCGCCGGTAATCGGGCGCGGCGCACGCTGGCCCGGCACCGCCACGAATTCCGTGTTCCACTCGATGGGATTGCCGTCGACGGTCATCCGCGAGTGGTCAGTGAACTTCCGCAGATGGTACGGCAGCGTCTGGAAGTACGTGCCGTTGTCACCGGCCGGCAGCAGCCCCAGGCGCTTCACCTCGGCGGCGATCATATCGGTGCCCTTCTTGTTGCCGACGCGGCCGACCTGACGGCCAAGCATGGAGTCATCGGCAAACTGGTAGAGTCGGATCTGCAAGTCACGCACGTCGATGGCGGCCTTGGTCGGCGCTGGCTTGAGCGTGGCGGGATTGCCGTACTGGTTGGTTTTGGCGGTACCCTGCGCGGAGAGCAGCGCGGGAAGGGTGACCAGGCCGCACACGGACGCAGCGAGGGACAAGCGGGCGAGCCCGAAGGATCGCATGGTTGCTCCAGGGGAGATTTTGGGGAGGGCGGGACGTCCTGAACAATACGTAGGGCGACCACGCAGTGTTCGCTGATTCCGGGAGATGAGGCGGAGGGGCTGACGGCGGGCCATATTGGGCGTCGACTCCTTCCCGGACATGTGCATGCGGCTCTTGGTCCCGATTCTCTTGCTCGCGGCAGGCTCGCAGCTGCGTGCGCAGGCGCCCCTTTCGCCCACCACGTACGAACTGCTGCGGGCCGAGCACCTGCGCGGCACGGATATGCGCAGTATCGACGCCGCCCTATTGAGTGGGGACTCCGTCCGGCAGCGCCTTGCCGTGCGAGCGATCGGCCGGTTCGAGCAGTATCCGCTCGAGGTCAAAGTCATTCCGCTGCTCACCGCGCGCGCTGCGTCGGTGCGTCGTGAAGCGGTGAATGCACTGGGGCAGCTGCGTTCGCGATACGATCTCGCCGCGTTGCTCGCCAGCGAACGTGACCCTTCGGTGCGCGCGGTCATCTATGAAACCATGGGACGCGTACCGAAGGAGCTCGGCGTGCCTGCTGAGGCCGTGGCGGCGACGCATGCGGCCACCGCGCAGAAACTGACCGACGGTTTGCGTGAATCGGACGCCGTGGTGCGCGCGGGCGCCGCCCGCGGCATCGAAGCGTTGTTCCGGCGGACGGCGCGAGCGCATGCACCGAGCGCCGCCGTCCGGGGAGTGATCCACGACGTGATTCGCACCGACAACACATCGGACACACGTCAACTGCTCTTGCTGGCGCTCACGGCCGCCAACGATCGCGATGCCGCCAGTGTTGCCATCGCACTGCGCGACACAAGCCCGGAAGTGCGCCGCCTCGCGGTGGCGTTGGGTCGCCAGTGGGTGGACGACCCGGCGCCGATGGTACGCTGGCAGGCGCTTCGCGTGGCCGGCACCTGTGCGCGCGCGGCGTCACTCGTGCGTGACGGCAGCGAGCATGTCGCGCTACTCGCGATCGACCAGTTGGGTGACCTCAAATGCACGGACGCCGCGTCGCTGCCCGCGCTCGCTGCCGAGAGCGACGCGAAACGCCCGTGGCGTTATCAGGCCCACGCGGCGGTGGCGATGGCCAAAGTGGCACCGGCGCGCGCACCCACCCTGGTGCAACGATTATCCGCGTCGAGCACGTGGCAGGCGCGCGTATACGCGGCCGACGCCGCCAAGCTGCTGAAAGACAGTGCCGTGCTGCGCACGTTGGCCCTCGACGCGGAACCCAACGTCGTGATCGCCGCCATGACCACGCCGCAGCAGGCGTTGCGCGCGCTGTCCAGCACACACGCGGGCCTGGTGCTCGCGGCGGCCAGACAGCTGAAGGGGTACGCGGGCCTGAAGAGTGCGTTGCCCCAACTACTCGCCGCCTTCGATCGTTTCACGGCGATGCAGCGAGCCACCATGCGCGATCCGCGCGTGGCACTGCTGGAGCGCATCGCCGAGGTCGCCGACGGATCGACCGTGGTGTGGATGCGCGAGCGTTTGCGCGACGTGGATCCTGCCATCGCGGGTAGCGCCGCGCGCGCTCTCTCGACATTAGTGCCGGAGCCAGTGAAGTCGATCACACAAGAGTACGTGCCGCCGGCCTTTCCAGGTGCCGAGGAGCTGCGTGGCCTCGAGGGCGCCACCGCCACGATGCGACTCCGAGGCCTCGGCGATGTGGAACTCGCGCTGCGCTTTGATGACGCGCCGATGGCGGTGCACACGTTCGTAACCCTGGCGAGCGCCGGAAAGTTCAACGGACTGACCTTCCACCGTATCGTGCCCAACTTCGTGATTCAGGGCGGTAGCCCCGGCGCCGACGAAGTGGACCCGATCACGGACACGTTCATGCGCGACGAAGTCGGCCTGGCCCGCAACGCGCGCGGCAGCTTCGGCATCAGCACCCGCGGCCGCGACACCGGCGACGGGCAGATCTACGTGAACCTCGTGAACAACTTCCGCCTCGATCACGATTACACCGTGTTCGCCAACGTCACGCGTGGCCTCGACCTCATCGACCGCGTGCAGGAAGGCGACGTGATCGAGTCGATTACCGTGCGCCGTGCCTCCACCTCCGCCCCTCGTCGTCCGTGATCACCATGTCTGTGCTCTCTCCGTTGCTTCTGGCGGCCACGCTTGCCGCACACGATGGTGTGCAGCCTGACACGGCGGCGCTGCGCGGTGCGCGGCAACCGGCCACCTCAGTGAACGGCGCGGTGGTCTTCGCGCACGACGGGCAGTTGTACCTGCAGCGCAGCATCGGCACCGAGGCCGTCCGCATTACCAGCGGCTCGGCGTGGCATCGCGATCCCACATTCACGACCGACGGCAGGGCGATCGTGTTCGCCTCCGACTCTCTGGGCAACTACGACCTGTGGCAAATGCCAGTGAACACCACCGCCGCCGGCAGCGCGAGTGTGCAGATCGGCGCGATCACGCGGCTCACCAGCAGCGCTGCGCATGAGACGTCGCCGAGCGTGGGTCCGGATGCGCGCGTGGCCTTCGTGCGGGGCAGCGGTGGGGCCACGCGCGTGTGGATGCGCAACGCCGATGGCACGGAGCGGCGTCTCTCCGCCACCGAGCAAACGGAGCGAGCGCCGCGTTTGTCTCCCGACGGCAAGCGCATCGCCTTCATCGTGATCAACGAAGCGGGCCGACGCGTGCTCGTCCGGTCCGTGGAGAACGGCACCTCCCCCACGGTGAATACGACGGCCAGCAGCGACGCAACGGTGGAATCGCTGGATTGGTCGCCCGATGGGCGGCTCGCAGTGTCGACGCGCAGCGGTGTGTATGCGCTGGCGACGGATGGGTCGTTCAGCGCGCTGGTGTCGAAGACACACGGTGATGTGGACTGGTCGGCCGACGGCCTGTTCATCATGATCGCCGAGTACTCCGAGGTCGTCGTGGGCTACAACGGCGATCCCGATCGCGGTCTCGATCGCACCGCCGTCGAACGGTTCAGTGGTGCTACCGCCGCCAGTACGAAAGGCGATGCGATGGTTCGCGTGCTCGCCCCGGCGGCGCCGGATGCCGGGCGCACGGCCGCGGTGACGTCGTTGCCCGACGGCCGCGCGGTGCGCAACGCGGCCGCGTTCGATCGGCTATGGGAGCGACTCGCGCGCACGTACTTCAGCGGGGCCGACGCCGCTGCACGCCGCGCGCAGTGGGACGCGGTGCGCACAACGCAACGCCCGCGCGCACTGGCCGCCGCGAACGACAGCGCGCTGCAGCAGGTGCTGTACGACACGCAGCAGGCGCGCCCGCCGCTGCGCGCCGACGCGACGGGGCGCGCTGCCGTCTCGAGCGCGCATCCGGTGGCGACCGAGGCCGGCCTCGAAGTCATGCGTCGTGGCGGCAACGTGATCGACGCCGCCGTGGCCGTGAGCTTCGCCCTCGGCGTGGTGGAGCCCGATGCCAGCGGTATTGCCGGCTACGGCGAGATGGTGATCGCGCTCAAGGGGCGCGCCACGCCCACGGTGATCGAGTTCATGAGCCGCGTGCCGGAAGAAGGCGGCTTGAACAACACGTCGCTGCTGGTGAATGGTCGTTACCCGAGCGACGGTCCGGTGCTGGTGAACGTGCCGGGCACCGTCGCCGGCATGTATACCGCTTGGCAGAAGTACGGCAGCAAGAAGGTGCCGTGGGCCGACTTGCTCGCGCCGGCCATCCGTGCGGCGCGCAACGGCTACGAAGTGAGTCAGGGACTCGCCACCACGCTCGCCACGGAACGCGAACACTACGCGAAGTACGAGGGCAGTCGCGCACTGTTCTTCCGCAACGGACAGCCTATGGTGGCCGGCGACACGCTCAAGAATCCCGATTTGGCCTGGGTACTCGAGCAAATTGCGGCCAAGGGCGCCGACGGCTTTTACAAGGGCGAGGTGGCCACCAAGTGGGTGGCCGATCTGCGCGGCAAGGGCAACGCCATGAAGCTGTCCGACCTCGCGCGCTATTTCGCGCCCGAGCGTGAGTCGATCAGCGGCACCTATCGCAACTACACGATCTACTCCAGCGCACCACCGGTGAGTGGCGGCGCAGAACTGGTGGCGCGGCTCAATTTGCTCGAGCAGTCCCCTGCCCCGTCGCGCACGGGCAAGCGGTACACCGACGATCCGGCGTCGCTGCACGCGGCGCTGTCGGCATGGTTCCTGGTGCCGTCGTCGCGCAATCGTATTGCCGATCCCGCCATGTGGCCCATCGATGTGGCGCCCATCGTCGACAAGGATACGGCGCGATTGCGCTGGCGCTGCTTCGATGCCAACAAGGCGCTCACGCCGGCGTCGGTGCGCGGCGATACCCTGCCGTGCCTGCCGAAGGCGACGCCCGCCGCCGTACCGACCAAGCCGGCCGACGCAACGGATGTCGCCGCAGCGAATGCGACCGCAGCAGAGTCGCCGTGCGGCGACGAGCACGCCGCCGAGATGACCGTGTGCCATGCGGCCGGCACGACCTCGTTTGCCGTGGCGGATAACGAGGGCAATGCGGTGTCCGTCACGCAGACCCTCGGGACATGGGGAGGCAACTTCTACGTCACGCCCGGACTCGGTTTCTTGAGTAACGACAAGCTCACGAGCTACGGCACCGACCCCACGCAGTACGGATCACGACTGCCCTTCGCACGGCATGGAAGCACGCTGGCGCCCACGATCGCCTACAAAAACGGCAAGCCGTTCTTCGCGGTGGGCGCCGCCGGGAATGCGTGGATCACGTCGGCCGTGTATCAAACGCTGCTTGGCGCGCTCGACTACAACTTGGGGCCGCAAGCAGCGCTCGAGCTGCCGCGCTATCTGCCCGGCGGTGGGTTCGGCGGCGCACCGGGAGCCGCCGCGGGAACGCCCGTTCCGTACACGCTGCAACTAGAGGACGGCTTCTCACCCACGGTGATCGCTCGCCTTCGCGCATTGGGCTACGACATCAACTTCGTGTCGCTTCCGGGCGAACTGCGCGAAGGCTACGGGGCGGCGGTACGCATCGATGGCAAGGTGGTCACCGCCGGCGCCGATCCACGACGGACCGGCGCGGCGGGCGCGATCACGGGCGCCATCACGGGAACCAAGAAGTAACCAACGCCGCTACTGTTTCATGCTCGGCGCCTTTTCCTTGTTCCACTCGAACCGCTTGAGGAATACGCCCATGCGGTCGAAGGTGTCGATCCAGTTCGCGTGCAGCATCGACTCGTGCAGGTCATCCGGCACCACGATCAGTTCGTGATACACATCGCGGGCCCGGAGCAACTGCACGAGTCCGACCGTTTGTGCGAAGTCCACGTTGCGATCGTCGTCGCCGTGCACCAGGAACACCGGTGATTTCCAACCGTCGATGGCACCGACCGCGCTCGACTTGAAGGCGAGGTTGGCGGTATCGATCACGTTGCCGTACATGTGCACACCAGCCAGGTCGGCACCGGCGACGAAGATGTCGGAGTTGCGCGCCAGCGCCTGCGACGTGAGCAGGCCGCCGTACGACAATCCCCAGATACCCACGCGCGTGGGATCGACATCGGCGCGGCCCTGCAGATACTTGGCGCCGGCCACCACGTCCTGATACTCGGAGTTGCCGCGTCCCTGCGTATTCGGCGCATTCGCGAAACTCTTGCCGTAGCCCACACCACTGCGATAGTTGATCGACAGCACCACGTAGCCCTGATCAGCCAGCCACTGATTCACGGCATATGCCCAGTGGTAGAACTGCATGTAGTGGTAGCCCGGCATCATCTGCCGACGCGGTCCGCCGTGCACAAAGATCAGCGCAGGCCGCTTCTCACCGGGCTTCATGTCCTTCGGCATGAACAGCGTATTGCTGATCTCGAGCCCGTCGGCCGCTTTTGTTTTTACGATCTCCGGCACCACGTGTGCGGCGCTCGGGAAGCTCGCAGCCAGCGTGGGAAAGACGCGATTTGGCGCCCCGCCCGCGGTAGGGACGATCGCAATCGACGCCGGTGTCTTCGCATCGAAGTAGATCACGGCCAGCGACTTGCCACTGGCCAGCGGCTGCGGATACGTCTCGATGCCCTCACCGCTCGAGACACGACGCGGTGTGCCGCCCGACGTGGGCACGGCCCAGATGTGCCGGCGTTCGATATCGGTGGCATTCGTGCAGTAGTACAGCGTGCTACCGCCATCCTTCGACAACGCGACCGAGGTGGCGTCTTCGATCATGCCGTCGGTCGTGGTGAGCAGCGTGGGCTCGCCCCCGCTCACCGGAATAGAGTACCAGCGCTCCCACTCATCCTTCGGCACATTCACCGGAAAGATCACGCTGTTGCCGGCCCACGCCATGTTGTTGAGCGACGTGAACACACTGTCGCGCGGCGCATTGCGCCACACCCGCTTCGCGTCGCCCGTGGTGACATCGGCGATCATCAGCTCGAGCGTGTGGCCCGCAGCGAAGGTGGCACTGTAGAAGCCGGGCGAGCGACGCAGTCCGGCGCGCGCGCTATCCTGACGCGTTTCGGCGCCGGCGCGCGCCGCACCGCCACCACCGCCGCCAGGTCCCGCGGCGCACCCACCAGAGGGATTTCCGACCACTGGGGCAGCATTGAGGTTCGCCGCAGGCCCCGCCGGATTCCCGATACCGCCGGTTCCGCGCTGCTGCTGATTGCCGAACGGCGTGCCCGGCCGGCGATAGAACGCCAATCGCTTGCTGTCGGGTGACCAGGTCGCGCCGCCGTCACAGTCCACGCTAGGCGCGATGTACTTCACCGTGCGCGTGGCCACGTCGTAGACGGCGATGAACGCGTGATTCTCACGGTCGCTCACGAACGCGATGCGCTTCCCGTCGGGTGACCACTTGGGTGCGCCATTTCGGCCCCACGCCTGAATGAATGGCACTCCGCCCGTATCCATGGCGGTGACCGGTGCACCGCGCATGACGCGCGCGTGGTAGATCTGCCCATCGCGCGTAAACAGCACCGTACGGCCGTCCGGTGACAACTCCGGCGCCGCGCCGACGGCCACGCGCCACGCCGGTCCGCCGGTGGATCGCACCGCCCAAATCGCGCGCTCGGCGCCCGCAGGGTCATGCGACGGATTGGCGACCCAGCCATATCGATTCGGCGCCGAGCCGCGCACGAACACGATGATGCTGCCATCGTCCGACAACTCGACGTCGCTCAGATCGGTGCCGTCGTCCTTCAGAAAGTTCGTCACACGCACGGCGCGAAAGCTTGGCGCCGCGGCAGTGTACACGTTCCGGAGTCCGCGGTCGTACACCATCCACGCAATGCGGTCCGCCTTGCGTGCGGAGGCGAGCGTGAGCGGCGACGCCGGCGACATGAACTGCTCGATGGTCGCTTTGGCGGCCGACTGTGCAAACGCTCGGGTTGGCAACGCGATTATGGGACTCGCCAGCGCGCCGACGGTGAGCGCACCACGCAGCGTGCGAACGTGCAAACTCGCGAATGTCATGGACGGGTGGGTAAGAGGTCTACCCGAAACTACGTCCCGCCGCTGCGCCTCGCTGACGTCCGACCCACCGACAGCACGATCGACTGCTCGGCCTTCTGCACGCGCGGCACCACCTGCACGCGCACCCGCAGCGTTACGCGTCCACTGTCGGGCGACGTGAACGACGCATCGGGAATTGCTTCGCGTACGGTCGGCGGAGTCGCGGCGGGCGACGCCTCGTCAAAGGAGAGCTGTACCGTCCCCTCGCCTTGCAACGCGCGGGCCCGTACCGCGTCGCCACGCTGCACCGGAACACGGAGCTTCTGATCGATCCGAGCCAGCATGGGCAGCAGCACAGTGGCCTGTGGACAGGCGTCGCTCAGCAAGAGCGGCTGATCTGGGAAGTCGCGAACAAGGGGCATCGCCATCGCACGCGCCGAGTCGGCGGCCGGCAGCGCGCTCAGATCCCGGTTTATTGGGCTGACCCCGAGTCGCATGCTGCGCATCGCGCTATCGAGCATGTACGGGTTGGGCGTGACCGCCGCCTCGATGAGCGAATCAGCCGCACCCGCCGGAATCGGACGCGTCGGGTCTGAGGTCACGGGCCACCGCACGCTGATGCGCCGTGACCCCTCCTGGCTCACCCCTTCGAACAGGTAGTATCCCTGCGCACCAGGCACGAGATAGCGCAGCCCCGTCACACGATCCCCTTCGACCAAACGGATGGCAAGCGGCGGCATCGTGGTGTCGATCGGCAAGCCGAAGGGAATCGCTGACGCCGCAACGCTACGCGTCACCACGTGACCGCACAGACGCGCCGTCATGCGATCGTCGCGGCGGGGCGTCACGAGCACGCGGACGGCGCTGTCGCCGGCCACTCGGGCTTCCCAGCGCGCATCGGTGGCGACGACGGTGAGCGCCAGCGCTGACGGCATTTCCGGTGCCGACGACCGCTGCGCCTCAGCCCGTGCGGCGGCCGGCGCGCTGTCCCGACAGCCCGTGAACGCTGCTGCGCACGCTGCCGCGCACGCGAGCGCCACAGCCAACCGCATGGGATGAGATCGACGACCGAGTGTCATGCGCATAAGAAACCAAGAAGGGACCGGAATAACCAGAGAGGCCGAACGCATGTGCGCTCGGCCTCTCGGTACTCACGACGTGATCATCTGCTGATCACACACCATGCATCACGGCGGGGTCGGGCTGTTGGCGATACCCGTACCACCGAACGTGTAGAACGCTTGGTTCTTCACGGCGAGCTCCTTGGCCGGCACCGGCATTTCGCGCGGTGTGCCAACCAGCAGACCACCAGTGACCCTGCGGCGCTGGTAGTATGGCGCCGCTCCCAGACCGAGCAGTTCAACTTCCTGCTCGTAGATCAGCTTCGTGAGCAGAGACGCCTGACCTTCGCCCGCGGTGGCGGCCGAGAGTCCACCACGATCGACGCGCGTGTTGTTGATCAGGTTCGCGGCCGTGGTCAGGTTGCCACCCGACCGACGCAGTTCGGCCTCGGCCCAGAGCAGATCGTTCTGGTTGCGGCTGATGACCGGTGCGACACCGAAGCCGCCGTAAATCGCGTTCGGCGACTGCTCACCAGACCGGTCGTAGCGGATGTGGCCGATGTTCGACTGATGGTACATGCCGCGATCGGGACGGAAGATTTCCTCGGTGGAGTACACGAAGTCCGTGCCGCCACGCGCCGTCTTGGGCACGACACCGAAGTAGCCGGCGAAATCCGGATCGTCCGGACCGAACGAGCCGTCGCCAAGTCGCTTGTCAGCCGAATTCGGACGCGAGTTTCCGCCGTTGGGGTACGGCGTGCGCTGGCTGGCCGGATCGAGGAGGTTCGCCACGCGCGTGTGCACGCGACCGCCGTCGAAGGCGTTGAACCAGTACAGGATTTCGTGGCACCACGAGCTGCAGCCGTCGCCCGTGAAATTGAAATCGAACTTCGCGCCGGAGGAAATGCCGCCGGCCGCGAGGGCCGACACCGCGGCCCAATCGACCGCCGCGTTCTCTTCCGGCGTGCGCGGATAGTAGGCCAGCGTCATGGCCGCCATCGTCTTCGCCAACTGCGCGATCTGGACGTTGGTGTATGACGTGCCGTTGGTCCAGCCCGTCGGCGTGGTGAACGCGTTGGCCGAGGCCAGCGTGGCCGCCTCCGCCAACGACGCGACAGCAGCATCGCGTACCTGCTTCCGCGTCTTGTACTCGAGCGTCGTGAGGTCCGTGGTCTCGTCGATCACGTAGCCCTTGTCGTAATTCAACGCGATGCCCATGAGCGAGGCACCACGCATCAACTGCGCGATCGTTTCCGCTCGCTTGGTGTTGGCGGCGTTGGTGATCACGAGGTTGTTCTTCCGGATGGCCGTGAGTACGTCCACCGCCGACGACAGCGTGGTGTAGTACCCCTGCCAGTACGCAATGATGGTCGTGCGGCCAGCCGACGCCAGATCGTTCTGATAGGCGCGCGTATTGCGCGTGCCGTCTCCGTCGATCGACGAGTAGAAGTTCATGTTGAAGTTGTTCCACGAGGCAGCGTACGTCTGCGCCATCGTGACGAGCGGGCCGCCGCCTTCCATGCCGTCGTAGGTATTGAACCACGACCGCATAGTGCCACCGGCGACAGCTTCAATCGCGGCGGGATCCGCGAGCGCGCGCTTCGAATCGGGCGCGTTCGGGTTCTCGACGTCGAGCGTGTTGCAGCCGGCGAGGATCAGGGCCCCCATGCCGACCGCGAGTGTGCGATTTCGCATGAATTCAAAACTCCGGTTGGAGGCGCTCACAGTCCGAGCTCCAGCATGAACGTGAACGTCTTGAAGATCGGATACGTGAAGTAGTCGACGCGATACGCGAACGGGTTGGAACCGCCACCCGAGACGTCTGGATCGTAGCCGGAATACTTGGTGGAGGTGAACAGGTTACGACCGACGATGCCAAGGCGCGCCGTGCGTCCATCACCCATGCCCACACGCTTCACGAGAGACGCCGGCAGTTCGTAGTTCACGGCGAGTTCGCGCAGGCGCACGTAGCTGCCGCTTTCCACGAAGTAGTCGTTGGCGTCGAAATTGTTGTAGAACGTCGCGTAGTACGTGGTCGGCTTCTTCTCGACTTCCGGCTTGCCGCGCTGGTCGAACGCGGGATCGCGCTGGTCGAAGAACGGCCACTGACGCGTGTAGTTGTAGATGTCGCCGCCCTGCACCCAGTTCACCACCGCCGTGACCGAGAACTTCTTCCAGTTCATCTGGGTGTTGAAGTTCAGATTGAAGTCGGGGTTCACGTCGCCGATCTGGAACAGCGTGTTGCCGGTGGCGTCGGCGAACTTGAGCGGACGCTCGTTGCCGGTGCGGTAGGCGGTCTTGGCGACGTAGTAGCCTTCTTCGTTCTGCACGTAGTCGGCGGCCGTGCCGGACAGACGCTTCGACGCGATCATTTCGTTGACCTGATCGGCGCTGCGGAGCCACTTGCTGCCGTACACGATGCCGAAGGGCTGACCCGAGGCGAGACGGAAGATGGTGGTGTTCGCCACCGGTCCGACGAGGTACGGCGGCACGTCGAGGCTGCGCACGACCTGGCGGGTGCGGTCACCCGCGATGTTCACGCGCCACAGGAAATCCTTCTTGCTGGCCAGCACCGCGCCGAGCAGCACCTCGTGCGTCTTGCCGCCGAGCGAGCCGGCATTGAGCCACTGCGACTGGAAGCCCGTCGCGGCCGATACCGGCACGTTCAGGATCTGGTCGTCGGTGATCTTGCTGGAGTAGCTGTACTCGAACGTGAAGTTCTTGAGGAAGTTCACGTTGAGGCCGGCTTCGATTTCACGAGAGAACGCCGGACGCAGATCCGGGTTGCCGAGCGTGATCTTGACCGGGCTGCCACCCTGAATGGCGAACTGCTCGTACTGCGCGTCGAACACCGGGCGGAGTCCCGCCTCGCCGTACGACATGCGGAGCTTGAATTCGTCGACACCGGGGAGCTTGATATCTTCCGAAACGCGATAGGCACCCGAGAGACGCTTGAACAGCTTCGAGCGCTGGTCGGCGCCGAACAGCGAGGACTCGTCGCGACGAATGAGACCGTCGACGATGAACTTGTCCTTGATGTCGAACGTCGTGATCGCGAAGAAGTTCTGGTTACGGATGGGCTGCGTGTACGAGCCCGGGATGATGGGGCTCTCGGGATCGCGCGAGGCGGCCGAGAACTCGGTCACGCGCGGCACCGTGAGCGACGACGCGAAGATGCTGGTGCCGGTGTTGTTCTGGTCTTCGTATACCCACGCCAGCTTGGTGGTGTTCGTGAACCAGGACATCGCCTTGGTGGCCGTCAGCGTGCTGCCGAGGTTGTAGGCCTTCGTCTGATCGACGTTGCTGGAGATGTTGCCCTTACTGACCGTACCCGTGGAGCCGATGTAGCCGAGCGGCGTGTACGAGCGCAACTCACGCGAGCCGCGGTCGAAGTTCGTGTTGGCTTCGTACGTGAGCCACTGGAACGGGCGGTAGCGCACCTTGAGCGTGCCCGTGAAGCGGTTGCGGTCATTCAGGTTCTGAATGTTCGACCAGTTGTACAGCGGATTCGTCACGTTACCCGATGCCGGCGTCTGGCGGATGGCGGCCTTGTACGGCGTGCCGTTCGGGTTGTTCTCCAACAGGTTGATGTTCGGTTCGAGGAAGCGGAGTCCGAAGAACGCATCGCCCGAGCTGTCGTCAGCGGCATCGGCCTTCGACTGGCCGAAGAAGGCACCCGTCTGCAGGTCGAGCTTCGGGTGCAGTTCGAGATCGAGGTTCATGCGGAAGTTCTGGCGGTTGTAGCCGCTCAGCAGATTCGCGATGCCCTGATCCTTCGAGTTCTGAAAGGAGGCGTTGAAGTTCGACTTCTCGTTGCGCTGGCCGACCGAGATGTAGTTCGTCATGAACTGGCCCGAGCGGAACACTTCGCCCAGCTGGTCGTAGACCACCGGGTACGAGTTGTCGGAGATCCGGTCGTCTTCCTGAACGCGGTTGCCGTTGGCATCGCGCGCGAACTCGCCCGTGGCCGTGACCTTGTACGGGTGCGAGAAGTTGTTCGGGATCGTCTTGCGGAGGTCGTTGCTGCCGATCTCGTTGCGCACCGTCACGCTGGTCTGACCGGACGCGAGTGCAGCACCGCGCTTCGTGAAGATCTGCACGACACCGTTGGCGGCGTCAGAACCATACAGCGAGCTCGCGGCCGCGCCCTTGATGACTTCGATGCGCTCGATGTCTTCCGAGTTGATGTCGGCGAGCGAGAGGCGCGAGATCGTGCCATCGACGATGATGAGCGGATCCTGACTACCCGTGAGCGACGTCGGACCGCGGAGACGGATGCGCGGCGCGGAGCCGGGCTCGCCGTTCACGGCCGTCACACTGGCACCGGCCACGCGTCCGCTGAGTGCGCCAAGCGGAGAGGAGGCCGGCGCTTCCTTGATCTGCGCATTGTCGACCGCCGCCACCGCGAACGTGGTTTTCTTCTGCGACGTCGCTTCTGACACGCCGGTCGTGACGACGGCATCGAGGTTGAGCACGTCCTTTTCGAGCTCGAAGTTCTGCTCGCTCCGACCAGCCGCCAGCGTGATCGATCGACGGATCGGACGATAGCCGATGGTGCGAGCGAGCAGGCTGACCGGTCGACTGGCGCGCGCGGGGTCGACGGTGAAGGAGAAGCGCCCTTGCTGGTCGGTGACGGCGCCGGCCGACAGCTCCGTAATGCCGACCTGGGTGCCACCCAACGGCTGGCCGTTCGAGGTGACGCGACCGGTGATGGTCATCGTCGCCTGCGCTTGCGCGGCGTCGGGTTTCAGTAAGAAGATCAATGAGGCGGCGGCGGCGAGAATCCGCCGCGAGACGTGATGCATTCGTGCTCCTGGCCTTGGGAGTTCGTCCCGGTGGAGTGCGGCTTGTCGCAGGTACAAGCCGTCTGGAACCATGGTGCTATGTTAACCACGAACGTCACACTCTCGTCACTGTTTGTCGACCCTTTTGTGGGACCAAGTGTATAAACGTGGTTCGACTCCCCAATCTGGGACCAACTATGTCGGCTTTACGACCTGCATCTGACGGCGAAGATTTACGGCAGAGTTCGCCGCGCCTCGGGTGGGTAATCACGTGCTGCGCGGTGTTCGCCCTCTTGGCGCAGCCGGTCGTCGCGCAGAGCGGCAGTCAGGCGGCGACCCTCCGTGGCCGGATCCTCGACGCCGTCTCCGGCGCACCGCTGGTTGGTGCGACCGTGGCGGCGACCACGACCGGCGCGAGCGTGCAGACGGACTCAGCCGGTCGCTACCGCATCGAGGGCCTCAAGGTCGGCATTCATCGCTTTCTCGTCAGCGCCGCGGGCTACAATCGGGGCTCGGTCACCTTGGCCTTCGCTCAGCGGGAGGTGATGGAGCGCGATCTCGAGCTCGATCCCGTTGGGCGTGCGCTCTCTGCCGAGGACAGCGCCAAGGCGCAGGTGCTGCCTACGGTGCCCGTCACGGCGCCAATGTCGGCCGGACGGCGGTTCGACGACTTCGAGCGGCGACGTACTACCGGTCGCGGGCAGTACCTCACCCGCACGCAGCTCGAAGAGGGACACTTCAGCACGCTGCAGGATGCTATGCGCCCGCTGCGTGGCGTGCGGTATTCCTGTGCCGGATCGACCTGCTTGGTGTCGATGGCGCGCGCGCCGCTGGGGTGCTCGCCTGATTACGTGGTGGACGAGCGCGTGGACAACATGTTCGGCCCACTGGTGCCGGTGCGCGACATTCAAGCCATCGAGGTCTACACCGGCGCGAGCGATGTGCCGGGCGAGTTTGCCGGTACCAACGCCGGTTGCGGCGTGATCGTCATCTGGACCACCAACGGGCGTGCGCCGAAACGGAAGTAGCGTGCGGCGCCGGGCAACGGCGCTCGTTGCCGCACTGATCACGGGGAGCATCGCCGCCGTCGCTCCCGTGTCGGCGCAGCGTACCGCACCGGCGCCGGCGAGCCCTGCTGCCGCCCCCGACAGCCTCGGCATCGATCAGTTTGCCGCCCTCGTGCGTCGGCTCTCCGACAGCGGTGGCTATTTCGACACCGACAACCTGATCTCGAACGAGTCGAGCTATCTGCACCCGCTCACCACACTCGAGCGTCTGGGCGTGCGCGGTGGCGCCTACATCGGCGTGGGTCCAGATCAGAACTTCAGTGTGATCGCGCGCGTGAATCCGTCGATCGTATTCATTACCGACATCCGACGCGACAACCTGCTGCACCACCTGCTGTACAAGGCGCTCTTCGAGCAGGCGCGCAACCGCACGGAATACGTGGCCCGCTGGCTCGGGCGCTCGGTACCGGCCAACATCGACCAACTGCGCGACCAACCCATCGACTCCATTGTCGCATGGACGGCGCGCACGCCAGCCACGCCGGCCAGCGCCGATGCCGCCGTGCGTGATGTCCGCACGCGCGTGATGCGATACGGCCTCGCCCTGTCGAGCGGAGAGCTGGCCACGATCGAACGGTTTCATCGCACGTTCATCGCGCAGGGGCCGGCGTTGCGCTTCACCAGCACCGGACGCGCACCGCGCGACTACTATCCCACGCTCGGGCAATTGATGACCGAGCGGGATCTGACGGGACGACAAGCGAGCTATCTGGCGAGCGATCGACAGTTCCAGATCGTGAAGTCCCTCGAGCGTCGCAACCTGATCATTCCGGTGGTGGGCGATCTGTCCGGCCCGAACACGTTGCCGCGCATCGGCGCCGTGCTGCGCGAGCGCGCGGAATCACTTTCGGTGCTGTACGCCTCGAACGTCGAGGACTACCTCATTCGCGACGGTCGCTTCGCCGCCTACGCCGCGTACCTCGGGCGCCTGCCGCGTCGCGCCAACAGCGTGATCATCCGCAGCTGGTTCGGCGGTCCCGGATCACATCCAGCGTCGGTGCCCGGCTACTACACGACGCAGCTCGTGCAAACCGTTGCCTCGTTCGCGGCCGACAGCACGGTGCCCCGTGTACGGAGCTATCGCGAACTCGTGCAGCGAACGTGGGAGCGGTAGGACCGCACGTGTCGTACGCTGCATGATTTTACCTTCACAGCATCCCGAAGAGTCCGTTACATGTTGCCGATCTCAGCGTTGAGCCAGGCGAGCATCGTATACCCCAATCTTGCGATTCCGAATATTTCACGTAGCGTCTAAAGCTTCGCTCCCTCAGTTCGCCCACCTGTGGATGCAGAGGAGAATTTATGACGACCCGCACTCGATCCGCGGCGCACTGGTTTTTCTTGGTAGGCGCCGCACTCTCGTTCACCGCGTCGTGTTCACCGGCGGATCCGGCGGCGCCGAGCGTGGATGACGCCGCATCGGCCACCGACGTTGCGCCGGCTGCTTCGCGCCTCGGTGCCGACGTGTCCAAGTCGCTTGCATCACTACGTAGCGCCACGGCGGCCTTTCACGACGTGAACGCAGCCATCGCGGCTGGATACGCAAGCCCCTCAGGAATTCCCTGCGTAGAGAGTCCAGAAGGCACGATGGGCGTGCATGTCGTGAAGGCATCGCTACTGGATCAGGCAGTGAGACCGAACGAACCGGAACTCCTGCTCTACCTACCGAAAGCCAACGGTGGCTTCAAGCTCGTCGGCGTCGAATATCTGGTGCCAGTGCTCGTGCGCAACCTTACGACCGGGGCCGTGTCTCCCTGGTTTGAAATGACTCCGTGGGGCGCCAGCTACGCGGTGGTTACACCGCGGCCATCAGTCTTCGGCGAGGCGTTCGAGGGTCCCATGCCAGGCCATGAACCTGGGATGCCGTGGCACTACGACAAGCATGTGTGGCTCTGGAACACGAATCCCAGTGGGATGTTCAGCCAGTGGAATCCATCGATTGCCTGCCCCTGACGCACGATGTCTTTTAATCGCGACGTGAGCGCGGCAACGTCTTCACGCACGCAGGAACAGCGGTCGTCGTGAGCAGGACTCACGGCGACCGTTGAGCCTTCGTCGAGCACTCTACAAACACATCAAGTCACCGAAGGCTCGAGGTTGTGTTCGTCACCTCGATCGTCTTCCACTTCCCCTGCTCGAAGCGCCATACACTGAGCGCACAGCGGAGCGCGTGGCCCAGCACGATCGCCAACCAGATGTCGCGGGGCTGCAGCGGTCGCGTGGCCTGCAGCGCTGTGAGCATGCCGATCGGCAGCGCGAACTGCGACACCAGCGTGATGAACAGCGGACTGCGTGTATCGCCCGTGCCCTGTAGTCCACCGGTAAAGGTGAGCGCCACGGTGATGAACAAGCCAGACACACTCAGATAGGCCAGCAGCTCGGTGCCGATGCGCACGGTGTCGGGCTGCGTGAGGCCGAACAGTCCGAGCAGCATGCCCGGAATCGCGAGAAACAGGCTGCCCACCACCACCGCGATACCGAGTCCCATGCGCGCCGCTTGCCACACCGCCTGCCGGCTGCGCTCCGGTTGTCGTGCACCGAGATTCTGCCCCGCAATGGCCGCGGCAGCGCCCATGAGGCCTACCGAGGTCCAGGTGACCAGGGAGAACAACTGTGAGTATCCGACGGCGTACGACGCCTGCGCTTCGGCACTCATGCTCGTGGCGCCGATAAAACGCAGCAGCATCACGCCGGCGACGTTCATCGCGATGCCCTGCAATCCCGTCGGCAATCCAAAGCGAAACAGCGCGCGGATGATCTCCCAATCGGGCTTCCAGCTCACGTGGCGGAAGTCGATCACCCAGCTGCCGTTGAACAACTTGTAGATGGCGAAGGCGCCCACGATGCCACTCGACAACACCGTGCCCATCGCGGCCCCGCGTGTGCCAAACGCCGGTACGGGCCCGAAGCCGCGAATGAAGAGCACATTGAACACGATATTGCCGATGGTGACGGCGAGACCAAGCTTAAGCGGCGTGCGCGAGTCACCGGCGGAGCGCAGTGCCCCACCCAGCATGAAGAACAGCATCATGCCAAAGCCGAACACGAACATGATGCGCAGGAACGGCAGCGACTCCTTGAGCACCGCCGGCGTGGCGTTCACGAGCCCGAGCAACCAGGGCGCGGCGAAGTAGCCGATGGGCGCCAATACGCCGACGGACAGCACCACGGCCAGCAAGAAGGCCTGCGACGCGGCGCGGTTCACACCGGCTTCGTCACCGGCGCCAGCGAAGCGCGCGATGAGCACACCCATACCGCTGAACAACGACGCTAGAAAGACCATCACCACGAGAAAGATCTGCAGACCTACCCCAATACCCGCGTTTCCAGCGAAGCCCACAAAGTGACCGACCATGGCATGGTCGATCATCCCCTGCAGCCCGCCGATCATATTCTGCAACACGGTCGGCCAGGCCATTCGCCACATAGCCGGGCCGATCGGTCCATCAATGATGGACCGATCCAGCTTTCGTGCGGACGCGGTGGGATTAGCCAACGAGCGCCGGCTCACTCCGGCGCACCAGCGTGAGAATCGAGTACACCGCGACCGCCTCGTTGTCCTGATTCATGACTTCCACGTCCCACTCCACGACGCCTTGCGGAATGGTGCCTTCCGGCGTGTCCTTCGCGGTCTTCTGCTTGACCGTGAGACGCACATGAATGGTGTCGCCCGGATACACCGGCTTGGTGAAGCGCAGCTTCTCCATCCCGTAGTTCGCAAGCACGGGGCCCAACGACGGCTCCACGAACAATCCGGCCGCCGCCGACACGATGAAGTAGCCGTGCGCGACCCGGCCTTCGAACACGCCGTTGCTGCGCGCGTCATCGTCGTTCATGTGCGCGTAGAACGTATCGCCGCTGAGATCGGCGAACGCTTCGATATCACCCAGCGTGATCGTACGTGACTTCGTGATCAGCGTGTCACCGATCTCGAGCTCGTCGAACGTCTTGCGGAACGGATGCACGGCGTCGGTGTGCTCCTCGGCGCCCTTCGTCCATTCGCGCGTGATCGCCGTGATCATGCTCGGGCTGCCCTGCAACGCCACACGCTGCATGTAGTGCGTCACGCCACGCGCGCCGCCCATTTCTTCGCCGCCGCCCGCGCGGCCAGGCCCGCCGTGGACCAGCTGCGGCAGTGGCGATCCATGGCCCGTGCTCTCCTTCGCACTCGTGCGATCGAGCACGAGCATGCGGCCGTGAAAGGCCGCCGTTCCGAGAATGACATCGCGCGCCACCTTCGGATCGGCCGTGACCAGCGAGCCGACCAGCGAGCCCTTGCCCAGCCGCGCCAACTGCACCGCCTCTTCGATCGAGTGATACGGCATGACCGTGTTCACTGGACCGAACGCTTCGATATCGTGCGCTTCGAGGCGCGTGAGTGGATTGTCGCACACCATCAGCATCGGCGCGAAGAACGCGCCTTTCTCGCGATCGGCACCGACTACGTCGAAGTCGCCACCACCGAACACCAGTTCCGCGCCGTGGCGGATCATCTCGGCGGCTGATCGCACCGCGTTCACCTGCGCGCGACTGGCCAGCGGTCCCATGCGAACGCCTTCCGCCGTCGGGGCGCCGATGGTCGTGGAGGCGAGGCGCTTCGAGAGCGCCTTGATCACGTCTTCTTCGAGACCGGCGGGCACGATCGAGCGACGGATGGCGGTGCACTTCTGCCCCGCCTTCGTGGTCATCTCGCGCGTGACTTCCTTGATGAACAGATCGAACTCTTCGGTACCCGGCACGGCATCAGGGCCGAGAATGGAGCAGTTGAGCGAGTCGGCTTCCATGTTGAAGCGCACGGAATTCTTCACCACCGCCGCGCCACTCTTGAGCTTTTGGCCAGTAGCCGCCGACCCGGTAAACGCCACGACGTCCTGCTCTTCGAGATGATCGAGCATGTCGCCGGCACTGCCGCACACCAGCTGAATCGCGCCATCGGGAAGAATGCCCGTGTCGACGATCGTGCGGAACACCGCCTCGGCGAGATGACTGCCGGCCGTGGCCGGCTTCACGATGCACGGCACACCAGCCAACAGCGCAGGGGCGAGCTTCTCGAGCATGCCCCACACCGGGAAGTTGAACGCGTTGATGTGCACGGCCACGCCCTCGATGGGCACCAGAATGTGCCGGCCCACGAACGTGCCGTTCTTCGACAGCGGCTCGGTGGGGCCTTCCACGTGGAAGCACTCGTTGGGAAACTCGCGACGTCCGCGGCTGGAATACGCGAAGAAGGTGCCAATGCCACCCTCGATGTCCACCCACGAATCGGTCTTCGTGGCGCCGGTGAGATACGACAGCGCGTAGAAGTCATCCTTGCGCTCCATCAGCACCTTGGCGATCGCCTTCAGCATCGCCGCGCGCTGATGGAACGTGAGCGCACGCATCTTCGGGCCGCCCACCGAGCGGGCATAGTGCATCATCGCCTTGAAGTCGAGGCCGTCGCTGGACGTCTCACCGATCTTCTCACCGGTCACCGCGTCGAAGAGGTCGGCCTTGCGGCCGGTGCCTTCGACCCACTGACCCATCGCATAGTTCTTGAGCATGTACATCACGTGGTTCCTCCCTCGCGGGTGTCCTTCCAGTTCTTCAACACGCTCGATTGCGTGGGGCGATCAACGGGGATTTCGCGCAGCGGCTCGACTTCGCGCCAAGTCGCGCGCATGGCCGCCGGCAACTGCTGATACAATTGCGTGCCTGACGTTTTCCAGTCCAGCATATCATCGGTCACGTCCTTCACGATCTTGGCGGGATTCCCCACCACGACTTTGCGCGGCGGAATCTCCATACCGGTGGGAACGAAGCAGAGCGCACCGACCACGCACCCCGCGCCGACCACCGCGTTGTCCATAATGACGGCGTTCATGCCGATGAGCGCGTTGGCCCCGATGCGCGCGCCGTGCACGATGGCACCATGGCCGATGTGCGCACTGGCTTCGAGACGCACCACGACACCGGGGAACATGTGAATCGTGCAATTCTCCTGCACGTTGCAGCCATCTTCGATCACAATGCCGCCCCAGTCACCGCGAATGGCGGCGCCAGGCCCAACGTATACGTCGGCGCCGATGATCACGTTGCCCGTGACCGATGCCTGCGGATGCACGAACGCCGACTCATGCACCACGGGAATGAAACCGTCGAACGCGTAGATCACGGTGGTCAGACCCGCTCGATGATCATGGCGAAACCCTGGCCCACGCCGATGCACATCGTGCAGAGCGCGTAGCGTGCGTTGCGACGATGCAGCTCACGGGCCGCGGACAGCGCGAGCCGCGCGCCGCTCATGCCCAGCGGGTGCCCGAGCGCGATGGCGCCACCGTTGGGGTTCACCCGTGCGTCGTCATCGGCCACGCCAAGCTCACGAAGACAGGCCAGCCCCTGCGCAGCGAAGGCCTCGTTCAGCTCGATCACGTCCATCTGATCCAGCCGAAGCCCGGCCCGTGACAGCGCCAACCGCGTGGAGGGCACCGGGCCCATGCCCATGATACGCGGCTCAACACCGGCCGCTGCGCTCGACACTATCCGCGCTATCGGTGTGAGACCAAACTGCGACGCCGCACCGCCCGAGGCGATCAGCAACGCGGCGGCGCCGTCATTCAGGCCACTGGCGTTGCCCGCCGTGACCGAGCCCATGCCGTCATGCCGAAACGCCGGCTTGAGCTTGGCGAGCGTCTGCATGGAGGTGTCGGGGCGCAGGAACTCGTCCTGAGACACCACGACCGGATCACCCTTCCGCTGCGGGATCGACACCGGCACGATCTCCTCGGCCAGCCGGCCCTCGCGCTGCGCGGCAGCGGCCTTTTGCTGCGATCGCACGGCGAAGGCATCCTGATCGTCGCGTGACACGCCGTACTGCGCCGCCACGTTCTCGGCCGTCTCGCCCATGGAGTCGGTGCCGTGCAGCTGTTTCATCTTCGGATTCACGAAGCGCCAGCCGAGGCTGGTATCGAAGAGCTGTACGTCGCGGGCGAAGGGCGTCGCGCCCTTGGACATCACGTACGGCGCACGCGTCATGCTCTCCACGCCACCGGCGACATACAGCTCGCCTTCGCCGGCCTTGATGGCGCGGGCCGCACTGGCCACCGCGTTCAGCCCTGAGGCACACAATCGGTTCACCGTTTCACCGGGTACCGTGACCGGTAATCCGGCCAGCAGCGACGCCATGCGGGCCACGTTGCGGTTGTCTTCACCGGCCTGATTGGCACAGCCGAGAATCACGTCGGCAATTTGCGCCGGGTCGAAACTCGCCGACGTCGCCATCACGCGCGCGAGCAGGGCGGCGATCGCATGCGCCGCCAGATCGTCAGCGCGTACATGACTGAGCGCGCCGCCGATGTTGCCGATGGGCGTACGAACGCCATCGATGATGTATGCGTCGTTCATGAGGTCCGGGTCACAGCTGATGAGGAGTCGCCGTACGATACACCGTGCCGCGAAAATGTCCGACCACTTCGTCGGCCTGATTGCGAACGCTGACATCGCAGAACGCCAAACGCTTCGTGGTGCTCTGTTCGACGGCGGTAGCGGTGAGCACATCGCCCGGCCGCACGGCGACGGGAAAGCTGATCGAACAGTCGACGGCGACACTCAGCAAGCCGCAGGCGTTCGTGGCAAACGCGAGCGCGCTGTCGGCCAGCGAAAACATGATGCCACCGTGCGACGTGCCGAAACCGTTCACCATCTCGTCGCGAATGGTCATGCGCAGCACCGACTTGCCCACGGCGGCCTCGAGCACTTCGATGCCGAGCCACTGCGAATAGAGGTCACGCGCCATCAAGGTGTTGACGACGTCTACCGCCGAAGGCGTGGTCATCAGTACCGCCGAGGATCGAGCAGGGAGGCGCCGGCCTGCACAGCCCGGCGCAAGCGGATGCTGGGGCGATAGCGATCGTCACCGGTTTCCGACTGCAGCACCTGCATCTGGGCCAGCACGTTCGGCGCACCGATCTCGTCGCCCCACTGCAACAAGCCACGCGGATAGTTCACGCCCGTGGTCATGGCGAGTTCGATGTCCTGCACCGACGCGAGCCGCAGATGCACCGCATCCACGGCTTCGTTCACAAGCATCGCCAGGACGCGATCCACAATACGTTGCCCGAGCGCCGGATCGTCGTGCGGCACCGGTGCGACCGCGCCTTCTCGATAATCGTAGAATCCGCGCTGGGTTTTCCGTCCGAGCCAGCCGGCTTCGACCAGCCGCTGTTGGGCGTGCGACGGCCGGTAGCGCGGATCGAGGAACATGCCCTCGAAGACCGATCGCGTGACGGCGAAGTTCACGTCGAGTCCGATGAAGTCCATGAGTTCGAACGGTCCCATGCGAAACCCCCCGATCGTGCGCAGTGCCCAGTCGATCGTGGCGCAGTCGGCGATGCCTTCCTCGCGAATCCGCAGCGATTCGCCATAAAAGGAACGCGCCACCCGATTGACCAGGAACCCGGGCGTGTCGGCGGCGAGCACTGTGGTCTTTCCCCATGCGATCGCCAGCGCGCGCGCGTCGGCGATCACCGTCTCGGCGGTGGTGATCGCCGGAATGATCTCGACCAGCGGCATGATCGGCGCCGGATTGAAAAAGTGGACACCCACGACGCGCTCCGTGTGGGTACACGAACCGGCCAGCGCCGCGATGGACAGCGATGACGTGTTCGACGCGAGAATGGCCGCGGGGGCCACGATCGCTTCGAGCGCGCGCAACAGTTGCTGCTTGGCCGCGAGCTGCTCGATGATGGCCTCGATCACGAACCCGCAGGGGGCGAAGGCCAAGAGCTGCTCCGGACTCACGCCGTCCACGTACGTGATGCGCGCCAACACGGCGTCGGCTTGCTCGCGCGTGAGGCGTCCTTTCTCCACGTCGCGGCTCAATGCCTTTTCATGCCCCGACCGCGCACGCGCGATCGACGCGGCCTGCGCGTCGGCCAGCACCACCGTGTGTCCGTGCACCGCCGCGACCTGCGCGATTCCAGCGCCCATGGCACCGGCACCGATCACGCCGACGATAGTCTTCTCCGCGCCTGCTGTCATGTCATTCATGCGCCGCGATAGATGGGCGCCCGCTTGTCGAGGAAGGCGCGCACCCCTTCTTCGTAGTCGGCCGTACGTCCGGCTTCGTGCATGGCCTGCGCCTCGACCTCGAGCTGTTCGTCGAGCGTGTTCGAGAAGCTGGTCAGCATCGCGCGCTTGGTGAGACCAAAGCCGCGCGTGGCCTGCGTGGCCATCGATGCGGCCATCGCCTGCACCGTCGCCATCAGCTCCGCCTTCGGCGCCACGTCCCAGATCAATCCCCACTCCTTTGCCTTCAGCGCGGGAAGCTTTTCGGCCAGAAAGAACATGCCCGTCGCGCGCTGCGTGCCTACCAGCCGCGGCACGAAGAAGGTGCCACTGGTATCGGGGATGAGTCCGAGTTTCGCGAAGCTCTCCACGAAGCTGACGTCGTCGGCGGCAATCGTGAGATCGCAGGCGAAGGCCAGATTCGCGCCGGCGCCAGCGGCGATGCCGTTCACGGCGCACAACACCGGTTTCTCGATGGTGCGAATGGCGCGGATGATCGGGTTGTAGCAGCTCCGCACGATCTCGCCGATGTCCGGCATTGGTCCGTCGTCCTGCGGTAGCGCCTCAGCGAGATCCTGCCCGGCGCAGAAGCCACGACCGGCACCAGTCAGCACGATGGCGCGCACGGCGCTGTCGCTCGCCGCGTCGGCGAGCGCCGCATGCAGCGCGGCCGCCATCTCGCGATTGAAGCTATTGAGGACGTCGGGGCGATTCAGCGTCAGGGTGAGGACACCTTCACGCTGGTCGATCAGGAGGGAGGGAGTGGGTGAGGACATCTCTAAAAATACCATTCTCCCCGCCCGCGGGGGCCTCGAACGCGATTCGCGGCTTCGTCCTCGAAATTGAACGTCCTGCACTCGCCAAGTGAGCTGCGTCGCGGTAGGATAGCCGTCAGCGACACGTTCGGGACCAACATCGGCCTGGAGTTTACGCATGGACGTCACCGTTTTGAGCTGGCTACGGAGCATCGGCTGGAGCGCGTTCACTTGGGCGCTCGGCGGCGTGCTGCTGGTGAACGGCGTGGCCTTGTTCGCGTTCATCTGGAAGCGCGAGCGATCGGTGGTGAACGCCTGGACCGGCCCGGTGCTCGCCATCAACATCGTGCTCGTCGCGATCGGCATCGGCGTACCGATGGTCACGTCTGTGGCGCGGCTGGCAATTATCGGTATGCGCGGCGTGATCCCCGGCATCTCGATCTCTTCGCAATGATGGCTGCTCCGCTCCCGATCTGCGGGCCCATTCGGCAGATTAATAGGTTATGTCTGCCAAGCCCGCTGTCCGGCCAATCACCCGCGCCTCGTCTGCTTCGCTGACGACTCCCCGCGCCGGGTTCGACTGGCGTCGCATCGCCTACAACACGCTCGTCTCGCGCTCGCTCGACGAGGTCGAAGAGTCGACGAACAAGCTGCGCAATTCTGTGCCGCGTGAGCATCTGGTGCTCTACCAATTCTCGGCGCGTGGCCACGATATGGCCCAGGTGATTCTGGGATCGCTGATCGGCGGCGTGCATGACGGCGCCGGGGCATATTACCGATCGCGTCCGTTCTTGCTGTCAGTCGGCCTGTCGATTCCGGATGCGTTCGGCAGTCCACTCGGGCGCGCTGGCGGCTTCAGTGACGGTCGCGATATCGGGGTCGTGTGCAACCTGCCGAATCGCGCGGGGTGCACGGTACTCCCGATGTCGGGCGACGTGGGCTCGCAGTACACGCCGGCGGCCGGTTGGGCGCAGTCGATCACGTATCATCGCGACAGTCTGGGAGATGCGAGCTACGCGGGCTGCATCAGCGTCGCACTGGGCGGAGACGCGTCGGTGGCGACGAGCGGTTTCTGGGCGTCGCTCACGATGGCGACCACGCTCAAGCTTCCGATGTTGTTCTACATCGAAGACAACGACCTCGGCATCAGTGTGCGTGGCGACATGCAGACACCTGGTGGCGATATCGCGCGCAATCTTGCGTCGTTTACGAATCTGTTTATCCGCAACGGCAGCGGCACCGACCCGCACGAAGCGGCCGGTCTCCTGCAGGAAGCGGTCGCGCACGTGCGCAGCGGCGACGGGCCGGCTCTGGTACGTCTCACGGTACCGCGCCTCAGCAGTCACTCCGGGCCCGACAATCAGAAGGGCTATCGCACCGACGCCGAGATCGCGGCCGATCACGCGCGTGACCCGCTGCCTAAGCTGCACGACTACCTCGTCCCGGCGTTTATGTCGGCGGCCGAATGGGCGGAGCTCGAGGCAGAAGTGACGCGTGACATCGCCGCCGGTCTCGAGGAAGCGCGTGCGCGAGCCATCCCGAATCCGGCCACGATCGCGCAGCATGTGATGGCCGACGAGTCGCCCGATGTGGCGGAGGCGATGGGGGGATTGTCGCGCGCCGAGCGTGCTGCGCTGCCCAGCACTGAGACACAGAGCGACGACGGCGAACTGCTGCGCTACGCGGAAGCGATCCGTCGCACGTTGCGCCACGAGCTTGCCGTAAACCCGAAGGTCGTCGTGTTCGGCGAGGATGTGGGTCGCAAGGGTGGCGTGCACCTCGTGACCGAAGGGCTGCAGAAGCAGTTCGGCAACGCGCGCGTGTTCGACACGAGCCTCTCCGAAGAGGGCATCATTGGCCGCGCGGTGGCGTTGGCGATCAGCGGGTTGATGCCGGTGGCCGAGATCCAGTTCCGCAAGTACGCTGACCCGGCTACGGAACAGCTGAACAATACCGGCACGATGCGCTGGCGTACGGCCAACCGCTTTGCGGCGCCGATGGTGGTGCGCATGCCGGGAGGTTTCGGCAAGGATGTCGGCGATCCGTGGCACAGCCTCAGCGACGAAGTGCGATTTGCGCATGCGTACGGCTGGCAGGTGGCGATGCCGTCGAATGCGGCTGATGCAGTGGGCTTGCTACGGGCGGCCATGCGGAGCCCCAACCCGACCATTTTCTTCGAACATCGCTCGTTGCTGATGACCGGCGACGGCAGTGCCCGCTATCCCGGCGACGACTACGTGGTGCCGTTCGGCAAGGCGCGCGTGGTGCGGGAAGGTACCGACCTCACGGTGGTGTCGTGGAGCGCCATGGTGCACCGCTGCGATGAGGCGGCAGAATCTTTCGGCGATCGGGTGGAGTTGATCGACCTTCGTACGATCTCGCCGTGGGACCGGGAGGCGGTGCTGGCGTCGGTGCGCAAGACCGGCCGCTGTCTGATCGTGCACGAGGACAACATGACGGCCGGCTTTGGCGCCGAGATCGCCGGCGTGTTGGCGCAGGAGGCGTTCTGGCATCTCGACGCTCCGGTGCGACGCGTCGCCCCGATGGACATCCCCGTCCCGTACCACACCGTGCTACTGGACGCCGTCGTCCCTGGCGTGGAGTCGATCCGGGCCGAGATCGAAGCGCTGCTGGCCGTGTAGTGGCCCTTGGGGTCGCCTGCCGACCCCAGCCATATCACCTCTGGTCCCGGTCGAGATCACGGCCGGGACCAACTGTGACGTATCGCACCGCCGCCAAACGCCTTACGATTCTACCGCCCTGCCCGGACAATTCCTGGGCGGGCGTCCGGGCCATTGCTGTGCCCGTTCCTTGGCACTTACGCACAGGATTCTATGACAAAACGACTGATCGGTCTCTCGCTGCTGACGGCGATGGCGGCGGTCCCCACGGCCCAGGCTCAGAGCCTCGGCGAACGCATCGAAGTGGGTGTGTTCGGGCAGTACACCAAGATCGACGACAAGCTGCGCATCGATAACGTGGCCGGTATCGGCGCGCGCGCGGGTCTCTCCGTCTATAAGTGGTTGGGTGTCGAAGGTGACATTCAGGTCGGCAGCACGAAGGCCAACCGGGCCCCGAACGAAGACATCACCTATCGCCCGTTCCGCGGTCTGGCCACGCTGACCGTTCCGTTCGTCCCGTCCAAGAAGGCCGCGCTGGTGCTCGGTGCCGGTTACGTGAACTCGGTGTACTCCGGGCGCAGCACGGCCAACGAATACGAAGAGGGCTTCTCGGCGCTCGTCGGCTTGAAGCTGTGCGGCAGCGGCAAATGGGGCGCTCGCTTGGACGGCATCATGGACAACAACCCGTCGCCGAACGAGCAGAACCTCGAAGGCACGTCGCGCAACTTCGGCGTCCGCGCCGGTGTGACGTATGCGCTGCGCGGTGGCTGCGCGTCCGTCGAGCAGTTCGACTGGGCACTCAAGATCGATCCGGCCACGGCCACGATCAATCGCGGCAGCAATCGTCAGTTCGCGCTGTCGGCCGCCGACATGAAGTCGCGTCCGATCGAAATGCGGAAGGTGATGAACCTGACGTGCTCGTCGAGCGACGCGTCCGTCGCAACCGTAGACAACACCGCGAAGGTGACGGCCGTGAAGAACGGCACCGCCACCATCACGTGCAAGGGCATCGTGAAGAAGATCGAGCGCTCGGCCTCGAGCACGGTCACGGTTCCCGCGCCGGCGTGGACGTTGACGCTGACGCCGACGAGCGGTTCGGCCGATGTGGGCAAGACGCTCTCCTTCTCGTCGAAGGCCACCGACGCGGATAACGTCGATCTTGGCACGATCACGTGGAGCTCGGCCAACGCGTCGATCGCGTCGGTCAGCAACGGCACGGTGACGTGTAACGCGGCCGGCAGCACGACCATCACGGTCACGAAGACCGCCTACGGGACCACGCAGACGCAGTCGGCGATGGTGACATGCAAGGCGCTTCCGGCAGCGCGTGTCGCGCTCGACGAGACGCTGTTCAACTTCGACAAGGCCGTCGTGCTGAAGTCGGGTATGGACACGCTGAAGGTCGTGCTCGACGCCATGAAGCGCATTCCGAGCCTGCGTATCTCGGTGGAAGGACACACCGACTGGTACGGCGACGAAGGGTACAACAACAACCTCGCCAAGACCCGCGCCGCCGCCGTGATGGCGACGCTGCTCAAGATGGCTGGCCCGGATGCCGCCTCCATCAAGGATCGCATTGTTTCCTCGAGCTTCGGCGAACAGTGCATCATCGCGCCGAACGGTGATGCCGATCCCGGCCCGCCGCGTCCGCGCGTCTCGGCGGCCAACAAGGCCGCGCAGGCGCCAAACCGTCGCGTGGAAATCTGGCAGCTGCTGGACGGCAAGGGTGCGCCGACGGCGTGTCGCTCAGCCGACGAACGTGCGGGTCACGTGCCGTTTGGTGATCTCAAGTAAGGCTTGGAACTGAAGTTCTGAAACTGCCAACGGCTTAGGAGGCAGGGCGGAGATGAAAAGGGAGGAGGATGCAGTGGACCGCGCGAGCGGTTGCTGCCTCCTCCTCCCTGACACCCTCCTCCCTGCCTCCTAAGCCGTTGGCAGTTTACAGTGCCTTGAACTCGTCGAACGGCTGCCGACACGAATTACACACGTGAATCGCCTTGCACGCCGTGCTGCCGAACTCACTCTGCAAGCGCGTATCGTTCGATCCGCAGAACGGACATTGGACCGCCACGCGCGAGCGCGTGAGCGTGATCAGCCCCTGCGGTTCGGCGCGACCTGGCGGGGCGATGCCGTAGGCGCGCAGCTTTTCGCGCGCGTCCGGGCCGATCCAGTCGGTCGTCCATGCTGGTGAGAGCACGAGCTTCACGTTCACGTCGTGCACACCACGGGCGACCAAGGCCGTGCGGATGTCGGCTTCGATCTCGCGCATGGCCGGGCACCCGGAGTACGTCGGCGTGATCGTGATCGTGACCGCGTCGTTCTGGATCGCGACGTCACGCACGATGCCCAGTTCGACGACGCTGATGACCGGCACCTCGGGGTCCATCACCGTGTTGAGGACCCCGTACACCTCGTCTGGACTCAGCATGAGTGGCGGCCTACCAAGAGGCGCCAGGATGCGAGCGCGCCACGATCTGCATGGTCGCCAGCATATGTCCCAGAGATTCGGTGTGAAAGCCGCGACGGCCACCGCGGCGCATGGCGGGATCGGTGGGGAGCGTCAGCGTCGCGCGATGCACCACGTCCTTTACCATCGTGAGCCACAACGAATGCAGCGCGTCGTGATCGATCGCGATGAACGCTTCAGCCGCCACCGCATCATCGACGGCGTCGTGATCGAACAGCTCGCCGGTGTAACGCCACAGCGAATCGAGCGCCTTCTGGGCGCGCTCGTGACTCTCCGCCGTGCCATCGCCCAACCGCACCACCCACTCGCTGCTGTGGCGGAGGTGGTACTTGTCTTCCTTGAGCGACTTGGCGGCGACGGCGGCGAGTCCTTCGTGTTCGCAGCGTGACAGCGCATCGAGCAGCAGCACGCTGTAGGCGTCGAACAGGAACTGCCGCACCATGGTGACGGCAAAGTCGCCATTCGGCACTTCCACCAGCAGCGCGTTGCGAAACGCCACGGCGTCACGGAAGTACGCGAGCTTGTCGGCATCGCGCCCCTGCCCTTCCACTTCACCGGCGAGCGCCAACAACGAGCTGGCGTGTCCGATCAGGTCGAGCGCGATATTGGAGAGCGCGATGTCCTCTTCGAGGATCGGCCCGTGACCGCACCATTCCGACAGCCGATGCCCGAGCACGAGGCGATCGTCGCCCATGCGCAACAGGTACTCGAACAGCGGATTCGCCACCGGCGTACTGCGCGGCGCGGCTACCTGGAACGACGGTTCGGTCATCAGCGACTCAGAAGATGCGCACGCCACGCGGCGCGATATAGAACTGCGGATGACGATACGGCTTGTCATTCCCCGGGTCGAAAAACGGACCCGCATCCGATGGCGCCGAAGCCACGATCGCGGCGCTCGGCACCACCCACAGATTCACCGCTTCGCCGCGACGCGCGTACACGTCGCGGGCATTCTGCAGCGCGAGCTCGCCATCGGGCGCGTGCACACTACCGGCGTGTTCGAACGGTTCACCCTTGTTGGGCTGCGTGAAGACTTCCCAGAGCGGCCACTGACTGTCTGACATGTTCGGGATCCTTGGGGTCAGGCCGCAGCCGTGGACGAACGCGCCTTCTGCTTCTCGGCATGCGCCGTCGCCGCCGCGCGCACCCATTCGCCGTCTGCATGCGCCTTGCGGCGCGCGTCGAGACGTTCGCGATTGCAGGGACCGTTGCCCTTCAGCACTTCAAAGAATTCACTCCAGTCGATCTCGCCGAACTCCCAGTTGCCGGTGTCGGCATCGAATGCCATGTCGGGATCGGGCACGGTGATGCCGATCGCGATGGCCTGCGGCACGGTGAGATTCACGAAGCGCTGACGCAACTCGTCATTCGTCTTCCGCTTCACACGCCACTTGAGCAGCTCGGCGCTGTTCGGCGAGTCGGTGTCGCTCGGACCGAACATCATCAGCGACGGCCACCAGAAGCGGTTGAACGCTTCCTGCACCATGGCCTTCTGTTCCGGCGTGCCGTTGGCCAGCACCGAGCAGATCTCGTAGCCCTGACGCTTGTGGAAGTTTTCTTCCTTGCAGATGCGGACCATCGCGCGGGCGTATGGCCCGTAAGAGGCCTTAGCGAGCACGGTCTGGTTCACGATCGCGGCACCGTCGACCAGCCACCCGATTACGCCCATGTCCGCCCACGAGAGCGTGGGATAGTTGAAAATGCTGGAGTACTTCGCGCGACCATCGAGCAGTGCTTCGACGAGTTCGTGGCGATCGACGCCCAGCGTTTCCGTGCCGCAGTAGATGTACAACCCATGCCCGGCCTCATCCTGCACCTTGGCGATGAGCGACATCTTGCGACGCAGCGACGGCGCGCGCGTGATCCAGTTGCCTTCGGGCAACATGCCGACGATTTCGGAGTGCGCGTGTTGCGACATCATCCGTGTCAGCTGCTTGCGATAGCGCTCCGGCATCCAGTCCTTCGGCTCGATGCTTTCGCCAGCGGCGATGCGAGCTTCGAAGGCAGCCAGGAGGGCCGGATCCTCGGTGGGGACGGGCGGGTTCTGGTCCATGCCTGCAATCTACCCACCGGAAACAGGGTTCGACAATCGGAGCGCGACGCTATTTTCCCTGCATGACGACAGACGCTCCCCGCCCCGCCAACAGTCCGGACGGCTACGTCCGCACCGACATCGCCGATGGTATCGGCCGTATCGAATTCTTTCACCCCAAAAGCAACGCGCTGCCGAGTGCCATTCTGCGCGATCTCGCGGCCGCGGTCACGGCGGTCGGCGCCGATCCATCGGTACGCGTGATCGTGCTGCAGAGTGGCGGTACGGGTCCGTTCTGCGCCGGCGCATCGTTCGACGAGCTCACGGCGATTGCCAGTCCGGAACAGGGTCAGGAGTTCTTCAGCGGGTTCGCCCGTGTGATCCTCGCCATGATCCGTGCGCCCAAGTTCGTGATCAGCCGTGTGCACGGGAAAGCGGCGGGCGGCGCCGTCGGCCTCATCGCCGCCTCCGACTTCAGCATGGCGGTCACCAAAGCGTCGGCCAAACTCAGCGAGCTCGCGGTCGGCATCGGGCCGTTCGTGGTCGGTCCCGTGATCGAAAAGAAGATCGGACTGGCCGCTTTCGGCGCGATGTCGGTTGACGCCGACTGGCGCGACGCGGCGTGGGGCGAACGGCACGGTCTTTACGCCAAGCTGTTCGACGACGTGGCCGCCATGGATGACGCCGTCACCGCGCTGGCCACCACGCTCGCCGCCTCGAATCCCGAAGCGATGGCGATGCTCAAGCGCGTGTTCTGGGCAGGGACCGAGCAGTGGGAGACGCTGCTGGCCGAACGCGCGGGCATGAGCGGGACGCTGGTGCTCTCGGAGTTCACGCGGAACGCGATCGGCGCCTTCAAGACCCGTTGACCCGGTGACGAAACCAGCGATTGTCGTCGTGCATGGCGCGCTGGGAAGCGCCGCGCAGATGCAGCCAGTCGCCGATGCGTTGTCGGCACTGGGCGAGGTGCACACGATCGAATTCCCGGGCCACGGTGAGACACCGCCGGGCGAAGTAGTTCCGTTCGCGATGTACAGCTTGATCGATGCGCTGCGTGCTGGAATCGCGTCGCGCAGATTGCGCCAGCCATTGGTGTTCGGCTACTCGATGGGCGGCTATGTCGCGCTGTTGCTGGAGTCGCTGTCGCCCGGAACGCTTGGCGGCATCGTGACGCTTGGCACAAAAATCGAGTGGACGCCCGAAGTGGCGGCCGGCGCGATCGCACGTCTCGATGCGTCGGTGTTGCGGACCAAGGTGCCCGTGTTCGCCGAACAGCTGCGGGTGCGACATGCGAACGCGGGTGGTTGGGAGCAGGTACTGACCTCCACCGCGGCGCTACTGGGCGCGCTCGGCCAACGACCGCGGCTCACGGCGCAGACGTTGGCCGCGGTGACGATCCCAGTCCGCGTGGCCGCCGGCTCGCGCGACGACACGCTCGCGGACGGTGAAGCCGCGCGCTTGGGGGCGCTGTTGCCCAACGCCACGTATACGTCGCTGCCGGACGTGCCGCATCCGATCGAACGCGTCCCGACGGCCCTCGTCGTGGAGCTCGTTGGTGGTCTCCTGCGCGACTTTCCCCGGAGCTGATGATGTTCCGTTCCTTTCGCGTTCCCGAGAAGCTGTTCGCACTCGCGATGTGGACCGTCTCGATCACGTTCGCCGGCTTTCTGATCGGATTGGGTGGCAAGATCGTCGGGGAACTGCCCGGCGTCGATCAGCAGATCTCGCTGTCGGAGTTCGTCGATCCGCTCAAGCGCGTGCCGCTGATCAGCGCGCGCGATTCGCTCGTCGCGCTGCAGCGCACCACGCAGGACGAGCGCGAGCGCGCCTCGCAGAGTCACTTGGTGGCGCGCAATGCGTACTCGTCGCAGCGCGAGACGTTCGATACGTGGATCGCGACGCGTACCGCGACCACAGATCCATCGCAGGATCCCGAGGTGGTGTCACGCACCCGTCTGCTCGACTCGCTCAAGCGCAGCGAGCGGGATGCCGAGTCGGCAGTCGAACAACTCGACGAGCGACTGCTCGCCATCTCGCAGACGATCGAGAACAACCGAGAGCGCGAGATCGAACTCGAACTCGCGGCGCGCGGACAGTTCGAGAAAGCGCGCTTCTCGCAGGAATTACGCGTGTTCGGCGTGCGGCTGGCGCTCACGTTGCCGCTGCTGCTCGTCGCCGGTTGGCTGGTGGCCCGCAAGCGGCGCAGCGAGTACTGGCCGCTCTTGCGTGGCTTTGTGCTGTTCGCCGTGTTCGCCTTCTTCGTCGAGCTCGTGCCGTACCTGCCGAGTTACGGCGGCTATGTGCGCTATGGCGTGGGCATCATCGCCAGTGCCGTGGCCGGCGTGTACGTGATTCGCGCCATGCGACGCTATCTGGCGCAGCGTCAGCACGTGGAACAGCAAAGCGAAGGCGAGCGCCGTCGGGCGCTGCCGTACGAAGAGGCGCTGCGTCGTATCGGTGCGGGCGTCTGCCCGGGATGCGAGCGAGCCATCGCCGGCGGACCCGCGAATCCCAGCAACTTCTGCGTGCATTGCGGTCTGCGCCTGTACGACACCTGCGAGAGCTGTCACACGCGAAAGAATGCGTTCTACCCGTATTGCCCCACCTGCGGTGTTCCCGCGACCGATGCCGACTCATCGACACCGGTCGACACCGCCTCCATTACCCGCTGACACGATGCCCTCTCGCCCCGCTCTGACACAATCGTCGCCGCGCGCCTCCCTCACGCTCGCACTGCTGGCGTGCGCGCTTCCGATGTGGTCATCGCCGCTGGTCGCCCAGCGTAGCGCCAAGCGACCGGCGGCGAACGCCGCGCCGGCGGCACCCGCCCTGACAGCCGAAGCGCTGCAGGGGATTCAACTCCGCTCGATCGGACCCGGCCTGGTCACCGGTCGCATCGCCGACATCAAGATCGATCCGAAGAATCCGAGCACGTGGTATATCGCCACCGCGTTCGGCGGCATCTGGAAGACCACGAATCGCGGCGCCTCATTCACGCCGATCTTCGACAACGGCGGCACGCACAACTCGTGCTGCATCGTGATCGACCCAAAGAACAGCGACGTGCTCTGGCTTGGCACCGGTGAGAATCACAGTCAGCGCAGCGCGCACTTCGGAGACGGCCTGTACAAGTCGACCGACGCCGGCAAAACCTGGGCACGCAGCGGGTTGGCGCAGTCGGAGCATCTCGGCCAGATCGTCGTCGACCCGCGCAACTCCGACGTGGTGTATGTCGCGTCGCAGGGTCCGCTGTTTTCTGCGGGCGGCGAGCGTGGCCTGTACAAGACCACCGACGGTGGCGCGACGTGGACGCGTAGTCTGTTCATCAGCGAGAACACCGGCGTCACCGATGTCGTACTCGACCCGAAGAATCCGGATGTAGTGTACGCCGCGGCCTATCCACGTCGACGGCACGTCGGCCAGGCGATCGGTGGCAGCCCGGAAGGCGGGCTGCACAAGTCGACCGATGGCGGCAAGACGTGGACGAAGCTGGCGAACGGCTTGCCCACGGGCGACGTGGGGCGCGCGGCGCTGGCGGTAGAAGGCCGCACGTCACCGACGCAGCTGTTCGCGTTCGTCGAGGCCTCGGGCACGCAATCGGGACTGTATCGCTCGACCGATGAAGGCGCGACCTGGACACGCTTCGGCAAGAATGCGGCGGCGGCCGGTGGCCGTGGTCCAGCGGCGGGCGCGGGCGGTGGAGCGGGTGCGGCCGGCGGTCGTCCGGGCGCCCCGGTAGACAGTGCGCGGGCGGCGGCAGTGCGCGAGAACTGGTTCACGAGCGGCCTTGGACAGTACTACAGCGAACTGTTCATCGATCCGCATCGCGTGGGGCACATTTACGAAGTGGCGACGAATCTGGCGCGCAGCACCGACGGCGGCGCCACGTGGGCCAACACGAATTGGGAGAACAAGGGCGTGCATGTGGATCACCACGCGCTCGAGTTCGATCCGCTCGACAAGAACCACATGCTGCTCGGCAACGATGGCGGTCTGTACGAAACGTACGACGCGGGCGAGACGTGGAAGTTCCACGCCACGTTGCCGATCACGCAGTACTATCGCGTGGGTATCAACAACGCGAAGCCCTTCTACTTCGTGTGCGGCGGCACGCAGGACAACTTTTCGCAGTGCGGTCCGTCGCGCACCACGAACAGCTGGGGCATCCGCAACAGCGATTGGTTCAACATCGTGGGTGGCGACGGCTTCCAGGCGCGCGGCGACATGGAAGACCAGAACATCTTCTACGGTGAGTCGCAGAATGGCGGCCTGTCGCGCTTCGACATGCGCACGGGCCGCGGGCAGGCCATCCGCCCCACGACGGCATCGGCCGGTGGTGACGATGCCGGCGCGGCCGCCACGCCCGATAGCACACGCGCCGCGCCGACGGCGCGTGTGCGTGACCGCACCAACTGGGATGCGCCGTTCGTGATGAGCCCGCACAATCCGTCCCGCATCTACTTCGCGAGCCAGTTCGTGTACCGCAGCGACGATCGTGGCGACACGTGGACGCGCATCAGCCCAGACCTGTCGCGCAATCTGAATCGCGACTCCTTGCCGATCATGGGCAAGGTGTGGCCGCGTGGATCCGTCGCACTGAACGTCTCGACCACGGAGCTCAGCAACGCCGTCGCGGTGGATGAATCGCCGGTGATGGAAGGGCTGTTGTGGGTTGGCACCGACGATGGCCTGGTGCAGGTCAGCGAAGACGGTGGCAAGAACTGGCGCCGTATCGAGGCGTTCCCGGGCGTGCCGAGGTTCACGTACGTGAGCGATGTGCATGCCTCGCCGCGCGATGCCAACACGGTGTTCGTCACGCTCAACAACTGGCAGCGCGGTGACTACGCGCCGTACATCGTGAAGAGCAGCGATCGAGGTCGCACGTGGACCAACATCACGGCCAACTTGCCCGTGCGTCACGACGTCTGGACGATCGCGCAGGACCACGTGAACGGCGATCTGCTGTTCGTGGGCACCGAGTTCGGGTTGTTCACGAGCGTGGACGGTGGCAAGAGCTACGTGCAACTCAAGGGTGGTCTGCCGATCACGCAGGTGCGCGATCTCACGCTACAGAAGCGCGAGAACGACGTCGTGCTGGCCACCTTCGGCCGCGGCTTCTATGTGCTCGACGACTACTCGTCGCTGCGCGAAATCACGCCGGCCTCGATGACCGAGGAGGCGCGACTGTATCCCATGCGGCACGCGTACGCGTTTACGCCCGGTGGACTGGCACCGGCCGGTGCGGCGGGCGTATTGGCGATCAGCGGCAACTACAGCACGCCGAATCCGCCGGTGGGTGCCTGGGTGACCTACCACGTGAAGGACGCGCTCCCCGCCGACGCGAAGCTCGTGCTCTCGATCAGCGACAACGCTGGCAAGGTGTGGCGCCGGTGTGAGCTCGATAGGACGGCTGGACTGCGGCGCTTTACCTGGAATCTGAATGGCGATCCAGCCGCGCCTGCCCCGACCGCGACAGCGCCAGCGACTGCGCCAGCGACAGCGACCGTCGCCACGCCGTCAGCGACGGATAGCACGGCCGCCCGTGCGCCGCGACCGCCGCAGAATACGCTGCAGCTGTGCGTCCCCCCTGCCCCGCTCGGCCCTGGGGGATTCGCGGGTGGATTCGCTGGCGGCGGTGGCTTCGGCGGGCGCGGTGGGCAAGTCCAGCGCGTGCCAATGGGCGTATATAAAGCGACCATCTCCAAGCTGGTGGGTACGACCAGTACGCCGGTTGGACCAAGCCAGTCGTTCGCGGTACTCTCGTTGCTTCAGTAACCACGTTGATCACATCACTCACCGCACGGCTCACTCTCGCGACCGGGTTTGGTTCGACGGCGTTGCTCGCGCTCGGGCTCCTGCTGCCCGGGCCTGAGTCGTCTGCTGCGCGAGCCAGACGTGCTCCGGGAGAGCGCCGCGTGGTGGTCGCACCGGCCGAGACGCTCAGTGTGAACGGTGGCGCGGTGGGCATGTCACGCGGGGACGTGGTGGTCCTGCTCCTTCCAGGCCCCGTGGGCTCGGCGTTCTCCATGCGCAGTGTGGTGCGGGAGCTGCAAGCCCGGGGCATCCAACCGTTCGTGGTTGATCCACTCGGCATGGGTGCCTCAACTCGTTCCAAGGGCGCCGACTATACGCTGAGCGCGCAGGCCGTTCGCATCGCGAAAGTGCTCGAGTCGGAGCTACCGGCCGGCGTGTCCGTCATCGTAGCGGCGCAGGGCACGAGTGCCACGATCGCCTTCCATCTGGCCGCGACCGATACCGCGCGTGTGCGCGGCGTGGTCTCGATCGCGGGCGGTCCGATCGACAAGCAGGGCACGTCGGGCGTGCGCACGGCGCTCACCTTTGCGGCGTTGCTCGACAACCCCATCGGGCGCGGCTTCGCCAAGCGGCGATTCGTGTCGGCACTGCGCGATCAGAGCGCCGACGATCGTTGGCTCACCAACGAGGTCGTCAAACAGTACGTCGCGCCCATCGAGAACGACCTGCGCGGACTGTTGCGCACACTCGGCGCGATGCAGGCGTCGGTCGAACAGTTCCCGATTGAGTCCCGCCTGACTCGCATTACGGTGCCGGTACGTCTGTTAGTGGGCGACAAGCCATCCGCCAGCGCCCCGAGTGCAGCGCAGGTGACACTGCTGCAAGCGCACGTGAAACGGTTCGCCGTCGACACGCTGCGACCGGGCGGCACGATGCTCCACGAGGAGCGCGCGGCCGACGTGGCCCGCGCGATCGACGAGATGGTGCGCGGCGCACGGAAGTAGCGCGCGGAAGCAGCGCGCCGCCTTCGTATTTATTTCTTGCGCGTGCCGCTGAACGTGGCGCCGCCTTGTCCGCCGAAATCGAGATCACCCTTGATGTGATCGGCGTCGACGATCGCGCCGCTGAACGTGAAGGTGGCCCCGCCTGAGGTATTGGCGGCGAAGGTAAACGTCTGCCCCTTCACCAGCCCCTTGAACGGCAGCGTGCCCATGCGGCCCGACGTGTAGGTGCCGGTGAGCGAATCTCCCTTCTGCGTCATCGCGACGGCGGATACCCCGGTTCCGTTCTCGGTGACCACTTCAAAGGTCCAGTTGCCGGTGAGATCAACGGCGATGCGCTGCGCTGCCGCAGCGACGGACGTGGATACGGCGATCAGAGAGGCCGACGCAACGGCGAGAATACGTGACGAAAAATGCATGACGGGATCCGTGTGTGATGGAAAGCGGAGCGTGGGACGATCAGCGACGCAGGCCGGCGCCGAAGGGCGCCACGCCGGGAATCGTGATCGGCAGCTGGCCGGTGATCGGCGCTTTGCCCAGGAGCGCACGCGCCGCCGCCCGCTGCGACAGCGTCCACGGGCTCCACGCGATCAGATGCGCTTCGGTGAGCGGCAGGCCGAGCTGCAGATACGGATTGTTGAAGGAGACCAACACGACCTTGGTGTTGGCCGCACGCAAGCCGTTCAGCAGCTCGGGCAAACCACGTGTGGGTACCATCGACGCGGTGTTGGTGCTGGCCCCGATGTAGCTCGACACGATCACCAGATCGGCGCCGCGCGCGATGGCCAACGCGTTCTCCACCGAAGCCGGCAGCAACGCCGGTTCCGGATTGATCTTGTACGTCCCGGTGCCGCCCGCTGCGGCGCCCGCCGTGTTGTCCGCCACCGTTTCCGGGCTGAGCGTGAGCGACAACAGGTTGGCGAACGTGCCTTTCAGCTCAGCGTCGAAGATACGACCAGCACTGAGATCCACCCGCGGCGTCACCGTGATGCTGACCACGCGGCTGGCGGCCGGCATCCTGAACGGCACCAGCGCGAGCGAGTCGCGCACCAACGTAATGGCCTTCTCGGCGGCAACGCGGGCGGGCACCGTGTTGGCCGCCACACCGACGCGGGTGCGTACGCCTTCCACGCTCACGAAGCGCTCCCGGTCGAGCCCGAATTCGTGCTTCGCCATGAGCAGCTTCTTCACGGATGCATCGATGCGTGCTTCGGTGAACCGCCCCGACGCCACACCATCCACCACCGCTTGAATCGAGACCTTGGCATCACTGGGCATCAGCAGCACGTCGTTGCCGGCCACCACGGCACGTTGCGTCGCTTCGGCCATCGTCATGCTCCCGAGCACGCCGTTCATGTCGAGCGCGTCGGTCACCAAAAGACCGTTGAAGCCCATCTTGGTACGCAACAGATCGGTCATCACCGCGGCGCTGAGCGTGGCCGCCGTGTGCGTGGTGTCGAGCGCCGGCAGATCGCCGTGGAACGTCATCATGCCACGCACGCCGGCGTTGATCGCCGCCTGAAACGGTCGCAGCTCCACGCTGTCGAGTCGCGCCCGCGACACGTTCACGCGCGAGAGTTCGAGGTGCGAGTTCTGCTCGGTGTCGCCATGGCCAGGGAAGTGCTTGCCGGTGGCAAGCATGCCGTGTTCTTGAATGCCGCGCACCAAGGCGGCACCCATGCGCGACACGAGCGCCGGATCCTCACCGAAGGACCGGGCAGCGATGACCGGGTTCTTCGGATTGTTGTTCACGTCGAGCACCGGCGCGAACGCCATGTGGATGCCCATCGCGCGTCCTTCGATCGCCGTGACGCGACCCATCTCGTAGGCGAGCATCGTGTCGCGCGTGGCGCCGATTCCCATCTGATACGGGAACGACGTGGCCCCCCCGAGTTCGATGGCATTGGGCAGGAACCACCCACCGCGCGCGCGGAACGCCGCACCGGTCTCGAGATCGGCGCCCACCAACAGGGGCAATTTGGCGACCGCTTGCAGCGCGTTCACCTTGGCGGCGATATCGAGCGGCCCGCCCACGGACACGATGATGCCGCCGAGCTCTTGCTCACGCACCAGACGTTCGATGTTCGTATACGAGGACGCGTCGGTGGCGGTGTAATCGCCCAGCGTCCAGATCCAGACCATCTGCGCCGCTTTCTGGCGCAGCGTCAGGGTCTTGAGCACCGAGTCGGCCCACGCCGCGTCGGCGGCGGCATTCTTCGGCGACGCCGCAATCTCCATGATCGGGGTGATCGGCTCCGGGCGACGCGCGGTCGGCGCGGCCACCGGACCGCGGCCGGTCTGGGCGGCGGTAGCACACGCGGCGCTCACGAGCGCCGCCGACAAGGAGAGGCGGGCGAGTTGCGAAGTCTTCACGATTGAGGGCAGGCGAAGTCGGGCGGGGATGGACGGTGATCTGTCGGAAATGTACCCCGGCCGAGCCAATTCGTGGCCATCTGAGTATCGTCCCCCATGGCCTGTCGAGTCCCCTTCCCCCGAACCGTCGTCGGCGCCCTGCTCGTCACCGCGGGGGCGTTGCGTGCCCAATCGACCCCGACGGCACCCCCAACGGGAGCCCCAGTTGCGGCGCGTGACTGGAGCGATCGGCTCAAAGCGATTCCGCTTCACGAGGGGTGGCCGCTCATCCTAACGCTCTCGGGTCAGGCGCGCTGGCGCGAAGAGTTCATGCGGGCCTACAACGTGGGCACGTTGCGCGACGATTACGGATTCACGCGGCTCATGGTTGGCGCGGACGTGCAGGCCGGCCATCCCAAACGGCTGCACGGGCGAGTGCTCGCGGAACTACGTGATGCGCAGGCGCTGAGCCGCACGTTGCCGGGCGGAACGCGAACCACCGACGGCGACCGTCACGATATCCAGAATCTCTACGCCGACCTCGGCTACGGGCGCTCGTACGTGCGTTACGGGCGTCAGGAGGTCTCGCTGAACCGCGAGCGTCTGGTGGGCGTACCCGACTGGGCCAACACGCGTCGTGGCTCGGAGGGCACACGCGCGCAGCTCGTGCGCGGCCGGCTCGTGCTGGAGGGTACCGACATCCGCCCGATGATCGTACGACTCGATCGCGGCAATCGCCCCGACAGTACCGCCCGACTGCGCACGGTGTCGCTGGGCTCCGCGCCCGGTGCCGCGCGATTCGCGCGCGGGTTGCCAACGCAGTGGAACGGCTACTGGTACGAACAGACGATCCGCACGTCGTCGTCGCTGACGCGACGACTGACGACCGGCGCCCGCACCCTCTGGCAACGGGGCACGCCGGCGGCGTCGCGCCTCGTGACGTCGGTGGAACTCGAGGGGGCGCTACAGCGCGGACACGCCGGCGCGCGCGAGCTCCACGCGTGGTTCTGGGTGGCGGAAACGCAGCTGCAATGGCGACGCGTGCGCGGCACGCCGTCACTCGCCCTCGGTCTCGAGAAAGCCAGCAGCGACCGACCGGCCACGCCGGGGAACGAAGCGTTCGCGGTCCTGTACCCGGCCGCGCATCAACACGGGGGCTTCGCCGACGTGATCGGTCGGCCGAATGTGACCGAAGTCCATGCCATCACCACCTGGGACCCGATGCCGTCGGTCTCGCTACGCGGGGCGTGGTACCGGTTCGACCGGCGCCGACTCGACGATGGCGTGTACAATAAACAGAACGCGCTCTTTCGCGCGGCCAGCGGCTCGACCGCCCGACATGTGGCCGACGAAGTCGATCTCACGGCTGCCTGGAAGGCGACCACCCATCTGCGTGTGCTCGTTGGCGGTGCCACCGTACTGCCCGGCGCATTTCTCACCAGCACCCCCGGAGGAGCCCACGTGGAGCATTGGGGGTATCTCGGTACCACGTTCGCCTTCTAGTTCACATCTTCCCGTCCATGCCTTCGATGTTTCGATCCCTTTTCGTGTTCATCCTGACGGCACCTGCGCTGCTCGCGGCGCAGGTACGTCCGGCCACGCCGGCGCCGCAACTGATCCGCGCGCGCGTTGTCGGTACCGTGTTCGACAGCGCGGCGACGCAGTGGTTGGGCGGGGCGACCGTCCAATTGGTGGATGCGTCCAATCCGTCGAACGTGCGTACGGCCATCGCCGCGGCCAACGGACGCTTTGCGATCGATTCGGTGGCGGTGGGCACGTATCTGATCGGCTTCTTTCATCAACGGCTCGACCAGCTCGGGATTGAAGCGCCGCTGTTTCGCGTGAACATCACGACGCCGGAGGAGCTCGAAGTGCCGATGGCGATTCCGTCGGCCGAGTCGATCATCACCAAACGATGCGGTCCCGGTGACCCCGAGCAGCCGATGGGGCTCTACATGGGCTTCGTGCGCAGTGCCGCCACGAATCAACAGGTGCCGGCGGCACGCGTGCGCGCGCAGTACACCGAGGTCACGGTCGGATCGCGCGGTGTGGAGCGCCGGTATCCGTCTCGCTTCGGCAGCAGCACCGACGACGGGCTGTTCACGCTCTGCGGTGTACCGCGCAACGCGCCGGTGACGGCGCGCGCCTATGCCGGCGCCGACTCCACCGGATTCATCGAGCTGCGCATACCGCGTAACGGCTTGCTGGTGCGGGACCTCGTGATCGGCTCGACGAACAAGGGCACGGGTGCGCTGCGTGGTACCGTCAAGAGCGCGAGCGGCAAGGAGATCGCGAGCGCGCGCGTCGTGCTGTGGGGCGCCAGCGGCAACGGCGCCAATACCGCGAACGGCCAGTACACTCTCGATGGACTGCCAACCGGCACGCAGATGGTCGAAGCCCGCGCGATCGGCTATCAGCCCATGCGTCTCGCGGTTGATGTCCCCGCGGGCAACGCGGCGACGGCCGACATCACGCTTGAAACGCTGGTAGCGACGGTGGACACCGTGCGCGTGCGCGGCGACCGCGTCTCCAATCAGATGGTCGAATTCGAGAAACGTCGCCGCGCCGGTTTCGGTGCGTTCATCGACGAGAATCAGTTGAACTCACGCGCACCGATCTTCATGGCCGACATCTTCCGCTCGGTGCCGGGTGTGGTGATCGCCAGCGGTCAGTCGCCGCAGGGCCGTGTGATGATGCGCAACAACGGCGGCACGTGTGCGCCGGCGGTGTTCCTGAACGGGATGAACGTGCAGGTGCCTGATGGCAATCTCGATGCGATCATGAATTCGCAGGAAGTCATGGCCGTCGAAGTGTACTCGCGCACGGCCAGCGTGCCTGCGCAGTTCGACTCTCGGAATGGCTGCGGCTCGATCGTGGTATGGACGGGCCCGCGCAAGCAACGCCGCTGAGTGAACCACGAAGTCGGTGTGCGCGCTTGAGCTTTCTGCGCCCAAGACGCACACTGTGACATGGTTTATCCGTCGAAGCTCTCGCGCGAGCGCGTTGTCGGGGCGGCCCTGTCCCTGATCCAGGAACAGGGCGCCGACTCGCTCGGCATGCGAGCCGTGGCGCTGCGCCTGAGCGTTCGCCCCGCCTCGCTGTACAAGCATGTGATCGATCTGGCCGGTCTGCAGGCGTTGCTGGCTGAGCACGCGGCCGGCCAACTGCTCGCCGCGATCGACGTCGCGATCGCGCGCGCGCCTCGCGCGGCGGGCCTGGAATCACAGAAAATGCCCATGCTGTTCATGGCGAACGAGTATCTGCGCTTCGCCCGCGAGCAGCCTGCCCTGTATGCCATGCTCACCACGCCGGGCGGCCTGCTGACATCGGGGCCATCGCCGTCGGAGGCGACAGCAGCGGTCCCGCAGGCGACCGCGCCGGCCATTCCGCAGACCGCACGCGACGCGCTCTCGAAGCGACTGATGCAGGTCGTCGGCGAACTCACCGGCCCTGCCGACGACGCCGAGGCCGCCGTCGCGCTGTGGGCGTTCCTCCACGGCTTCATCACGCTCGAACGTGCCGGTATGTTCGGCCCGAACAGCCCCAAGGGTGGTTTCACGCGCGGGGTGCGGGCGATGGCCGCCGGTCTCCGCCGCCCCGCCTCGGGAGGCCATCCCGCAATCGTCGAACCCGTACCCTGACGAACAGCCGACCGCGCGGCGGGGTAGAATAGCGCAGCGTTCCACAGCGATTCGTACGGGCTGCCCCGTCTCCCGGTGCGACGCCCGTCTTCCCAATTGGTCGGAGTGCCCGATGTCTGCCATGCTGCCCGTACCGAACCGTCGCGCACCCGACCTCGCCCGATTGCGACGTCTGTCGATGGGGGTCGCCTCTCTCATGATCGTCGTGCTGCTCAGCGCCTGTTCGCTGATGAAACGTGGCGGGAAAGGCGCTCCTCAGGGAACCGTGGCACTGGTCGTGGAGAACCGCGGCTACTCGGATGTCATCGTGTACGTCGTGCGTAGCGAGGGCGCCCGCGGCGCGCGGGTCGGCTCGGTGAACGGCGGCGCGACCGTGACCTTCAAAGTGCGTGAAACGGATTTGCAGGCCGGTGGTCTGCTGCAGCTGCAGGCGCGCGCCATCGGCGGCCGCACCACGTGGACCTCACCGTCCGTGTTCGTGAGCAGCGGTGGCGTGGTGAAGCTCGACCTAGTCGCCACCGGCACCACGGATCTGACCCGAAGCCAGATTTACCTGATCCAGTAGGCTAGCGCTTCAGACCACGCGCCGTCGCGCTGGCCTTCATGATGCGGCCGCGATCATCGAGTCGGGTGATGTTCACCTCGATCTTCCGCACGTAGTCCAGCGTTTCCACGTGACGCCAGCGCGGCACCGACGGCGCGATCTTCTCGATATTGCGCCACTGTCGCGGATCGAGCTGACGCTGGCGGGCACGCCGCTGCGCGTTCAGCAACGTGCCGCGTCCGGCGTTGTAGCTCGCGAACATGAACTGTCGCCGATCATCGGCAATGGAGTCGTTCTCCCAGCGCAGCCAGAGCCGACGATCGTAGGCAATGCCGGCTTCGATGTTCAGCTCGGGATTGTCGATCAGCGCGAGGTCGGCGTTCTCCGATGCGATCTCGCGATACGTGCTCGGCATGAGCTGCATCAGACCGCGCGCGCCGACTCGACTGCGCGCCATCGGATCGAGATTGCTCTCCGCCATGCCCTGCGCCTTGAACAGACGCCAGTCGAAGGCCGGTCCAAAGGAGCGCTTCGCGGCCTTGCGAAACGTGTCGTCGTACCGGTCGGCCGGATCGTGCGGCTGTGCCGATGCGGCCGGCACCTGCACCGCGCACGCCGCAAACAGCGCCAACACGCTCCAGCGCAGGCGCCGCGTCAATTCAGCGCACCGCCCACAACGATCGCCACCGAGATGAAGATCGCCGCGACAAACAGTCCGACCGCCACATTTCCCTTCTTCAACTCCTCAGCGAAGTCGACCTGCGGCGTCAGCGCGTCGATGATGCGATACGCCGCGAACATGAGCACCACACCGAGGGTGGCGTACAGGATATTGAGCCCGACGATCGACCATTGCATGCAGGGACTGGCAGAGGGAGATGAACGAAGCCTCGGGTGGATAATACGCGGGAATCAGCGGCGGCGCGCCGTGATCAGTACGGCGATGTCATCGGGGCGCGGATTGATGAAGTCGAGCCGCACACGACCGTCGGGCATGGTGCTCACGGTTGCCGGAATGGCGCTGTTGGCGAGTACCCAACCCGCCGGAAGTACCACGGCATTCGCCGGACGTCCAAAGCTGCGGTCCCACACCAGCTCATTGCCGACCACACGGTAGCGGGTGCTGTCGGTGTACGTCTCCGACATGCGTAGACGTGTCGTCGCGCCGGGGGCCACCGGCGCAAACCGGAAGACCACGATCTCCGTGGTTGGTGCGACCGGTTCACCGATGTCGAGCTTGGCCGCGGTGATGGCAGCGCCCTTGAGCACATCGAGCCGAAGCGGTTCGCCGGTATCGAGATTGCGAGCCGAGGGATTCGACACACGGCTGCCGGCGCGCACGACGTTGATGTAGTGATCCGTGCCGGGACGCGACTCGGTGTAGTCGTGATACAAGTCGAAGGCGTGCGTCTCCGGCTGCTGCAGGAAGTACACGATCTCCCGCGATTGCACCGCGCGCTCCTCGAGTCGCGCCTGCACGCTCGATCGCACAGTGCCGGTGGACGTGGCCATCGATGCCACCGGACGGGCACGGAGTATCAACGGCGCTTCCGCGGGCGTGTTGTTCCAGAAGCTGATCGCGATGCGCCCGTCGGCCTCCTGTAGAATCTGCGACGGATAGTTGCACGACTCGAGTTCGTAGCCCTTCGGCAGCACCACCGCGTTGCGCTTGATGCCAAGCGGACGGTTGAAGACGATGGTCGTGCCGTCGGTGAAGTAGCTCTTGGCGTCTTCGTACGTCTTGTCGATCAACACCCGCGCTTCGCCGCCATTGGGGGGCACCGGCCGCGCCAGCGTGACCCGGATGTACTGCTGCGTGCTGTCGGACACACGCACCCCACCGGCTCGCGCGACGGCCGCACCAACCACGTCGAACACCAGCGGCTTGCCGGTGGCGCGGTCGCTCACATGCTCGTCGGTGGCGATGCTGCCGGCGCGAATCGGATTGAAGTAGTACGTGGCGCCGGCTGTCGTGGCGGTCACGTCGTAGACAATGCGAAACTTGGCCGTGCCGGGCGCCAGCAGCTCGTATCGCGTATACGCGTCGGCTTCCGTTTGGCGCGGCGGTGCGGTCTGCGGTGTGGTCTGCGCCATCGCGGGATCGACGAGCGCGACGGCCAATGCCAGCGCGCATGCGCGTATGGCGTTCATGCGGGCTGCACGAGGTTGATGAGATTTCCGCAGGTGTCTTCGAACAGCACGACCGTGACCGAACCCATGACGGCCGGCTCTCCGCGGAACGCGACACCGGCCGCCTTCAGTCGCGCAAACTCGGCGTGGATGTCGGTGGAGATGAACGCAGTAGCCGGAACTCCGGCGTCGAACAGCGCCTTCTGAAAGACACGCGCCGGTTCGAACGCCATCGGCTCCAGCACCAACTCCACACCCGCCATGCCATCGGGCGCCGTCACGGTGAGCCAGCGATACTCGCCAAACGGGAGGTCCGACATTTTTTCAAAACCCAGCACCTCAGTATAGAACTTGAGCGCCTTCGACTGATCGTCGACCATGACGCTGATGAACTTGAGCTGCATAGCATGCCTCGCGAGGTACGGCCGTCGGGGTGACACGGTGAGCGACTGCCTAAGCTGCGGCGGGAAGCAGGGCGAGGGAAGTCGCGAGTTGCCGCTCGCCGCGAGCACGCGCAGGTTCCATTATTACCTGCTGCGCAGCCCGCTGCTCGCACCCTGCAAACGTCCTGCTGGCCCCCTTCCCGAGCCTCTTTGCCCATGAAGCGTTCCTTCACCATCGCCCCGGTCCTGCTGGCGCTGGCGACTCCGCTCGCCGCTCTGTCAGCGCAGGCAGCGCCGAAGATTGCCCGACTCGTGATCACTCCGGCCAGCCGTACGGTAGTGGCAGGCGACACTATGCGCCTGCGCACCGAAGCGCGCGACGCGCAGGGCAACGTGCTCTCCGGCGTCACGGTGCGATACCGTTTGGGCGGCTCGGCTCGCTTTGAAGGGCGGGTGGATTCGCTCGGCCTGGTGACGGCCAGCTCGACGGCCGTTCTGCCGATCACGGTCACGGCGACCATGCCGGGCGCCGCACCCACGTTTGAAGTCATCGAGATCACGGCGGTGCCGGGGCCGGCGGCTCGCATCGAGTTGTCGCCGAGTTCGCCCAAGCTCGTGGTCGGCCAACGCGTACGGGCGACCGCACGGGCGTATTCGGCCAGCGGCGATGCGCGTGGCGATCGCGTGACGTGGAAGAGCGAGAATCCGGCTGTGGCGAGTGTGACGACCACCGGGCTGATCACCGCCGCCAGGGCCGGCACGACGGCGATCGTCGCCACGTCCGGTGCGGTCACGCAGCGACTGCCCGTGGTGGTGGCGGCGTCATCGTTGTCGTCGCTCACACTCACCCCGGGGCACGTGGAAGCGCGCGCGGGCGACGTGCTGCGCTTCGCGCTGAACGCCAAGGACGCGAACGGTAAGGCCGTCACCGGGCTCACGCCCACCTGGAGCTTTTCACCCGGACAGGGACAGATCGACGCCGATGGCGCGTTCGTGGGCTACGAGCCCGGCGACTACACGATCACCGCGTCGTTCGGCGCACGTAGCGTGGAGAGCACGATCACGCTGGCGCCGCGTGACGTACGCCGTCCGCTGTCGCTGGTGGGCCGCCTCCCGCGTACGCGATTCACCACGGAAGAAGTCTGGATCCATCCCGACGGCAAGCACGCCTATCTGGGCTCGGGCGGCGGCGGCGATGTGCTGTACGCGCTCGACATCAGCAACCCGGCCGATCCGAAGGTGACGGACTCGATCATCTCGAACACGCGACGCGTGAACGACGTGATGACGTTCCCCGACGGCAAGTTCCTGGTGTTCACGCGCGAAGGCGCGAGCGACCGCAAGAACGGCATCGTAATCGCCTCGCTCGATGATCCGGCGCATCCGAAGCCGATCGCCGAATTCACCGATGGCGTCACCGGCGGTGTGCACTCGGCGTTCGTGTACAAGCAGGACAAGTTCGGCACGTTCATCTTCCTCACGAACGACGGTACCGGCGCGCTGCACGTGATCGACGTGAACGATCCGTATCACCCGAAGGAAGTGGCACGCTGGAAAACGGAAGGGCGTCCCGACGCCGGCCGCTCGTTGCACGACATCGACCTGCGCGATGGCCTGTTGTACGCGAGCTACTGGAACGACGGCCTGATCGTGCTCGACGTGGGCAACGGCATCAAGGGCGGCTCGCCGTCGAATCCGGTGAAGGTGTCGCAGTTCAAGTACGACCTGAACGCGATGTACAAGCAGGTGGAAGTGGACGGCGGCCCGGGCTTCATTCGCGGTACGCACACCGCGTGGCGCCACAAGAACTACGTCTTCATTGCCGACGAAGTCTTCCCCGCCGCCGGGCCCAAGGGCACAAAGGACGCGGCTGCCGGTCGCGCCTACGGTCGCCTGCAGGTGGTCGACGTGTCCGACATCGCCAACCCGAAAGCGGTGGCGTTCTACGAGCCGGAGTACGGCGGCGTGCACAACGTGTGGGTGGCTGGTGACTCGCTCTACATGGGCGCGTACAACGCCGGCTTCCGCGTGTTCGACATCTCGGGGGAATTGCGCGGCGATTTGCGCGCGCAGGGACGCGAAATCGGCCATCTCAACACCGCCGACATGGACGGTCACGTGAAGAACGCGGCGATGACATGGGGCGTCGTCGTGAACCCGAAGGACGGACTCGCCTACGTGAACGACGACAACAACGGCTTGTGGATCATCCGCATCGAACCCAAGCCGGTGAAGAAGGTCATTCCGTGACGTCTCGCTCCATGCGCGTGGCGTTGCTGACGACGATGCTGTGCGCGAGCTCCACGCTGCGTGCACAGCCGCCGATGCGCGACTACCTCGTACTGGTCGCCAGCGAATCGGTGGACCGCGTGGCGCTGGTGCGTTTCGGTCCCGCCGGTGCACGCGTGGAGCGCGAGAAGTACGTGGGCTGGTCGAAGATGGAAGTAGCTGGTCCGCACGGCGTGGCGATCTCGCCAGACGCAAAGGAGTACTTCGTGACGATCGCCCACGGCACGCCGTTCGGAAAGTTGGTGAAGTATGACGCCGCGACCGACACGCAGTTGGGCAGCGTGATGCTGGGAAACTTTCCCGCGACAGCGCAGGTCTCGCCCGATGGTGCGCTCGTATTCGTCGTGAATTTCAATTTGCACGGCGACATGGAGACGAGCGATGTGTCGGTGGTCGCCGCGAAGGAGATGGTGGAGATCGCGCGCATCCGCACCTGCACGATGCCACACGGGTCGCGACTCTCGAGTGACGGTACCAAGCACTACTCGGCCTGCATGATGGATGAAACGCTGGCCGAGATCGATGCCAGCACGCTGTCGGTGAGCCGCCATTTCTTTCTCACGAAGGGGAAGGAGATGGGCATGGTGGGCGCGCCGGCTGAGCGCGGCGCGAGTGATCATGCGGCGCACGGCGGTGCGGCCACCGACATGTCGGGTCACGGCATGGAGCCACCGAAGCCAGGTGACATCTCCTGCTCTCCCACGTGGGCGCAACCATCGCGCAACGGCTCACGCGTCTGGGTCGCGTGCAACAAGTCGAGCGACTTGTTGGAGATCGACACGAAGTCGTGGACGCTGGTCCGTCGCATTCCCGCCGGACCTGGCGTGTACAACCTGGCCACCACGCACGATGGTGCGCGGATCATCGCGACCAATAAGCGCGACGCGTCGATGTCGGTGTTCGACGCGGTGTCGGCCAAGGAGCTCGCCCGTATTCCCACCACGCGCAAGGTCGTACACGGCATCGCCGTGTCCGACGACGACCGTTACGCGTTCATTTCCGTGGAGGGCGTGGGCTCGGAACCCGGCACGGTGGATGTGATCGACCTCGGCACACTCAAGAAGGTGGCGTCGGTGGACGTCGGACAGCAGGCGGGAGGCATCGACTTTCTGCGGTCGGAGCCGGTAAAGCGCTAGCGCGCGAGCACGGGCACCACGATGCGCACGACGTTGTGACCGGCGCTATGCAGGAATTCGACGCGTCCATGATGTGAAGTGGCCACCCAGCGCACGATCGAGAGGCCCAGCCCTCGGTCGTTCGCTGGCGCCATCGGACTACGCGTCGCCGCCTCGGTCAATGGCTGGCCGTCGTTGCGGACCTCGAGTATGGCCTCACCGGCGTGCGCCACCTCGCCTCGCGCCTCCTCGCCCCTCACCGCGCGACACGAGACGGTGATCGGCGCCGTCGGCACCCCGTGCCGGCAGGCGTTCTCGACCAGTTCGAGCAGTGCCTCCTGCAACAGCGCGGCGTTCCCCAGCACCGTGACCGGTTCCGCGTCGCCGATCGCGAGCGCGTGTCCCGTCACCGACGCTCTGGCCCGCATCAGATCCGTACACTCGAGCACGAGACTGTCGAGCTCTACGCGTTGTTCGAGACGCACCACCTCGCCGGCGCGCGCTTCAGCCAGGAGGAAGAGCTCATCGACGCGACGGCGCATCTGCTCGGCCGCTGTGCGCACGCGCGCCAGCGACGATCGAAGCCGTTCGGCGTCCGGCGCGGCCGCGGGCGTGCCCGCCACCGGGTCGAGTGCCAGCCCGGCTTCACCCAGCACGAGCGTGAGTGGCGTGCGAATCTGGTGTGCCGCCTCGCGCACGAACTGTCGATTGCGCTGCTGCGCCTCGTCGAGTCGGATCATCAGCGCATCGAACTCCGCGGCCAACGCCCCGAGCTCGTCGCCGCCATACTGCGGAAAGAGCCGACGAGAGAGATCGGTTGGTGCGATGGCCGCAATATCCTGCGATAGCTGCCGGACCGGAGCCATGGCGCGCCCGGCGAGCAGGTAGCCGACCAGCAGGCTCGCCAGAAGAATGAGCGGTACGCCAACGGCAATGACGACGAGGAGCAGCTCGGTGTCGGCCTCGATGCCTTCGGTCGAACCAAACGTGACGACGCGGACTCGATGCGAGGTCGTCGCGGCGTCGACTGTCACGACGATCGTCGTGTCGATCAAGCGGCCGCGGAGATCCGGACCGCCCCGATCAACATCGAAGCGCGTCGCGGGGCGGTCCCGCATTACGGCCAACACGCGTTGCCCGGCCCCGTCAGGGTCTCGGAGCGCCGCCAGCGTACCGCTGACGGCGAGCAGCAGAAAGGCGTCACCGTTGTCGGGCCACTCGGCCGCGACTTCGCCTGCCACGAACGCATACGACGAGTCGGGCGTTTCGGCGTACTCGCGCGCCACCGCGGCGATCAGTCCAGCGCCAATCCCGTCAAGATGCGTGTCAAAGCGTCGCGTCGACTCGCGCGCCATGAACGCAAGTCCGCCGGCGGCGAGCAGGCCCGTGCCGACGGCGAACGCCATCGCGAAGCCAAAGGCAAGCCGAAGCCGTAGCCGACTAATGGCCATCGTCACCGCCGATGCGATCGGTCAGGAGATAGCCGGTGCCGCGGACGGTGTGCAGGAGCGGGAGCAGTCCCTCACCATCGATCTTGCGCCTCAGTCGGCCCACCAGCACATCGACGGCGTTGGCCACGGGATCGAAGTTGTCATCCCACACGTGATCGAGAATCTGCGAACGGCTGACGACCCGTCTCGCATTGCGCAGCAGATACTCCAACAACGCGACCTCGCGCGGCGTGAGCACGATCGGCATTCCCGCCCGATTCGCCTGACGCGTGGCGCTGTCCAACGCGAGATCCGCCAATCGCAGCACGGGCTCGAGCGCGACAGCCGGGCGTCGCGCCAAGGCACGAAGCCGGGCCAGCAGCTCACTGACCGCGAACGGCTTGGCGAGATAGTCATCGGCGCCGGCGTCGAGTCCCCGCACGCGGTCGTTGACCGCGTTCCGCGCGGTCAGCACGAGCACCGGCGTGCGGTCACCGCGTGCCCGCACCGCACGACACACCGCGAAGCCATCCATGTCCGGCAGGCCGACATCCAGTACGACGAGGTCGTACGGGCCGCGCGCGAGCGCGGCGAGCGCCGCCTGACCATCCGACACACCGTCGGGCGCCCAAGCGGCCTCGCGAATGACCCGAAGCAGGAAGTCGCGAACCTCCGCATCGTCCTCGACCACCAGGACTCGCATACGGATCAAGCTAGCAGGCAGACCTGAAGCGGCTACGCGCCCGGCTTCTTCACCGCGGGCGGAACCTTGGCCTTTGCTGCCTTTGCCTTGTCCTCCTTCGCCTCCTTCGCCTCGTCGGCCGGTGTTTCATGCTCGACACCGACCACGGCACCCGTCAGCGCATCGACGAGCACCTCTTCGATGCCACTCTTGCCCGCGACCTTGATGTCGAACGAGTACACGAGCTTCCCGTCTTCCTTTTCGATTTCTGCGCTCTGCACTTTGCCACCCGGCACCTTCGTCAGTGCCGTTGCCGTGGCGGTGGCGGGCGTGACCTTGGCCAGCTTTAGCAGCCCCGCCTTCTCTTCCTTTACAGTCACAGCCTGGGCTGACGCGACAGTCGCCGTCAGTGTCAGCGCGACAAGACCGCACGCAATCCGGTTACGCATGGAGTAATTCCTCGATCAGAGAGTCGCCGTGGGAATGAGTCGGTAGCTCCGCCCGCGCACGGCCACGAGCAGAATGGGAACAGCGAAGAGCGTAATCGGCATGGATAACGCCAGACCTCCGATCACGGCAATCGCCAGCGGCTTCTGCATTTCGCCACCCGCGCCGATCCCGAGGGCGAGCGGCAGCAGCCCAAACAGCGTACACAACGTCGTCATAAGAATGGGACGCAGGCGAATGCGGGCCGCGTCGCGAATTCCCGTTTCAAGATCGACGCCATCAACGAGCATGCGATGCCGTGTGAAATCCAGCAAGATGATGCCGTTCTTTACAATCAGGCCGACCAGCAGGATCAGTCCCATGAAGCTCGACACGTTGAGCGAGACGCCGGTCGCCACGAGCAATCCGAACGCGCCTCCGAACGACAGCGGTGCGGCCAGCAACACCACCAGCGGCTCCACCAGCGAGCGGAACTGCAACACCATCACGCACGCCACGCAGACGGCGGCGAGCGCCAGCACGAGGAGGAGCGTGGAGAAGGCGGCCTGTTGACTCGCGTACCGTCCACCCAGTTCAACGCGAACTCCGGCCGGCGCGGGATTCTGCGCGAGAATGGCCTGTACGTCGGCCATCACGGCGCTCAAGGCGCGCCCCTCGACTCCGGCCGTGACTATCACCAGCTGTTGCTGATTCTCGCGCAAGTGTTCGCTGCGTACCTCGCCAGGCATGAAGCTGGCCAACCCGCCAAGTGGTGTGGAACGGCCGGCTCGAGGGGTCCACACCGGCAGCGTGGCGAGACGTGCAACACTGAAGCGGACCGAATCGGGCGCTCGCACCCGCACGCCGATGGCCCGATCATCGAGTCTGATTTCTCCCGCGTCGACTCCCAGCAGCGCGCCACCGACGCTCGTGCTGATGTCCTGGGCCGACAGCCCGACCCGCTGCGCGGCATCGCCATCGACGTGCATGGCCAGCTCGGCGCTCGATTCGGGAATCCCCGAATAGAAATCGGCCAGTCCAGCCACCTGTTCGACCTTCGGTCCGATCCGCACGGCATAGGCATCGAGCACGGCGAGTTCCGGGCCGAACAGCTTGATCTCCATTGGCGAGGACGCCCCAGACAGATCGTCGAGCACGTCCGACAGTATCTGGATGAACTCGACACGCACGCGCGGCACGGCACGTTCCACACGTTCCCGCACGTCGTCGATGATCTCACTGATCGGCCGGGTGCGTTGCGCATGAGGCAGCAGTCGCACCGCAATGTCTCCCGTGTTCTGTTCAGTCGCAAACAATCCAAGCTCGGCGCCCGTCCGCCGGGACGTGCCGCTCACCTCCGGCGTCTCAGCGAGGATACGCTCGATGATGTGCAGTTGCCGATCCGTTTCCGCCAGCGCCGTTCCCCCTGGTGTCACGTAGTCGATGATGAACGAGCCCTCGTCCATATCGGGAAGAAAGCCACTCCCCGCAGCGCGATAGGCCAGCACGCCGCCGGCGACGAGCAGCAACGCGACGACGAAGAGTGCCCCGGCACGATGGAGCACACCGCCCAGCAGGTCAGCGTAGCGCGTCGATAGTCGATCGAGCCAGGCACCGACGCGACCGGTCACCGTCTGCGTCTTCTCGACGACGGGCACGTCCTGCTCACGGAGGAACTGAGCACTCAACAACGGTATGATGCTCAGCGCGAGCACCAGAGACACCACGACGCTCGTCGTCAACGTGAGCGACAGCGCGGCGAAGAACTGGCCCGTGACGCCTTGCAGCAGGCCGAGTGGAAGAAACACGACGACGGTGGTGGCGGTGGACGACGTCACGGGCCAGATCAACTCGTCGACGGCCTCGCGAATCGCCATCGAACGGTCCGTTGTGAGCGCCAGATGCCGCACGATGTTCTCCGTGATCACCACGGCATCATCAATCACCAAACCGATGGCGATCGCCATGGCGCCGAGCGTCATCAGGTTGAAGGTCTGCCCGAACGCGGACATCAACAGCACGGTGATCGCCAGCGTGAGCGGAATGGCCATCGCGCTGATGGCGGTGATGCGCAGGTGCCGTAGGAACAGGAGGAGAATCACGATGGCGAGGAACGTGCCGATCAGCATCGCGTCGCGAACCGAGGACACCGCTTCACGGACGAGCGCCGCCTGATCATAGACCGGACTGAAGTGCACGCCCGGCGGCAGCGTCGTGGCGAGCGCCCGTACCACCGTGGCGACACTGTCGGCCACCCCCACCGTGTTACCGCCAACCTGTCGCGTGATATTCAACAACGCGGCCGGATGGCCATTCCCGGAGATGAGGCGCACGTGGTCCTCCGTGCCCAGCAGCACCCGCGCGAGATCGCGCACGCGCATGCCGCGGCGCAGGACGACGTTCTCGACGTCCTCCACGGAGTGCGCCTCCTGACTCGAGACCACGAGGTACTCTTTGTAGTCCCGCGACACCCGCCCCACCGCGTCCACCGCGATACCCGCCCGAATGTCAGCGGCTAGGTCGTTGTACGTCATACCGGCCGCGGCGAGACGCGCGGGGTCGGCCACGACTTCGATCTCCCGCATATCCGAACCCTGCACGTCGACGCGACCCACACCCGGCACGCGCGAGAGTACCGGCTTGAGCTGGTAGCGGGCGATGTCGAAGAGCGTGGCGGCGTCACCACCTTCCAGGTTGTACGACAGGATCGGGAAGAGTGCCGGCGTCAGGCGTTCGACCTCGACTTGCACCGCCGGCGGCAGCGACGAGCGGATCTGCTCGACGCGCGTGCGCACGAGCTGCAGCGCGCTTTCCATCGACGTGCCTTCAGCGAACGTGATGTTGACCTCGCTGGCGCCTCGAATCGACCGCGATGTCACCCGCTCGACGCCGGGCACGATGCTGACCGCTTCCTCGATGGGTCGTGTCACCGAGAACACGATCTGTCTCGCACCGAGCGAGGACCCTTGCGCGATGATCGTGACGCGCGGGAAGGTGAGTTCGGGATACACGGCGGACGGCAGCCGCATCGCGGACCACACGCCGGCCACGCTGAGCAAGGTTACGACGACATAGACGAAGAGACGCTGCGCGTGCAGCGCATCGAAGAGCGTGCGGCGTGACGACATCAGCAACGACTCACCGTTTCGCTCCGGCACTCACGACCGACGAGCCGTCGTCGAGACCATACGCACCAGCGGTCACGACCGTCTCGCCACGGCGCACGCCGTCGCGGATCCACACCCCTTGTGCGCTGCGGCCGCCGACCGACACGTCACGGGCGTGCGCAACGCCGGCCGAATCCACCACGAACACACGGTAGCCCTCCTCGTGCGGCACCAGGGCCTGCTCCGGAAGAACCACGGCGCCGTGGTGCGATTCGGCGACGATGGAGCCGAACACCGTTTCGCCCAAGCGCCGCTGTTCGGACGAGGGCTGAACGGCGACTCGTACGGCGACCGCACGACTGCTGCTGTCGACCAGCGCCGCGATGTCGGCCACTCGGCCGGTGCCGATCGATGCTGCGCCGGTCGCGGCATTCAAGCGGAGCGTCACTGGCTGTCCCACGCGCACGCGATGCGCCACATCGGGAGCGAGTTGCAGCACCACGTCGACATGATCGGGATCGGCGATATCCACCAGTGACTGCTGTTCGTTCACGTTCGCGCCTCGCACGGCGGCGACACGCGTCACGACGCCGGCGATCGGTGTTCGCAGCGTGGAGAGCTGTCGTGCCCGATCCGCCGCGAGGGCGTCCGCCCGCGCCGACGCCAGCTGGGCATTCGCCTGCTCCAGCTCACGTCGGGGCATGACACCCGCCGCCACCAGACGTTCAGCGCGTACCTGTGCCTGTTCGGCCGTCTCTCGGGCGGACTCGGTGCTCCGCCACGCGGCCTCAAAGAGCGCGGGTTCGAACTCGACGAGCGCCTGCCCTGGCGTCACGCGGTCGCCCACGGTCACCAGGATCCGTACCACGCGGGTGGGCGCCGGTGCCGACAACGACGCCTCGCCCCCCATCCGCGCCGTGACCACACCGACGGCGTCAACTATCTCGGTGAAGGTGGCCGTGTCGACGCGCGTCGTGGTGGCGGTCACGGCCGACGCACGTGGTGCCGCATCGGCTTCGGACGTGGCCTCGGAGTCATCTCCACCGGATCGGCAGCCGATGAAGATGGCGAGCAACACGACGGCGCCGAGCGTCACGCGCGCGTGTGGGACGCGCCGCGGCGCGTGTCCAGGATCTCTCGTCGGATCAGGGTGCAGGCGTGGCATCACGGCGTAGTGGAAAGGCGAAACGAGAGGAGTTGCTGCACGCGCTCAGCGATCTGCACCGCCGCCAGATCCTCGAGCCATTGCGCGCGCGCCTCGCGCGCCACGCGCTGCGCCTCGATGACGCTCACGAGCGTCGTGGCGCCTTCGCGATACGCCAGGAGCGAGAGGGCACCGACGCGTTCAGCGGACGCGAGGAGGCGGAGCGATTGCTCGGCGCGCCTGCGTGCCGCCAGCGCCTCCGTCTGCGCGAGGCGCACGTCAAATTGTTGTTCGAGCTGGGCCTGACGCAGTTGCGTCCGACCGCGCACGAGATCGGCGTCCGCGCGGGCAATCGCCGCCCGATTGCGATTGAACAGCGGCAGCGGCAGACTCACACCGACGAGCGGGAGCGGCCCGCCCGGTCCACCCGGATTGACCGCTTCGACACCCAGGGTGAGTGACGGCGCCCCCGCGGACCGGCGACGTTCGAGTCTCGCCAACGCCTCCGCCGCGCGCACATCGAGATCGGCCGCAGCAACGGTCAGCGGAACGCCCGTGGTCACGTCGGGCGGCGCCACCGGCGTTGGTGCCGTAAACCCCATCGTGTCCGCGAGTACGAACTGCACCGAGTCTGTCGACACGCCCATGATGCGCTGGAGACGCAGCAGCGCCGTGGCCGTGCTGGTGAATGCCACGCTCGCGGCGTTGGCGAGCTGACCAGCGGAGAGCGTCGCGATCTCGACATCGAGATCGCTCGCGTCGCCGGCGTCGCGCCGAACGCGGGCGAGGACCAGCAGGCTATCCGCATCGCGCGCGGTGGCGGCGAGCAAGTCGGCCTGCGCCGCGAGCGCCTGTGCCCGTGTGTAGGCGGTATCCGTATCGAAGGCCAACAGCACATCGGCGAGCGTGAGACGCACCGTCGCGGCTCCGAGTTGCGCGCGAGCGGCGGCGATGCGTGGCGCGCGCAGTCCAGGCCAGTCGATCGGGACATCGAGGGTGACATGCGCCTGCGGCGCCGCACTACTGTACGACGTCGTCAACGCCGGATTCTCGTACTGTCGCGCGGCGGAGAGTTGCGCCGTGGCCGACGCGACATCGGATCGCGCCAGCGTGTGACGCGTGGAACTCGAGAGCGCGAGCGCGACGGCCTCGGCCCGCGAGATCGCCCGCGAGGTCGCCGGCGTGTTCCGCCGTGTGATCACAGGTGCCTGTGCCCCTGCCGTCGCGCCGGGGGCCATCGCACAGACCAGTGCCACGATCGACGACACGCCGCAGCGCACGACAGGCGACACACGCCTCATCTACTTGCGGTCCAACACGAGAATCGCGAAGGAGCCAGGAATGACCGGTGCGCGCGGCCGCGGCTGCTGGGCGGTGGGTGCCGGCGTTGGGCCGTACTGCACGGTCGCCAGATAGGCACGGTGCGTCTTTGGATCGATCGTCATCGTGCGTGATCCCACCCGGGTAGTCGCGTTACCAAGCGACGTATAGCGGTCGGCACCGTCCTGCTTGATGACCGTCATCGTGCCGTCACCGCCGTTCGACGCAAACAGGAGCCCTTCGGTCTCATCGTACGACACCGCGTCGACGCCAGGTCCGATCGGCACTGTCGTGACGACCTTGCCCGTCGTTGGATTGCTGACCATCAGGACGCGGTTCCCGCACACGGAGAAGAGGCGGTCGCGGGTGCGATCGTAGGCGAGGCCAGTGGGCGCGTCGCACCCGGTGAGCGTGAACGTCGCGGTCAGTTTGATGCTGCGGGTGTCGATAATCTGAATCTGGCCAGGGTCCGTCTCGATGTTGACGAACAGGCGCCCCTTCCCATCGGTCTGTGCGAACTCCGGCTTCCCCGCCAGCGCGACCGTCCCCAGTACCGCTCCGGTCACAGCATCGAGTGCCGTGGCGTTCGCACTGCGTCCGTTGAAGGTGAAGAGGCGACGGGTTGCCGCATCGAAGTGGATCGCGTCGGGGTTCGCCCCCGTCACCTTCACGCGCCCGAGCACCGCAAGCGTCTTCAGATCAAAGATCGTCACCGAGCTGTCACGCCCATTACTCGTAAATCCGCGACCAAGCGCGGGAGCGATCGCAATACCATGAATGCCCGGCGTGTCAGGCATCTCTCCGACCACGGTGTCGCGATCGATATCGATTACCACCATTTTGCTCGCGTGCGACACATAGAGCCGACGGGCCGCAGCGTCGATGCTGATATAGTCCCACCCTCCTTCGGCACCGACGGGGATCGTCTTGACGATGTGATAGCCGGCAGCCGCCGCGGCCTGTGCGTGGGCGGAGAGTGCCGGGAGCATGACCAATCCGCCGGCGGCGATCGTGGTGAGCCACCGGGGGAGTGCTCGCCGTTGAGAAGCGGAGGTACGTTGCATCGGAGTCCGTGCCGGGATGGGGGAAATCTTACGATCTCAAGGCTATGCCCCGTGCATGTCAGAATCGTGACAGCCGGTGCCGCTATTCCCGAAACGCACGTTGGACTCGATCTTCTCTCGCATGCCTCTCCGGGACAGCATCCTCGAACGCGATCACCTCGGCGCGTTCTGCAAGCACACCCACGTGTATCGCCCCGGCGCTGGCAGCGGGCCGCTGCGCGGCCTCACGTTCGGCCTCAAGGACATCTTCGACGTGTCGGGGCATCGTACGGGGTTCGGCAGCCCGGACTGGTTCGCGTCCCACGGCGAGGCGTCCACCACGGCGACGGTGGCGAGAACGCTCCTCGACGCCGGTGCCACGCTCGCGGGAAAGACACACACCGAAGAGATGGCCTTCAGTCTCACCGGGGAGAACGCGCACTACGGAACGCCGTTGAATCCGGCGGCGCCGCAACGGGTGCCAGGCGGGTCGTCCAGCGGCTCGGCGGCGGCCGTGGCGGGCCGCTTGGTCGACTTTGCCATCGGCAGTGATACGGGTGGCTCCGTGAGGGCACCGGCGAGCTTTTGTGGCATCTACGGCATCCGGCCCACGCACGGGCGCATCTCGCTCGACGGCGCCTGCGCGCTGGCCCCGATCTTCGACACGGTTGGATGGTTCGCCCGCGACGCGGCGCTAGTCGCGCAGGTCGGCGAGGTACTACTCGGCGGGGCTCCCGCGACAGCTGGCCGTGTGTTGCTGGCGCAGGACGCCTTTGCGCTGGCACTTCCGGGCGCGGCCGACGCGCTGGCACCGGCCGTTGCCCGTGTGACCGCGCTGCTGGGCGACGCGGAACCGGTAACGGTGAGCGCGGAAGGACTTCCCGCGTGGTTCGACGTGTTTCGCGTGCTGCAATACGACGACATCTGGCGCACGCATCGCGCATGGATCACTCGAGTGCGTCCGAAGTTCGGCCCGCAGGTGGGGCCACGCTTCGAAGCCGTCGCGCAGGTTCAGCCGGAGGAGGTCGCGGTGATGCGTGATCGACGCGCCGAGATCATGGCGCGATTGGATGAGCTGCTCGCGGGCAATGCGGTGTTGCTGCTCCCCACCGTGCCCGATATCGCTCCGCTGCTGAAGCGGCCGCCGGCGGAAACAGTCGCGTTCCGCGAGCGCGCGTTGGCCCTGCTTTGCATCGCTGGCCTGGGCGGGCTACCACAAGTGAACCTGCCGTTCGGCACGCTGAACAAGTGCCCCATCGGCCTATCGATGATCGCCGCGCGCGGGAACGATGAGATGCTGCTGGATATCGCGGCGCGATTTGGGGCGGTTCAGCACATCGACGTGCGAACCGCGGAGACCTAGGGAAAGATCACGCCGAGGCGCAGAGAGCGCAGGGGGCGCAGAGAACTACGCTCAACCCCTCTGCGTGCTCTGCGCACTCTGCATCCCTGCGTGATCATTTCTTGACAAGTTCAATCCGCCACGTCGCCAGCTGATTCACCGCCTGCCCGCCCACCATAGGCGGTGTGAATCGCAGCGAAGCCAGTATTGCTGCGACCGCATCACGTGCGCGGGCCGTGCCAGGCGCGCCGTCGGCATAGAGCAGCTTGAGCGAGCTCGTGTCCGCGCGTCCATTCGACTCAACGATGAACATCGCCACCACGATCTCCGGCCGATCGGCGCGCGCATCAGACGTCTCGTTGCGCCCGAGCGCGCGCATCGACCGTACACCTTTCGGCAGTTTCACACCGGTAGCCAGCGCCGCCGCCCGTTCCACTTGGAACTCGAAGTACGGTTGCTGACCACGTTCCCAGCTGCGCGGGATGCGCGTCGTGATCGGCAGCGTGGCCCAGTCCGCCTGACACGGCGCGCGTGAGAGCGTTACTGCCACCTGCAGCGGAGCCGCGTTGGCTACGATGACGTCGGTGAGATACGTGGCTGTACCCGCCATGGCGTTCGGCAGCGCACGGGTAGACAGTCGAGTGCGCCACCCCTGGAGCCCCGTGAAGATCGTGAGATCGACGGAGTCGCCGCTCGCACTCCAGTAGCTTCGTGCCTCCCACATCGCGCGCTCGCGGTCGTTGAGCAGCGGCAACACGACGCGACCGCTGTCCCGCAGCACGATCGACGTGAACGGCGCGTCCCGCGGAACGGACAGTGCCCCGCCCGTCGGGCCAAGCGGTCGCGACGCCTTCCAGCATCCGGTGACCGTCGACACACGTGTACCGGATTGTGCCCGCACCGGTGCAATCGCGCTGACGAGCATGGCCCAAATGGCCAAGAGCGGCACGGCACCTGCTCTGCACTGTACGGAGCACCTCATTCGAACATTTCCGGGAGTTGACATGAGCGAACAGAACGAACAGCAGAAGCGAATCGACGAACTATATGACCTGGTCGAAGGCATCGAAACCGCGATGTTCGTCACGCAGCGCGACGACGGGCAGCTGGTCTCGCGACCGATGGCCACGCAGAAGCGGAACCCGGTGGCCGACCTCTGGTTCGTGACCGATATCGAATCGAACAAGATCGACGAGCTCGACGAGCACCCGCTGATCAACCTCAGCTATTTCAGCACGAAGTCTTACGAATGGGTCTCGGTATCGGGATCCGCCACCATCTCCACCGACCGCGCCAAGATTCGCGAGCTCTACCAGCCCGACTGGAAAATGTGGTTCGGCGAGCTCGACGACGTGCGCAACGGTGGGCCCGATGATCCGCGACTGGCGCTCATTCTGGTGAACGCAGAGAGCGTGATCTACATGAAGCGGGAGAAGTCGAAGCCCGAGATTCTCTTCGAACTCATCAAGGGGAGAATCACCGGTGAACGCCCTGAGCTTGGCAGCGTGAAGTCGGTTTCGCTCTAGCCTGAAAACACCAGAGCCCCATCGCCGTGTGGCGATGGGGCTCTGTGCGATCGGTAGGTATGCGCCCCTACTGCCGAATGCCCGCCGCCGCCGTCGGCACGGTGTAGCTCCACGGCTGACGCACGAGCGGCTTCTTTCGCGGATACACCTCGTCGAGCGTGTTGCCATCGAATAAGCGACCGTTGACCATCACCATCGACACGCTGTTGCTGTTGCGGATGTTCACCAGCGGATCACGATCGAGCACGATCAGATCGGCAAACTTGCCGGCCTCGAGCGAGCCGATCTCGCTGCCGAGTCCGATCGCCTCGGCGCCCACGATCGTGGCCGCGCGGAGCGCATCGTGCGTGGAAAGTCCGCCCGACTGAATGAGCCACAGCTCCCAGTGCATGCCCAGTCCCTGCAACTGGCCGTGGCTGCCGACACCTATGCGACCGCCCGCGGCCACCGTCTTCGCGATGTCCTCGGCGTGCTGCCACATCGCGTACTCCTCCTTCACGGCGAAGCCGGCCGGCCCGGGGGCGTTGCCGGCACCACGACGACGCACCTTGCCGTCGAAATCGACCGGATGCGTGAACCGACGAAGCTTGACGTCGTTGATCAGATCTTCCGTCTGGTAAAACCAGCCTTCACCGAACGGACCGCCGTACTCGACGATCAGCGTCGGCGAGTTGGTCACCTGCGTCGCCTTGTACCACTCGAAGATGTCTTCGAACTTCGGCGTGATCGGCAGCGTGTGTTCGATGCCCGGATAGCCGTCGATACCGTGCGTCAGGTTGAGCTTCTGATCGAGGCCGCCTTCGGTGGTCGGCATGATGCCGAGCTCCTTCGCCGCCATGATCAACCATTGCCGCTGCTGACGATTACCGCTCATGTACATCTTGAGCGTCTTCGTATCGTAGTACTTGGCGTAGCGCGTCATGATGTCCTTCGCATGTGCGTAGTCACGCACCGGCTCCGCGGAAAACACGCCGGGTCCCGTTGTATAAATGCGAGGACCGATCATCTCGCCAGACTCCACGCGATCGGTATACGCCAGGAAGTCGGTGCTCGAGGTTTGCGGATCGCGCGTCGTCGTCGTGCCGTACGCCAGCGTGGCGAGATACTGCCAGGTTTGCGTATTGTGGATCTGCGGCGTGAGCCACTGGGGGTGGTAGTGCGTATCCACCATACCCGGCATGATCGTCTTGCCGCTCACGTCGAAGATCTGTGCGCCGGCGGGGATTGTCACACTGCCGCGCGCGCCGACGGCCACGATGCGACTGTCACGCACCACGATGTCCGCGTTCTCGATGATCTCCTGGCCTTTCATCGTGATCGCCTTCGCCCCGCGGAATACCGCCACGCCGCGCGGCAGGTCCCGCGGTGCCATCACCGTGATCTTCATCTCCGCCGGCGTGTAGGCGGGCAGCGGCTTCTTCTTCGTGGTGTCGGTTTTCGCGATCGAGTCGGCGCGCATGATGCTGTCCTTCACCGACTTCGTGGTGTCGGCCCGCAGGCGCGCCTTCACGCGAGCATCGGCCTTGGCCGAATCTTCGGCCACCTTGGCGCGATCGAGGTCGTACGACCACACCGAATTGCCGAGGGCCCAGTGCACCACGCGTCCGGTGCTGTTCCACGTTGGGAACTCGCCTCCGATCGTGTTCAGCTTCTTCACCGGCACTGAGGCTGCGGCCGGCATCGACACGTTGACCGTGGGCGCCACAGCGCCCGCCTGTGCCACCGTGATGGTGTAGAGATCCATGCCTACCATCGCCAACGCTTGATCACCACTCGGCGCCATCAGCACCAACGACGCTGGCGGCGGCTGCGGCGGCGTGGGCTCGGCCGGATCGAGATGCGTCTCCGTTCCCAACGGTCGTGCCGCGCGACCACCGATGTAGTGCCGCGATTCCTTCTCGACGAGTGCGGCGTCGAGGCCCGGCTCCCCACCAGCCCCCGGAGGCAACGGACCCGTCACCTTCAGATGCGTCTTGATATCAGTGCCGTCCCACCGAAACGACTGCAGACCAGCGCGACCGTACGCGAAGATGCGCGTCGCGTCCTTCGTGAAGTGCGGCGTGCCCAATCCGCCGCTCGGCATGATCACCGAGAGCGTGCCGCCGGTGACTGGCAGCCACACAATGTCGGCGGCCGCGGGACCGAAGAATGCCGCACCCGCTTCCTGCATCTCGCGCGCCGCCGCCCGCATGGCCACGATGCGATCGCCCGCCGGCGACCACGCGAGATCGGTGTACAAGCCTGCCGACGCGGTGAGCGTCTGCGTGGTCCAGCCCTTCTTCGCGTCGAAGTTCGCACGCACGATCTGCCCGCCGGCCGCGTCGTCCCACGTGACCCATGCCAGCGACTTGCCATCGGGCGACCACACGGGGCCGAACTCACCGGTGCCGCCCTTGCTGACGCGCGTGGGGGTTCCACCAGGCAGCGCCATCACGTGGACCTTCCCCAAGGACGAAAACGCCAACTGCTTGCCATCGGGCGACGGCTGAATGTCACGCACTTGACGCGACGTAAACGTGGCCGCCGTATCGATCTTCCACGCGAACTTCACTTCGGGACCCATCTCGAGCTTCACTTCCGCTTCAAACGGAATCTTGACCGGTGCCGACTTGTCGACGGGCACCCGCCAGATCTCGCCGCCGTACGACACGACCACCGACTTCGAATCGGGCATGAAGCTGAAGCCCGGATACGCATCCATCGGCGCGCGCGATTCGGTATCGTCGCGCTGCACGGGAAACGCCAGCCATTCTTCCTGCTGCGTGTCGAGATTGCGAATGCGCAGCCCCGTCTTCGTTTCGAAGCGAGTAGCGTACACGAGATACTTGCCGTCAGGCGACAGCGTAGGCCGGAAGCCCGAGCCGAAGCGCGTCGTCGTTTGCGACACACGGCCCGTTTCCTTGTCCCACACATACAACTGGAACTGCGCGCCGATGCTGTTGTACTGCCAATCGCCGGTGCGCGCCGCAAACCACATGTAGCGCGGGTCCTTGCCGAAGGCGGCACCAAGCAGCTTCTGCGTAGCCGGTAGCGTAGGCTCGGTCGTGAGCGGCAGACCATTGCCGCCATTCACGTTGTACATCCACAACTTTGCCGCGCCGCCCAGTCCGCTGCTGCGCGAGCTCACCACGTACGCACCATCCGGTGTCCACTCCGGCGATACGTACATGTTGTTGTTGCCCTTCGTGACCTGCGTCGTGTCCTTGCCGTCGAGCGACTGGATCCACACGTTCTCGCCGCCGGAGCGGTCGGAAATGAACACGATTCTCTTGCCGTCGGGTGAGAATCGCGGCTGCGCGTCGAAGCCCATGCCGCTCGTCAGGCGTGTGGCTTTGCCGCCAGCGATCGGCATCGCGTACAGGTCGCCCAACAGATCGAACACGATCTGCGAGCCGTCCGGCGACACGTCGAGCGACAACCAGCTGCCCTTGGTGGTCGTGAAGGTGTGCGTTCGTGCCGTCTTGAGCGGCAGCGTCTCGGCGCCCGACGCCGGCGCCTCCTGAGAGTGCAACAACTCGCCCGGCAGCGCGCTCGACGCAACCAGCGCCAATGCCGCGAGCGGGACGAAACGTGAGGTACGGCGGTGCGGCAGGCGATGCGTCACGCGAGCGTCTCCGACGAGAGGAAAAAGGGGGATCGTGAAAGATACGCTACCGTCCGGCCCGCCGGACCGTCTCGTGTCAGGCATTCCCCTATGAAGAACGACACAGGAGGGACCGTTACCTCTACCTAACGCCCCATTCGTCCCTACCTGAGGTGCCTCCCGATGCGACTCGCTCGATCCACCATTACGCCAACCGGCCGCGAACGCGTGTTCGGTGAAGACGAGATCATCGTCAGCAAAACTGATGTCACCGGCAAGATCACGTATGCCAACCACGTGTTTCTGCGGGTGTCGGGGTACGCCGAGGAGGACTGCATTGGCGCGCCACACAGCATGATCCGCCATCCGGACATGCCACGCGCCATCTTCAAGTTTGCGTGGGATCGCCTGCTCGGCGGGCACGAGATCTTCGCCTACGTGAACAATCTGGCCTGCAACGGCGATAACTACTGGGTCCTGGCGCACATGACGCCGTCGCGCGGCTCTGATGGATCGATCATCGGCTTTCACTCGAGCCGCCGCGTGCCAGACCGCGACAAGATCGCGAAGGTCTTGCCGCTCTATGACGTGCTCCTCGCCGAAGAGCGCCGACAGCTGGACCGACCCGCAGGACTGGCCGCCTCTGCCGCCAAGTTGGACAACGCGCTGCGAGATCAGAGCAAGACTTACGACGAGTGGATCTGGAGCCTGTAATCATGACTACCGCATACACACCGGACGTCGCCACCGACGTCGAAGCGCTCCAAGCTGAACTGGCGATCTACCGTTCAGGCATCAAGGCCATCACCCTCGTGGCCCAACAGGCCGCCACAGGCAACCTCGAGCCACGCGCCATGGGCATCGACCCGGCGGGTCCGCTCGGCGAGCTCGCCCAGTCCGTCAATCACCTGCTCGATCTCTCGGATGCGTTTGTGCGTGAGAGCACCGCATCGTTGCAGCATGCCTCCGAAGGCAAGTTCTACCGTCGCGTGCTCTCACGCGGACTGCTCGGCACGTATCGTGACGCGGCTGTCGTGATCAACACGGCCAACGATCAGATGGCGCGCACTGCCGGACAGCTGAAGGATGCCGAGGTGGCGCGCCTGCTGCTGGCCGACACGTTCGAAGTCGCCATCAAGGGCGTCGTGAATGATCTCGCCACCGCTGCAACCGGCGCACGTTCCACTGCTCAAGGTCTCTCATACGCCGCCGACAGCGCGTCGCAACACAGCACGTCGGTGGCGGCGGCCGCCGAACAAGCGAGTCGCGGCATCGACTCGGTGGCCGCAGCCGCCGAAGAGATCACGGTGACCGTTACGGAGATCGAACGCCAGGCGCTCGAAACGCAGAAGATCTCGAAGACCGCCGTGGTCGCCTCGGAATCGACGACCGACAAAGTTCGCACCCTTGCCGAGGCGTCGGCCCAGATCACCCGGGTCGTCAAGTTGATTAACGACATCTCGAGTCAGACGCGGTTGCTGGCGCTCAATGCGGCCATCGAAGCGGCGCGCGCTGGCGAATTGGGGCGCGGATTTGCGGTAGTTGCCGGAGAGGTCAAGAATCTTGCTGGCCGCGCCGGCGAAGCGACGGGCGAGATCGAAGCGCAGGTGTTCACGATCCAATCGGCCATCGACGACGTCGTACAGTCGATCGAAGGCATCGGCACGACGGTGCGGCGCGTCAACGATCTGTCGTCGGCGGTGTGTGGCGCGGTCGTGGAACAGCGGCAGGCGAACGACTCGGTCAGCCGGAACATTCAGGAAGCCGCGCTCGGCACGCGTGACGTGGCGCAGAGCATCACCACGGTATCAACGGCCATCCGCGAAACGAGCGATGCGGCGGGTCAGATGCTCGGCGCCGCCGACGACCTCGCGCTCATGGCTGATCGCATGCGAGCTGAAGTCGACAAGTTCCTGAACGTGATTCGCACCGGCTGAAACGGATTGGCTAACGCGCGGCGCGCACCCGAGCGAGGAACGTACCCGGGAGCGCGCCGGTCATGCGCCCGTTTTCAAACACCACCGTGCCGTTCACCGCCACCAGTTGGATCCCGTCGGGCCAGTGATGCGGCGCGGTGTACGTCGCCCGATCGGCGATCTGTCCGGCGTTGAACACCGTGATATCGGCTCGCTGGCCAACGGCGAGCGTGCCGCGATCGCGAATGCCGAGCCACTGCGCAGGCAGTGAGGTCATGCGCTGCACCGCCGCTTCGAGGGTGAGCTGTTTCCGCTCGCGCACGTTTGTCCCCAGCACGCGCGGAAAGGACCCGTAACTCCGTGGGTGCGGAAAGCCTCGCCCAAAGGTCACGAGATCCCCGTCGGTTTCCAGCATGGTGCCCGGGTGCGTGAGAAAGCGCGCCACATCGGCGTCGTCCATACCGTGAAAGATCCCGATGAAGCCACCGCGCAATTGCAACGCGATCAATGCCTCGACGGCTGCGTCGAGCGTGACTGGCTGTCCGGCGGCCACGAGATAGTCGGCCAGCGTCTTCCCCGCGAGCGAGGCATCGAACGACACTTCACGAAACTGAATCGACGACGGCTCAGCGCCAGCCTGCTGCGGAAAGCGGACGCGCATCTCCTGCACGAGCCGAGCGCGGGTGGCCGGGTCTGCCACACGCTCGGCGAACGCCGGTGCTCCATCGGCCAACGCCCACGGCGGAAACATCAGGTCGGAGTAGGTGCTGTACGCAGTATACGGATACACATCGACGGCCACCTCCATCCCTGCATTTCGTGCGGAATCGAGCAGCGACAGCATGCGCGTACTCCATCCCCACTGCGCCGCACCGGTCACCTTGAGATGGTTGACCTGCACCGGGATCCGCGCACGGCGCCCCACCTCGAGCGTTTCGTGCAGCGCGTCCATCACCGCCGGTCCTTCGTCCCGCAGATGGGTCACGTAGATCCCGCCGTAGTGTGATGCCACTTCGGCAAGCGCCGCCACCTCGTCGACATTCGCATAGGTCGCCGGCACGTACTCCAGTCCAGTGGACAGCCCGAGGGCGCCCTGTGTCATGGCGGAGTCCACCAACGCGCGCATCCACGTCAATTCCGCCGCAGTGGGCGCGCGGTCGGCGAGACCCATAACGCGCTTCCGGATCCACGTGTGACCGGCGAAGAGCCCCACATTCGGCGCCATCTTCACCTGTGCCCGATACTGATCCATCGGGAATGGCTGATCCTGCGAATGCAGCGGTGCCAGCACGGTGGTGATCCCCTGCCGCACGAAATTCTCGGCGAGCGCATGATCCGCGAGCGTGACGAGATGGGCGTGATTGTCCCAGAAGCCCGGCGACACGATCTGTCCGCTCACATCTATCACGCGCGCCACGCCACGCCGCGGAAGCGATGCCCCGATGTCTACGATGCGATCGCCGCGGATCGCCACATCCGCTACGCGGCGCGGGGCGCCGGTACCATCGACCACGGTGCCACCGGCGAGCAGCAGATCGTACGTCGGTGCCGCCGGGCCACAGGCTGTACTCATCGCGGTCAGAAGCGCAACGAGAGTCCGGCCGCGACGCCCGTGGCGCGATGTACCTGCAACGGGTGCGATGCTCACGGCTGCTCAGGCGCAATGCGCAATCCCGTCAATTTCCCAAGCGGTCCCAAGGTGACGAGCACGCGGAAACGTTGTGTGCCGAACCAGGCGAAGTACTGTCGTTCGACATCGTCACCGACCACGCGTCGCGCCAGCAGCTCGAGGCGGGTGAGCGGGCCTTTCCCTTGCACGGTCGCGGTGAGGGCGGCGCGCATGCGCGGGAAAATGGTTTGTCGCACGACTTCGAAATCATCGAGCGCCAGCGATCCGGCGGCAACGCGCGTGAGGATGGCCTGAACGGCGGCCGTGGCCTGCGGCTCGCGATCAGGAATGGCGGCAGTGGGTGGCCGCGTGGGCACCAGCGACGAGTCGTAGAGCGCGGCGACCTGCATGGCGAGCGTGGCCGGTGCCATGGCGCGAGCATTCGAGAGTACCATGACGGCCAGGTCCTGATCTGGGAAGCGCGTGTACTGTGACACGAATCCCTGCCACGTCCCTCCATGCTCCTGCATCGGATGTCCGCCGGCCTCGCCCAGGAACCAGCCGAGGGCGTAGGGATAGTCGCGTCCACTGGGAAGACGGCTGGCCGACAGCATCAGCGTCCAGCTTTCCGGGCGCAGCACTCGTCGTGTGCTCACCACCTCGTTCCACGCGATGAGGTCGCGCAGCGAGACGAGCATCGATCCATCGGCCGTGGTATTCAGTCGTGGGGCGACCCATGCGGCATGTTCCCACCCCGAGGCGGTGAGCAGGTAGCCGTGCGCGCGATTCGGCACGACATCGGCTTCGGTGATCACGCGAATCGTGGGCATCCCGGCCGGCGTGAAGATCCGCTCGCGGAGAAACTCGTCATACGGACGTCCCGTCACGCGCGTCACGATAATGCCCAGCAACACGTAGCCGGTATTCGAATAATTCCAGCGGGTGCCAGCGGGGAATTCGAGCGGCAACGCCGACGCCATCGCGATCAACTCGGCGTCGCCGTAGTCCTTGCGATAATCAAAACGATCGCTGGTGTAGTCGGGAACACCGCCGCGGTGACTGAGCAGATGCCGGATGGTGATGGGCTGCCAGCTGGCCGGCACCTCGGGCAGATAACGCCGCACGGAGCTGTCGAGCGCGATCTTGTCTTCCTCGACCAGCGACAGCACACCGGCCGCGGTGAACTGTTTGGCCAGCGAACCCGATTGAAACATCGTGGCATCGGTAACGGGCGCACGGTTCTCCAGTTCGGCCACACCGAAGCCACGGGACACCAGCAGCTCGCCGCGACGCACCACGGCGATCGCGAGTCCGGGAATGCGAGCGGTTTCCATCGTGCGTCGCACCAGCGTATCCACCGCGGCGGCCGCCGGCAGCATCTCACGGCGCAGCGACCATGGCAGCACGAGTGGTGCCGGGTTCGGCCAAACGCGCTCCAGCGTGCTGCTGCGATACAGCGTGCCGCCCTTCATGACATACGCGATGGCGCGGCTGTTGCGAATGGACTGCAGCGGGTTGGCGTCGAGTACCACCAGATCGGCGACCTTCCCGGATTCAATCGACCCCAGGTCGGCGTCGAGTCCGATCGCACGCGCGCCTTCGATGGTAGCCACGCGCAGGACCTCGTGCGGCGACATGCCGCCATCGGCGAGCAAGCCCATCTCCCAGTGATTGGAGAGCCCCTGCACTTCACCGTGCCCGCCAAGTCCGATGTGGCCACCGGCACGCAGGACAGCCACCGCACCGGCCGCCGCTTCGCGCTCGTTGAACTCTTCGGGCGGAAACCAGAGCAAGCGCGTGGAGGTTCGCTGAAACAGCGCGCCGTCTGGGAACCAGCGGTTGATGCGTGGATCCTCGTGCGGCCGTTCCTCGGCGAGCAACCTATAGATCGGCAGCGCGCCACCAAACGCCACCACGAGGGTGGGCGTGTTGGTGATGCCGGTACGCGACATCAGTTGCACGATGTCATCATGGATGGGTGCTTCCGGGATCGCATGTTCGAGCCCGCTGAAGCCGTCGATGATGTGCGTCAGGTCCTCTTTGCCGTCGGCGCCGCCTTCCGTCGTGGGCATCAGCCCCAGCTCGCGCGCGGCTTCCACTAGCCACTGTCGCTGCTGACGCGTCCCCGTTTGATACGACTTGAGGTACGCCGTGCCGTAGTCGTCGCGGTACATTCGCAACAGGCGACGGGCGTCGTCGAGCGACTGGAAGTTGGTGCCGGCGCCAATGCCGGGGCCGGTGGAGAAGACGCGTGGGCTCGGGACACCGTCGACCTCTACGAGGTTGGCGATGTCGAAGATGTCTGGCGTGACCTGCGGGTCGCGGATGGTGGTGATCCCCATCGCGAGGTTGGCGAAGCCGTTGGTGGACTCGGGCTGCAACAGGGCGCCGGCACCGCCCCAATGCGCGTGGATGTCGATGAAGCCCGGCACGATGTACTTGCCGGTCACGTCGATCACGGTTTTGCCGGCGGGCGTGGTCGTCGCACTCCGCGCGCCCACGCTCGCGATGCGTCCGTCGGTGACGATCACGTCGGCATCACGGAGCACTTCGGTGCCGCGCATCGTGATGACCGTCGCGCCGCGGAGCACGATGGTGCCGGTCGTGGTCGCGCGTGGCAGCGACACCTCGAAAGTGCGCGCCGAGGCGGCCGGCGTTGCCGGCACGGGGAGCGGTGCTCCGAGCGTCGGCGCCGCGGCCGATGGCCGAGGCACCGGTCCGGTGATGCGCACGGGGCCGCCGGTCGCGGGCACTTCGGCGCGTTGGGCGTCTGGGGGAAGCGCGCCGGGCGGCGCCATGAGCGTGGCGCGGAGTGGCGCGGTGCTGGCGATGATCGTGCGACCATCCGGCGTCCACGCAGGGTCAGCCCACCACGCGGGCGCGGTCGTGAGACGCACCGGCGCCTCGCGGCCGTCGGCGCGGGCTTTCCAGAGGGCGCCGCCAGTTTCATCCCAGGTCACGAAGGCTACCCACCGGCTGTCGGGGGACCAGGCGGGCATGAATTCCCGGGCGCGCGCCGTGGCGGTGAGACGGCGCGGTGCGCCGGTGAGGTCGGCAATCCATATGCGCCCCAGTGACGAAAAGGCGACGTATCCGTTGGGCGCGGTGGTCTGCTGCTGCACCCGGCGTGTGCGCACCGGCCCGGTGGCCAGCCGCTGTGGGAAGTGCAGCGTTGGGGTGACCTCCAGCGCGACATCAGCGGAGAAGGGGATGGCGGTATCACTGCCGTCCTGCACCCCCAGCCGGTGGATCTTGCCGCCGAACGCCGCGTATAGCCAGCGTCCATCGGGGGAGAACGCGGCGTTGGGGAGCACGTCGCGGGAGGCGCGAGCTTCGAGCTGATTGCGATCCACCGGGTACGCCAGCCATCGCTCGGCGCCGGTGGCGAGCGTGCGCAGACGGAGGCCGGTTTTCCCTTCGCGGACGGTGCCGTACACGAGCGTGCTCCCGTCGGGGGAGAGCATGGGCTTCATGGCTGGCAGCCCTTCCACCACCATCGGTTCGGCGGCCCCGCCGCTCACGGGGACGCGCATGAGTGCACTCGTAGCGCCGTTGCGGCTGCCATACGGGCGCGGCGTGACCGCGGTGAACAACAGGCTCGCGCCATCGGGGGTGGGCCAGGCGCTATACGGGCCCGGCGCCGGTGAGGAGACCAGCGGTTGCGCCGGGCCGTTGCCGTTGGGCACGAGTCGGGTACCCTGACCGCTGGCCACGTCGTAGCGCCACAGTTCAGCGGTACGCGTGACATGCGGATCGGTCACGGTCACGACAATCGACCGCCCATCGGTGGCCCATGCCGGCGACTGCATGCCGGCGCGGGGAAGCTGCGTCACCGCGCGCGCGTTGCGGCCGTCGGTGGAAGCGATCCAGACATTGTCGGAGCCGGTTTCGTCGCTGATGAAGACGAGCTGCGAGCCGTCGGGAGAAAGCCGTGGTTGCGACTGGAAGGCGCGGCCGATGATCAGCGGTTGCGCGCGTCCCCCGTCCACCGACACCCGGTAGATGTCGCCCAGCAACTCGAACACGAGCGCTCGGCCATCACGGGTGACATCGAGCGAGACCCAAGTGCCTTCAGTGGTGGTGAAGGCCACCGAACGTGTTGGCGGCGTCGAGGGTGTCTGGGCGGCGACGTTACTGACCAACAACGTGCTGGCCAGCGTAACGCCGGTGGCGGCGAAGGAGCGACGGCGATGGCTCATGCGGCGGGGTGCTGGCGTCGGACGCGAAAGAGAGCGGATGGGACCAAAGTACGGCGCCCGTGTGCGCATCACGAGTCTGTCACCAGGCCGCGAGGTCTGACGTCATGCCGCGGAGACCGTTCACGGTGTCCAGCCTACGGCGTGCAACTCCCGCTCGGCGCCGCGCCGGAGAATTGCTGCGCGAAGAACGGCAACACGCGCTGTTCGAACCGTTGTCGCGTGCGATCGGTGTGCCCACCGGCGAACGCATCGAGCCGATACGGAATCTTCGCGCGCGCCAGTCCGTCGGCGTAGGCGCGCGATCCCAACGGCACACTGGCGATCGCATCATCGAGCCCGTACTCGAGGACCACGGCGCAGCTGCGGCGCAGCCCGGAGGCATCTTTCGTAAGTATGTCGACGGGCAGAAACGGCGACCACGCCCCGGCCTTGTCGTACGGCGCGCCGAACGCGGCGGTCATCGTGCGTGCGAGGCGTACGCTGCCGGCCATCGTTGGTGGCGGCGTGAGTGTGGAGTCACGCAGGTAGCGCCACACCTCACTCGTCGGGGCGAGTTCACCCACCATGCCCGTGCAGCACGGGCTCATGGCGTACACCGAGCCGAACACGTCGCTGTGCTTCTGCGCGAGATACAGTGCGCCGAAGCCGCCCATCGATTGACCGGCCAGTCCACGCGACGCGCGATCGGTGCGCGTGCGATACCGCGCGTCGATGTACTGCACCAGTTCCTGCGACACGAAGTCGTCCCATTTGCCGAAGGCGGCCGAGTTCACGTAGAAGGTGCCGCCCATCGCGTTGTCGGCGTTCGGCATCACCACCAGGAAGTCGCCGGCGTCCACGCGCCAGAGACTGTCCATGGTCTTCTGCAGGTCGAGTCCCTGATACGATCCGTCGAGCCACTCGCGGGGATGCGAGGTGAAGCCGTGCAGCAGGTACAACACGGGAAAGCGGCGGTTGGGCGTGCGGTCGTAGCTGGGCGGCGTGTAGACGAACACTTCGCGATTCGGCGTGTCGCCGATGGCGTTGCCGGCGATGGCCTTCGAGCGGATGGTGTCGACGAGAATACGCCCCTGCGCGGTGGCGGTCGCGGGGAGGCAGAGTGCGAGAAACAGGAGGCGTAGGGCGAACGCGAGGGATCGGCGCATGCGGCTATTCTAGCGCGATGGCGCTGGATTGGCCGTGATGGTCATCATCCCCGGCCCCTCGACCGCGCGCGAACACAATGCTCTAGACGAGTTCGCAAGTCCTGCGGGTGGCACGTCCGGCTTGGAGAGTCGGCGCGGCTGACGCGGGTTGTTCTCGACTTGAAACGCGACGGCCAGACAGACTTGTCGCCGCACGGGGACGTTGCCCACGTGCGAGACGCGGAATTTCCCGACCTCTAGCCACCGTTCGACCGAATGCACGAAGTCCGCGTGTGTGCCTGCAAACAGACGCAGACTGTTCTTTTCGAGCCGGCCAATCGTGTCGACCACGAACATGGCGAACACAGAACCTCGCTCATCAATCGCTCGCCGATTGTCCGGGAACGCAGGGCCCCGAGCACCGACCGGCATAATGGCTGCCGAGTCCACATCCACATCGACGTACGGCCGCGTATCCGAGTCGCGCTGAATCGGCAACGGGAAATCCTTCGGCGCCGGCGCCACGCCCGCTTCCACTTCGACCGGTACGCGATGCACGCGCGGCGCGGTCCGCCCGAACGAGAGTACGTAGCTCCCCGCACTCGGCGCGACCACGGTGAACTGCCCTTTGGTATCGGTGGTCGACTCGTCGAGCGCTACGAGGCCGGTGTCGGACATCTGCACGAGCCGCACGACGAAGTCGACGGCCGGCTTCATCGTGCGGTCGTCGGTCACGCGGCCGGCGACGACCTGGGCCGGGAGCGCGTGGGCGGACAGCGCGCCGAACGCGGCACCCAGGCTGGCGACGGCGAGCCGCCGCGATTCGGGACGCAATGATTGGATGCGGCGGAAGGGCATGCGAGAACGATAGCGCGTTCGCCGGCGTGTCGCGAACGGCCACGCTGCCTTCGCGCGAACGGCCAGCTCGTGATGGATACGGTTCGCGCGGTGATAAACGTGCCTCCGGGCACGGCGTTAATATGGATTCAAGCGCACGTCGCCCGTGAGTCCGAAGCGGCGCGTCGTCGCAGACCCCACGCCACTCACGCTCACGAAACTCCCATGACCGGATTGGATCTTCGAGCGCTTGTGCTCTTTATCGGCGTGGCGGTGGCGCCGGCGGGAGCGGCCATGCACGCGACGAAAGCGCTCCTGCCCACGCGCGTCTCGCCCAGCGACCCCTGTTCCACGCACCCCCAGTTCCATGCGTCCACGCTTTCGCGGATTCAGGAGCGGTTCGATCCGACGAACACCGACACGGCAAATGTGAACTTCCTCAGCCGGTTCGGCCTGACGGGACTGCGTGCGGCGAACGTGGTCGCCGTGACCGACTCGAGCACGTGCGCGGCGGCCATTGTCGCCTACGCGAACTTGAGCGAACCGGCCGACTCGCGGAAGCGCCAGGCACTTCGCACGCAACTGCCTGGCATTGTGGTCTTTCGCCTCTCGCCGAATCGCTACCTGCTCAACGCCGGCATGAGTAATCCGTACTGGTTCTATGAGATGTTCGTGACCGACTCGAACTTCGCGTACGTGAGCAACTACTTCTAGCGGAGCGTAAAGACGGTCATGGTCGCGTTGCTCTCGAGGGCACGCGCACAGAGCTCTCTGGCAGAGTTGGAGAGCCCCGCCGCCGGGATGCGTGGCGGCGTACTGGCGACCACTCGCCGTCCTGCGGTGCTGGGCCGGAAGACCAGCGGGAGGCACACATGCCGGCGGACCAGCACACCGCCAATGGTGGGCGGTCGAAACCATGCCTTACTCATCCACTCGTTCACAGCATTGGTAAAGTCGGCGTGCGTCCCGGAGAAGAGACGCACTGTGTTCTTCTCAACGTGTCCCGTCGTGTCCACCACGAACATGGCGAACAACGAGCCCCCCTCCATCGCTTCCCGCTTGGCCTGCGGATACATAATGCCGGCGGAACCGCGCTGCAGCAGAAGTACGGAGTCCACATCCACATCCACGTACGGCCGCGTATCCGACTCGCGCTGAATCGGCAACGGGAAATCCTTCGGCGCCGGCGCGACTCCCGCTGCCACTTCGACCGGTACGCGATGCACGCGCGGCGCGGTCCGCCCGAACGACAGCACGTAGCTCCCCGCACTCGGCGCGACCACGGTGAACTGCCCTTTGGTATCGGTGGTCGCTTCGTCGAGCGCCACCAGGCCGGTGTCCGCCATTTGCACGAGGCGCACGACGTAGTCGACGGCCGGCTTCATCGTGCGGTCGTCGGTCACGCGGCCGGCGATGACCTGAGCGGAGAGCCTGTCGGGGAATGCGGACGCGGCCGTAATCAACAATGCCGCCGCGAGAACGGAATAGGGCCAATATTTCATGACCGTACGTTACATTCTGTCCCGTGTCCTCGCCTCTTTTCGTCATCGCCCAGTACCTGCTGCCCAAGCAGGCCCTCACGTCGCTGGCCGGCGCCTTCGCGCGGGCCAAGCGCGGCGAACAGACGACCTCGGTGATCCGCTGGTTCGTGGGCAAGTACGGCGTGAACATGAGCGAAGCGGCGGAACCCGACATCACCACGTACGCCACGTTCAACGACTTCTTCACGCGCGCGCTGAAGGCCGGCGCACGACCCATCGCCGAAGCCGAGTTCGTGTGCCCGGTGGACGGCGCGATCAGTCAGCTCGGCCCCATCACCGGCGATCAGATCTTTCAGGCGAAGGGGCACAGCTACTCTACCACGGCGTTGATCGGTGGCGATGCTGCACTGGCCGCGCCCTACGCCAACGGCGACTTCGCCACGATCTATCTGAGTCCCAAGGACTACCATCGCATTCACATGCCGTGCGATGGTCGCCTGGTGCGCATGATCCACGTGCCGGGCGACTTGTTCTCGGTGAATCCCACCACCGCGCGCGGCGTACCGGGACTCTTCGCGCGCAACGAACGCGTGGTGTGCGTGTTCGAGGGCGCGCACGGGTCGTTCGTGATGGTGCTGGTGGGCGCCACGATCGTAGGCAGCATGGCCACGGTGTGGCACGGTATCGTGAACCCGCCGCGCCCGGGCACGGTGCGCGAGTGGCACTACACCGACCAGTCCATCCATCTCGCCCAGGGCGACGAGATGGGACGATTTCTGCTGGGCTCTACGGTGGTGATGCTCTTCCCACCGAAGACCGTCGCGTTCACCGCGCAGTGGGCCGCCGAACGGCCCGTGCGCATGGGTGAACCGATGGGAAGCCGACCGTAATTACGCGGCTTTCGCCGTCTTCTTCCTGCCGCCAGTCATGAACATCGGCACGAACATCATCGCCGCCGCGAGCAGCAACGAGATCACACTGATCATCTTGCCGCGCGCGTAGGTCGGCGAGTCGAACCACAACCGGACGTCCTTCGCACCCGGCGGCACATCCACGCTGATCAACGTGTGGTCGGCGCGACGCACGATGCCCGGCTTGCCATCGACTTCGGCGTGCCAATCGGGATACCAATTCTCCGACACCAGCAACTGACTGGTGGCCGCGTCGGCACCAATGAGCGCGATGCGCATCTTGCCCGCGCTCCACTCTGTCACGGTCGCCTTCACCTGTGGCGTGGGGAACGGCGGCGTGGCGTTCGGCGACGTGGCCGTGGACGTATCGGGCAGCAGCGCCACGTTGCTGATCGGGAAGCGCGGATCGATCACCGTGGCCAGCCCCTGCTCTTCGGTGAGCTTGGCAGACACGGGCAGCACACGCGCATACGCCGGCGTGACGTCGCTCTCGTACAGCGTGGCCGTCGTGCCGAACGCCGTGGGTGACGGCGGCACGACTTGATGGAAGCCGGGCACCGGCTGCGTGTCGGGGAGAATGATGTAGCGCACCGACAGCAGGTCGAACATGTTCGGCGTGAGCAGGTTGCGGAATCCTTCCTTTGCTCCCGCCAACTCGTTGTAGCGACGCAGTTGGAATCCGTGGTACCCCATCGCGTTCGGAATGCGATACGCCATCAGGATCGACTGCCCGTAACTGTTGCCGCCGTCGATCACGCGGTACGGCGCCGGCACTTTTTTCAGATACGTCGTGACCGCATCATCCGCGAACAGCGTACTGGCACGCGGCGAGAAGGTGTAGAACTGCTTGTCGACGCTCCACAGGTCGAGCCCTACGATCGCCACCAGCGCCGCCGTGGCCACGCGCGCCCCGATGCGACCCGCCGCCACGGCCCAGAGCACCGCGCCGCCCAGTACCACGAATACCAGCAACCGCAGCGCGCCACTCTGCAGATACGGCGCGTTGGCCGCCACCGCATCGATCCGCTCAGGGATCGCCAACGATTCGGCGAGCCCCTGCAACCCACCCACCGTACCCAGCAGCGCGAACGCCACGGCGCCACCCACCACGATCAACACCGTGCGCATCGGCACCGCCCGCGCCAGCAGTCGATCGAAGCCAACGCCCGCCAGCACACACAGCATGAACGCCGGCAGATAGAACACCATGCCCATCGCGCGGATCTTCTTTACTAGCGGCAACAGCTCGTAGAACGGACGATAGAACGGCGTGTAACCGCCGAATGACAGCATCAGGAAGAACAGCGCGCCAATGCCGAACGCAATCACGAACCGACGACGCGCCGTGTCACCCAGCGCCAGCGCCGCTAGCGCGAGCGGCAGGAATCCCATGTACTCGGTGTGGAACTTGATCGCATTTTGTCCCCAGTACTGGTCGAGCACGCCGTTGAACTGCGGCAAGAGCAGCGTGAAGATCTCCGACGGCGGCAGCGCGTAGCTGGTCGCGAATTCCCATCCCGTGTCCGGACCGCCTTCGGCGCGCGGCGAGAACGGGATGTACTCGAGGAACGGCATCACCTGTAATGCCGTGATCCCGCCACCGACCGCCACTGCGATCGCCGAGAAGCCGAGCGCCTTCCACGGATTCAGATCAGCTGGCCGCTCCGCGTCGAAGAAAGCGAGGTAAATCGCCCACAAGCCAAGCGCCAACAACAGGAAATACGCCATGTGATAGTGGCCGAGCACGATGAGTGCGACCACGAACGCAAACGCACCGTAGCACCACAACTTCGCATGACGAATGGCGTGCAGCAGCGTCCAGAAGGCCAGCGGCGTCAGTGCCGACACGAACAACTTCCCGTCATGCCCCGGACTCATCTGCGACGCCACGATGCCCGTGAGTTCGTACGCCACACCCGCGATCACGCTCGCATTCCACGAGAGTCCGAGCGAGCGACAGAAGCGATACGTGAACCAGCCGGTCAACACGAAGTGGATCGCCATGCCGAGCGTGATCGCCACGTCCACCGGCATGATCCATCGCAGCCAGGCGGTCGGATAGAAGATGTCGCCGTGCATGGCCGCGATGTACGGCAGACCGCCGAACAGATACGGATTCCACTGCGGAATCGCGCCGTCTTTCAGGAACGACTCGGCGCCGAACAACCGGAACGAGTAGCCGGCGATGAACATGTCGGAGCGACCGCCGCCGAACAGCATCTGTCCGGTGAGGAGCGGCCAGAGCAACAGCATCGCCGCGCCAAGACAAAGCGCAAAGGCAAGCGTGTGGTCGAGCGTATACGAACGCGTCGGCCCGGCGCTCGGCGAAGCCGCGCTCGGCGAGGTCGAAATCGTGGAATTGGCGGAAGGCATCGGGGAAAAGTAGACCGCCATATATGATTCATCTATGCATTACCCTCCACCGGCCGCCGTTTTCGCGCTTTGGCTCATGACCGCCGCCTCGCTGGGTGGCCAAAGTCGGCCACTCGTGGGCAGCGTGGGGCCACAGGCATTCGGACCGCCCGCACCGGCGCCCAAGCCGATCGGAGGCCTGACCTCTCGTCCTCTTCCACGGGGGGAGCCGAGAATGGGGTACCTGCCCTACCGCGTGGCCGACGCCCCGTTGGCCCGCTCCGGCGTCTCCGTCAGCCCGAGCTCCAGTGCCCCCGATCGCGCCTCCGATCGCGCCTCCGATCGCGCCTCCGATCGCGCCCCGCGTCGCCTGACTTGGACGCCGACGGCCGAGAAGCCGCGTTGGGTCATCGACTCCACGCTCTCCCCGGTGCAGTCGCAGCGCGATCTCATCGTGACCGACATGGTCTGCAACTTCGCCGGCACCTGCCACGAGCGGCGACAGCGTGTGGCAGCACGTTGGGTGGCTCGCTGCGGCTGCTATGCCTTCGCCGACGGGTGGAATCGCGTGTGGCGCGTGGAGTAAGTTCCGCCGCACTATGATACGACGCATTCTTGCAGCCGCCGTCGCCGTTGCCATCATCGCCGCCGGCGTTGCCTTGTACACCCCCGATGCCGATCAGAACACGCTGCGCGCCCGCTACCTGGCGAGCCCCGGCGACCTGCGCACGATCGAAGGTACGTCGCTGCACGTGCGCGATACCGGACCACGTGATGCGCCGGCGCTGATCCTGCTGCACGGCTTCGGCTCGAGCCTGCACACGTGGGAACCGTGGGCCCGCGCGCTCGACAGCACGTATCGTGTGATTCGCTTCGACTTGCCCGGCAGCGGCCTGAGCGCCCCTGATCCCACCGGCGACTACGCCGACATGCGCAGCATGCAGCTGCTGGCCACGCTCATGGACACGCTTGGGCTGCGGCGCGCCACCTTGATCGGCAACTCGATGGGCGGCCGCATCGCCTGGTCGTTCGCCGCCCGCTATCCCGAGCGCGTGGAGAAGCTGGTGCTGATCTCGCCCGACGGGTTCGCGAGTCCGGGCTTCGAGTATGGGAAGCCCGCCGAGGTACCGTTCGCGCTGTCGATGATGCGGTACGTGATGCCGATGCCGTTGCTGCGCATGAGTCTCGAACCGGCCTATGCCGATCGCCGCACCATGACCGACAGTCTGGCGACGCGCTATTACGACCTCATGCTCGCGCCGGGCGCCCGTGACGCGATGCTGCAGCGCATGCGTCAGACGATCCTGACCGATCCCGTGCCGCAGCTCCAAAAGATTCAGGCACCAACGTTGCTGTTGTGGGGGCAGCAGGACGCGATGATCCCCTTCAGCAACGCCGCCGACTACACGAAGGCGCTGCCGCATGCGACGCTTGTCCCGCTGCCCAACGTGGGACATCTGCCGTTCGAGGAGTCCCCCGACGCGTCGCTGGTTCCGTTGCTCCGGTTTCTCAGGGGCGCGAACTAAGCGGGTGTCGCACCGCCTCTCCCACTGAGAAGATTCCATGGCTCGACGCGTCGCCATCATCGGCACCGGCTGGGTAGGATCGAGCGTCGCCATTTCCACGCTGCAGCTGGGCGTGGCCGACGAGCTCCTGCTGTACGATGCGCGCACCGAGGTCGCCGAGGGGGAGGCGATGGATCTCGCGCAGGGGAGTTCGTTCTATCCGGGCGCCACCGTGCGCACGGCGTCGATCGAGGAGATGATCGACGCCGACGCGGTCGTGATCGCGGCCGGGCGCAACGGCAAGCCGGGCGAATCGCGACTGGCCCTGTTGCGCGACAACGCGATACTCGCGCGTGAACTCGGCGCGCGACTCTCGGCTGCGCGCGGTGTGATTGTCGTCGTCACCAATCCGGTCGACGTACTCACGCGCGTGGTACTGGAAGCCTCGGGGCTGCCGCCCGCTCGCGTGATCGGCACCGGCACCATGCTCGATACGGCCAGACTCCGCGAAGCACTCGGGCGCGCCCTCGACCTCGATCCGCGCTCGGTGCATGCGCAGGTGGTCGGCGAACACGGCGACTCCGAGGTGGTGCTTTGGTCCGGTGTGCAGATCGGCGGAGTGCCGCTGGCGCAGTGGCCAGGATGGAGTGCCGACCGCGAATCGTCGCTGGCCAACGAGGTACGCACCGCCGCCTACGAGATCATCAAGCGTAAAGGCGCGACGAATCACGCGATCGGATTGGTCACGGCGACCTTACTCCGAACCGTGCTGCGCGGGGAGCGACGCGTGCTGACGGTGTCACGCTGGCACGAGGGCGCGTCTGGCGTCCGCGATGTGGCGCTGTCGATGCCGACCATCGTGGGCAGCGGCGGCGCCGAGCTCGTGCTCGAACCCGCGATGGTACCGCAGGAACGCGAGCGCCTCGAGCATTCGGCGCAGGTGCTGCGCGATGCATACGCGAGTGTGCGCGACGCCTAGGGGCTTATCAGCCGACCGTCGCGAAAGCGCGCACGGGAAAGGTCCCCACCCCGACAAGCTTGGGCGGCACGGCCGTGAAGGTGAAACCGGCGTCGGGCAGCGACTGCAGGTTGCACAGATGCTCGGCAATCAGGATCTCTTCGCGCAGCAACACCGTATGCACCGGGCGCGAGCCGCCGTCGGTGTTGTCGATGTTGAACGAGTCGATGCCGACCAATACCGCGCCGGCCTCACGCAACCAGATTGCCGCCTGCTCGGTGAGATACGGATGCCCCTCGAAGTACGCGTCGGTGCCCCAGTGCGCGTCCCAGCCGGTATGCACCAGTACCGCCTTGCCGCGCACGTCGGGCCGCGAGAGCAGCGCCGACAGCTGCGCCACATCGATCGCGCGTCCATCACGCTCGGTCGCTCGCACCACGAGAGCGGGTTGATCGACGAACCGCTCGAGCGGCATGGACGCCGTGTCGCGTCCGTCGGCATAGCGATGAAACGGGCAGTCGATATAAGTACCCGTGTTCGTGATCAGCTCCACCCGACCGATCTGAAACTCGGTGCCTGGCTCGTACAGCGCACGTGACGCGTCGCGACTCAGGTAGTCGCAGATGACCGGCGCTGGCAGACCCTTGTAGTACACCACACCATCTTCGATCGCGTGGCTCAGGTCTACCAGCGTGTGCATGGGCGTGCTCAGGAGCCGGAGGCCACGCCGCAGGCGATGCGCGCGCCCGAGTTTCCCGACGGATCGGTCTTGTAGTCGTCGGCGGTCGCATGAATCACGATGGCCGCACCATCGGCGTCGAGCAGCGGGTTTTCGCCGCGCAGCGAACCGGCCGGCGTCGACATCTTCACGACGACGCTGCTGTCGGCACCGACCGTGAGATTCATCAAGTCACCGTGATGCGGGCCAGCCTGGTTCGTGCTGCCGTGCTGCTTGGGCGTCGGGCTCCAGTGCGGTCCGGCGCTGGCGAAATCAGGAGCGTCGCAACGGCCGACCGCATGGATATGCATGCCGTGCACGCCCGGTGGCAGGCCGCGCAACGTGCCATCCACCGAAATCGCGGCACCCGCGTCGGCGAGCGTGAGCACGCCGAGTTCACGGCCACCGGCATCGACGACCTTCGCGGTCACGCCGGTGCTGGCACCTGCCGTCGCGGTGGAGTCGAGGGTCAGCGACGCGGCGGAATCGGCCGCCATGGCCGAATCCTTGGCCGAGGCATCCTCGGCTTTGCTGCAGGCCGCGAAGAGGAGCGCGGCACCGAGCGCGGCGGTGGCGCGGGTGGCGAAGCGGGGCGAGTGGGGGCGCATAGGCGTGTCCTGGCTGATTGGGAGATGGGGGCAGAGGTACAAGTCTACTGCACGGGCCGTGCTAGGCGAGCCGACTTGCGGTAGCTTGCCCGCCCGATGAACGACAGCCGCCTCCCAGCATCCATACCCGTCCACGCCGACGTCGCCGTTGTAGGCGGCGGTCTGGCCGGTCTCACGGCCGCCTGGCAGCTCGCGGCGTCGGGACAGCGCGTGACCCTGTTCGAGGCCCGATCGCGCCTTGGCGGCCGCGTGCTGACCGTCCCGGCCGCCCCCTTCGCCGACCGCGCCTGGCTGGATCTCGGCCCCGCGTGGTTCTGGCCGCATCAGCAGCACATTCGCGCGCTCGTGGCGCGCTTCGAGCTCCCCGTGTTCGCGCAGCACCGCGACGGGCTCGCGAGGTACGAAGCCGGAGCCGGACGCGCCCCGGAGTCGTTCGATGCTTCAGGACAGTCCGACGCGTCGTATCGCCTGGCCGGCGGCATGACGGCGCTCACGCAGGCGCTGTATGCCGCCACGCAGACCGGGCCGACACCGGTCACCGTGCATCTCGACGCGGAGGTGCACACGCTGACCCTGCAACCCGACGGCGTAACCATCGACGGCACTGGCTTCAGCGCAACGGCCCGTCGCGTCATCGTCGCCGCTCCGCCGCGGGTCGTGGCGCGTGACATCCTGTTCGCGCCGCCGCTCTCCGACGCGATGCGGGCGACGCTCACCGACACGGTGACGTGGATGGGTCATGCGATGAAGTGCGTCGTGACCTACGACACGCCGTTCTGGCGCCACGCAGGGCGCTCGGGATACGCCGTGAGCTGGGGCGGACCGCTGCAGGAAATTCACGACGCGTGCATGGCGCCGCACGACGGATCGTCGGCCGGCTACGCGCTCATGGGCTTCGTGACAGCGCGCACCACTGTCGCCGCACGGGCATTCCGCGACGCGAGCCTCGACGAACGCCGCACAGCGGTGTTGGCCCAACTGTCTCGGTTATTCGGCCAGGAAGCGCTCAACGCCATAGGCTATGACGAGTATGACTGGACGCGAGATCCGCTCAGCTGCGGACCGCTCGACGAGATGCCGCCGTCTACGCATCCCGACTACGGGCATGCGCTTTTCAGCGGCGATGCATGGAATGGTCGCCTCATCTGGGCCGGCTCGGAAACCTCCGCGATTGGTGGCGGGTATCTCGATGGAGCCGTGGCGTCGGGTTCGCGCGCCGCTCGCGCAGTGCTCTCCTTCGCCGAGTCGTCGTGAACGTGTCTGCCCCGCTGCACACCGCCCCGCTGCACACCGCCGCGCTGTTGGTCGCGATGTGGCTCTCGAGCGACCCTGCGTTTCGTGAACGCACGACGGCCTGTCCAGCGCCCTCCGACTTCGTCTGGCAACCGGCGTCGCCGAAGGCTGGCTCGCTCTTTCGCGTGACGACCTCCGCGCGCACGCTTGCAGCTACACGCGCTGCACTGACGACGGCACTCACCGCCACCATTGCCGGTGAGCCCCTGCACTTCCGCGTCACCGGTGACTCGGCCATCGCCATCGCGGCGGTGCCGATTGATTCCACGACCGGCATCACGATGGCGTGGCCCTGTGCTGGCGAGGCGTGGGGGAACGTGCGCATCGTGACGACCGCCGGGAGCTACACGCTCGAGCGCCTGCGAGTCGCACCGCGCTTTGGCGCGCCACCCGATTCGGCCACGGCCGAACGCATGCGCGTGGAAGCCGAGCGTGCGGCCGCCGTCTCACGAAACGCGCACGACACGCCGCGACTCTGGTCGACGGCATTTCTCGCGCCGCGGCCGTCGCGCATCACAAGTCCGTTCGGCGGCGGTCGCACCTTCAACGGTGCCGTGACCAGTCGTCATATGGGCACCGACTACGCCGGCGCGGTGGGCGCGCCGGTGCGCGCGGCCAACCGCGGCGTGGTCCGCATCGTCGATGCGTTCACACTCGGCGGCAACGTGGTTTATCTCGATCACGGCGAAGGACTCGTCACGGCGTATCTGCATCTCAGTAAACAACTGGTGTCGGTCGGTGACACCGTCGCGCGTGGCGACACGATCGGACGCGTCGGTGCCACGGGTCGCGTGACGGGGCCGCACCTGCACTTCATTGCGCGCTACGGCACCATCACCGTGGATCCGGCGGGACTCAGCTCGCTCGCGCGTTCGCGCTGAGCGACTAGCGCTGCAGTTCGCGCAGGTAACGCGCGATGCGTGCGGCGTTGGCGCCGACATCACTGCGGCCCACGCGGGACACCGACCGTACATCGATGCGAGAGCCACCGTTCTCTGCGCGGATACGCACGACGACGTCGTCCTTGAAGCCGAACCAGGTCGTGGTGGCGGTGGCTTCGAGGCGACCGCTGGGCGAGTCTCCGGCGACGATCTCCCATCCCATCACCTTCGCGGCGGCGACGGCACGCTCGAAGGCGGCCAACGGCGGCACGGGCAGCATGAGTGGCTGCACGTCGGGGTACGCCGCCCGCTGCAGCGCGGCGATGCTGTCGCCGGCATACACGGCGGAGTTCGTGGCCGACGCACGCAGCGGCAAGACCGCCACGAATGCCGGCGGGTCCGTCATGTCCGTCGTGATGTCATGGATCGGCGGTACCTGCTTCGCGGTTTGCGAAAAACGATACGGCACGCCGATCGTGATTCCCGCCAGCACCAAGCCGAACACCAGCGCGACACGACTGCTTCCGCTACGCCTTGTAACGATCAGCGCCAACACACAGGCAATGCCGGCCGCGACGCCAACGTAGGCCGAGTAGCGCAGCATCGACAGCCCGGTGCGGTAGTGCCACACACCGAAGCGCGTCCCCAGGCCCGACGCGGCCAGCATCACGATGCCGGCCACCGCAAGCAGCACAGCCAACGCGCGGAGCGGTTTCACGTGACGGCTCCGGCGTTGGCATGCATCACGGAATTACGCCGCCTGGACGTCGCTGAAGCGCACCAGACGCTTCGTTTCCTCGTCGTACAGCGCCAGACGCAGCGCCTTCACACCCATGCCGATCGTCATCAAGGGCGCGGCCTCGAAGATCGGATTGTCGTCGTGCGCTTCCTGCAACCGGAAGTTCGGGATCTTCGGGCCGATGTGGTGCACGTGGTGCAAGCCGATGCTGCCGGTGAACCACTGCAGGATCGGATGGAGACGCAAATGCGAGCTGCCCGTGATCGCGGCCGTCGCGTAGTCCCACTCATCATGCGTTTCCCAGTATGCATCCTCGAACTGGTGCTGCACGTAGAACAGCCAGATACCGGCGGCGGCGGCCACGTACATGCATGGCAGATAGACCAGCAGGAACGCGCGCGGCCCCCACAGCAGAATCGACACGGTGATCGCTGCGGCGATCGCCAGATTCGTATACCACACGCTGTACAGCTGTTTGGTTTTCGTGGCCTTGCTGCGACCACGGAATCGCTGATTCAGCATGAGGTGGAGCGGACCGACCAGCATGAGCGACAGCGGATGACGAATGAGCCGGTAGATGAGGCGCCCGCGCGCATCGCGCTCGAGATACTCCTTCACCGTGATCGTGGGTACGTCGCCATGACCGCGACGATCGAGATCACCCGACGAGGCATGATGCAACGCGTGGTCACGGCGCCACTGCGCAAACGGCGTCAGTGTCAGCACACCCGTCACGAAGCCCAGCGCATCGTTCACCTTGGGCCACGGGAGAAACGACGAATGCGCGCAGTCGTGCATAATGATGAACGTGCGCACCAGCAAACCGGCGCCGGGCAACACGAGCAACGCCGTAACCCAGGGGGCGACGTCGATGAAGTAGTACATCGCCCACAACAGCGCACCCAAAGGAACGAGCGTATTCACCACTTGCCACAAGGCGCGACGGACATCCGCACCGGCATACTTGGCAACGATCGCGGTCCACTCCGAGCGGGGGACCTCCAACGTGCGGGACTGGAGCAACTCAGCCATGCAGGCAATGACCTGAAAACGAGGGCGGGAAGGCGCAGCAACGGCGCGCCGATACGTATGAACTATCGCAGGAACACCGAACTCGGCGATAGTCCTAGTGCAAGGAATACGCGCCGCCAGTGGTTCCCGCTGACGTGATACACCCGTAATCCCGACAGTTACGGTCGTTTGTCACGATCGAACACGTCGGATCGCTTCGTGTTGTTCTGCAACATATCGTCGTTCACCCAATAGGTTGGTCCGAACGGCACGGTCCTAGGCCAGAGCTGATCGAGTGACATGGCGTCATAGAGTGTGCCGCCCTTCATGACGAACGTCGCGTCGGCGGTGGCGCGGATGTTCTCGAGAGGGTTGCCATTCAGAATCACGAGATCCGCCAGCTTCCCGACTTCGATACTCCCGATGTCTTTGTCGGCACCGAGGAATCGCGCGCCGTGCAGCGACGCCACTTCGAGCGCGCCATGATTGCCGAGCGCCGACGCCCCCATCCAGAGCTCCCAATGCGGTGCGAGACCATGGTGCTCACCGTGACTGCCGAGCGCGCCCCAGCCCCCTTCGGCGATGATATCCGCCATCGACTGCGCGACCAGCGGATAGGAATAATCCGTTTTTGGACGCAGGGTGCGGACACGCGTATCGGGTACCAACGCGCGCCAGGGGAACCACTTACGCTGCTTCGGATCCTTCCAGACGTCCGATTCCTGAAACCAGTATTCGATACTCCAGGCACTCGGGCCCGCCACGACCAGCGTGGGTGAGTAGGTCGCGCCCGCCTTGCCCAGGAACTTGGCGCCATCGCCGTACATCGGAACTTCGCTGAACGAGTGCTCCCAGCCGGTCTGCCCGTCCATGATGAAGCCGAGATTCTCGAAAAAGAAGCCGCCTTCGGAGGTGAGATTGGTGCCGACGGAACGGGCAGCCTCGGCGGTCCACTGCCGCTGATCGCGACGCGGCTGCGCGTACTGCTTGATCGCCGTCGCGCCCCAACCGGCCATCTTCGTGACCATGGCGAGTGCATCGCGCGGACTGTTGATCTCGTTAGCGCGCGCAGCATCTCCTGCGGTGATGTTGTCGCCGGTACTGAAGCCGCGCGGTCCGACGATCTCGCCGACTTCGACCAGTTCTGCCGTCGGGAACATGTTCTGGCTGTACATCGACACGTCCATCGTCGTCGTGACGCCGTAGGCGAGATAGATCGCCTGTTCGAAGTCGTGACGCGGGCGCATGCCACGCCACTCGCGATAGTGATGCGAGTGCATGTCGACCAAGCCGGGAATGATCGTCTTCCCGGCGGCATCGACCACGCGATCGACGCCGGCCGTGCTGCAGGTGCCCATGCACGCAATTCGACTGCCCTTCACGACGATCGTGCCGTTCTCGATCACCGCGCGCTTGTTGAGCGTGATGATGCGCGCGTTGGTAATAGCGATCGTGCCGGTCGGCACGGCGCGTGGCGCCGACAGTTTGAGCGTGAGGGTGTCGGTCTTCCCGGTCGCGACGTGGTGCACGTAATACGCCGCACCGTTGGAGTACTCCAGCGTAAGGCTGTCGCGCCAGCGGGGAAACAAACCACCATCGCGCGTGAGCTGCGTGACCGGCAGCTGTCCGCGGCGTTTCTCCACGCGTGGCACCGCACTGCCGATACCGCCCCACACCATCGGCGTGAGATACACGTTGTCACCTTCCTGAAACGCCACGTAGCTGCCATTCGGTGACGGCAGGATTTCGTCGGCATTGGGGAAGGTGAGATGATCCTGCAGATCGCTGCCGTCGAGCTTCACCGAGCGGAGCGTGGTGCCACTGGCGCGTCCGTTGCCACCCGCGCGCTGTTCCGGCCAGAACACGCGACCATCGGGCCCGACCGACGGACGCGGCAACTGCCGACGTGCTTCGCCGCCCACCGAGACGCCCGACGGCCGGTTGATCAACGCGATCGCGCGACCCGTATCACCCGCTGCCAGCGCCATTGCATCGAAGCGCGTGATGTCGAACCAGACGTTGTGCGTCATCGTGCGTCCGCGGGCTGTCGCGCCTTCACCACGCGCGACGATCACACTGCGCCCGTCGGCCGTCCAGGTCGGATCCGTGTAGTCGCCAGGATCGCGCGACAGACGCTTCGGCGCACCGCCGGCGGCGGGCACCGTCCACACATGACCGCGCGATGAATCATCCCACGTCACGAAAGCGATGCTGCGCCCATCAGGGCTCCAAGCCGGCGCGAATTCCAACGGACCGAAGGTCGCCGGCGTGACACGACGTGGCGCGCCGGTCGCGCCGTTCTGCAGATGAATGCGGCCGAGCGCCTGAAACGCGATCACGCGACCATCAGGGCTCGACGACGGCCAGCGGAAGAATTTCGCCTGCACGGCGTCGTCGGTGATGCGGAACTCCTTCCGCGCCATCTGCGAGAGCGTGCGATGTACCGTTGCCGTAAACGGAATGGTGGACACGACGCGAGTGGCCACATCCACGCGTCGCAGCTTACCGCCCTGCGCCAACACGATCGACTTGCCATCGGCCGCCCACTTGTAGCGCGGCAATACGCCCAACGTCTTGGATCCGCTCGCCACCATCGGATCGATCGGATCCATCAGCAACCGCTCGGCACCCGTCTTGAGGTCGCGCAGCCAGAGCGCGGTGCGCGGTCCGAACAGATGTCCTTTGAATTCGAGCGTGCCATCGGGGATGTGGCGGGCGAAGGCGAGGTAGCGCCCATCGGGGGAGATCTCCGGCGCCGCACCACCACCGCTCGAGAAGCGGGACGCGGCCGCATCGCCGCTTTCGCCGTTGGTGATGTCGAGTATTTCACCGTCGGCGAAGGTGAAGCGCCGCAACTGCATCGAGCCCCCCAGCGGCTCACGCGGTACGACCGGCATCGACACCTGATAAAACAGGTATTTCCCATCGGCCGACACCGACGGCCAGGCTGGTGCGCCGTTCACGCCGGCCGCCCCCGCAGCCACGAGCGGGACGCCGGTGCCGCCGTCTTTATGGTACATCCAGAGGCCGCCAGCGGGCGCCGCGCCTTCCCCACCGCCGCGTCCGCCTTTGCGGACCACGATGAACCGCCCGTCGGGCGTCCAGGCCGGCTCGAAGGCCGTGGCGTTGAGATCAGTGAACACGGGGCGCGGATTGCTGCCGTCGGCATTCATGACCCAAAGGTTGTACTGCCCACGCCGGTCGCTGATGAAGGCGATCGTCTTCCCATCGGGCGAGATGCGCGGCTGGAAATTCAGCGCCACGCCGCTGTTCTGCGTGAGTACCGTGGCCGCGCCACCCGTGCTCGGCATGCGGTACACATGGCCCAGCAGGTCGAACACGATCCAACTCGCATCGGGCGAGAGATCGGCCGACATCCAGGTGCCCTCGCTGGTCGAGAAATCGACATCGCGTGTCGTGCCCCGCGGCGCTGTGACGTCCCATGGGGCGCGGGCGGTTGTTTCACTCGCAGGCGTCTGCGCGACCAACGGTCGCCCCGCCAGCAGGGTGACAGCCGAGAGACAGCAGGCCACGACGGGAGGGGACAGTCGTCGAGTGAGCATGAGCGTCTGGTGTGGAGTTGGGCGACGAAACTCCGCCAATGCTACGCGCGTGTCACACACCACGGTAAGAGCAACGGGGCACATCCCTCACCGCAAAGACGTGTCGCAACAATCATTTAGCCGTTTGTCCCACGTTTGACAGGCCTCTAGTCCCGGGATAACCTAGGCTATCGTACTCCCACCAAAGTGACTTCAGCGCCTGTGCTATTCCGCGGACGTGCCACGCCCGACTCGCTGATCACCACCACCCGGCACCCTTCATGATGATGAAGCAACGAATACTCACGGTGTTCATGGGGACACTCCTGTGCGCGTCACAGGCGTTCGCCCAGACGAAAACCGTGACGGGCAAAGTGACCCGCGACGTCGGCGTTCCACTTTCCGGCGTCTCCGTCGTCGTGAAAGGCACGCCGACCGTCGTTCAGACCAATAACAGCGGCGACTACAGCATCCGCGCCGATGTCGGCCAGGTGCTGCAGTATCGCCTCATCGGATACCTCCCGCAGGAGCGCACCGTCGGCACGGCTGACGTGATGAGCGTGCAGCTGACGAAGGCCGCCGCGAACCTCGACGCGGTCGTCGTCACCGCGCTCGGCCAGACCACCACGCAACGCAACCTCGGCACGTCGCAACAGACCGTCTCCGGCGCCGACGTGGCGCAGACCGGCCGCGAAAACTTCATCAACGGCCTGCAGGGTCGCGTGGCCGGCGTCGAAGTCACGAGCACGTCGGGCGTTCCCGGCGCCTCGTCGTCGATCACCATTCGCGGCGTGAGCTCGATCAGCGGCAGCAACCAGCCGCTCATGATCATCGACGGCCTGCCGATGGACAACAAGACGCTTAACACCGGCTCGTTGGCCTCCGATGCGCCGGGCTCACTCACGGCCTTCAACAACCGCGGACTCGACTTCACGAACCGCGCCGCCGACATCAACCCGGAAGACATCGAAAGCATGGTCGTGCTGAAGGGCCCGGAAGCGGCCGCCCTCTACGGCATCGACGCCGCCAACGGTGCGATCGTGATCACGACCAAGCGCGGCAAGCCGGGCGTGGGCGGATTCGAATACAGCAACCGCGTGCGTGTCGACCAGACGCGCGCCCGTCCGGAAACGCAGCGCACCTACGGTCCCACCTCGGTGGCTGGCAGTGTGCTCGGCTCCTTCTCGTACTTCGGCAACCCGTACGCGAGCGGCACGCAGTTCTACGACAACATCGACGGCTTCTTCCAGTCGGCTGTGTCGCAGCAGCACAACCTGACCTTCAGCGGCGCCTCGCCCGACGCGAAAGTCAACTATCGCGTCGGCCTCGGTTACAACGCCCAAGGCAGCGTGATCCCGAACTCCGACTACACCCGCATCAATCTGACCGGATCGGGCGGCGCCACGGTCACGAAGTGGCTCAAGACCGACCTCTCCATGCAGTACGCGCAGGCCGACAACGATCAGGCGCTCAAGGGTGACAACGGCCCGCTCATCGGCCTGTTGCTCTGGCCGCAGACGGACAAGGCGAGCGATTACCTCACGCCCGCGGGCAACCGTCGCCGCATCACGGCGCTGGCCACGAACTCGGAAACCGACAATCCGTACTTCAGCGTCAACAAGAATCGGGTGAACTCGCGCAACGGCCGCCTGATCGCGAATCTGGGCCTCACGATTACGCCGTTCAGCTGGGGCTACCTGAAGACGAATATCGGTTCCGACGGCTACACCAACGAGAACCTGATCCTGCGTCACCCGGAAAGCGCCGGTGTGGCCAACAACAACAACGGCATTCTCGATGTGGCCAACGACGTCACGCGCAATCTGAACGCGCAGACGCTGTTCAACATCAACCGCATCCAGCTCACCGATAAGTTCTCGGTGAATGGCCTGGTCGGCAATCAGATCTCGGAGTTCCGGTCGGAAGTGAGCGGTCTACTCGGCCGCGACTTCCTCGATCCGCAGTTCGTGTCGGTGAACAACACGAACGTCCGCACGACGCGCACGAACAAGCAGCAGCGTCGCCTCATGAGCCTGTTCAGCAGCCTCACGGCCAACTACAGCGATTACCTGTTCGTCACCGTCACCGGCCGGAATGACTGGACATCCACCATCCCGGTGGAGCGCAACTCGTTCTTCTACCCGTCGATCCAGACCAGCTTCATCTTCTCCGAAGCGATCCCGACGATCGGCAAGTACATGAGCGGCAAGCTGCGCGCCAGCTATGCCGAAGTGGGTAAGGACGCGCGCCCGTACGCCTATCGCCCGTCGCTCGAGTTCAAGACGACGTCGAACGGCGGCTACGGCTACGGCTTCACCGGTCCGAACCTCGATCTGCGTCCCGAGTTCGCGTCGTCGTACGAAGTCGGCACCGAACTTGGCTTCTTCAACGATCGTCTTGGCCTCGACGTGACGACGTATCGCAAGCAGACCGTCGACCAGATCGTGAACGACATCCGCGGCAGCTACGCGACCGGCTTCATCTTGTTCAACCTGAACGGCGCCTCCACGCGGAACACCGGTGTCGAAGTCACGCTGCGAAGCACGCCCGTGATGAAGCGCGACCTCACGTGGGACGTGATCGCCAACTTCGAGCGCGCGCGAGGTAAGGTGCTCAAGCTCCCGAATGCGCTCCCCGAGTCCTACGTGTCCGACACGTGGCTGTACGGCAACGTCCGCAACGGCGTGGCTCCGGGGCTCTCCACGCGTTCACTGACCGGCCTGTTCTACCTGCGCGACACGATCCCGGGATCCAAGAAGATCCTCATCGATCCGACCACCGGACTTCCGCTGCGTTCCGCGGCGTTCATCGACGCCGGCTATGATCGCCAGCCTGACTTCACCATCGGCCTGACGAACACGATCCGCTTCAAGAAGCTCTCCGTCAGCTTCCTTGTCGACATCCGCAAGGGCGGCGATGTGTTCAACGCGACCGAGCACTTCCTCACCACCCGTGGCCTCAGCAACAGGACGCTCGACCGCGATCAGCCGCGCGTGATCGACGGCGTGCTGCGCGACGGCAAGGAGAACACCGCGAATCCCACGAAGAATACGATCGTGGTCATTCCCGCGGTGCAGCCGCAGTACTATACGGGCATCAGCGAAGAGCTCTTTATCGAGCGCAACATCAACTGGGTGCGCCTGCGCGACGTCACCGTGCGCGCGGTCCTGCCGGGCAAGTTCTTCAAGGCGCGCGACGCCAGCGCCTATGTCACCGGCACGGACCTGTTCCTCTTCACGAACTACTCCGGTCTCGATCCGATCGTCAACGGCAACAGCGCCGCCGTCGGTGGCTCGTCCGGCGTGGGCATCGACTATGGCAACTTCCCGATGCCGCGCGGTCTGGCCTTCGGCATCAAGATGGGGTACTAAACCATGAAAACTTTCCGCAAGATTCTGGCAATCGGCGCCGTCGCGCTGAGCACCGTCAGTTGCAACGAGTTCCTCGACGTCAACAACAATCCCAACGGTCCACAGAAGGTCTCGGCGAATCTGTATCTCGCGCCCATGATTCACTGGATGGTGACGTCGCCGCAGTTCGACGGCCGGTTCCTCGGTCGGTACACGCAGGAGTTCGTGCTCACGGGCACGGTGCTCAGTACGTGGGACCGTATGGGCTACGACCCCTCCAGCGACAACGGCGCCCAACAGTGGCGTGACGTGTACTGGACGCTCGGCCAGAATCTCGTCGACATGACCAACCTTGCCGAGGCCGAAGAGCGGTGGGACCTGCTGGGCGTCGCCAAGGTGCTCAAGGCGTGGGGCTGGCAGGTCACGACCGACATGCACGGCGAGATCATCGTGAAGGAAGCGATCGATCAGTCGAAGTTCGCGTTCAACTACGATTCGCAGGAGTACGCGTATCAGGAAATTCAGAAGCTCTTGAACGAAGCGATCGTGTTGCTCAAGCGCACCGACGGCGCAGTGGATCAGGCCTACCTAGCGCGCACCGACAAGCTGTATGGCGGCGACCGCACCAAGTGGCTCAAGTTGGCGTACGGCATGTTGGCGCTGAACCTGAACCATTACTCCAAGAAGGCGGCGTACAAGCCGGCCGACGTCATCGCCGCGGTGAATCTGTCGTTCACCAGCAATGCGGATGATGCGCTGCTGACCTACCCGAATACCCAGAACGACGACATCAATTTCTGGGGACGGACGCGCGGCAATTTCAACGCGTATCGCCAGACACAGTTCGTGGTCGGACTGATGAATGGCACGCAGTTCGGCGGCGCGGTCGATCCACGCATGTCGCGCATGCTCTCGCCGGCTCCCGATGGTGTGTACCGCGGTCTCGACGTGAATGTCGTCGGGTTCGGCGCGCTCACCGCGACGCAGCAACCGAACAACGTGTACGGCTATCCTGGGACCGGGGGACTCGCAGTGCCGGGTCGGTACATCTTCGACGACAAGGCGAAGATTCCGCTCATGACATATGCGCAGCTGCAGTTCATCAAGGCCGAGGCCGCGTACAAGATGGGCGATATGGGCACGGCACTCGCGGCCTACACGGCCGGTGTTTCGTCACACATCGATTTCGTGAACTCGCGCAACCTCGACAACAATCAGACGCCGACGCAGATCTCGGCGGCCGAGAAGGCCGCGTTCCTCGCGAACACGGCCATCGTACCGGCATCGCCAGCAGGGCTCTCGCTCACCCGCATCATGTCGCAGAAGTACATCGCGCAGTGGGGCTGGGGTCACAACGAGATTTGGATGGACATGCGTCGCTACAACTACACGGACGTCGATCCGGCCAGCGGCATGCAGGTGTTCCCCGGCTTCACGCCGCCGACGAGCCTGTATCCCGACAACGGTGGCAAGATCGTGCAGCGCGTCCGTCCGCGTTTCAATTCGGAGTACGTGTGGAATCTGGCAGCCCTCGAAGTCATCGGCGGCAGGGCGCTCGACTACCACACGAAGCCCCTCTGGATCACTCAACCGTAACCAGCGATGAACACATTCAGATCGATAGCGATGCTGCTGTGCGCCGTCGCGCTCACCGCGTGTGAGAAGAACGCCGTACAGGACATCACGGGCACCCTCCCGGGCGCTCGCGTCAAGTTCTTCAACTTCGGCGTCAGTGCACCGTCGGTGAACTTCTACGCCAACGACAGCAAGGTCACCGCGATCACGTCGGCGACGGGCATCGAAGCCGTGACCGGCGTCGCTTCCGGGGGCGTGGGTTCCGGTGGCTTCTACTCGGCCATCCAGCCCGGCGCGTACACGTTTACGGGCAAGATCTCGGCGGCCGTCGACAAGGACCTCGTAATTTCACGGGCGACCGCGACGCTGGCGGACGGGAAGGCCTACTCGTTCTACATCAGCGGTATCTACGATGCGACGGCCAAGACTGCCGAAGGCTTCGTGCTGGAAGACGCGTTCGTCGATACGCTCGACTACACCGTAGCGTATGTGCGCTTCGTCAACGCGATCTCGAACGCCAGTCCGATGACGCTGTACGCAAAAAACTCCACGACCGGCGTGGAATTGCCTGTCGGCGGCGCGGTGGCGTACAAGGCGGGCGGTGCGTTCACGGCACTGCCAGGGGCCGTGTACGACCTCAGCACGCGCTACGCTGGTTCGACGACCAACGTGATCACACGAACGGCCGTCTCTTTCTCAGCGGGCAAGGTCTACACCATCGGTGCACGCGGTGACATCACGGTGGTGTCCACGACCCTGGCCACTCGACCGCAGCTCGACAACACGGCCAACCGGTAACGCCGGCGGGACAGTGTGGTGGTGTAGGACAGAAGGCCCCCGGTTCACGCCGGGGGCCTTCTGCTTTCGTTGGCCCGAAACGCCGCGCCCGCCGAGTCGTCTTATCGGGAATGCACTGTTGCCGATGAATGCCGCCGAGAGGGATCATGCCCCAACTGTCCGCCCCTGACGACCTGTTCCTGGCGTTTCAAACTGCCGTCGCGGGGCGCTATTCGATCGACCGGGAACTCGGCCGCGGTGGCATGGGTGTCGTGTATCTCGCGCGAGAGGTGCACCTCGACCGGCTGGTGGCGATCAAGCTCTTGCCGCCCGCGCGTGCGTCCGACCCGATGCTACGGGACCGCTTTCTCCGCGAGGCACAACTCGCAGCCAAGCTATCCCACCCACACGTCATCCCGATCCATGCCGTCGATGTCGCCGGTGACTTCGCATACTATGTGATGATGTACGTCGACGGTGAAACGCTCTCACAACGCGTGCAATCACAGGGTCCCCTCGGCGCGCGCGAGGCATCGCGCCTCTTGCGTGAGGTCGCTTGGGCGCTCGGATACGCCCACGCGCAGGGCCTCGTGCACCGCGACGTCAAACCTGAGAACATCCTGATCGAGCGCGAGAGCGGTCGCGCGATCGTCTGTGATTTCGGTATCGCGGCGGCTTTGGGACAAGACCTCTCGATGGATGTTGCGGTCAGCGGCACGCCGGAGTTCATGAGTCCAGAACAGGCACTCGGCCACGAAGTCGACGCACGCAGCGACCTCTATTCACTCGGCATCACCGCGTACTACGCGCTCGCCGCGCGGCTGCCGTTTACCGGGAGCAGCGCTACGGAGGTGCTGGCAAAGCAGGTGACAGAGGCGCCGCCCCCGCTCTCGTCATTGGGCATCGCCGTCCCACGTCGACTCGCGCAGCTCGTGGAGCAATGTCTCGCCAAACATCCGAACGATCGGCCCGCGCGAGCGGATGCACTCGCCGAAGCCCTTGGTGTCGCCATCGAACAGCGTCGCGAGCTGCCCGCGGCGCTTCGCGCCTTCGTCAAGCGGGATGGTCGAATGGACGGTGGGGGTACGCTGCTCGGACTCATCACCGCCTTGGTCTCGGCCGTTGCGCTTTCTGCCTCGGCCGGGCCTTCGGCCGGAGTCGTGGCGCTCGTAAGCATGTTGGCGCTGATGCCGGCAGTGTTCGGCGTGCTGGCGGCGCGAGATCTTCTGAGTAGAGGCTTCGCTCAAGCGGACCTTCCTCAGGCCTTTCGTGTCGAGCGGGAAAGCGCGCGCGAGGAGCGCGCCGTACGGCAGCCGCGGTGGCGCACCCTGTTGACCCGCGCGTTAGGTGCGACGACACGCGTGGTGGCGTCGACGACCGCCCTCATTACCCCGCTGGCGTTCTTCGGAGGCACATCTCCACGGCTCTCCGCCGTCGCGTCGCTTGCCTTGGTGGGCACCGTGGCGAGCATCGCGCTCACGATCACGTGGCTCGGTGTCATGCAGCGTCAGCGTGATGTCGACGTGGAGTTCTGGGGCGCTGCATGGACCGGCCGTTTCGGCGCACTCGCCTTCAGCGCGGCGAAGCGACTGCGTGGCGCACAGCGCGCCGCGCCGGCGATGACCCATCGCGCCACGGAGCTCTCGCTCGGTATGGCCGCCGAGCAGCTCTTCGAGACGTTGCCAGCGTCGTCGCGGGCGGCCCTGTCGGATCTGCCATCCGTGCTGAAACGCCTACAACAGGATGCACAGCGACTCCGTGAGCGACTCGATCAACTCACAGACGCCATTGGCCATCATACGCACAACGAGGATCGTGGCGTAGACGGACTGCGCGGCGAGCGTGATGCCGTACTGGCGCGGCTTCGCGACGCGGTGACGGCGCTGGAGACGCTTCGGCTGGGCTTACTGCGCCTGCATGCAGGATCAGCCTCACTGGAAAGTCTCACCACGCACCTGGAACTGGCGGCCGATGTTTCGGCTGAGGTCGATCGACTGGTTGCAGCGCAGCAGGAAGTCGAAGCTGCGCTCGCGTACCCTCTGCGTCCCGCACTCACTCCGGCGTGATTTCCATGCACACACCTTCGGGTACATCGCACGCCAACACACCTCGCGACGCCAGCGCACAGGAAAGACGGGCGTCGGCGTGGTCGTCGCTCGGCGGCGCGCGCGCGATCGTCGAAAACGAGGCTGCCGCACAGCAGGTGCGTGATCCATCGACGGATACCGGCTCGCACCGTGGAGGCTGGCCACGGTCATTGCTCGGAGTGCTGCGGAACGCCGTTGTCGGCCTCGCGCTCTTGTCGGCCATTCCGCTGGCGCTGATCGGAAGCGGCCGAACGGTCGTGACCAGGGATTCCGTCCGGCTTGTGGCGCAAGCGACGCGCGTCGATCATCTGCGCGTGTTGCGGGCTCCCATCAATCAGGCGATCTCGCCACAAGAGGCAGGGGCAGCACTGCGTCGCCTGTCCACCGGCACACCGACAAACACTTTTCCGTTGCAGTCGAGTTCCGCGGTGCACGACCGACCGTGGCAACGCATCGAGTTGAGTAGTGACATGTTTCCCACGATGCGTACGCCGCAGTTCAAGGGTCCGGCCAATTTTATGGTGATTGCGAAGACGGTAGAAGGCTACAGCGCCAAAGAGATGGCGTATCTGCGGGAGGTCGCGAACGCACCCGTTTGGGCAGATTTCGACGCAGTTGCGACGGCCGCCAACGTCGACCTCGTGGGAAGCATGTCCGGCACGACAATGTCCTCCAAAGTCACAACTTTAAGCCAATTTCCGAGCATCAGCTTCAGCGGCAACAAGCAACTCGCGTTTGCCGCCGTCTCGCGCGCCGCATATTACGAGGCTTCGGGCGATCATGCGGAGGCGGAACGTGTGCTGCGCACACTGGTGTCGTACGGATTCACGCTCATCGACCAAGGTGCCGGCGGCATCGACGCGATGCTCGGACGGGTCATCGTCGACATCGGTCGCGATGGATTGTGGCATTTCTACACGATACGTGGTCGCAGCGAGGAGTCCGTCCTCGTAGAACCACTGCCACTCGCGGCGTCGGTCACCACGCCCGTGTGGCGCAGCGCGACAGACATCGCGGCCGATGGTCACCTTCCGCGAACTGTGCGCCTTGAGGCCCTCAGTTCGCTCAGCCTCCAAAGCTGCGGTTCGCTCCGTACGGTGCTGACCGGTCCGAGCGCGGCCACGAAACGCGCGATCAGCGACGCGCGCGCCTCGATGGTTCGGTATCCCTCAGAGCACGCCCTGTTCGACCTGATCGAACGCTCCGTCGAACACGGACCGGAGCTCGACTATGGGAACGCGTACAATCCGATCGTCGGTATTGCCCAGGTTGTCAGCGCGGTCACCGGTAATCCACGCGTCGCCAACTGTACGGTGCTCGCCGCCAGTATCAAACCGAACTAGCGCGTCGCTCGCGCACAATCGTCGGGATGGCACGGAGGGGGCGCATCGCGAAACCGTCCAGCCACTTCACGCTGCCGCCGTCGCTCGCATCGAGGTCGAATTCGCGTGGGCTGCGCACGAACGCCGCGATCGCTTCGTGCAGCAGCATACGCACGATGCCCGCTCCCACGCAGCCGTGCGCGCCAGCACCGAACGCCAGATGCCCTGACTCGACACGCTGTACGTCGAGCCGCTCAGGATTGCTGAACACGAGTGGATCGCGATTCGCTTCCGACAGCAGCAGCACGACCTCGTCATCGGTGTCGATCGCATGCCCGCCGAGCACCATTGGCGCCAAGGCCGTGCGAAATACCGCGCGCGACGGCCCGGCGAAGCGCAGCAACTCGTTGGTTGCTACAGCGAGCGCCTGCTCCCCAGCGTGCGCCCGAAGCCATTCGAGTTGCGCCGGATGCTGTAGTAATGCCAGCATCGCGCCTCCGCTGAGCGCGGGCACCGTATGCGTAAGGGCGACGAAGCTCTGTACGGTGCCGGCGCCGCCGTATCCCTCGAGCAGCCCCGCAAGTTTTGTGGCGGCCTGCGACAGCGCGACACTGGGGGAACCGCTCTTGGCCCGCGCCGATTCCTCGAAGAGCGTGGCGGCGAGTGGCAGGCACGTCGCAACTACTTGCGGGGGAATTCCCAGCACCTGTCGCGCGGCCTCGTGCGCCCACGGCTGGGCCATGTCCTGCATCAGATCGACGGCGCCTTCCGACGGAAGCGTAGCTAGCCGTTCGACAGCCCGCGCGCCGAGCGTTTCGCGCCATCGCGCCAGCAGTGTCGGTGGCAACTCCTGCTGCACCGCTGCGCGCACGACGCGATGTGAAGCGTCGCGACGCGTGTGCACACCGTACGGCGCCAACCGGTCATCCCGTAGCGCCGCGTGGACGTCGGCGTACGCGCACAACGTCCACACCGCCCGCGCGGTCACGGAATCAGCTTCGGTGCTCCGCCCGAGCGCAGGAAATCCATCGCCATGTTCGTCATGGCGCGCACACCGACGGTCAACGCGCGGTCGTCGCCCTGAAACAGCGGCGAGTGATTGCTCGCCACCGTCTTCGGATCGAGATTCGGCGGCGTGACGCTGAGGTTGAAGAAAAAGCCCGGTGCGAGTTCGGAGAAACGCGAGAAGTCCTCACCGGCCATCGTGACGTCACCTTCGGTGGCGCCCGCCGCCCCGGCCACGCGCTTGAGCGTGGGATAGAACTTGGCGACCATCGCATCGTTGTTCACCGAGCTCGGATAGCCGATGTCCACGATCACATCGGCGGTCGCCCCGTGCGCTTCCGCGATGTTGGTCGCGATGCGCTTCATGCGCTCATGAATCGTCTTGCGGGCCTGCGAGTCGAACGCGCGAATCGTGCCGATCATCCACACCGAATCGGGGATGATGTTCTCGCGCAGTCCGCCGTGAATCGCGCCGACGGTGACCACCGCCGGCGCCTTCGACAGGTCGAGCTGACGCGACACGATCGTCTGCAGTGCCGTCACGATCTCCGCGCTCACCACGATCGGATCGACGGTGTTCGACGGCATGGCGCCGTGCCCCTGTCGCCCGTGCACCACGATGCGCCAGCCGTCGGCGCTGGCCGAGATCGCACCAGCGCGATAGCGCATTGCACCGAGTGGACCGGGACCGACATGCAAACCGAACACGCCGTCTACGCCCTTCATCACGCCGGCATCGATCATCGGCTGCGCGCCACCGCGCGGCGGCACTTCTTCGGCCGGCTGGAACAGGAACTTCACCGTACCCGGAATGCGATCCTTGAGGCCCGCCAATACTTCGGCCGTACCCATCAGCATCGCCGTGTGCATGTCATGTCCGCAGGCGTGCATCACGCCCGTCTCCTGCCCGTTGTACACCGTGCGCACGGTGGACTTGAATGGCACGTCAACGAGTTCCGTGACCGGCAGCGCGTCCATGTCCGCACGCAGTGCGACGGTGGGGCCCGGCTTGCCGCCCTTCAGGATGCCGACCACGCCGGGAATACCGCCCACGTTCTCCTGCACCTCCATCCCCAACGACTTGAGATGCGCCGCCACCAACGCCGCCGTGCGCTTCTCTGCGTAGCCGAGTTCCGGATGCTGGTGTATGTCGTGGCGCCAGGCGGTGACCTTGTCGGCGATCGCGGCGGTCCGACGATCGATCTCGGCGGCCAGCGCGGGATCGGCGGTAACCTGCTGCGCGCGCAGGGAGGGCGCGACGCTCAGCGAAGCCGAGAGCAGCAGCGCAGCGAAGTAACGTGACGAGCGCATGGCGAACCTTTGGGCGGGGAGCATGCGGAAAACGAGTAACCGAAAGATGGCGACTGTCGGCCGTTGGCGCTCGTGCCGATCACGGCACGATGACCGGTGTCGCGAAGAAGCTGTTGGGGCGCCAGGCCGGCCGCGATTTCCGGTTCGCCACGCCGAGCGCGAGATCGGCGTACAGCGCGTTGAAGCCCGCCGCCGCTTCGAAGTCGATGGGCTGCTGCAGATCATCGGACATCTTGTGGTATCGCTCACGCACCCAACCGGTAAACGTCTTCTCCTCTGCGGTGCCCGTCGTGTAGCCCAACTTGAAGGCTAGCGACGGCACGCCACGTCGGATGAAGCTGTACTGATCGCTGCGCACGAAGCGCATCTCCTGCGGCTCCGGATCAGGCAGCACCTGCAGCCCGCGCGCCGTGAGCACACCACCTACATCGTCGGCGAGGTCCGATTCGTCAACGCCATACACGAACAGGCCTTTGAGCGGAAAGAGCGGCAGGAACATGTCGGTGTTGAGATTGGCTATGATCGTGCCGCGCGTGATCGATGGACGCGCCGCGAAGTAGCGCGACCCCAGCAATCCCTTCTCCTCGGCCGTGACCGCCACGAACAGCAGCGTGCGCTTGTTGCCGCCGCGCGCCGCGACCGCCTTCGCCGTTTCCATCAGCGTCGCGGCGCCGGTGGCATTGTCCATCGTGCCGTTGAAGATGCTGTCACCGGTGAGGGCCGGTCCTTTGAAGGTGCCGACATGATCGAGATGCGCGCTCAATACCACCACTTCGTCGCGCAAGGTGCGATCGGTGCCCGGCAAGATGCCGACGACATTCGGCGAGACGATATCGCGACGCACCGTGGGCAGCGTGGCGCGGAGCGATACGCTCAGCGCGGCCGTGGGCAGCGGCTCACCGCGCGCCGCCACCGCGACGACGCTGTCCCACACGATGCCGCTACCAGCCAGCAGGCGCGGCATGAGCGAGGGATTGAGCACGCTGTTGATCCGCTGGCCGCCCAGGTCATCGAGCGACGTATCGGCCAACGACACTGAACTACCGAGACGCGTGTTCTCGTTGTCCACCCAAGCGCCGCCGGCGCCGACGGCGATCACACCGACCGCCCCGGCTTGCCGCATGGTGGCCCATCGCGTGCGCGTGCCGTGCGCTAGCAGCGGTGCCGAGAGGCCCTTGGGGTTGGCGTTCACATAGACCACGATCTTACCGCGCAGATCGAGTCCCCTGAGGTCGTCCATGCCCGCCTGTGGCAGCGAGACGCCGTACCCCGCGAACACGAGCGGGGCCTCCACGTTGTCCGTAGCGAGACGCGCCGTGACGCGCATATCGCGACCTACCACGAGCGGTGACCAAACATCGCCTTCGCGCAGCGCCAGTGCGACGCCTTCCTTGGCCATCGCGACCTCGATGAATCGCACCGGCTGATACCACCCATCGGTGCCGGCCGGCGAGAGGCCCGCCAATCGAAACTGCTCGGCGACATAGCGCGCCGCCACTTCGTGACCTGGGCTGCCCGTGTCTCGGCCCTTCAGCGAGTCGTTGGACAGCACCTGTACATGGCGCCACCAGGCCTCGGCGGGCTGCTGCGCGGCCAGCGGGGCGGCCGTCGCGACCAGCGTGGCCAGGAGTGCGGCCGCGAAGGCGACGGACGTCGTGCGACGTGTCATGGGATCGGGTCGGTGAGAGCGAATGAACATGGCCTACCGCGATAAGAGGCGCTTCAACAGTTCCGGCATGGCGTGCAACTGATCAATGTGGTCCGGCGCCGTCGTGCCCGCGAATCCCAGCACGCGGAAGTTCCGCGCGTGGACCTCGCTCAGCTGTTGCATGCCGCGCGGGCCCCATTTGAGCACCGGCTTTCGGACGAGCGCCATCGAAAGGAGAGTCCAGTCGGCAGTCTCGGTGGTGCTGGCGTACGTGCCGGGGAAGATCTCCGAGTGCGTGATCAGCATGCGCTTGTCTCCGTACGCCGCAGCTCGCGCGAACGCGGTGAGAGACACCAGGTTGAGCGGGTCGAGCATGCCGCCGGCGGCGAGCACCTGCCCCGCCGGCACGTACGACGTGTGCATGCCATCCAGCAGCAGCACCGCGTCAACCCGGGCCAGGTGCCGCGGCTCACGCAGGATCGCCCGAACTGCCCCGTGACCCGCGGAAAACCCCACGAGCGTGACGCGGCCCACGCGTGAGGGGCGGTCGGTCACCGCGGCGACCTCGCGCGTGACGGTGGCCAGCAGCGTGTCGAACGCGGCCGGATCGGCGAAGCTGCGGTCGTAGATGCCGGAGCCGGCACCGAGGTTGAGCACGACGGCCACCGTGCGACTTTCGAGCGCGGCAACCGCCTGCTCGGGCAGCCAAGCCGCGCCGTGGAAGTGGACCACCACGTCGAACGCGTCGCGCGATCGCACGCGATCGGGGATCCAAATCTCGACTGGCTTGCCGGCCGGTCCTGTGAACGACCGCGTCGTACCGCCCAACGCGCGCGGTGTGAGTCGCTCGTGCAATCGAGTAGACTCCACCATCGGCGACGCTTGCTGTGGCGCTGGTGCGGGCGGTGGCGCGACGGGAACCCCCTGCGCCGATGCCGACGGCGGCGGCCACAGGAGCGCCACGATGAAAATGCTGCTGGCGGTCTTCCCGCACCGATGCATGACCTCTCCACGCTGACGTCCGTGAGCCTATGACGCTTCACCGGAAATCTACCGACGACGTTGGCCGACGCGACTTTCTCAAGCGGCTGGCCGTGTCGGCGCCGATCGTGTGGGCCGCGCCGGGTTGTCTGGCGGTTCGAGCACACAGATCGCGTACGGATGCCGACGAACTCGTCGCCGACGAACTCGTCGCCGACCTGGTGATCATCGGCGGTGGTCTCGGCGGCTGCTCGGCGGCGCTAGCGGCGGCGAAACGCGGCCTCCGCGTGATCATGACGGAAGAAACGGACTGGATCGGCGGACAGCTCACTCAGCAGGCGGTGCCGCCCGACGAGAATGCGTGGATCGAAACGATCGGCGGCACGCGCAGCTACCTGGCGCTACGGACCGGCATGCGCGACTACTACCGTACGCAGACGCCGTTGACCGCGCGCGCCAAGGCCAACCCGCGACTCAATCCCGGCAACTGCTGGGTGTCGCGGATCGGGTGCGAGCCGCGCGTTGCGCTCGCCGTGCTCGAAGCCATGCTCGCGCCGTATGTGGCGAGTGGACACGTGCGCATCCTTCGCCTCCATGCGGCGGTAGCGGCCGATGTGGACCGCGACCGCGTGCAGGCCGTGCGTGTGCGGCAGCGCGAGACCGGCCGCGACATCGTGCTCCGTGCTCCCTACTTCGCCGACGCCACCGAACTCGGCGACCTGCTGCCGCTTACGCGGACGGAGTATGTCACCGGCGCGGAGTCCACCGCGCAGACCGGCGAGCCGCACGCCAAGCGCGCGGCCGAGTCGGAAAACGTACAGGCCTTCACGATGTGCTTCGCGCTCGAACATCGCAGCGGCGAACATCACGTGATCGATCGCCCGAGCGACTACGCCTTCTGGCGTGACCTCGCGATCCCGGCTGCCGACGGCGTGACGTATCGCTTGCTCAGCTTTGACGAACCGGCGAATAAGCGCATCGGCTTCGATCCTGAGCGGCGTACCGGATACTGGTCGTATCGTCGCGTGATCGATCGCGATCTGTTCACGCCGAAACCTTCGGACGATGCGCGGTATCGACATGACGTGAGCATCGTGAACTGGGGGCAGAATGATTACTCGTTTGGATCATTGATCGACGTGAGCACCTCCACGGCACAGCAGCACATCACGCGGGCGAAGGCGCAGAGCCTGTCCCTGCTCTACTGGCTGCAGACCGAAGCCGCACGGCCCGATGGCGGCGCCGGGTGGCCGGGCCTTCGCCTGCGCCCCGACGTCCTGGGCACCGACGACGGCTTCGCGAAGTATCCCTATATCCGCGAAAGCCGTCGCATCGCCGCCGAGTTCACCGTGTGCGAGCAACACGTGACCACGGAATCGCGACCGAACGCCACGCGTGCCGCCGATTTCCCCGACAGCGTGGGCATCGGGCACTACAGCATGGACCTGCACCGCACTACTCGCGGCGACTACGGACGCTACGGCGCGACCTACCCCTTTCAGATTCCGCTGGGGGCGCTGCTGCCGACACGCATGGAGAACCTGCTGCCGGCGTGCAAGAACCTCGGCGTTACGCACCTCACGAACGGCTGCTATCGCCTGCATCCGATCGAGTGGAATATCGGCGAGAGCGTGGGGAGTCTGGTGGCGTTCTGCTTGGCGAGGCGCTGCGTGCCGCGTGCGGTGCGGCAGCAGACGCCGCTGCTTCAGGACTTTCAGCGGGAGCTCGAGCGCGACGGCGTGCCGCTACAGTGGCCGCGCGAGTTGCCGCGGTAGGCCGGCATTCACTTGAACTGCGTGGTGGGCCAGCGCGCCGTACGCGTACGCTCTCGCCGGCGCCGGCGCGTTGGATCGGGCTGCGCAACACCGCAGCCTATGGAGGCGCGTTGGGACGAAATGATCGAGTGTAAAGCGTGGCAGGGTTGCGGAGTCGCGAGCCAAATGGGATTCTACGCTACGCTCGCAACGTGAATTATGTCGGCGTCGATACGTCGGTCGGTTGAACGGGCGTTAGACCCCGAAAGTAGTGTTGCTGCTGGCCGCGGTTTCAATCGGAGAGCTCAATGGCGTTTGACGCGTCGCCCTTTGTTTTCATTCCGTTCTTTGCGGTTACGCTGTCCGTAGGCGTCGGTTCATCGATCGCCCTCGTGCGCTACTTGCTGTGGCGTCGAACCGCTACAGCGCGGATGGTCGCCGGATGCTGCGGATCGTGTGGAAGCAGCCTCGGATTCACGGCGACGTACAACGTGACGGGTATCCCTGTGTGCCGTTCGTGCGCGAATGGGCTCCGTCGCAAATTGGGCGGGTGGATGCTTGGCGCTGCCGCAATGATCTCCGCCCTGCTACTGGTCTCATCGACCGCGTTCGTGGCTGATCTACTCATCGATGGGGGGCCGGCATGGCGATGGTGGACCAAGAACTCGCGCGCCTGGGTCGTGGTCATCCCTGCCTTGACGGTCTTCGCTACCGCCGCGACCGCAATCGGACTCGGTCGGATTGCCAACAAGTTGGCGGCGGCACGCGAGATGGCGCGGCTACGTAATGGAAGCGACTTGCCACTACTCGCGCGCGTGTTGGCGTCGTTTGAGTTGCCCACGCAACCGACAACTTCTGTGAGCTCTCGCTCTACGGAGGATGAACGTTGAGGAGCGGCTCGACTGGTCCCAGGTTTGGTCTAACGAACTGCTGCTGCTGGCAGTGCGAGGCGGTGTGCGGCAGGCGGTTGCCGTGCTGGCGCACGGCGCCCGTCCGGCCGCACTTTATTGGATGCGCTGCAGCAGAACGCTGAGGCGTTACGCACACCAACTTGAACTGCTTACGATGAGCCTCGTTTCTGATCCCGGTCTGCGCGCGGCATCACGCGAGTCTGATCATCGATTGCTCGCCGCTGGGCGCGCTGCAGTGACGACGTCGGAAACCGCAAAGGAAACCGCGCGGGCCCGTCGCGGCCGCATTCGATTCGTCTACGGCAGTCTGTTCGTCGTGTCCGCGCTGCTCGCGCTCCGTGTGCTCGCATCGGTGCTCGCTCAACCGCTCGAGGTCGTCGGAGCTGCTCCCGTGCCCACGTGGCAGGTCCAAGTGCGCACCAATACCAATGCGCCGGGGATTGTCTTGGCGTACGGGCCAGAGGTCGGCGTCCAGTTGCTGCGCATTCCCGGGCGCGAAGCGAGTGCAACGGAGCCGCGCGTGATTCCCGCGCGCCTCGCTCGCGGGGAGCTTCACCTGATCACGCTCTCGCTCAACTCGTTGCATGTGGATGCCCCCGGTGCGCCAGGCACGGGCGTGGTGCGCTTGAGCGCAAGCTCTCCGATCATCACCCTCTTTCAGTCGCCGACCATGTCGGGCGTGCGAACTGGCTGGTGAGCGGACGCGGGTGCCTAACGAACCGCTGCTGCTGTCAGCGCGATTCGGTGTGCGCTCAACATTGTCGCCTGTCTAATCATCGCTTCCGGCTTCTTCGCCCTGATTGACTAGCTCGGCGACCTCGTCTTCTCCGATCGTGTCCATTTTGAGCCGACTATTCTCGGTCTCTGGATCGGTCGCTGGCTCATGGAGCGGGAGCCGAGAAGTTACGCTGTAGCCGTTTTTCTCTGGAGCGACCATGATCCTCGCCCCCGTTTCACTGGTACTTCTTGTCATGATCGGTATGCGCCCGACCGTGCGGTTCGTCGGTGTTGATCTCGCGCACCTGTCCTGGCCCGTGGTCAAGGAGCAGGAGGGATACCGTGCGGTATACAAGCTGCTGGTGTCGCCCAGCGGCGGTCCGCCTCGGTCGACTCGCGACGTGTTGCGGCGAGCTCATCCTATTGCGTTCGTCCCGCAACCGCCCCGTTCGTCGCGGGAATGGCTAAATTGAAAAGCCGGCTTCTTCCCGGCGCCGTCTGCCCAATCCAATGAGACTGTCCCGGTGAGCCAGCCAAAGATTTGCCCGCGATGCGGCGAGGCATACGACGACGTTGTCGACTTCTGTGCGAAGGACGGCACGCGACTCGTGCGCGGTGCGCCGTCGGTGGACCTGATCGGTACCGTGATCGCCGATCGGTACCGCATCGTGTCGCGCATCGGCGAAGGCGGCATGGGACAGGTTTACCTCGCGGAACACGTGCGCATGAAGCGCAAGAGCGCGATCAAGATCATGCGCCCTGCGCTCGTGCACGAGGTCGAATCGGTACAACGCTTCACGCGCGAGGCGGAGAATGCCAGCCAACTCTCGCACCCGAACATCGCCGCCATTTTTGACTTTGGCGAGAGCGCAGAGGGCGTGGTGTACCTGGCCATGGAATACATCGACGGTCATCCGTTCTCCGACGTGCTCGAGCGCGAGGGCGCGCTCCACCCTGAAGTGGCCGCCGACATTATCGGACAGGCGGCCGACGGGCTGCAGGCGGCCCACGACCTTTCGATGCTGCACCGCGACATCAAGCCCGACAACATCATGCTGGGCACGCGGCCGGATGGCACGTACCTCGTCAAGCTGGTGGACTTCGGCATTGCGCGAGTGATGGGGGGCAGCGACCAGAGGATGACGCGCACGGGCTACGCCGTAGGCACGCCGCAATACATGTCGCCCGAGCAACTGGCGGGTGACACGCTCGACGCGCGCAGCGACCAGTATTCCTTGGCCCTCGTCGCGTTCTCGGCGCTCACGGGCAAACAGGCGTTTTCCGCCGAGTCCACGAAGGAGTCGCTGATTCAGCGGCTCACCAGTCGTCCGCAATCGCTGCGTACCGCGCGCGAAGGTGTGGAGTGGCCCGATACGCTGCAAGACGTGTTCAACAAAGCGCTGGCACCGGATGCGACCGAGCGGTATCGGACCTGCACCGAGTTTGCCGAAGCGCTGTCTGTGGCGATCAACAGCATGACGCCGACGCAAACCACCGAGCTGTATCGCCACGCGCTTGATGCGCGTTCCGCCAGTATGGTGGCACGCACACCCAGTGGCGCCGCCGCGCTGGCGGCGGCGTCTGGGGAGCGCGTCGTGGTGACGCGCAGCGATGGCACCAATACGGTGGAACGGACATCGACGACCGGTGAGCGCGTTGTCAATCCGGGGAGTGTCCCGCCCTCGCGGTCCCGCATCCCGATGATGGTGGGCGGCCTGCTGGTTGCCGGCTTCGCCGCCGTGGCGTTTGGTCTGCGCAACAACGGGGAGGCGTCCGCCGCCGGCGTCGCGGGGATTCTCAGTGACAGCAGCAAGCCGATGGCCGTGGCAGGCACGGCGAATGCCGCCGCCGACACGCTGGCGTTGACGCAGGATAGCGCCGGCGCCGGCGCTGCCGTAAACCCCTCAACGCGCACCGCGGCGCCCACGCTGCCTGTGTCGCCCAAGCCAGGCACCGCATCGCCGACTGCGGCCGGTGGTGCCGCCACGTCGGCGAAATTGGCCAAAACCAAAGCCGACTCCACCCGTGCGGCGGCCGCGAAGCGCACCAAGGCCGTAGAGGACAGCATCGCGGAGGTCGCTGCCGCGCGAGCACGCTATCCTGATGCCCCGTTGCGCGCCCTCATTCAACGCGGCATCGATGTCAAGGCGCATGTGGTGCGCAACAACGACCTGCGTGTCGTCGTCATGCCGACACCGATGTTCGTGGCGCGCGCCGAACAGGCAAAGGCGTGGAAGGACGCCAATGTGCGGGCGGACGGCAGCCGGTACGACGCCGCCGATCCGATTGAACGGTGGACAGCATGGAATACGCTAGTGAATGCACGCCGCGCGGTCTACGTGATCGAGGTTGCTCCCGATCGCACCCCGTACCCGTCCATCGAGCCGGAGCGCATCATCGACTTCAAGAAGGGTGATGTGATGAGCGTTGAGGTTCTCCGCGACGGCGCGGCGGTCGCGCTGGAGAATCCGGCACAACTACCCGCCGTCCTCAACGGCACCGCGCATCAGGCCGAAGGGAAGAAGGTGTTCAACAGCTACGTGGCCACGGTACCGGCGAGCGCCTTTGCGCCACGTGACGACGGCAAGATGCCACGCATCGAGGTACTGGTCACCGACGCGACGCGCGGCGGCGGGCCGGCGCGGATCGCGCTGTCTGACGGCCTGGTCAAACGATTGTACAACGAGTTTGCTCCGTGGCGTGACGCGTTGGCGCGATAGCATCTCGCGGGAACGTGCGGAGGCATTCAACATGCTACGGCGCAACGGTCGAGACCGAACCCACGCGACTCACTGTAACGAGGCAAGCGACATCCATTGCTCGACGGCAATCGTCTCTACCACGCTCTGGCTAGGGGTCGTTTGGCCAATCGTCGGATGTGTGCGCTACCCTCGCAACCGCTCCACGACCCGCCGCGTCTCCACCGACGGCGAGGCGCCAAACTCGCGTTGCAGCATCGCACTGAATGATTCGTAGTGGGCCAGCGCCCGTGCGCGTTCGCCCAAGGCAGCCAACGATTCCATGTAGGCGCGATGCGCGCTTTCTCGGTATGGATCGCGCCGCACCAACAGTTCACAGAGCGCCAGCAGCTCATGGTGGCGACCGCCGATGCGCGCGAGCTGCACCAACCCGTCGGCAGCGTCGGCCCACTGCACCCTCAGCCGGTCCTGCGCGGTGACCATCCACCCGTCGCCAGTGTCGCCCGACAGAAAGTCGCCATCGCATGACGCCAGCACGAGTGCCCAGCGATCGAGTACCTCGGCGTCTACCACGAGCCGCCGCTTGACCGCCGACTGCACCTCCTGCTGGAGGACCCGCAGTTCGTCGGTGTCGCACGTCAACCGTACATCGGCGCCGGGCTCGCGCAGCACTCGGTAGCGTCCGCGATCAAAGCTCACGAACGGCTGTTCGCCCAGATGCCGCCGCACATGATGCGCCGTCACATGAAAGACATTCCGTAGCTGTGCCGTTGATGCCTCGGGCCACAGCTCGAGGCCGATCTCTTCCTTCGTGACGACGTCATGTACCAGGAGATAGGCCAGCAGTTCGCGCACCTTCCCCGACGGCAACTGCCGACTCGGTAGCTCGACGCCGTCGCGCCACAGCGTGAAACGGCCGAGAAGCTGCACACGCACGGTCGGCGGTGGAGGCGAGTGCACCGGCGCGACCGCCGGTGCGTCGCCGCCCGGCTCAAGGCTGCGCTCGAGCGTCGTTACCTCGTTAGCCATCAGCTGCAGCGCGTCGTCGAGTACGTGGTGCAGTCCGTCGGCAATACGCGCCTCGAACTCCGCTGCCGCCATACGCGCTCGCAGTTTCTCGCGCATGACCCCGTCCCGCTGCACATCCGGTCCGATGATCCCGGCACCACAGCTGCGGCGTAGGGCCTCGGCCACGCCAAGCAAACGCGCCGCAAGTGTACTGGCATCAGGGGTCGCCAAGACACCGCCGGTGGCGTTGGCCACCACCCACGCCGCCGTATCGCAGGCGCGCGACACAAACCAGGCGTCGCGCTCCTCCACCAACACGGTCGCCGCCTCGCGCGCAAATGACAGCGCGGCGTTGGTGCGTCCGAGGGCCACCTGCACGTTGGCGATCCCCTCGAGCGCGAGCGAGAGAAACCACTGCTCACCGAGCTCGCGGAACGCCGAAATGGCACGCGAATAGTCGTCCAGGGATTCATGCAGGTTCCCGACCATGTAGTGCACCAACGCGCGGCGCATTTGCATAACCGGCAACAGCCATCGATCGCTCGCGGTGGCGGCGAGTTCGAGGCTGCGATCCATGCATGCCAGTCCCTCCGGCGCGTTCCTTCGCATGGCAAGGGCAAAACCTCGCAACTGTTCACTGAGGGCCGCCTGACGCAACAACGCTAAACGATCGCCCGCGCTGAGTGTCTGCTGTTCAACGTGCTCACGCAGCGCTCGCTCACGGGCGGTGGTGGCGAGCATGGTGTCGGTGTCGCCGGCAAAGTACGATAGCCCGGCTATGGGATACGTGAGACGCAGCACGTCCAGTTGCGACGCGAGCGGCAATTCGGCGTCAACTCTACCCGTCGCGTCGTGTGTTTCGAGAATGCGCAACACGATGGCGCGCCCCTCACTCCACGCGACGCCGGAAATCCAGAACCAGCCGAGCACTCCACCATAGTGCACGGCGAGTGAGATGTCCCCGTCGGCCCCCAGACACCAATCGAGCGCCGCACGGATCTCATCGAGAATTTCGCGCAATTGATTGACCGTGCGCCCCCGCGCGGGAGAGAACAATGCCGCCTCGCGCTGCGCAGCATAGCGCGCGAAGTAGCGCGCGTGCCGCTCGCGAACGACGTGTTCGTCGGCCGTCTCGCGCAGCAGCGCCGCACCATACTGACGTACGGTCTCAAGCAGTCGATAGCGGGACTGACTGTCGTCGTCACGGACTTCCACCAGCGACTGTTCGACCAATCGTCCCAGCGCCATCACGACTGCCGATCGCGCGCGCGGAGAATCATCGTCGGCACATATCGCCTCGACGGCCTCGAGCTCAAACGCCCCGCGAAACACCGACAGGCGCCGCAGAAGCCGTTGTTCGTCATCCGCGAGCAGGTCGTAGCTCCAATCGAGCACCGCGCGCAGGGTCCGGTGACGGGGATCGGCGTTTCGCTTTCCGCGCGAGAGCAGCGCGAGCAGATCGTCGAAACGCGAAACCAGTTCATCAACACCGAGTACCGGCACGACGGCGGCGGCAAGCTCCAGCGACAGCGGCATCCCGTCGAGTCGCTGGCAGAGCGCAACGACCGTGGCCGCGTTCGCATCGCTGAGCGCAAAGTGTGGCGTCACGGCGCGCACGCGTTCGGCGAAGAGCTGGACCGCTTCGAACTCCGCGGCTGCACGCGCCGTGATCCGTGACGGCCCGACGCGCTCTGACGCCGCCGACACCGGTAGTGAGAGAGCGGGAATGCTCCACGCGAACTCCCCGTCCACCGCGAGCGGCTCGCGGCTGGTCGCGAGCACGCGCACCGTTTCCGTGCCGTGCAGCACCAATGCGACGACGCGTGCGACGTCGTCGATCAGATGTTCGCAGTTGTCGAAGACGATCAATGCCGGCTGCCGCTGCAGCGCCGTGCGTACCGCGTCGGCGAGCGATCGGCCGGGCGCACCACCCACGCCCAGCACCGCTGCCAGCGCTGACATCACATCACCGTCACTCCGCACCGGCGCGAGCTCCACCCACCATACCGCGTCGAAACGTCGCCACGCCGACTCGGCCATGGCCACCTCGCGCACGAGGCGCGTCTTACCGGCGCCACCGGGACCCACCACAGTCAGCAGCCGCACATTGGCGAGCCGGTCGCGTACCGCGTCCAGCTCCGCCTTGCGCCCTACGAACGACGACAGCGTGCCAGGGACGTTGTGGGACACGCTGGAATCGGCGAACGGCGGCGCAGCGAGGGACATGCGGCAGGGGACGAGGTGACGCGGGACTGGGACAATACGCGATGGTGCGGGGCGCGTCCATTAAGCAGGCAGTTAAGCGGGCGCCCGTAGAATGTCGGCGTAGCTCATGGCCGGCGGCCGTCCTTCCCGGTCATTCGGCAGTCCACTGGCGTCACACTGGAGTCACCTACTATGCCTGTCAATTTATCAGTGCCCATCCGTTTGCGCCCGAGTGCGCGCACGCTGCTCGCGATCGTGGCGGCGCACATTCTGGCCGCCTGTGCCCCCGACACGACGGCACCCGTCGCGGTGGTGCCGGTGGCCACCGTGGAAATCACCACGTCCAGGGCGGAACTGGTGGTCGGGGAATCCCACGACTTCGACGCGGTCCCCAAATCAGCCACCGGCGCCATCCTGCGTGACCGTGCGGTGGTCTGGCAGAGCGAGAATGAGGCGGTAGCAAGCATTTCCGCAGCCGGAGTGTTGCTGGCGAAGAGCGGCGGCGCCGTGGGCATTGTGGCCACGAGCGAAGGGCGCAGCACGCGGTTTGTGGTGAACGTGCTCGTTCCCAATCCTGTCCCGGTCCTGCAGGCCATCACCCCTGCGACGATCAACGCCGGCATCACCACCAACTTCACGGTGATCGTGCGCGGGGAAGGATTCACCGACGCATCGCGCGTGCGCTGGAACGATCTGGCGCGCCCCTCTGAATACGTGTCGCCAACGGAGCTTCGTATGACCGTCACTCCGAACGATGTGGCGGAAGTCGGCGCGCGCGCCGTCACGGTGGTCACGCCGGGCCCCGGTGGTGGCGCCAGCGCGGCGTTGATCTTTACGGTGGAGCAGCCGGCGCCGGTCATTACCACGGTCGCGCCGAGCCAGATCGTCGCCGGGTGGGGCATGCCGTTCACCGTGGTGCTCACGGGAACGGGCTTCACCGGCGCCACGCAGCTGTTCGTCGACGATCAACCGCGCGCCATCGAGCAGCGTACGGCCACGACCATCGCCTTCCGACTGGCGCCGACCGACGTGGCCGGCGCACGGCAGATCAGCATTCGCGTGGGCAATGCGGCGCCAGGCGGTGGCTCGGCGACCGCGGCCTTCGAGGTGCTCGCGGTGCCGGCGGCGTCGCTCTCCATCGAGCTCCCGTACGAGGTGGCGTGGACGTGGGCGGGCATTCGATTGCCGCTCAACGCGGTGGTGCGGAGCGCGACGAACCGTGAGCTGCCCGATCGTCTGGTAACGTGGGGTGTGCAGTCGCAGGCGGTGGCATCGGTCACACCTACGGGGCTGCAAGGCGTTGCCGTGTTCGGCAACAATCCAGGCGTCACGACCGTGAGCGCCAAAGTTGACGACATTACGACGTACGCGCAGGTCAAAGTCTATGCGACGCCGGCGTTCGACGTGATGTACAGCGGTGGCGTGTTGGGCAGTCGTCATATCCGCCGCTGGGACATCGCGACGAACAACCTGCCGCGTCGCCTCAACCTCGGTATGGAGGCCATGTACCCCGCACCCGCACCAGACGGAGCACACTTTGCCTTCATCGGACTGCCCGGTACGTCGGCGCAGACCGATCTGTACGTGGCGCGTGCCGACGGAAGCGATGTCCGTCAGCTCACGAGCGATAATGCCAGCGATGTGTACCCGGCGTGGTCACCCGACGGCTCGCGCATCGCGTGGGTGAGCTCGCGCTCATCGGGGCTCAACATTTACACGGCGCGCCCCGACGGGAGCGACGTGCAGCAGCTTACGTTCGCTCGATTCGACGATCCGCTCCCGGGCTCCGGTCAGGTCGCCACACGTCCTTCGTGGTCACCTGATGGTCGACACATTGTGTACACCGTGGGCGTCAACAACCGCTCACAGCTGTGGGTCATGAACGCGCAGGGTCACGACAAGCGCCGGCTGACGGCACCCGCCAACGCCGACGATTACGAGCCGACGTGGTCGGCTGACGGCCGCACCATCGCCTTTCGGCGTGTGTCGCGCACGTTCCCCCAGACGTCGCTCATGCGCGTTGACGCCGAGACGGGCGCCGAGATCAACAATCTCTGGCTCGGCCAGATACCCTTTGCCGGCACACCCTCGTTCTCACCGGACGGCAACTGGCTCATCATGTCGAGCGACGTAGCCTCCGATGCGCCAGCGCTGTACGGTATGCCTGCCAAGGAGATGGCGCAGGGTGCGCGTCCGCTGTGGCCGCTGACGCTCACTGGTGGCGTGCGCGACGCGGTGTGGATCAAGCGGTAGCAGTGACGCTTGGCGTGGCACTTGGCGAGTGACGCGATATCATTGTTGAGGCTTGGGCAAGCAGCAGGAAAGGCGGCGGTGATGGTCGATACCGAACCCACGCGACCCACTGTAACGAGGCACACCCCATCCATGATGCAAACGGACTACGTGGTCGTCGGTGCGGGAGCTGCCGGTATGGCCATCACCGATGCGTTGCTCACCCATACCGACGCCACCGTCACGATGGTGGACCGCCGTCACGCGCCCGGCGGACACTGGATCGATACCTACCCGTACGTGCGACTGCACCAGCCCTCGGCATTTTATGGAGTGGATTCCACAGCACTCGGGCAGAACACGATTGACACGACTGGCTTGAATGCCGGGTTCTACGAGCGCGCCAGCGCGGACGAGATCCGCTCGTACTATGGGCAGGTCATGCAGCACCGCTTTCTCGCCAGTGGACGCGTACGGTATTTCCCCAACTGCGAGTACCTGAACGACCAACGCGTTGGTTCACGAGTGAGTGGGGCAATCTGGGAGTTACGCGCCGCGCGCAAAGTCATCGATACGACATACCTGGAGGGCGACATCCCCGCCACGAGTCCGCCGCCGTTTGAGGTCGCAGACGGCGTGCGGTGTGTCCCGGCGGGTGCCATCACGCATCTTCAGGAGAGACCGGAAACGTTTGTGGTCATCGGCGGCGGAAAGACGGCCCTTGACGCGTGTGTCTGGTTGCTTGAACAGGGCGTTGCGCCAGAAGCCATTCGGTGGGTCAAGCCGCGAGAGAGCTGGTGGATAAACCGCAAGTATGTGCAGCCGGCCACACTCCTGCCCGATCTCTATCGCGGCCATGCGCTCCACTTGGAAGCCACGGCGCAGGCTACGTCAGTTCGCGACCTGTTTGCCCGGCTGGAGGCAAAGCGCTTCATGCTGCGCGTCGACACTGAGGTAGAGCCGAGCATGTATCGCGGCGCATTCATCAGTGAGACCGAACTCGATCTGGTCCGTACGATCAAGAACGTCGTACGACTCGGTCACGTGCGGCGGATCGATCAGCACACCATCACGCTCGATCAGGGTCAGGTACCAACCAGTGCGCGCAGCCTGCACATTCACTGTGCGGCGCGTGCCCTTCCGCGGCCCGAATTACGGCCAATGTTTGAACCGGACCGAATCACCGTCCAGCCGTTCATGCGAGGACTCGCCTGCTTCCAGTTTGCGATGGTGGGAGTCGCCGAGGCGTTGTTGAACACGGACGACGAAAAGAACCGCGTGTTACCTCCGATCAACTACTGGGACTCGACCAGAGATTCCCTCACCAGCCTGCTGGCTGGAGTCGCCCACGCAAAGGCTCGTGCCGACTACCCGGCGCTCGCCGCGTGGGCGAATACGTCGCGTCTCAATCCGATGGGAGATCTCGGGCCGTATCGTGATCACCCCGACGTGCTGGAGGCGCGAGCACTGATCCAACATCATAGTGCTGCGGCCTACGGCAACATGTCGCGACTGATTGCGATGTGATTGCGGGCGGCGGCGCCTCGACGCCGAGCGCCGCTCAGCGGCCGTACTCCCACCCTCAGCGCCGCAGCGACTCCGCGGGTAAAAGCGCCTGCATCCGCGCGCGTGCGTCACGTACGCTCGGCTGTAAGTCGGCATCCGCCCGCTCGTAGCGCGTCGCGTAGTCGCGATACGCGGCCGCCGCGTTGCGCGCGTCTCCCCGTGCTTCGTAAATGCGCGCCAGCGCCAGCATAGTCCGCGCTGGCACCGTGAGGTCGGGCCCGACTCGCGGTCGCATGCCATAGGGGGTGCGGCGGTAGGCGTCGTACTGCGCCAACGCGGAGTCGGCAACGCCCTGCTCGGCAAACACCCGCAGCAGCTCCAGTGACAGGCACTCCACGCAATTAGTGGCCGGCCCATCCGCCTCTTGATCCGCGCGGCGTGCCGATGCCACCGCTTGCGCCCATCGTCCCTCGGCCATCGCCAGCTCCGTGACGATCGCCATCCGGGAATCGGCGTAGCGCTTTCGCGCGGTCGAATCGCTCACGCTCCGGTCGAAATCGGCCAGCGCCTCCTTCATGCGCGACGCCATGCCGAGCTTGGCGTACACGCGCGCCGCAGCTAGGCTCGCGGCTACCCGCGATGTCGGTGGCGCACCGGCCCGTGCCGCCTCGAAGTCACGCAACGCCTCCGATACGGGCGCACCGGCGTCGATCGTGCTCTCCAACGACATATACGATGCGGTGAACGCATCAATCGGCACCCCCTGCGCCCGGTAGGTCGCCAGCGACACTCCGCGAAAACGATCCGCATCGCGCAAGCGACCTTCGGTCAGCGCCAGCATCATCTGTCGGTTGGCGGTCTGCACCGGGTCGCGCGCGTCACCCTCAACCACGGCGCTGTCCACCAGGCGACGATACAACGGCAGGTCGCCGCTGAGCTGCGCACGCGTTCTGGCCCAGGCGCTATTCAGGTTGTCCTTCGGGAATCGGCGGCGAACGATGGCCTCAATGGAATCGACGCCGCTCCAGTGTCCTTGCAAAAAGAGATTCGAACGCAACGCACTGAGTCGCAGCACCCCCGAATCACGCTGAACGACCAGTCGGCGCAGCACCTCGGCCCGGGCAAATTCGCGCCGGCTTTCGTAGCGCCCCGCGAGGTTGCCCAGCACGCTGCTGTCACCGAGCGCGAGGACGCGTTCGAACGCCTGAATGGCCTTAACGCGATCCGCGTGTGTGCCGGCGGCAAAGTACGACGCCGTCACCCGTTCGGCGTCGATCTCCGTGAGTCGGCCGCGGAGCTGGTACGCCTTGGAAAGCGCGGAATCGGCCGCACCAGGTGCCGCCGTCATGTTCGCCAGCAGCAGTCCCAGCCTCCGCCACCCTTCGGCAAAGAGCGTATCGATGGCCACGGCCTCGCGGAACAGTTCCGCCGCGCGCAGCGTGTTGCCTTCAACGTCTGCCGCTCGCACGCCAGCCGAGTATCGACGCAGCGCCTCGAGCGAACTGGTGGTGACCCGTTCGAGTGGCGGCGTGGCATTCACGACGCGTAGGGATTCACCAATGCGCGCGCGCAGCTTGCGAGAGAGTTCGTCCGCCATCTGAATCAGGCGGTCGGGGCTCTCGGCCGTTGCCCGATACGACGCCAGCTCTCGTCCCGAATCGGCCGTGACCAAGCGCACCGCCAGGATGTACGACGATCCAACGGCCGTCAGTTCGCCATCGACAATCGCCCGCACGCCCTCGCGCGTGGCGACATCGCGCATGAGGTCGAGCGCAAGCCGGCTGTCACGCGGACGCTGCATGCGCGTGAGTGCCTCGCCGATCTCCGTGGGCGTGAGCAGCGTGAGGGCACCAGACTGCACGAGGCCCGCCCGTACGGCATCGGAGGCCACGCGGCCAAGCAGCGTGTCAGCGCCACGCACCGAAAAGTCAGTCATGACGAGGCGCTCGTGATCGGCGAATGCGCCACTGGCTTGCAGCGAGCCCGCCGGTCCGACGCCCATCGCCCGAAGGCCCATGAATCCGGCTATCATAAGCGCAAACGCGCCAATCACGGCGATGCTGCCCTTCTCGACACGAGCCCAGGTGAGGTGCGGGCTCGCCGCCAACGCCGCCCGCGACAGGCGCGTCGGCGCGGTGTCGCTCGCTGAGGCGGAGGCGGAGGGGGAGGAGGCGTACGCGGTTGCGCTCGTAATCGTGGTTGCGTTGGCGCGCGCCACGCGCTGCACGAACCCGGTCACGAGAATGAGTGGGAGGCCGAGCGCCGTGATCAGCAGAGTCGCCGGAAACACCCACGTGGGGAGGCCGATACTCGACGTCGCGACTTTCGCGACCAGCCCCAGCACGACGACCGCGGCGCCCCACGTCACGATGGCACGCCACACACTGGTCACACTGCTCGTGGCCTGCGGAATCTCTCCGCTACGCACATCCGTCTGTTCGAGCGCCAGCACCATGTCGCGCGCCTCCTGCGGGCGCAGCGCGGGGTCCTTCGCCAGACACTGCATCACCAGCGAGGCCAAGGCGGGCGGAATGCCGGACCGGCGCTCCGAGATCGGTGGCACCGTCTCGGTGATTTGCGCGACCAACTGTCGCTGGAACGGGCGACCGGCAAACGGCGCCGTGCCGGACAGCATCTCGTATGCGACGCATCCGAGAGCGTAGAGGTCCGAGCGCTGATCGATCGCATCGCTACCGGCCGCCTGTTCCGGCGACATGTACGCCGGGGTACCGATGGCTATGCCGATCTGCGTGAGGGCGTCACCATGCGTCTCGGCGCGCGCCGAGCTCACGGCCTTGGCGATGCCGAAGTCGGCCACGGTGGCGGCGTCACCGGTGAGCAGAATGTTGTCGGGCTTGATATCGCGATGGATGATCCCGCGCTCGTGCGCGTAGGCGAGCGCCTTGGCCACGTCGCGCAACACGCTCACCACGTCGGCGATGGGCAGTTCGGGTACGCGGTCGATACGGGCCCGCAGCGATTCGCCCTCGATGTACGGCATGCTGAACCACGGGAGCCCGTGCAGTGACCCGACGTTGAGCACGGGCACGATATGCGGGTGCTGCAGCCGCGCCAACAACAACGTCTCGCGGTTGAATCGTTCCAGATGTACAACGCCCGCCAGTTCGCTCGGCAGTACTTTCAGCACGACCTGGCGACGCAGCGCGAGATCGTCAGCAAGAAAGACGCGGGACATCCCGCCGCCACCAAGCTCGCGGTCCAGCCGGTACCCGGTACCGAGTGCGACCTGGAGGTCGTCAAAGGTGCTCATGCCGCTGAATCTGACGGGACGGACGGACGAAGGGAACGGGGGAGCCCCTTGCCACGTCGCCGGTACGCCACGACGGCATCGATGACCGCGATGGACCTTCGATGCATCCGTGAAAGACACTTCGGGACGGGCACCTCGGACATCGCGTTAATCTGTTGCAGTTAACGACACACGGTCGATAGCCCGGCGCGCGCGTCGCGCGCTCGCTCATCGCTCGTTCACGTCCACACGCACGCATCATGCATCAAGCATTAGTCGAACAGTTGGAAGCCGCGCTACGTCAAGCGCAACTCGACGGCGATGTCGACGCGCTCGATCGCCTCATCGACGAGGCGTTGCTCTTTGTCGGACCCGATGGCGCGCTGGCTTCGAAAGCAGACGATCTAGCGCTCCATCGGAGCGGCGCCGTGCGCTTTACGTCGCACGAGCCGCTCGATCTTCAATGGCGCCTCGTGGCGCCCGATGTCGTCGTGGTAGCGCTCCACGCGCGCCTTGCCGTTCTCGTCAACGGACAGCCATTCGCCGGAGAGTATCGCTACACCCGTGTCTGGGCGTGTCACGACGAGCAATGGCGCGTGGTCGCGGGCCACGTCAGCGCGGCATGACCTCCCTTCCCTTCACACCCACCCGCCATGACTGAGATGCAACCGATAGTTCCCGCCGGTACCGGCGCACATCCCATCATGCTCGTCGTCATCGCCGCCAACGCGCTGCGCGAATCGGCCGCGTTCTATGCGGAGCTGTTCGGCTGGACGCTCATGCCGTTGTCGGCCGAACTCATGGCGGGCAGCACGCCCGGCGGCCCCACCGTCGCGCTGCGGGCGAACGTCCCCGAGGGAGCGCCGGCCTCGGTGCCGTTTCTCAGCGTCAAGGATGTCGAGGCGACGCTGGCCCGAATCGTCGACACCGGTGGAAGCATCGAGCGCGCCCCGTGGAGCATGCCGATGATGGGTACCATGGCGCGCTTCAGGGATCCGTCCGGCACCGTCTATGGGCTCACCAGCGCCATCGCGCCGGCGCCGGTGGCGTCGATGCCGATGCCCACCGGCACCAACCCCAAGCCGCCCGCCGGCGCCATCTGCAGCATGGAAATGTTCGCCACCGACAACGCCGTCACCCCCGAATTCTTCCGCACCCTCTTCGGCTGGGGCACGGCCAACACCATGCCACGATTCGTCGGATTCGATCCGGGGGCCGGGATTCAAGGCGTGTTCCAGACGCACACCCCCGCCACCACAGCCGTGAGCTACATCTTCACCCCCGACGTCGCCGCTATGCTCACGCGCGTCGATGCCGCCGGCGGCAAGCGCATGGGCGACGCGATGGGTGTGCCGGGCTTCGCCACCTTCGGGTACTTCACCGATCCGTCGGGCACGGTCATGGGATTGATCGGCTGAGCGTGCTGGAGGCGAGCGGTACCGACGCCGCCTCGTTCCCCATAATGTCAACGCATGGCTGACGACACATTCCAGTTCGAGGCGCTCACCGGTGCCGTGCTGCACGACAAGTATCGTGTCGGACGTCGCCTCGGTGAGGGGGGTATGGGCGCAGTGTATCTCGCCGAACATCTGGGGATCGGCCGCGCCGTCGCCCTCAAGGTGGTGCGTCCGGATCTGCTGGCCGATCCCTCGGCCGCCGAGCGATTCGTCCGCGAAGCGCGGGCGGCCGGTGGAATTCAGCATCGCCACGTCGTCAATGTCACTGACTTCGGCGTGGATCGGGTGGCTGGCCACGACGTGGCGTATCTCGTGATGGAGCAGCTGCACGGCGAGACGCTCGAGGCCGTGCTCGAGGCGCAGCCTCGCCTGCCGCTGCCGCTGGTTGTCGACATCGTTGCGCAGGTATCGGCCGCACTCGCCGCGGCTCACGCACGGGGCGTCGTCCATCGCGATCTCAAGCCCGCCAACATCTGGCTCACGCCCGACGTACGGGGCGGCTTTCACGTGACGTTGCTCGACTTCGGTATCGCGAAGCTGCGCGATGATACGTTCGCACGGCGTGACGCCGCACCGCTGATATCGGTGCGAACCCACCAGACCGACAGCACAGCGACTCAGGTCGGCGAGTCGATCGGGACGCCCGCGTACATGTCGCCGGAACAGTGCGTGGGCGACGACGTCGATCGGCGCAGCGATCTCTATAGCCTCGGCGTCGTGGTCTATCAGATGCTCGCCGGCACCCTGCCCTTTCGCGGCGACACCCGCGCCTTGCTGCGTCAGCATTTCGTCGCGGAGATCCCACCGTTCCCCGCGGAAGCGGGTGTGCCCGAAGCGGTGGAGGCGGTGATACGGCGTGCGCTCGCCAAGGAGCCTGCCGCCCGCTTCGCGACAGCGCCCGCCTTCGCGGCGGCGCTGCGCGCGCACGCCTCGGGCTTCGGCGAGAGTATGCGGCGCGCGCTGGTCATGTTCGCCGAGCGTCTCCCGGAATTGTCCATCCTCGGCGGCTTCTTCGCGCTGCCTGGGCTACTGGCGACGATCATCGGCGTGCTCGGCTCGCAGCTGCCCGGCTTGGCGCAACCGATGGTCTGGGTGGTCGTGCTGATGGCGGCGATGCTGCTCGTAACGCCGGTCGCGATGGCGGGCATCGCCGCGATCTTCGGTGATCTGCGCGAACGGCCGTTCGTCCGCATCGACTGGCGCCGCGTCGCGCGCGCGGTGATCGGCGCGAGTGACGACAGGTCCCGCGGCGATACGGCGCTGTATGTGGCCTGGGTGCAGACCGCCCTCCGCCGCTATCTCGCGACCAGTCGCGCGACGAACGGCAACGGCATGAAGAACATGCTCACCTTCGTCGACGTGTTCCGTCATGGCGGCGCGCCGAGCCCTCCCGAGCGGCTGGAGGCGATGGCACTCGTGCTTCCCACGCGCGCGTTCGCGACCATGGCCTTCGCGCAGATCGGTGCCATGCTGTTGCTTCCGGCCGGTGCGATGTTGGCCGCGCTCGGCTTGACCTCCGCGCTGTCGATTCCGCCGTCGCGCGCGATGCCGCTGCTGGCACTGGCGGGCGGCCTCGCGTTTACGGCGGTGTTGTTTCTGCAGGTGTTCATCGCACTCGTAGACGTCATGCTGTACGATCTCGCGTACGACATGACAGAGGGCTAGGCTGAGGTACGCGTGCACGCACACGTGTAAGACCGTGCCTCCTCACGCACACCGACGTTTCCACCACTATGCGCCGCATCGCTCTCGCTCTCGTCAGTCTATCCTTGCTGTCTGGTTGCCACGGCCAGATCGCGCGACCGGCCAACGCGCCACGCAAGGCGGTGTTCATTCTGCTGGATGGCATCCCTGCCGACGTGATCGAGCGCGTGGCCACGCCAAACATCGACGCCATTGCGGCGGCTGGTGGCTATGCACGCGCGTACGTGGGCGGTACGCTGGGCACACCAACCGAGACGCCCACGATTTCAGCGCCGGGTTACATGAGTTTGCTCACCGCCACGTGGGCGAACAAGCACAACGTGCGGGGCAACAGCAACCAGTCCCCCAACTACGCCTACTGGAACATCTTCCGCATTGTCGAATCGGCCGACTCGACGCGCCACACGGCCGTCTTCTCCACGTGGCTCGACAATCGGACGGTACTCATCGGGGCAGGACGCGCGGGCGCGGGCAACTTCAAGCTCGATCACGCGGCGGATGGATTCGAGCTCGACACGGTCGCGTTCCCGCATGACAAAGCGTCACGCTATATCCTCGCCATCGATGACCGCGTATCGCGCGACGCGGCGGCGTACATCGCGACGCGTGGTCCCGACTTGAGCTGGGTGTACTTGCAGCACACCGACGACGTCGCCCACGCGAACGGTGACAGTGAAGCCTCGGATGCCGCGGTGCGGCAGGCCGACGAGTTCGTGGGGCGCGTCTGGGCGGCAGTGAAGCAGCGCGAGTCCATCGGTGAGCGCTGGATGATCGTGGTCACCACCGATCACGGCCGCGATGCCGTGAGCGGCAAGGGACACGGTGGCAAGTCGACGCGGGAGCGAACGACGTGGATCGCCACCAATCAGCCCGCGCTCGATGCGCGCTTCACCAGCGGTGCCGCCGCGATCGTGGATATCACACCATCCCTCCTGCACCACCTGCGCATTCCCATTCGGGCAGCGGTGGCGAAGGAGATGGAGGGCGTCTCGTTCCTACGTTAGCGAGAGCGCATGCGCGACGAACTGATCGATGGCGATCTCGGTGCCCTGGTAGAACCCTGACGCCATGTTGTTCTTGAGGTCCGCTTCATTCCGATGCAGCGCGGTAAAGACATAGCGCGTGCCCGTGCCCACGCTTTCCATCGTCATCATGGCGGTGATGGGAATGTCGTCAAAGACGGCCGGGCGATAGTCCGGAAATAGCATCGACGTCCAGACGAGCCGCTGCATGGGCACGACGTCGAGGATGCAGCCGAGATTGGGTACTTCCTGACCTTCTCCGACGACGATGTCGATGCGGATGATGCCGCCCGGCCGCAGCTCCAGTTCGGCATTAGACACACGCCCCCACGCCTTGGGCATGTACCACTCCTTGAGATGCTCCGGCTTCGTGAGCGCTTCCCAAGCGAGTCGGACGGGCGCATCGATGAAACGCTCGATGGCGAAATCGAGTGTCGGGTTCAAGACGAATGGCTGGCTCATGATTGCGATTCCCTCTCCTTGAGATGTTTGACGTGCGCATCGAACCGGTCGAGTCGCTCCTCCCATTCCCGGCGACGGGCGGTGAGCCAATTCTCGACGACGGTGAACCGTTCCGGCGCGATCTCATACGTCCGCACGCGCCCCTGTTTCGTCGACTTCACGAGTCGACTCTTCTCGAGTACTGCGAGGTGCTGCACGAACGACGGCAGCTGCATGTCGAACCGTGCCGCCAGATCGCTGACGGTCGCTGGGCCGACGGATAGGCGCTCCAGCACTTCGCGCCGTGTCGGGTTGGACAAGGCGTGAAATACTGCGTCAGTGGCGGCGGTCTGCACCATGTCCGATCCCATCCTTGTGCTCGGGTGATTCGATCTGCTGCACCGAGTCTACCATCGTTCAATACTTTTGTAAATACCTAAGTATTGATTTTCACACAAAACCGCGCGGACGGGCGATCTGTAGATCACGCCCTGCCGCGCGTTCGCGTCCCTCTTCCCTCGGCCTTACGGCTTGGGCAGCGTGGCCCGGTAGGCGGTGATCGCGTTGATCGCCGTGGTCACGCGCAAGTCCGCCACCTTGCGACCGAGGTCCTGCAGCCACTTCAGCGACTCGAACTTGATGCCATTGATTTCCGCCTGCCCGGCCTTCACGCGCTGCGCGAAGCGGATCGACTGCGGATCAGCCAGCGCCATCGTCGCGTCGATGCCGAGCTCCTCGTGCAATCCGCTGGTGCCGGTGCTCGCACCGATCTTGATGCCTTCAGGGATTTTGAGGTCGTTCTGGATGTACGGCTGCACCACACTGGTGTGGTTGTAGAACTCGGGGATGTGCTTGAACGACACCTTGTCCGGACTGTCGGCATACACCTTGGTGAGTGAATCGGCGGCGCTCTGCATGCCGCGTCCGTTTCCGCCGCTGTCACCCATGTAGTAGATCTCTTTGAAGCCCATGCTGCGCAGGTAGTTCCCCATGTCGAACAGCAGCGCGGCGTACGTGGCCTGCGACAGCATCGGGCCGGCGCGACCGGGCTGAATGTTGGCGCCGGCATTGCCCGGTTCGAGCGTGACGAGCGGCGCGACCAGCGTCTTGCCCATTTTCCGCGCCATCATCTCGCCCAGCAACTTGATGTTGATGTTGTGCTTGTTCATCTGGAGGTTGCCGTCGTTGTTCTCGACGCCTCCCGTCATGACCAGCACGGTCGTGTAGCCGTCCTTGATCATGTCGCGGAACTCGGGCTGGGTGAGTTCCTCGAGCCACACCGTGTTGATCCCGTCGATGGTCCGCGGCTTGTTCGCCGCCGCCTGTCGCTGAGCCGCTTGCGCCCCGCCACCGGCACCACCGGCACCGCCAGTGCCTCCCGTGGCCTGCGCCGATGCGCTCGCCGCCAGCAGTGGCATCGTCAACAGCACCATCAGTCGTGTTCGCATCTCATCTCCGGGGGCGGGGCCGCGTGCAGTTCAACGGTGGGTACTCACACGAACGTGTGGCCCGCGTGAGTCGTTGAACAGAGGCCGACGCTACTTCCCGGTAGACACCCAGTCCAGCACGCGTGAGAACAAATCCGCCTCACCGTCGATGCGCTCGTTCGGCTCGATGGGGCCGCGATACACCCGGCCATCGCGATCCTGCACGCGAAACGCCGACACCGAAAACTCGGCGCCGTCTTTCAGCTTCTGCGGCACCAGACGCATGGGGGGAATGCCACAGGTCGGGGTGCCGAACACGCGCGTGTTGCTGCGCCCCATGAAGGCGATGGCCAGCAACTCGCCGACACCGGCAGTTCCGCCGTCCACCAACACGGCGATCCGCCGCTTCTGACTCGACAGCTTGAACTTGCCGAGGTCCATCTGCAGCTCGTCCCCGTTGGACTTGATGGACGATTCGTTGGCGTTGAATGGGACGACATTGTTGGCGTACTGCATCTTGAAGACGGTGCCATCGCCCATGATCGGCGCGAGCCCGATTACGGCGGCCGGCAGCGTGCCCATGAAGTACCCGCGCAGGTCGATGATCCAGTGCACGGCGCCGTTGTCGTCACCCGACTTGAGTTTGGTACGCACCGCCACCGCCGCCTCGCGCTCGGCGCGGATTCCACGGTTGGGCGTCGGCGTCGCTTTCAGATATCCAACATCGGCCGGCACTGCGGGCGCGGTGGTGTTGGTCCGCACACAACGCGGTTGATCAGGGCCAACGACCTGACCGGACGCCGAACGGTAGACGGCCCACGGATCGCGGATCTCGACGAGGGCCGCGCGAATGCCTGGTTGAGCGTCCGTGATCGACTGCGCGCCGGCCGCGGCCGCCAGCGCCTTGGATTCGACCTGACCCCAATCCACCTCGTCGCTGCCGACCCGGAACTCGCGCAGCTTGTTGACGAACTGGCGCAGGTACGCTTTCACGTCCGACGCGATCGGCTGGTCCTGCGCCGCGATGGCGCGCGGCACCGCGCTTGTCGCGAGCGCGAGCACGCCGGCAAAGAGCAACGCACGCATGGTCATAGGAGTTCGCATAGGTGTTCGCATAGGAGTTCGCATTGGGGTGTGTACATCACAGCGAATAGAAGCGCGCCGCGGTGCTCTTCTCAAGCCTGGACATGTCCTTCAAGGGACCGCATGTTAGCGAATTGGGCCGAGCCGTTTCAGCGCCGATGCTGACTGCAATCGCCCCACCTCTCAATTTCTGGAGTGTCCATGCGCCGCATACTCGCGTCACTCGCCGTCGCCGTGCTCGCCGGATGCTCCGAACACTCCATTGCGTCGAGTGACGCCAACGCACCCGAGCTCGAGGGGCCGCGCCTCGTGAAGAACGGCGCGCTCGACGGCGTCGCCCATCCGCAAGTCGGCCTGATGGTCGCGAAGGACGCCGACGGCACTCCGATGTGGCGCTGCAGTGGGACGCTGATTTCGCCAACCGTGTACCTGACCGCCGGACACTGCACCTCAGGTGCGACCACTGTCGAAGTCTGGTTCACGGCCGATCTTGAAGCGGGCTTTCCCGGTAACGGCTATCCGTCCACGGGTGAAGTCGCGGGTACGCCCTACACCCACCCGCAGTACAATGAGGCGGCGTTCTTCGTGATGGACGTGGGCGTCGTGGTGCTCAATGCCCCTGTCGTCGCAGCGGCCTACGGCACGCTACCAGACGAGAATGCGCTCGAGGCACTGGCGCGCGTCCGCGGCCGGCAGGACCAGACGTTCACGGCGGTTGGTTATGGCTTGCAGCAGGCAAACCCCGTGTTCGTCGTGGCCGAACGGATTCGCATGAGCGCGTCTCCGCGTTTGGTGCAGATCAACTCCGGTCTCACCGGCGCGCACTCGCTCCTCCTGTCAAACAATACCGCGACCGGTGGCACCTGTTTCGGCGACTCAGGCGGACCGAACTTCGTCGGCACCTCCCTCGTGATAGGAGGGGTGACGTCGTTCGCCCTGAACGGCAATTGCGCCGGCACCGGCGGCGTATTCCGCCTCGACCGGAAGGTCGCCCGCGACTGGGTTCTGAGCATGATGTAAGCGGCACCGTAACCTCAGTCCGAAACGCGTTACGGCTTCTTCGCGAACGTGGCCTCCATCAGCACCCAGAGGTTCGGATCCAGGCGTACGCTATCTGGGGCCGTGGGGGTGCTGATGGTGAAGCTGTTGGATTTGGCCGTTACCCGCACCCGCTCCATCGCGGGTACCGGCTGACCTTTGGAATACACGCCGATCTCGATCGGCATCGTGAACAGGCTGCCGTCGTTCTGCACCTGATCCAGCGCAATGCGTACTTGGCGGGCAGCGGCATCGTACGTCCAGCTGCCCGCGACCTTGAGCGCGCCGGGCTTGTAGAGCCACTGCTCGAAAAACCATCCGAGCTCCTGCCCCGACGCTTCCTCCATCGCACGGCGGAAGTCGGCGGTGGTGGCGTTCCCATTGAAATGCCGCGCGTAGTACGCGCGAATGCCCCGCTGGAACGCGACCTCGCCGATCACGCCGCGCAGCATGTGCAACGTCCAGCTCCCCTTCTGATAGGTGTGGGAACTGGTGACATCTTCCATGCGGCTCAAATTCTTGTGGATGATGGTGTACGCGGGATTCTTTGCTTCGAAGGTCATGACCGTAGTGCGGCTGGACTGCAGCCCGCGCACAAATTCATCGCGGCCATAGGCGTGCTCGATGTACAGCAGCGTGAAGTACGTCGCGAAGCCCTAACTGAGCCACACATCATCCCAGTCCGCCTCGGTGACGGCGTTGCCGAACCACTGATGGGCGATCTCGTGAATCACCACATTGCGCCAGCGCACACTGCCAGTGCCGGTCACCGAACCCTCGCTGTAGAGGATGGCGGATGCCGCCTCCATGCCGCCGCTCACGCTGTTGGACTGAATGTTGGCCAACCGCTCGTAGGCAAAGGGCCCCACGTAATCGCTGTAGTACGCCAGCACGTCTTTCGTCGGTGTCGCAAAGTCGGCAAACCCGGCGTCGCGATCCTGCGCATATACCCACGTCTCGATCGCCTTGCCATCGAACTTCCCCACGTGTTGCACGGCAAAGCGCGCCGCGCCCAGCACGTACAACCACGGCGCGATCGGCACCGAGTTCTTCCAGTGCGTGCGGCGACGTCCGCCGGGTACGTCGCTGATCTCCACCTGCAGGCCGTTGGACACGACCTGATAGTGACTGGGCGCCGTCACGATGAACTCACTGGTGGCCTTGTCGTACGGATGGTCGATTATCGGCAACCAATGGCGGCCCTTGTCGGGCCAGTTGTCGCTGAAGAACGTACGATCGCCGTACTTGTTCTTACCGATCTTGAGTCCCGTCGCGGGTGTCCCCTGATAGCGTACGACCAACCGCGCGCGCTGATTCACAACCGGCGCCGACGCCAGCGGCACCATCAACACATCGTCGGCGTGTGTGTACGGTATCGCGGCGCCGTTCATCGTCACACCTGACACGCGCATCCCCTTGCCGCCCTGCGCCGCACTGGCGCTGATGAGATCGAGTCGTACGGCACGCACACCCGGCCCCACGAAGCGGACATCGAGCGCCATCTCCCCGACGATCAGGTCCGTCGTATCCGACAGCTCGATCGTGAACGCGTAATTGAGCGCATCGACATTGGGATTCTTGGGGTACGTGTCCGTTCTCGTCGGTGGCGACAGGAACGCGCCCACGACGGTTAGCGCGGCGGCGACGTGATATCTCATTTGCATCTCATTTGCGGAATTGGATCACGCCGGCCTCGCCGATCGTGCGTTGCACATCCGTGATACGCGACGGCACGAATCCGCTCAGATTCTCCACGCCGTCGGCCGTCACCAGGGCCACGTCTTCGATGCGGATGTAGAGCTGCTCCTCGGGAATCCAGATCATCGGATCGATCGTGAATACCATCCCCGCTCTCAGTGGCACGCCGCGCACACGCCCGACGTCATGCACCGCCATGCCGACCGGATGCTGGAAGTGACCGCGGAACACCACCCCTTGCTCAACTGCTTTGCGATGCGCCGGCGACGCAAACGTTTTCCCCACCAGATACTGCGTCATGTCGGCGGCCGCACGGTCGAGCACTGCATCGGCGGTGACGCCCGGCTTGATGTACCGGAACAGCGCGTCACGATACGCCACGATGTACTCGTACAGCGCCGCTTGTGGTGCGGTGTACTTCCCGTTTACCGGCCGGATGCGCGTCACGTCGCTCGTGTAGTAGCGGTAGTCGGGTGCGTAGTCCATCAGCACCAAGTCGCCGTCGCGCAGCGCGTCGGACTTACGGAAATAATGACCCAGAAAGGCGTTAATGCCGCCGCCGATGATCGAGGCGTAGCCGTCGCCGCGTGCACCACCCGCATGGAACACATACTTGGCAGCGGCATCGAGCTGGTACTCGTACACGCCAGGGCTCGTGGAACGCATCGCTTCCATGATGCCGAGTCCTGCCAGTTGTGTGGCCTGGCGAATGAGCGCGATCTCGGCGGCGCTCTTGATCACACGCAGACTATCGATCGTTGGTGACAGATCGCGCACGGCGAACTGCGGGAAGCGCTCGTGAACGAGTCGCACGAAATGCGCCTCGCGCGACGGTCGCCCGTCCCACGGATCACTGGCGGCGCGCGCCTGACCGGCCAGCAATTCATCACGACTGTCGTTGCCGGTCTCCATGGGGCTGAGCGGCGTGTACAGCGCCAGCGCCGGTGGGCGTATCAGGTCGGCGCTCACGAGGTCGAGCGAAAGACTCTCCAGGCCCTTCACCTGATTGACACCGGTGAGTCTGGCAACGAGAGCCGAATCCTCCGCCGAGAGAACCTTCCCCTCCGAGCGTTCCCTTCCTTCGTCGCGATGCGGGAGATACAGCGTGGCGGTGCGCGTGCGCCCGTTGAGCAACAGGTACGCATGCGCCGATTCGAGGCCACACAGATAGTAGAAATCGTTCGACTGACGGAACACGCTGAAGCCGGGCACCCCGCTCGCCCCTTGTACGACGGCGATCCCCTGCGCGCCGATCGCGTCGTAGATCCGGGCGCGTCGGGCGGCGAACTCCTCGACGGTGAAGTCAGTCTGGTAGGCGTATTTCTCCTGGGCGCGGCTCTGCGATGGAACAGCGACCAGGAGGCACGCGATCAGATACCACGGACGCGTAGAACGCATATGGCGGCGGGTAGGGGTTTGCGACTGGACGACTACTTCACCGGCAGCACTTCCTCGCCTTTCGAGGCTTCAGCCCCAGCCGTCGGCGCCACACTCGGCGTCGTTTCCGGCGTCATCGCGCCGAGAAACGCCGGCAGCTCCACGCCGGCCACGGTGCGCAGCACGTCCATCATCGGCGGCATACTCTTCGCCATGTTCTGGATGAAGCCCGCCGTGCCGCTCGGTCCGCCGTTCGCGTTGCCGTTGCCACCCTCCCACACCACGACCTTGTCGAACTTGATGTTCGAGATGGCCTTCGCCGCCGACTCGGCGAGCAGTGGGATCTGGTCGACCATGAGCAACTGAAACGCCTCGCGCGCGCCACCAGCCTTCTCCACGAGCTGTCCCAGTGCCTCGGCGCGCTTGGAGAGCACCTCGTACTCACCTCGGGCCTGTGCATCGAGCTTTGCGAAGATCGCGGCGGCTTCGGCGGTGGCGTGAATGCGCTGCCGCTCGGCGTCGGCTTCCGCCTCGACGATGGTGCGCGCCTTTTCGGCCTTCGCAGGTGCTTCGACCTTGGCGCGCTGCTCGGCTTCCACGCGCTCCGCGTCCGCGAGCGCCGCACGCGTCTGCGCGCGGTTGCCAGCTTCGACCACCGCCGCCTCTGCTTCGCGCTTCTTCGTCTCCACCATCTGATAGGCTTCCGCCTGTCGTACCGAGAGCTGCGCCTGCGTAGCGACGATCAGTGCCTGCGACTCCGCTTCGCCCGCGATCGCGCGGGCGTCGGCATCGGCCACCGCGACACGCTTCTTCTGCTCGGCCTCCTTCACCATCGCATCGCGCTCGAAGATCGCGGTCTGCTCACCGATCTTCTGTTCCTTGTCGAACTGTGCGATACGCACCGCCTGAAGACGTTGCGCGTCCTTCACCTGTGTGTCACGCTCGAAGACGGCCATCTGCTCGCCCACCTGGCGTTCCTTGTCGAGCTCCGCGAGCCGCACCGCGCGTTCACGATCGGCAAGCGCGAGGCCGATCTCCCGGTCCTTCGACGCATTCGCCACGAGGACCAGCTTCTCGCGCTCGGCTTCGGCCACGCGCACTTCGCCCATGCGCTCCTGATCGGCCACGTCGCCGCGCGCTTGCTGGACCGCCGTCGCGGCGGCCTTGCGGCCGATAGCCTCGATGTAGCCGCTCTCGTCGCGCAAGTCGTGAATGTTCACGTTGATGAGCACGAGACCGATCTTGCGCAGCTCCGGCTCGAGCGAGAGCTGGATCTTGTGCAGAAATCCATCACGATCGCGGTTGATCTGGTCGATCGTCATCGACGCGATCACCTGACGCAGCTGTCCGAAGATGATATCCTGCGCGTCCTTCATGATCGCGTCTTGCAGACGACCGAGCAGTCGCATCGCGGCGTTCTGCCGCACTTCAGACTCCGAGCCGATGGCGACCGTGAACACGCTGGGTACCGCGACGCGAATGTTCTCGAAGGAGAGCGCGTCCTTGAGCGGGATGTTGATCTGCATCGGCTCGAGCGACAGATACGCGAACTCTTGAATGACCGGCCACACGAACGCACCACCACCGGAGATGCATCGGGCGGCTTCGTTGCCCCCCACGCGGCCGGAAATCACGAGCACACGATTCGCCGGGCAGCGCTTGTAGCGCGACACGAACAGGATGACGAGGCTCACGAACAGGATGAGCGCGAAAGCCGCTCCCGCCAGCGCGATGCTAGTGCTGTTCAAGAGATCCACAGAGCCGACCTGCAGCAGCGGGTGCATGGCAACGACGTGCATTTACTGAACTCCGTCGACAGAAGAGAGAAGAAGCACTTCGAGAACGTCGTCGTCGCGGATTCCCACGACGACCACCGGAGCACCGGTGGGAAGTACGCTTCCCTCCAGTGTGACCGCCTGATACTCCACGGTACGCCCCTGCACGGCAAGCGTCACCTTACCCACTCCACCAAGTGACCCGGGCACCGGCACGTACACGGTGCCAACCTTGCCCATCGCGTTTCGAATGTCGAGCGTCGCATCGCGCTGAAGGCCGAGCATCGCACGCATGCTGACGGCGACCCCGAACATCCCCATGGCGCCGAGCAATATCGCCGTGATGATGGTGAGCGGCGTTGCGGCACCCAAGGAGCGCGCGCCGAGCCCACCGATACCGAAGAATGCGACGGCGGCAGTGAGTGCACGAACGCTGAAGAGCTGCAGGCCGCTGCTGGCCTCATGCGCGCCGTTGTGCAGCGGAGTGAGTGAACCGTCGTGCGTCGTCGCGTCGTGCTCGGCGCCGATGGAGCCGAATACGAGCTGCGCGAGCAGCAGTACGCCACCGACAAGCGCGCAGGTCAACAAGAAGGTGGTCACTGAATTCACTACGGAAGAATGGCGGAGGATGTTACACCACGGCTATCGTTCCCCGTCATGAGAATCACACACGCTCTCCATCTCGCGTCGGTGGCCGTCGGTATGCTACTGACGCGCCCGCTGCACGCGCAAGACGCGCGTACCGTCTTGCTTCGCTTCCGGAAGGCCGGCGACACGGTGGCGATCCGTAACGCGCAGATCACCATCGATCACACCATCGACGCCGGTGTCACCGATTCGCTCGGCATCGTACGCGTCCCCGACCTCGAGGACGGCGGGCACATCGTCGAGGCCGTCGCGCGCGGCTATCAGGCCTTTTTCGACAAGTTCACGAGCGGCCCTGGGGTGGCGATGCCGATCGACCTCGAGATTCTCGCGGTCGTGGCGGCACCCAAACCCAAGGGCGTGACGACCGCGCTTACGCTCGCGGGATTCGACGCGCGTCGGGTGAAGGCGCAGGGCAAGTTCTTCACCCTCGCGCAGCTCAAGGCGGCCGACGGACGTCCGCTCGCCAATCTCCTCAAGGTGAACGCCGCCGCGCTCATCGGCGCGGGACCGAACGGCGAATCGTTTCTCGCCGCGCGCGGCAACGCGACTTGCTACACCGCAGTCGTTCGTGACGGTCTGCTCGTGTACCCGTTCGAGAACGCCGCGCCGCCAGACCTCGACAAGATCTTCACCGACGACCTGACGGCCGTGGAGCTGTACGCGACCACGCCCGCTGATCTCAAGAACGCCGGCAGCTGCGGCGCCCTCGTACTCTGGCGCCGCTAGCCCCAGCTTTTGGCTTACTTCGACGCCGCCGCGAGGCGCCGGATCTCACCGGCCATCGTCTTCACCCGCGCGCCGTCCTTGGCGCCGGCGACGTCCTTGTCCACCTGCAACGCCAGCGCGTTGAGCGCCGTCGCGCGCGCCAGCCCTGACTTCATCTCCGCCGCATCGAGTGCCGCGTAAATCGCCGTCGTGCGCTCGGACGCGAGTCCGTTGCCGCGCACCAGCTGGTCGAGGTACGAGCGCACCACCACGAACGCCGCCGGCCACGTCATCTTGGGCTGGCTCTGCGGGTTGTAATCCGTGAACGTCACCAGCTTCGCGGCGGCGATCTCGTTCGCCGACAACTGCGCGCTCGGCGTGAGCTCGAGGATGTCCATGCCGCGATCAAGTTCGGACGAGAAGATGAGGCCGTTCCAGTAGTACGCGCCCCACGAACCGCCGATGGTATTGCTGCGCGGACGCGCGCCCGGCGCCGCGGCAGCCGCAGCGGCGGCGGGTACATCCACCGGCTGCGGCGGATCGATCGAACCACGATCGAAGTAGCCGATTTCGAACGCCTTGTCAGGATCGGTGAAGTCCATGATGTTCACGCCGCCCTGATACCAGCCCTGCACATACAGGTCGCGTCCCGGCACGGGGATGATGCCACCGTTGTGCGACACACAGTTCTCTTCGGCCGTCTGGGACGACGGCAGCTTGAAGTACGCGCGCTGCGCCTGCTTCTTCTTCGCGTCGAGCGAGATCACCGTGTTGCCACCGAGCTCGATCATGCTGGAGGCCTGACACATCGGGCCCGTGCCGCCGCCCCATTCGTCGGTCTGAATCAGCTTCTTGCCGTCGTTGCTGAACGCCGCGGTGTGCCGCCCCTGATAATTGTTCGTGTCGGCGAGTGCACTGATGCGGAACGGCTTCTCGGGGTTCGAAATGTCCACGAGAATGGAGTGCGTCGAGCAGGACGCCGCGAGCAGATTCAACGCCGGATACGCCGTCACGTCATGGCAATTGCGCGGTCCGGTGGGCATGGCCGGATCGGGCGCCGGGCGTGCCGGACGACCCGCTCCTGCGGCAGCACGACGTGCGTCCGCCGGTGCGCAGAACCGCATGCACTCACTCGCACCGTCCAAGCCGGTGAACACGCGCGCACCGGGAATCACCTTGGCCTGCTCGGGACGATCGAGCTGCACCTTGATGATGTCGAGCTGGAAGAGCGAGTTCGTGGGGTCAGCCGGATCCGTGCCGTTCTTGCAGCCGGCGAGCTCGGTCTCAGGCCGCGCCGCCTGCTGTCCCGACACGTAGATGTAAATCGTGCGAGGATCGGTCGGGCTGGGCACGATCGTGTGCGTGTGCGAGCCTTTGCAGGTCTGCACGTTCTTCACGAGCTTCGGTGCCTTCGGATTGGACACGTCGAAGATGCGCACGCCAGCCATGTGATCCTTCGGATCCTGCACGCCGCCGCTCCCGCAATCGTTGCGGTTGCCCGCGCCTTCTGCGGAGATGAACAGCAGGTTGCCGTAGATCGACGGGTCACCCTGCGAGGTGATGCACTGGACCACGGCCGTCATGGCCGGCTTGGCGGGGTCGGTGATGTCCCAGATCGAGAAGCCGGCGAAGTTGGCCTGGTAGACGTAGTGCGTGCCGAACGCGAGGTCGGAATTGACGAACGTCAGGCCGCGCACCGTGTCGAACTGGGCGGGCTTTGGCGTGAACGACAGCAGCTTCATGTTGCTCGCCGCGACGCCCGCGTCCAATCGACCCGGCTTGAGGTTATTCCGGGGATCTGACTTGCTCGGGTACGTCTGCGCCGACGCGAGCGTCGGCACGACGGCAGTCGCGAACAGCAGGATCAATCCACGCATGACGCGCATCGGTTCACACTCCGGTAGGTTAGGATGGGGCAGACAGAACGCCGGACGGCGCCGTGTGCCCGGGTTACTTCGGGGGGAGCTTGGCGAGCAGGCTGCGCATGATGCCGATCTCGGCGGTCTGCGCACTCACGACATCGTTGGCGAAGATATTGGCGTCGACTTCCTGACCGGCGCCGGGCGACTTGAACAGCTCGTCGACCATCTTGATCGCGCCCTCGTGGTGCTTGATCATGCCGACCAGAAAGAGTCGATCGAACTCGACTCCCTTCGAGGTACTCAGCGCCTTGATCTCGTCATCCGACAGCATGCCGTCCATGCGCATGGAGTGCCACGATGCCGTGTCCGGCGCGAACTGCTCGTGGCGGCGGAGCCACTGCTGCATGATCTGAATTTCGGGGACCTGAGACTGATCGATCTTCCGCGAGAGCTTGAGCACCTGCGGGTTGGCACCGTTCGCTTCAGCCAGCCGGGACATTACGATGGCCTGAGCGTGATGCGCGATCATGCCCTGCATGAATTCGACATCCGCCTTGGTGTAGATCGCGCCTTTGGGGATGACGATCTCGGGCCCCATGCGGTGCATGCTGTGATCCATGCCCGCCATACCGCCTTGCGCGGACGCACGCGACGAGGCGCCGGTCAACAGGGCAATGACCGAAAGGGCGAGAATCGGACGACGGGCCATCATGGCGTGTGTGCTCCGGAAAGGTGTCGAACCGGCATGTGGGCCGGCGGACGGGGAAGCGTACGGTACGTCTCCATTGGACGATACGGTCTGTGCTGTCCCCGCACTAGGCACCATACGGGTAGACCGCGCACGTCGCTCCGTCAGGCGATCGCGCCCACCGCCGTGATGAGACGCGCCCGCAGCGCGATCGCGCGTACACTCAACTCCCGTTGACGGCGCTGATATTCGTCTCGCCCTGCCGGAGTTTCGACTTGCACCGGATCGAAGCCGATGGCACGGAGATCATACGGCCCGGCCTGCATGTCGAGCACCCGCAACTCCACCGCGAGCTCAAAGCAGCACCAGAGCAGATCGCTGCCAATCCAGGGCATCGACGTGAAGGCCCAGCGGTACAGATCCATGTTGGCGTGGATACAGCCCGGCTGCTCCGTGTCATGACGGGTGGACCATTCCAGCCCGACGCGGTTGAGCGGCTTCGCGGCCGGTGCGAAAAACCGGAAGGCGTCGAAGTGGCTGCAGGCCACGGGACGGCTCTCCACAAACTCGTCCACTTGGGCCTGCGGAAGCCTGAGCGGTGCGATTTCCGCGTGCCGCACATCATGCCCGCCGTACACCATGGCCCACTCGTGCATGCCGTAGCATCCGAAGTTCGCCGGGCGATCCTGTGTCGACCGCAACACGTGCGCGACCTGGCCGAGCGCCGCGCGTCCCGCGGCGGAGAGGGCGGCCGCGTTGCGCCGGATCACGCCCTCAGTCGCCTGATACACCGGCCCCGCGAAGCGCTCGCGGGCCTCGGGGCTATCGACCAGGAGCTCGTCGGGACCGGGGTGCCAGGTCTCCAGCCGCCCGGCGGGAAAGTGATAGTACTGAAAGAGGAAGTCGTAGACCGGATGCACTTCTCCGCGCGAACGCCGCTCACGCCGCGGTTGCGTCCACCGCTGCACCCGCTCACGGTGCGTGGCGGCGCGTGCCTGCCACTCGGCGGTGGTCAACGCAGACGCCGCCGCCAGTGGCGTCGGTCGCAGGGGGGAGTCGGGCATATCGTAGGGTACCACCAAGCGCCCGCGGTGTCATCCGACTGAATCGTCTGCCAGCTCAGCCGCCATTAGCTTTCCCGGAGACGTATTCCACCTGACGCCACCATCGCCGCGTGACTCTTCTCTCCTGCTCCAATATCGGTATCTCCTTCGGAGCCACCGAACTCCTCAAAGACATCACCTTCACCGTGGCCGAAGGCGAGCGGTGGGGAATCATCGGGCGCAATGGCGCCGGAAAGACGTCGATTTTCGGCGTCATTACCGGCGATATCCAGCCCACGGTTGGCGCCGTCGCCCGCAAGCCGGGACTTCGCCATGCCCTCCTCGACCAGCACCGGGCCTTCGAAGGGGCCACCACGGTGTGGCAGGCCGGCGCCGCGGCCTGGCGTGACGTCATCGCCCTCGAGCAGCGCATTGCGGATCAAGCGATGGCGCTGGGGGAGCTGGGCGACAAGTGCACCGACGAGATGCTCGAGAAGTTCGGACACGATCAGGAGCGCTTCGCTGACCTCGGCGGCTACATCTACCACGCCCGCGTGGACGCCGTGCTTCAAGGTCTGGGCTTCGATGCCGAGGAGTCGAAGACGCGGCTGGTATCGACGCTCTCGGGTGGGGAGCGCGGACGTGTGGGGCTGGCGGCGCAACTCATCGCGCCTGCCGACCTGCTGATGCTCGACGAACCCACCAATCACCTCGATCTCGACACCACCACCTGGCTGCAGGAGTGGCTCAAGGAGTGCGACGAAACCGTGCTCGTGGTATCGCACGATCGTGCATTCATGGATGCGGTCTGCACGAACATCCTGCACATCGAGGCGAAAACGAGCGAGGCGTACAAGGGGAACTACAGTCAGTTCGTGCCACAGCGCGCCGAACGTCGACTCACGCGCGAGCGTGAAGTGGAGAAGCAGCGCGCGTACGTGAAGAAGGAAGAGGAGTATATCCGACGGAATCTGGCCGGCGTCAATTCGTTTCAGGCGAAGGGCAAGCGCAAGCGACTCGAACGCCTGCCCCGCCTCGCGCCACCGGTGGGCGATCCGGCCGCGATGTCGCTCGAGTTCAAGATCGCCGAACGCGGCGGCGATCAGGTGGTCTCTATCAATGAACTGCGCGTCGAAGTACCGGGCCGGGTGCTCGTGGACGACTTCACGGCCACGCTGCGACGCAACGACTTCATCGCGCTGGTCGGCCCCAACGGCGCGGGCAAATCGACGTTCATCTCGACGATGCTGGGTGATCTCGCGCCGGCAAGCGGCGAGGCGCGCGTAGGTAGTTCGATCACGCCGGCGTGGTTCCGACAGGACTTGGCCGATCTCCCGCTGCGTCTGTCGCTCTCGGACGCCATTCAGGCGCAGCGGCCACTCTGGAGCCGCGGCAACATTCAGAATCATCTCGGCGCGTTCGGCTTCAGCGGCGACGAAGTGTTCCGCGAAATCCGTACCCTCAGCGGTGGCGAGCGCGCCCGCATGGCACTGGCGCTGATGACCCTCGCAGGCGCCAACCTGCTCGTGCTGGACGAACCCACCAATCACCTCGACGTCGAGAACATCGAAGTGCTCGAAGATGCGCTCGACGACTTCGACGGCACCGTCCTGCTGGTGAGCCACGACCGCGCCTTCCTGCGGCAGGTGGCCACGCGCGTGTGGTGGTTTGACGGCACGCGGCTGAAGGACTTCGACGGCCCGTTCGATGAATGGGAGGCATCGCGCGCGCGTCGCGCGTGAGCCGTCTTTGACGTGCCGGGCGCTTCGCTACTTCAGCGTCGCGGCCCGCGCGTCGAGCTGCGTGGCCAGTGCCGCCCGGTTCGTGGCCCGCAGCAGCACGGCGTAGTCACGCAGCGTCTCGGCGAGATCGGTCGAGCCGTTGCCGATTTCACGAATGGCCAGCGCCCGCTTGTAGAGTGTTTCTGCCTCGGCCCCGCGTTTGCTGTCGCGCAGCACGCCAGCCAGCCCGTTCAGCGACACCGCGATCGACGAATGCTCCGGCGTGTACAACCGCTCCTTCGCCGCCAGTGCTTGCCGGAACAGCGGCTCGGCCTCGGCGTAGCGTTTGAGCTTCCAGAGCACCTCCGCCTGATTGTTGATGACGCTCACGGTGAGCGGATGCTCCACACCATACGCGCGCTCCAAGATGGGGCGCGCGCGTCCGTAGAACGCGTCGGCCTCGGCGTACTTCCCGTCGGAGTACGCGATGGCGCCGATGTTGTTCAGCGTGCTACCCACGTCGGGGTGTTCACTCCCCAGCGACTGTTCCTGACGCTGCAGCGTGACTTTCCAGAGCGAGTCCGCCTGCGCATTCCGCTTCTGCGCGCGATACACCGCGGCGAGACCGCGCATATCACGCAGCGTGCGTGCATCGTCCGGCGACCGAGCGACCGCATCGATCGCCAAGACCCGCTGATACAACGACTCCGCTTCCGTGAGACGCGTTTGCCGCATCCGCAACGCCGCCATCATCGAAAGCGTCGTGGCCAGGTCGGCGTGCAGCGGTCCCAGCGCGCGCTCGCGGATGCGCTGGGCGCGCATGAGATAGCCGTCGGCGACATCGAGTTCGCCACGATCACGCGTGAGCTCGCCCAGCGACGTGAGCGTTTCGCCAAGGAGCACATCGTCGGGACCGAGCAGGCGTTCGCGCGTGCGCAGCACGTCTTCCAGCAGCACGCGCGCCTCGACGTATTTGCCGAGTGAGGTCTGCACAGTGCCCATGGTTTGCATGAGCCGCGCTTGCAACAGTGGCTGCGACGAAAGGTCGGTGGATACACGACGGATGCCCTGTTCGAGTAGCGCCTGTGCCGTCATGTTCTGACGCCGCTGCACGTTGGGATCCGACTGCCGGAACAGATTCACCATGAAGTCGGCGACTTCCTTCGCCGCTTCCGCCTCACTCGCGGCCAGCTGCTCGGCACGACGAGCACGCACCAGCCCCACCGCGGCCATGACGCTGCTCGTGACCACCAACAACGAGGCGACGCCCGCCGTGATCACGCCCACGCGATGCCGCCGCACGAACTTCTCTACGCGGTATCGTGTGCTCGGCGGACGTGCGGTGACCGGCTCGTTGGCCAGATGGCGACGGATATCGGCGGCCAACGCATTGGCCGTTTCATAGCGCTGCGACCGATCGGTGTGCATCGCCTTCATGACGATCCAGTCGAGATCGCCGCGCAGCGCCCGCTTGAGATGACGCGCGTCGGTGCGACGTCGACTCGCGATCGTCTCGCTGAGGGCCGCTGCGGTGGCGAGTCCGACACTCGGGGTCGGCGGGCTCGTATCGCCACTCACCAGGCGCGCCAGAAACTGGTGTAGTCCCACTTCGGCCGGGTCGATCGGGAGGTGCCCCACGAGTAACTCGTACAGCATGACGCCCAGCGAGTAGATGTCCGCTCGGGTGTCCACGTCCATCGACGCGTTGCTCGCCTGCTCCGGACTCATGTAGGCCACGGTCCCCATGGCAAAACCCGCCATGGTCTTCGCCACCACCTCGGGGCCCTGTGGTCCGAGCGCCTTGGCGATACCGAAGTCGATGATCTTCGGCTGCGGGTGGCCGTCCTCGTCGGTGACGAGGATGTTGGACGGCTTGAGGTCGCGGTGCACGACACCCTTCTGGTGTGCGTGCTGGACCGCTTCACAGATCCCGACGAACAACTGCAGCCGATCGCGCACATTCAGACGGCGCGCATCGCAAAACTCGGTGAGCGGTAGGCCGCGTACGAGCTCCATGGCGAAGTACGGCTGCCCGGTTTCGCTGCTGCCGGCGTGCAGCACGCGCGCGATACCGGGATGATTCATCACCGCCAGCGCGCGCCGCTCCGCGTCGAAGCGCGCGAGCACATCGCGCGTATCGTCGAGCATGGTGCGCACCAGCTTTAGCGCAACGCGACGCCGGACCGGTTCGGTTTCCTCCGCTTCGTATACCACACCCATGCCGCCTTCACCGAGCAGCTGGATGATATGGTACGGGCCGATGCGCGCGGGATGCAGCGTCCTGCTAGCCATCATGTTCGCAAGTGCGACATCAGTTCACGATGATGTCGGGGTCGATGACGACGCGCACCGAATCGCCGGTGGTACCGTTGCTGCAGGCCACCCGCACATCGTATCGATAGTCGCCATCCCTGTTCTTGATCTTCCCCTTGCCGTTCCCGTTGAGTGGCGGGGTTTGATCGAATGGCCACAGCGCCGGCGATTGCTGCGTCACCGATATCGCCGCTCCCGTCGTCGACAACGGGACAAACACGACTTCGCCTTGCTTCTTCATGTACAACACCCACTTGTCCACCTTCACATCGATCTGTTGGCCATTGGTGCAATTCGCCGTAATCGTCACCGTGTCCGCCATTTTGGATGCGATACGCACACCGTTAGCGGGACCCTGACATGCCGAGATACCGATCGTGGTCGCGATTATCGATCCGGACACCATCCACTTTATCGTGCTCCTCATCCGAGCCTCCGTCATCTCATTGTTGGGAAACTACCTGCCGCTAGGACACACCACTCGACTCAGTTGACGATCACGTCCGGATCAATGATCACCGTATCCGGCGGATTATTTCCTGCCTGGCAGACCAGTTGAATGTTGTACTTATAGCCACCGCGGCTGTTGGGCCGCATTCTGTTCGCGCGCGCCGGCTGTCCCTTCGCCGCGTTGAACGGGCCACGCGACGGGAAGGGCCAGCCGCTCGTCGCCTTTGGCGTGACCGAGATGTTGTCGCTGTTCGCGTTGGCCGCGATGACCCACTCGATTTCATCATCCTGCTGCAGTCGCACATTCCACGGACTGACGGTGACTTCCGTCGAGTTCGGACCGGCGCAGCGAGCACTCACCGTCACTTGTACCGTGGCGCGTGACGGCCACGGCCTGGCCGCCACGACAACGGCCGCCGCCAGTAGTATCCCGCCAACGCCTAAAGTCCATCGTGCCGTGCGCATAGCGCTCCCAGTAGTGCACTAAATGTGATAGTCGGTACGTGGGTAGCTTGGACAGCCACCTGGTAACGCGCAAGTGCGACACCGGCTACCGTTGCTCCCAGCGCCACCGCGTTACGCGCCGCCCCGTACTCCATCCACCGCCCGGGTCTGCCATCCGGTCAGCTGCTTGCCCACCGGCAACTGGCGCACGCGCACGCCCGTCGCGGCGAAGATCGCGTTCGCGATCGCCCCACCGGCCGGCGGTACGCCCGGCTCGCCGATGCCGCCCGGCAGCCCTTCACTCGTCACCAGGTGCACATCGACCACGTGCGGCGCCGCCCGCATGCGCGTCACGCCGTAGTCGCGATAGTTCGACTGTACCACTTTGCCGCCGGCGAACGTCACCTCGCTCGTGAGCAGGTTGCTCATCGCCATGATCAGCGCGCCTTCCATCTGCGCGCGCGCACGATCGGGATTCGCGATAAAGCCGGCATCGACGGCCACCGTGGTCTTCGGCACCAGTACCGTACCGTCGGGTAGCACCTCGACGTCCACTACCATCGCCACGTACGACAAAAAGCTGCGATGAATCGCGATACCGCGGCCCTTGCCGCGCGGCAACTTGGCGCCGCGCCATCCGCTTTTTTCGACGGCCAGCTCCACTACGCGGCGTGCCCGCGCACTGTCGAGGGGGTGATCGACCCACGTCGCACCGTAGTTGCTGGCCGGTGCCACCAAGCCCGCCTTGGACAGGTCCACTACGCGATCGGCGCCTAGCAAGCCGAGCAGGAAATCCGCCGGGTCTTTTTTCGCCGCGTACGCCAGCTCATCGACGAACGAGCCGATCGCGAAACCGTGATGGATCGCGTTCACGCTGCGATACCAGCCAATGCGCGTGTGCGCGACGGCCGGACAGATCTCGACGCTCATGTTCGGAATGTCGAACGGAATATCGCTCGCGCCATTCGTCAATTCATCCGGCTCGGCACCCGGCACGTTCGGCGCAAACGTGGCGCCGATGGCCGGATACGCCGAGCGATGCAACCACGCCGTCACCTTCCCGTTCGCGTCGAGACCCGCCTCGAGACGATGCGCCGCCACCGAGTGCAGATACGAATTGCGGAGATCATCCTCGCGCGTCCACTGCACGCGCACGGGAGCGCCGATCTCGCGCGACAGAAATGCCGCTTCACAGATGAAATCCGGCTTGGATTTGCGGCCGAATCCTCCACCCAGCAGCGTGACGTGCACGGCGACGTTCGCGGCATCGACCTTGAGGTACTGCGCCACGGTGTTGCGCGCATCCTGCGGCGACTGCGTGGGCGCCCAGATCTCGACCTTGCCGTTGGCCACGTGTGCCAAGGCCGCCACTGGCTCCATCTGCGCATGCGACAAGTGCGGCATGTAGTACTCCGCCGTCACGCGCTTCGTCGCCCCGGCCAGCGCCTTCGGCACGTCACCGACGGCGCGCCCCGCCTTGCCCGGTGCACGGACCGACGAGAGCAACGTCGCCTTATACGCCGTGCTGTCGTACGTCGCGTTGGCTCCGTTGTCCCACGTGATGCGCAAGGCGTCACGACCGCGGATTGCCGCCCACGTGTTCTTTGCGATCACCGCCACACCGCCCAGCGGGAAGAACGCGCTCGGCACCGGGGTTTCGGGAATACGCACCACCTTCTCCACGCCCGGCACCTTCAGCGCGAGACTGTCGTCGACACTCACCACCTTGCCCCCCCACACCGGTGGCCGACTGATCACCGCCACCTTCATTCCCGGCAGGGTGACGTCCGCACCGTACATCGCTGTGCCCGTCGTCATCGGCACCAGATCGACTGACGGCATCCGCTTGCCTTCCCAGCGTCGCTCACTCGGCGACTTGATACGCACGCGCTCCTTCGCCGGCATCGGGATCGTGCGCGCTGTGGTCACCAGCGACGCGTACGACTTCGTGCGGCCGCTCGCGGTGTGCACCACGGCGCCGTTGCGGGCTCGCACCTCACCGCTCGCCACGCCCCACTCTTTGGCGGCCGCATCCTCCAGCAACGCGCGCACAGTGGCGCCCGCATTGCGATACGCGGGAAGAAAATCACGGATACTGGTGGAGCCGTCGGTGTTCTGATTCCCGTACTTCTTGTCGTCGCCGAGCGCCTGCTCCACGCGACACATGGCCCAGTCGGCCTCCATCTCATCGGCGATGATCATCGGCATCGTCGTGCGGATACCCTGCCCCATCTCCGAGCGATGACACATGATCGTGATGCGACCGTCGTCGCCCAGACGCACGTAGGCATGCGGCTCCCACGGTTCCGCCTTCGGCGCGAGCAGTCCGTCCGCCGCCTCGAGGCGACGCACGCCCATCGTACTAGCCGCCACGAGCAACCCGCCCATGCCCAGCAGCTTCATGAAGTCGCGACGATGCGTGTCCAACACGCCGCTCGATGATGCGTCCGCGACCGTCGGTTCGGTCGGCACCGTGATCCACGGCAGTCTCTGCTTCGCGCTCATCGTGTCGCCTCCGCCGCCGCCTTGATCGCCGCACGAATGCGGGGATAGGTCCCGCAGCGGCAGATGTGGCCGTTCATCGCGGTGTCGATATCCGCATCGGTCGGCGAGGCGTTGCGCGAGAGCAGCGTGGCCGCCTGCATGATCTGACCGCTCTGGCAGAACCCGCACTGCGGCACGTCGATCTCGCGCCACGCCACTTGCAGCGGATGCGCGCCGGTCGGATGCAGCCCCTCGATGGTGGTCACCGTCGCATCCGCGAGTGACTGCATGCGTCGCTGACAGGCGCGAACCGGCGCCCCATTCACATGCACCGTGCAGGCACCGCACTGCGAGATGCCGCACCCGTATTTGGTACCCGTGAGTGCAAGCTCATCGCGCAGATACCACAACAAGGGCATTGTCGGGTCGCCGTCGAACGTACGACGGGCACCGTTGATAGTGACAGAGATAGGGGCGATGCTCACGGCGGCTCCACAGGCGAAGGTCGGCGACACACGCGTACCGACAGATTCTGTCGACACATCGCACGAAGCGTTAGGGGTCGTTCGGGGGGCCGAACCTCAGGTGGCTTTTCGGGTATCTTCTGTCATGCGCACCTTGCCCTGCCGCCTTGCTGTCGCCGCCGCCTTCCTCGCCCCGTTCGCGACGGCGTGCCATTCCAGCCCGAGTGAAGCCGCACCCATCGTGAACGGCGCATCACAGGCCGTCCGCTCGGGCCAAGAGGTGCACCCCACCGGCAGCGACGCGTTTGGCATCGCCCTCCTCTCGGTCGAGCAGGATTCCCGCTGTCCCCGCGCGGTGGTGTGCGTCTCGGCCGGAACCGCCGACGTTGTGGTGGGCTACCGGTTCGGCATGGGCCCCACGGTTCCTGTCCGTCTCCGTTGGGGTGCGGCACCCCGGGATACCACGATCGGCGCGGTACGTGTCGTGTTCGACTCGCTCACGCCGTATCCAGCGGTGCCGGGTCCGTTGCTGCCCCAGGACCGCTACACCGCCTGGCTGTCGTTCAAGCAGTAAGCCGCCTGCTCAGTCCTTCACGCCCACCGGAACCCCCTGCGCGCGTGCGCGCTCCAGCCGCTCCAGACGCCGCGCCGCTTGCGTCATGGCGTGCTCCACAAAGGGGGCCGGACTTAACCCAAACGGAACGGCGTGCGCCGGATACGCGGCAAACGCCTCCGTAATCACCGCAATGGCGGGATCCATCAGCTCGTTTATCGTCGCGGCGATCACATCCCATACCGGAGCGCCGTGCGCTATGCCGAGGCGCGAGAGCAAATACAAGCCGTACGCGATATGGCGAGACTCGTCAAGTTTGAGCAGGCCGGTCATCTGCTGCATGCCCGGCAGAATACCTCGTGTCGTGAGTACGTCGTGAAACACATGGTACCCCGTTTCGGCCAGCACCCCTTCGACGATCATGTTGTAGGTGGCAGACGCCCGAGCCTGCGTCATAGGCGACTGATCGTGGCGCAGCGCCTGCATGCCCCGCGGAAGCGCCTCGCTGAAGATCGTGTGATACGCCGGTGTGTGATACCGCGCCAGATTCGTATCGAGAGCGCCCACCGCGTGGAGAAACCGATGCATCCCTTCCACGTGCTTCGCTTCTTCCCACACGAATGAGGTGAGATACAGCTGTTCGTCGAGACGCCCCTCCTGCGACACGACATCGAGTAACGGCAGGATATCGATGACCACCGCCTCTTCACCGCCTTGGAAGAGCGTGGCGAGCCGTAACAGCAAGTCTCGCTCGTCGGGGGCCAGGGCACCCCAGTGCTCCCGGTCGGTGCTGAAATTGATGTCCGCCGGATTCCAGATCCCATGGCGCTTCGCCTTTTCCCACAAACGGAGCGGCACGGAGTGCTCGGCCCACGCGTCAGGATCGAGACTCCGGAACTCCAGCCGACGCGGAACCACAGCCGCCACCGCGACGACGGACGGCACAGGAAGTATCGCACGTTCCCGCTCCGGTGGACTTATCGTGCGCACCACGTCAACCAGGGCGTTGGCCGCACCCACGTGCGGTAGCAACATCGGAAGCACTCCCTTGGCCAGTCGCAAATGCCCGCGCATCAGCGCGACCGTCGGAACCTCGTCGCCTCGCAATACTTTCAGCCACGCAGAGAGCGGGCCACTGATGACATAACGTGACTGTCGGCGGTCTGCCGCCGTTGCCAAGCGGGCTGCGTGACAACGCCCGTGCGCCAGGTCGAGAAAGACGGCGACCGACGACGCGTCATCACCAGGTTCGGCGGTGCGTTCGAGGCAAACCGCCCCTTCCCACCGGCGGGCCGCGTCGCGGTATGGCACACTCGCTTCGAGGGCGGCGCCAAGAGCACGTGCCCACTCGTCCGTGAAGAGATCGGTCATCGCTGTCGTGCCGGAGGCAATGGCTCAGTCGCCGGCACCATCGAAAACGTCGCTCGCCGGATACGTAGAATCTGCACCGGCGGCGTCAGCGCCTGCGCCGTCACCGGTGATCGCTGAATTGCACGGACGATGTCCATGCCGCTCGTGACCACGCCGAACGCAGCGAACCCCTGCCCGTCGAGATTGCGATGACCGCCAAAATCGAGAGCGGGCTGATCGCCGATGCAGATGAAGAAGTCCGACGTGGCGCTCTCCGGACCGCTGCGCGCCATCGACAACGTCCCGTCGCGATGACGCAGGCCCGTATCACGCGTGCGTTCGAGGGGAATCGGCGCGAAGCGCGCGCCGACCCGCGCGGCATTGGGTCCCCCCTGAATCACCTCGATTCGCACCGTATCCGACGGCTGGTTCTGCATCGTCACCGCCCGATGAAAGCGCCCGCCGTCGTATGCCAGCGAATCCACGTACCGGAGAAAGTTCGTGGCGCTGATCGGTGCGCGGGCGCTGTCCACGAACGCCGTGATCGTGCCGCGCGTGGTCTCGATCACGACGGGGACGCGTCCGGACGCCTGAGCGCCAGCGGCACGCGGTCCCGACCGCGGCGCCGCGACCCGCACGACCAACCCACGCTTGGCGTATGCGGCTGGTGAGACCCTGCGCTGCGTAGTGCGCACGCGCGATCCGCCCACGAGTGCAGTGACCTCGACATCCACCGGCTTCATCGAGGTGAGGCCGACGTGCACCGGCACGTCACTCTGCGCATCGTAACCGGAGCCGGCGTCCACCCACCGCGTGGCCAGCAGTTCGCGCGTACCTGCGGCAAACACACGCACTTCCGCACCAGCGAGAGTCGCGCGGCCGTTCGCATCGACCACCCGCACCTGCAGTGATCGCCGCGCGACCGCCGTCGGCAGCACGGTACGGAAGACCGGATGCGACGCCTCCGGGCGCGAACCGGCGAGCGCCAGATCGAGCGCGCCGTCGCCGTCGACATCGGCCCACTGCACACCGTGACTCGCCGTCAGCGCCAGCACGTTGTCCGGCGTGATATCCACATACGCCGTGGTCTTCGCGTTCGCCGCGCGCACGAACAGATAGTCTCGAAAGCTTTCCGTGGCCGACACCGTGCCGTTCACATACACGTCGAGCAGACCGTCATGATCGACGTCGGCAAACGCACACGTGTCGTACCGTCCGTCGATCGCCACGCCCCATGCCGCGCTCACATCGCGAAACGTCCCGTCTGCGGAGCCGAGAAAGAGTCCGTTGGGCCCGTAGTTGGCGGAGAAGATGTCGGCGACCCCATCGTTGTTCACATCGGCCACGCAGGGTCGCACGGTGCCTTGCGTCGCCACCTTCGCACCACGTCCGCCCCAGGCGAGTCCGAGTGTCTCAGCCACATCGGTGAACACGCCGCCGTCGTTGCGGAAGAATCCGTTGGCGTCACCATCCTGATTGGCCACGTACAGATCGAGATCGCCGTCCTGCTGGTAGTCGAACCACACGGCGCCCACACTCTTCCGCGCATCGGCCAGGCCAACGCTCACCGCGACATCGGTGAAGACGCCGACGCTGTTGCGGTACAACATGTTCGCACGATCGCGAAACGCGACGAATAGATCGAGATCACCATCGCCATCGACGTCGATGAAGGCCGGCTGGCGCACGGCGCCGGTCTCCACCGTCAGCCCACTGGCCGCCGTGATATCGGTAAAGTGCGCGCCGTCGTTGCGATACAGGCGCAGTACCGGCCCCGCTCCGGGCGTGAATCCCAGCAGGAGGTCGGGATCGCCGTCGGCATCGACGTCACTCCATGCGGCCGCCCGCGTGGCCCGCGCATCAGCCACGCCGGCCTCGACGGCGATGTCGCGGAAGGTGCCACCGCTGTTCAGATAGAGGCGGTTCGGCGTGCCGTTGAAGCCTACGAAGAGGTCGAGATCGCCATCCCGATCGATATCCGCAAAGGCGTTCGCGAGCGCTCCACCGGCCGCGAACAGCTCCGGCTGGATCGGCACGAAGCGCGGGCGCAGCACTTGAGCGGGCAGACAAGTCGCCCCGCTCACGGCCATCGCCATGAGCAGGGCGAGACGCCGTCCCATCGTCGAGACAGTCATTTCGCGGGAGAGAAAGGGGCCAGCGTCATGAACACGCGCTCGGGCGCCTTCTCCAGAATCTTTCCGTCGGCCTCGCTCGCGTCGCGCACGGCGATCCACGCCGGGTCCGCACTGAACGCCTTCCAGCTGCGGTTGGCGGCCTCCTCGCTCTCGTGCGACAATAGGTAGATCAGCGTCGTCTTCGCTTTTGTCGTATCGGTCGGCGTGAAGTAGAGCTCGTTCCGCATGCCGTGTTTCGCGAACAAGGTCAGGGTATGCTCGGCGAAGCGCTTGTGCAGCGCCAGCAACCGACCGGGAAGCGTGGTGTACGTGCGAAGTTCATAGACGCGTGTGTTCCGTTGCTGACCGACCGCCACACCGGCCACGAATCCCATCGAACCAACGGCCATCAGCACGACAACACCGATCGCCAGTACTGTTCGCTTCATCACTTTGGCACTCCCTCTCACTGAGCCGCCGCGCGCACCGAGGCGTGCACCGGGCCGCTCAGACCACGGCAACAATAGGGCGACGACCCCGTCGTGGCCAGACATCGTCCGGGCGGGACGCCATTTACGATTTGTGATCCGCATGCCTTTGCACACCCTGCGTTCCCTGATTGCCGTCGTCATCCTGACGGCCGGACCGGCCGCTGCCCTCGCGCAGTCGGCATCGCCGTCGGCATCGCCGTCGGCATCGCCGGCCGGCCGCGGCCTGCGCGTCTGCGATTCCGCGCACACAGCAGCCAATGCCAAGTTCCCGCTACACGCGGCCAGCACGCCGTGGTACCACGTGCGTGCGGTCGAACCGTTCGTCTTCGCGATTATCGAGCCGTACCAGTTCGAGGAAGTGATCTCGTGGCTCATCGTGGGCTCTGAACGCGCGCTCCTGTTCGACAGTGGACTCGGCATGCTGCCGATCAAGCCGGTGGTGATGAAGCTGACGTCGCTGCCGGTCACGGTCATCAACTCGCACACGCATTTCGACCACGTGGGCGGAAATGCCGACTTCGCCGATGTGCGCGCGATGTCCACGCCATTCACCACAGCGCGCATGGCCGGCTATGCGCATGCCGGCGTGGCCAGTGAAGTCAGTGCCACCGCGCTCTGCGGCAACCGCCCTCCGGGCCTGGACACGACCGCGTTTCGCTCTCGGCCGTGGAGTGCCGCCGCACGCATCGGCGACGGCACACGCTTCGAACTCGGTGGGCGCGTGCTGGAGGTGCTCGCGACGCCAGGACACACGCCCGATGCCATCTCGCTGCTCGATCGGGCCAACGGCTTGCTCTGGACCGGCGACAGCTTCTACGCCGGGCCGATCTGGCTCTTCATGCCCGAAACGGACCTCGCGGCCTATCAGCGTTCGATCGACCAGCTGGCGGCGCTCGTCCCGTCGCTGCGACGCGTGCTACCGGCGCACAACGTGATCTCGGTCGCGCCGTCGGTACTCGCGCGCGTCCCCAAGGCCATCCGCGACGTACGCACCGGACGATTCCGCGGCACCGCCCCCAAACCAGGCCAGCGTCTCGTGCCGTTCAAGGGATTCTCGATTCTCGTGTCCGACAAGGCCGTACCGACAAAACGGACGCCGCGCTCTTCTGGCGCACCCGCCCCCCAGCGCGTACCCTAGGGATCGCCTGTCACCCCTACCTGGTACCGTGTCATGAAAGCTGTCAGCGAACTCCTCAAGAAGCACGACGGGACCCTCTGGCACGTGACGCCCGACATCACGGTGTACGAAGCCGTCGAGAAGCTGGCGCACTATGGCGCTGGCGCGCTGCTCGTGATGGATGGCGACCGCCTGGTCGGTGTGTTCTCGGAGCGCGACTACACGCGCAAAATCACGCTGCAGGGCCGCAATTCGAAGGAGACGCGTGTCGCCGACATCATGACGGCCGACGTGTTCACGGTGTCCGCGACGACCCGCACGCGCGACTGCATGGCCCTGATGAGCGCCAAGAAGATCCGACACCTTCCAGTGCTCGACGGCGACAAGGTGCTCGGCATGATTTCCATTCGCGACATCATGGATGACATCATCGCCGATCATGAGAGCACGATCGCGACGCTGCACAGCTACATCCATTCGTAGTCGCGCTGTGATGCGCACCATGTCACGCGTGGCCGCGGCGAGCGCGCTCGCCGTCGTTCTCACCGCGTTGGTTGGTGCTCCGGCCAAGGCTCAGCGCGTCATCGATCTCGACGCGGCGACGATCACCGAGCTCAACGTCGCATTCGACGCGGGCACATTGTCGTCGGTGCAATTGGTGACGCGCTACCTGGCGCGCATCGCGGCATACGACCGTCAGGGTCCCGGGATCCATGCCGTGATCATGTTGAACCCCAAGGCACTCGAGACCGCCCGTGCACTCGATATCGAGCGCAAAGCCAAGGGGAGGCGGTCGCCGCTGCATGGCGTGCCGATCGTGCTGAAGGACAACTACGACACGCGGGACCTGCCCACGACCGGCGGATCGGTGTTGCTGGAAGGATACATCCCCGCTCGCGATGCGGTGCTCGTGCAGCGACTGCGCGACGCGGGCGCGATCGTGTTGGCCAAAGTGAACATGTCGGAGTTCGCCTCGTCGGGCGCGTACAGCTCGCTCGGCGGCCAAACGCTGAACCCGCACCACACCGGTTACTCGCCGGGCGGCTCATCGGGCGGTACCGGCGCCGCGACCGCTGCCGCCTTCGCCCAGTTCGGGCTGGGTACCGATACCGGCGGCAGCATTCGGGGACCGGCCACCGTCAACGGCATCGTCGCGCTCAAGCCCACGCACGGTCTGCTGAGTCGTACCGGCATCATTCCGTTGGCACTGTCATTCGACACCGGCGGCCCGATGGCTCGAAGCGTGACTGACATCGCGATCGCGCTCGGCGCCATGACGGGCGTCGATGCCGCAGACACCGCGACGCGTCGCAGCGACGGACACGCCGAACGCGACTACACCAAGTACCTGCAGCCCAATGCGCTGAAGGGCGCACGCATCGGCATCGCCCGCGACTTCACCGGTTTCGATCCTGACGTCGACTGGGTCGTAGAGTCGTCGCTCGACGTGATGCGGAAGGCCGGCGCCACGATCGTCGACGTGCGTTTTCCGAAGTGGATGCTCGAGGCGAAGGATGCGTGGTACACGGCGATTCGCTTCCCCGAGTTCGCACCGCAAGTCGCCGACTATCTGCGGAGCACGCCGGCGAACTATCCGAAGTCACTCGCCGAGATGCTCGAACGCACCCGCGGAATGTCGTCGATCAGCGCGACGGGATCCGCCCCCAATGCCTCGCGCTGGGCGAAATTCGCGAACGAACTCGCGAGCGGCAGCACGGGCGACTATCGCTACCGCTCGGTGCGCGATCACGCCTTGCCGCTGATGCGTGACGTGGTGAACGGGATGATCGCGTCGAATCAGCTCGATGCGATCGTCTACCCGACGCAGTCCATGAAGCCCGAGCGCATCGAGGCGGAGGGGAGCAGTTCCGCGCCCGACGCCATGAACATCGCCAATCTCACGGGCTTCCCCGACCTGATCGTACCCGCCGGATTCAGCGACAATCGCATGCCGATCGGTATTTCGTTTCTCGGCGGCGCGTGGAGCGAGCCGAGGCTCATTGCCCTGGGTTACAGCTTCGAGCAACTCACCCGCGCCCGCCGGCGGCCGGTGACGACACCGGCACTACCGGGCGAGGCGGTCGTGCTCAAGTAGCATCAGGCGTGGATGTACTTCTCGAAGATCGCGCTGAAGTCCTTACGCGTGTGATCGTCGCGCACCGCATCATTCATGGCCTCGAGTACGGCGCGGTAGTGGCTCACCACCGACGCGGGATCGGTCACCGTGTTGTTCAGCTTCATCATCGATCCCAGCACCGACGCCGCGGCCATCGCGTGGGCGCGCCCGACTTCGTCGCGCTTCTGCAGCTTGCCGATCGTATGCAGCGCCTTGTACATGTCCTTGAGCGCTTCCAGGTGGCTCTTGCGCACATCGATGCTGAACAACTTCTCGCCGATGGTGAACTTGAGCTCGATGTCGAGGTCCACGGTGCCGGCGGTTTCGATGGACACGTGGGCGATCGGATACTGCGCGTAGTCGTATCGGCGGATCACGCGCTTGGCCGAAATGGCCGACTCACCGTCCACGTGAATGAGCGCCAGATTCGTGAAGCAGTACTCGTCTTTCCGCGACTTGATCAGAAAGTAGATCTTCTCGTGATCTTCGTGAAAGAGGTAATCGTCGGCATCGACCTTGTCGAAGTCCTTGGATTCGACGATGACACCGATGTCGCTGAGGCCGAGCGCTTCGGCGGCGAACTTCTTGAACATATGAGCTCCTGTGTACGGGACGTCAACGCACGAGAATGAATTGAATGTACTTTTCTCATGAAGTCGGCAACGCAGTGATGGTCCTTTCGATATTCCTGTACGTGGAATACTGCCGGCTACCGCACGCCCATCACGGCCGCCAATCGCGCCACGAACTTCGCGCTACGCAGCATCGACGGGACATCGGCGAACTCACCCGGCTCGGCTCGCGCTCCCCCTCGCTCGCCGCCCATACCGATCGCCAGCGTTCCTCCCGCGATCGCCACGTTCAGATTCGACGAGCCGGCATTGCCGAGTTGCGGCGTCATGCCGAGCGCCGTCGCGATAGCCACCGAACTCCGCACGAGCTTCGACGTCGCCGCGCCCGCGATCTGCCCACCGGCCGTCTGCTGAAGCGCGCGCATGTCGAACCGGTTGCCGGTCTCGCGTGACACGCTGTCGAGAATAGCGCGCACCGCCGCTTCGTTGCGGGCAATCACCGGTGCGTCGAGCGCGCGGATGTCCACTGAGAACCAGGCGCTATCCGGCTTGCGATTCACCACATCGCCCGAGCGGATCATCGAGATGTTGAGCACCGAGCGCGTACTCGCCGGCGGCTGTGGAATGGCCAGAATGCGATCGACCGCTCGTGCGATGCCCTGATTCACATTCGGCAAGCCGCCAGTCAGGGTGTGCCCGCCCTGGTGATAGGCCCACACCTGCCACCAGTGAATGCCGATCGCCCCATACGTGAGCGAACGTCCATCGCCCAGCACATCCACGAACGCATCGGCGCGCGACTTCCACTCGCCGTACAGCGCCTTCATTCCCACGAGCCCGGTCTCCTCCTGGGCCACCGCCGCGAACACGAGATCATGCTCCGGTCGCACACCGGCCGCGATGAGCGCACGCGCCGCGCCAAGGACCGCCGCCGTCGTGCTCGACGTGTTGCTGCCGGGGCCGATGACGCGGTCGCCGTCCGCATACGGCGGGCGCGTGGCGTTCCGCTGGTGCTGCGCCACCGGCGCGAGATCATCCAAGGTCGCCACGAACACGATCGCCCGCCGCGTGGCATCGGGAAGCGAGCCCCGAATACGTCCGGTCACGTTCGGCAGGCGATCCACCGTGACATCGGCCAGACCGATCGCCCGCATGCGCGCGGCGACGGCTTGCGCCCGCTCCGCTTCCTCGCCCGACGGCGAGCGAATCGCGGCGAGTCGCACCAGATCGGCCGAGATGCTGTCGCGGTGCGCGTCGACGAGCTGATCGAGGCGCGTCGCGAGCGCGGGCGGCTGCGCCGATCGTGCGGGCGCCGGCACCACGATGGGCAAGCTCAGAACACAGGCGAATAGTGCGCGGCGCGCCGTGAGACCAGGCATCCGGATTCCAGTCGGTATGAGGAACGAAAGGTAGGGAGGCGACGTGGTGACCCGCTCCCCCGCACCGCAAGCTCGCCCCGTGGCCCTTGTGGTGCCATACTAGCGCGAGCCACGGCACGGACGACGACCATTTCACTGATGTGGAGGCGGTGTGCGATTCCTAGATGCCCGACGACGGTCCTGCAGTATGCCAATGCTGCTCACCATGGCGGCTTTGGCTGTCGCTCCCACGGCCGTCGCCCGCGCACAAGGCTCACTCGCACCGCCGAGCCCCAGCGGCCGGACGGTCACACCGGTCTTCGAAGGGTGGTACCGCAACAAGGACGGCAGCTACAGCCTGTCTTTCGGCTACTACAATCGCAACACCGTCGAACAGATGGAGGTGCCGGTCGGCAGTGACAACTTCGTCGCACCGGGCGCCGCCAATCAAGGACAGCCGTCCTCGTTTGCCCCCCGCCGACACTTTGGCGTATTCGCCGTCGTCGTCCCCGCCGACTTCGGCACGAAGCAGATTGTCTGGACGGTGAAAGACCGCGGGCAGACGTTCGCGATCGCCGGCAGTCTCAGGCCCGATTGGGAGATCGACGCGATCGAAGGCGAGGCGAGCTCAGAGAACACGCCGCCTGCCCTCCGCTTCACCCCCGCCGGCCCCGAGGGACGCGGGCCACTCGGCGTCACCACCGCACCGTTGCGGACGCGCGTCGGCGTACCGCTCGCGCTCAGCGTCGCGGCGAGCGACGACGCGAAGACCAAAGCGCCCGTCGATCTCACGTGGTTCAAGCATCAGGGCCCCGGCGACGTGAGTTTTGCTCCGTCGACCAATCGTCTCGCGCCCACCGGCGGCGCGGCGACCACGACGGCCACGTTCAATCGTGCTGGGGAGTACCTCATTCGCGTGCGTGCCAACGATCTGTCGGCCATGACCGCCGGACACGCGCAGTGCTGCTGGACCAACGGCTTCATTCCCGTGACGGTGATCCCATGAACGCGCGCATGACGACGCTCGGCCTGCTCACCTTCGCGCTGCCAAGTGGCACGCTCGCCGCGCAGAATCCGTTTGCGTTGCGCACCGTGCCGGTCGCCGCGCCAACGACGCCGGCAACCAAGTCGACGACCGCACGCGCGGTCACGTTCACCAAAGACGTGGCGCCGATTCTGCAACAGAAGTGTCAGTCGTGTCATCAGCCGGGGTCGATCGCGCCGATGTCACTGCTGACGTATGAAGACGCGAAGAAATACTCGCGACGCATCCGCGCCAAAGTCTCCGCGCGCCTGATGCCGCCGTGGCACATCGACCGCACGATCGGTGTGCAGCAGTTCAAGAACGACGGCGGTCTGAGCGACGCGCAGCTCGCCACGATCGTGGACTGGGTCGACACCGGCACGCCGATGGGCGATCCCAAGGACATGCCGCCGGCCATCACGTTCCCTGATCCGAACCGCTGGCAGCTCGCTGAGCAGTTGGGCGTGCAACCGGATCTCGTGATCCGCTCGAAGCCCTACACGTTGGCGCCGAAAACGCAGGACAAGTGGTTCCGTCCCGTGGTCGAGACCGGACTCACCGAACCCCGCTGGGTGCGCGCGATCGAAGTCAAACCGGTGCGCGCGAACGATCGCAAGATCGTGCACCATGTGCTCGCCTATCTGCTGCAACCCGAACAAGGCGTGACCGGCTTGGCGAGCTCCGCGCACGATCACCAGATGAACGCCGGACTGTTCATGGAATGGGCCGTCGGCAAGACGGGGCAGATCTTCCCCGAGGATGCGGGCAAGCTCATGCTGCCGGGATCGCAGATTCGTTGGGAAGTGCACATGCACGCCATCGGCGAAGAGATCAAGGACAGTCAGGTCGAGATGGCGGTGTACTTCTATCCGAAGGGCTTCGTGCCACCACATCGCACCGTGCTCAGGATGTTCGATCTGTCACGCGACCGCGATCTCGACATCCCGCCCAACGAGAAGACCGTCACGCAGAACTTCTACGTGATGCCGGCCCCGGGGCGCCTCGAGAACTTTCAGCCGCACATGCACATGCGCGGCAAGGCCATGTCACTCGAAGCGGTCTTCCCCGACGGCCGCCGCGAAGTCATCAGCGCCGTCAACAACTTCCAGTGGAACTGGCACATCAACTACGTCTACGCCACGGAGGCCGCGCCGCTGTTGCCCAAGGGCACGACGCTGGTATTCACGGCATGGCACGACAACACGGCGGCCAACGAAAACAACCCGGACCCGTCTCAATGGGTCGGCTGGGGTGATCGTACCGTCGACGAGATGGCGCACAACTGGATCGATGTGACCTACCTCGAGCAGGCAGAGTTCGATACACTCGTGGCCGCGCGCAAGGCGAAGGCCCTCAAGAAACCGGTACCGTAACCGCATGCGCTTCTCTCGATTCAACACCGCCTGTCTCTGCCTGCTGGCGTCGTCACCCTCGCTTGCCCGCGCGCAGTCAGCGCGAACGGCACCGTTCTCCACCGCGGCCGGCGAGTGGCCCAGCCACACCGGTGATACACGCGGCACGCGCTACTCGCCGCTCGATCAGATCACGGCCGCCAACTTCAGCACCCTCGAAGTCGCCTGGCGTTTCAAGACCGACCAGCTCGGACCTCGACCGGAGTTCAAGCTGGAGGGCACGCCGCTGATGGTCGGCAACGTGCTCTACACCACCGCCGGCACGCGCCGCGCGGTGGTGGCCCTCGACGCCGTCACCGGTGAACTGCTGTGGATGCACAGCGAGAATGAAGGCGCGCGCGGTGCGGCTGCGCCACGACCACTTTCCGGCCGCGGCTTGGCCTATTGGACCGACGGCACCAGCGCGCGCATTCTGTACGTCACGCCGGGCTACCGCCTCATCGCGCTCGATGCGAGATCCGGCGCGCGCATTCGCAGCTTCGGCGACAGTGGCGCCGTCGATCTCAAGCTGAACATGGATCAGCCGATTCTCCCCGACCTCGAAACGGGCGAAATCGGATACCAAGGGGCGCCCACCGTCGCGCGCAATGTCGTCATCATCGGCGCCGCCTTTCGTGAAGGAGGGTCGCCCAAATCGTTTCGCAACAACAAGGGGGACATCCGCGGCTTCGACGTGCGCACAGGGAAGCGTTTGTGGACCTTTCACACGATCCCGCGCAAGGGAGAGTTCGGCTACGACACCTGGTTGAACGGCTCGGCCGAAAACGCCGGTAACACCGGCGTCTGGACGCAGATCACCGCAGATGAAGAACTCGGCCTCGTGTATCTGCCGATCGAATCGCCCACCGGCGATTACTACGGCGGTCATCGACCGGGCGACAACCTGTACGGCGAAAGCCTCGTTTGCGTCGATCTGCTCACCGGCGTGCGCAAGTGGCACTACCAGCTGGTGCGTCATCCGATCTGGGATTTCGATCTCGCCGCCGCGCCCATCCTCGCCGACATCACGGTCGGCGGGAAAGCGATCAAGAGCGTCGCGTTGCCCACGAAGCAGGGCATCCTGTACATGTTCGATCGGGTGACTGGTAAACCCATCTGGCCGTTCGAAGAGCGCGCGGTCGAAAAGGGCGACGTGCCGGGCGAGTGGTACGCGCCCACACAGCCCATGCCAACCAAGCCTGCGGCCTATGCGCGCAACGGGGTGCTGACCACCGATCTCATCGACTTCACGCCGGCCCTCAAGGACGCCGGACTCGCCGCCGCGTCGCGCTTCAAGCTCGGACCGATTTTCACGCCGCCCGTGCTCAGCAAGACCGAAGGCCCGCTGGCCACGTTCTCGAATGGCCCTACGAACGGCGGTAGCAACTGGCCCGGTGGCTCGTACGATCCCGAGACGCACATGCTCTATCTCTCGGCGACGAACGCATCGCCGTCCGCGCTCGGGCTCGTCGTGCCGGCGAAGGGCGTATCCGACATGGACTACATTCGCGGTTTCGCACCCGGCGCCGGACGTGGGGGCTTCACGGTGCAGGGCCTGCCGCTCCTCAAGCCACCATACGGTACGATCAGCGCGATCGATCTCGACAAGGGCGACATCGTGTGGCAAGTGCCGCACGGCGAAACGCCCGATGCGGTGCGCAATCACGAGGCGCTCAAAGGCGTATCGATTCCGCGCACCGGACAGGCCGGTTCGGTCGGAACATTGGTCACCAAAACGCTGGTCATCGCCGGTGATCCCGAAGTCACCACCTTGGCACCGCGTCCGCGCGGCGCGGTGCTGCGCGCGTACGACAAGGCCACCGGCAAGGAAGTGGGCGGCGTGAACCTGCCGGCGCCACAAAGTGGATCGCCGATGACCTATACCGTGGGCGGGAAGCAGTACATCGTCATTGCCGTCAGCGGCGGTCCGTACTCCGGTGAATACATCGCCTTCCGTTTGCCCACGGCAGGCGCACGGTGACGCGGCCGTCCGTTCGTGGCCGACGTGCCGTTGGCCTGCTGGGCGCGCTCATCGTCATGCCGCTGTGGGCGGGCTTGGCGGCCACTCCCGACGCCGCCGCCCACGGGCGACAGAACGAACGGACGACGTGGGACAGCGTCTTCTCCGCAACGCAGGCAGGCCGCGGCGAGACCACCTACAAGCAACTCTGCGCACGCTGCCATATGGAGACGCTGGCCGGTGGCGACGAGGCCGGCGAACTCACCGGCAGCGCGTTCATGAGCAGCTGGAACGGACAAACGCTCGCCGAGTTGCACGAACGCATTCGCACCACCATGCCCACCGATACCCCCGGCGTGTACACCAGTCAGCAAGTCACCGATGTCATCGCCTACATGCTGCGCTTCAACGGCTTTCCGCCGGGGTCGGTGGAGCTCACTCATACGAACGACGCCCTCAAGAGCATTCGCTTCGTGACGACGAAGCCCTGAGTCGGCGACTACGGTCGCTTCGACGCCACGATCACGGTCAGCGGGATGTACCACCCCGGCTCGACCGACTTCACCTCGAGTCGCCACACACCTGGCTGCGTCGGCGTGAACTCGAAATCCGCCGTCTGCCCCGGTCCCATCTCGACATGCGCCGGTCGTAGGGTCGCGACGGCAAGCGGCAGGTCGGCGCCGTCCTTCGCGATGGCCCTCCACTGCGCCACCGTGCTGTCGGTCTTGAGTGTGAACGCGATGCGCCAATCGGGATGAATGCTCACAATGCGCAGCCGGTGCTTCTCTCCCACCGTGAGGCGCAACGGAGCGGGCGACGTGCGCCCGTTCACCAGAGCGAATGGGCTTTCGACGTGCTTCTCGAGATCCGGGCCACCCCCGCCGGCTACGACGAGATGATCGTGCACGAGATCGCGCGGCCCATCACTCACGATCACCGCGCCGTACATGCCACGGCTGATCTGATGCCGATCGTTGAAATGCGAGTGATACGGATAAGTGCCGGAGCGCGGAGGAGTAAACGCCGCGACGAACGTATCGTTCGGCGCAATCTGCGTGTACACGCGCTGCCCCAATCCACTCCAATTCGGTACGCCATCCGGAAAGCTCTCGATCTCCAGACCATGCCAGTGAATCGAGGTGGGCTCGGCGAGGTTGTTCCGCACCACGATGCGCACCGGCTCACCCTTTCGTAGCTCCAGGACGGGACCGGGTAGCGTCACGCTGTCCTTGGCCGGTGCCGTTGGGCCGGACTGCAACGCAAATCCGAACGCGGTCGCGCCAGTGACGAGCCGCCGCGCCCGTTGCTGCACGAACAGACGCAACTCGCGCGCGTTCGCCGGTGACGGCTCCACATAGCCCGGCGCCGGCGTGACTTTGATGCCGACCACGAGCCCACGCATGGAGTGCCCGGCGGCGCTGCCCATCGCGCCCCCGGCCGCGTGCCCATCATGCGATGCTGCCGCCGCAACGACGGCCCCGGCGGAATCAATCGGCGATCCGACAACCGAGGCATTCTCGTCGGCGTGAAACGCAAAGTGGCAGTGGAAGAGCCAGTTCCCCGGAGTACTTGGCAAAAAACTGAAGGTGACGGTGCCCAGCGGCTTGATCAAATCCGTATTCGAGAGATGCTGCGCCGCGCGCGGCACCGGCGTGTCAATGCGTCCCGTGCCGTTCGCCTCGATCTGATAGAAGAAGCCGTGCAGATGCAGGGGATGATGCAGCGTGGTGGCGTTCACCACACGGAAGCGTGTCGAGTCACCCTGACGCAGCGTCATCGTTTCGCTATGCGGCCAGCCTTGTCCGTTGATGACCGACACCACCTCGAAGGGTCTCCCGTTGTCGTAGTCGAGAAACCACTCGCTGATCACCAGAATGTGATCAGGCATGGCGGCGCCGGGCTCGTCGACGACGATCGCGCCGCTCAGCTGGCTGTCCTTCCAGTACCGATCGGCTGCCGTGGTGCCGGCAAACGCCCCCCAGTACGCGTAGGTGCCGGCGAGGTTCAGCGCATACCGCACTTCACGCGTGGCACCCGGCGCGAGCTGCAGCGTATCGTCGCCGCCCACACCGGCGCGGAGGTCACCGATCACCAGCGCCGAGTCGGTGCGATTGCGCAGGGTGAGTATCACGGTCGTACCGCGTGGCACGCGCACGAGCGGGCCCGGCACGAGCGGCTGCTTACCTCGCTCCGCAAACGCGAGGATCGGGAGCGCTGGCGCCTCGGCACCCTCGGGAGCCCAGGCGCTTTCCACGATCTCGAGATCGAGGCGCAGCGTCGTTCCCGTCATGCGACCGGCCGACGCCCGGTTCTGATGGATGGCGGCCCGCACGGCTCCCGCGCTCGGCTTCGGGAGAGGCACGCGCGGCAGCGCGGCGAGTAGCTGGGCATTGAGCACAACGCCAACCACGGCGGAGATCACGAAGGTCATACGCGTACCTCGGCAAAGTGAGGACAGCGGGACTACACTGGAAACGCCCTATTCCGGTCGGTACGGCGCCTTGATCTTCATCGCGACGCCCGTCGTGCCCCACTGCAACCGGAGCGTCGCTTCATCGCGCAACACCATCGGGAACTGGTAGGTCAGCGACTCGACCGACGACGCTTGATCCGGCATGACCTCGAGCCGCAGTGCGTCGTACGCGGCGCCCGGATACGGCGTGTGCTGAATGTTCTTCTTGCGATTGAGAATGAACGTCCACGCGCCCGTCGCCCGTGGGATGAGCCACACGGTATACGTGCCCTTCGCCACCGGCGTCCCCTCCAGCGTGATGTCGCGGCTGACCGTGATTTGCGTGGCGAGGTCGGCCCCGGGATGCCAGATACTGTCCCACGGGACCAGCGCACCGAACAGGGCCCGTCCGCGGGCCGTGGGACGACCGTACGCGATCGAGATATCGGTAAACGCCACGCGCTGCGACACCGAGCCGCGCTGGCTGGGCGGATAGCCTTGAGCCGACAGCGGAGCGGAGGTCAGCAGCCAGAGGGTGACCAGCGGAGCCAGAATTCGTCGCAGCATACGGAGAATCTACGTGATTCCCTGAGAACGTGGCGCGCGCCATCTTTCCGGTATGACGCCTCCGCCTTCGCCGTTGCCTTCGCTTCGCGTGTTCGTGCTCGGCGCCACCGGCACGATCGGTCGGGCCACCGTGCGGGCGCTGGTGCGCCAGGGGCATGAGGTCGTCTGCTTCGGACGCGCCAGTCGTGCCTCTACCGGGCCTTCCGCACCCGAAGCCGGCGTGACCGTGCGGGTGGGCGACGTTCGCGACCCCGCGTCGATCACCCGCGACGGCTTCATGGGCGAGCCGTTCGATGCGGTGGTCTCCTGCATGGCATCGCGCACCGGTACGCCGCGAGACGCGTGGGCGATCGACCATCAGGCACACCTCAATGTGCTGCAGGCCGCGAAGGCCGCTGGCGTGCCGCAGATGGTGTTGCTCTCCGCGATCTGCGTGCAGAAGCCGTTGCTGGCCTTCCAGGACGCCAAGCTGGCCTTCGAACGCGCCCTCATCGACTCGGGGCTCACCTGGTCCATCGTGCGCCCCACGGCGTTCTTCAAGTCGCTCTCCGGGCAAGTGGATCGGGTCAAGAACGGGAAGCCGTTCCTCGTATTCGGTGACGGCACGCTCACGTCCTGCAAGCCGATCAGCGACGACGATCTCGCCGAGTATCTCGCCAGCTGTCTCATCGACGCGACGCGACAGAATCGCGTGCTGCCGATTGGTGGTCCCGGCAACGCCCAGACGCCGCGTGAGCAGGGCGAACAGCTCTTCGCGCTCCTCGGGCGCGAGCCCCGATTCAAGCAGGTCCCCGTGGCGCTGCTCGATGGGATCATCGCGGTGCTCAGCGCGCTCGGGAGGGTAGTACCGCCACTCGCCGACAAGGCACAGCTGGCGCGCATCGGCCGCTACTATGCCACGGAATCCATGCTCGTCTGGGACGCGGCGACCAATCGCTACGACGCGGCGGCCACCCCGTCCACCGGACAGGATACGCTCGTGGATTTCTTCGCCCGGCGCCTGCGCGGCGAAGTGACGGACGACCGCGGCGAACACGCGGTGTTCCAATGAGGGCCCCGACCACGACTGTGCGCGCGAATACCGCCGAGTGGAGAATGTCGTTGCTCGCCGTGATCATGCGCACGGGGCTGATGCTCGGTGCGGTGGTCTGCGTCCCCAGCGTAATCATGGCGATGCGCGCCGGGCTGACGGGCGTCATCGTGATCGACGTCCTGGCGATCGCCGTGCTGGCGGCGCTGATCGTCTTGAAGCAGCTGCCGTTCACCGTGCGCGCCACGGTGTTCTGCCTGATCCTGTATGCGCTCGGCACCGGACTGCTGATCTGGGTCGGGGCGAGGAGTCAGATCTTCCTCCTCGGTTTTTCGATTCTCACGGCGCTGCTGCTTGGCACGAGGGCGGGGTTGGCCTCCGTCGTGCTCAGCACCGTTACGCTGTTCCTGGTCGGACTCTGGGGATCGGCTGCGCCGGAGATGCTCATGACCCCGCAGTCGCAAGGCGTCGGCTTCTGGTTCACGGTCACCTTGAACTTCGCGCTGATCGCCTCACTGCTCGTTCTCGCCATCGGTGTCGTGATCTCGGCCATGGAAGCGGCGCTGCGCCAAGAGATTCTCGCGCGTTCGTCGTTCGAACAGCAACGCACCGTGCTACGCACGTTGATCGATGCGATGCCCGATGTCGTGTTCACGAAGGATCTCTACGGTCGCTTTGAACTCGCCAATCGCGCGGCCTGTGAGCAGTTCAGCAAGGAAAGCGAGGCGCAGCTCATCGGTCTGACCGCCCGCGATATTTTTCCGACGGAGTATGCCGCGCAGCGCGAATCGGAGGACGCGCGCGTCTTCGCCGGCGAGCCACTGCTCAACGCTGAGGCGTTCCGCATTCGCCCCGATGGCACCGTGCGTTGGTTCTTGGTCATCAAGGTGCCGTTGCGCAACGCGCTGGGAGAGATCACCGGGCTGATCGGCATCAGTCGCGACATTACCGACCGCAAACTGGCCGAGGTACAGCGCGATCAGCTGCAACAGGAGTTGCAGCAGTCGCAGAAAATGGAAGCCGTGGGCCAACTGGCCGGCGGCATCGCGCACGACTTCAACAACCTGCTCACGATCATCACCGGGCATAGCGGACTGCTCTTGACATCGCCCGACATTTCGCCGGATGTGCAGGAGTCAGTCGAAGAGATCGGGAACGCGGCCGATCGCGCCGCCGCCCTGACGCGGCAGTTGCTGGCGTTCAGTCGGCAGGCGCTCACGCAGCCGGAAGTGCTCGACGTGAATGCGGTGGTGCTCGACACCTCGAAGCTGCTGCGGCGCCTCATTGGCGAGGACATTTCGCTCAGCACGACGCTCGACTCGCAGGTAGCCGCGGTCCGCGCCGATCCCAGCCAGCTGAATCAGATCCTCATGAACCTGGCGCTGAACGCTCGCGATGCCATGCCGACGGGGGGTACGCTCAGCATAGAAACCGGCAATGTCGAGATCGACCACACCTTCTCGGCGATGCATCTGAGCGCGGCGCCAGGGCTCTATGTCATGCTGCGGTTGAGCGACAGCGGTAGCGGCATGGAACCGGGCGTGTTGTCGCGAATCTTCGAGCCGTTCTACACGACGAAGGGTGTGGGCAAGGGCACGGGCCTTGGATTGTCGATGGTGTTCGGCATCGTCCAGCAGAGTGGCGGTGGCATTCACGTGCACAGCGAGCCGGGTCACGGATCCACGTTCCGGATCTACCTGCCGGCCGTGCCCGTGTCGACGCCGACGGTGATCGAGGAGACCGGAGGCCGAACACCCGGCGGTACCGAAACGATCCTGCTGGTAGAAGACGACAGTGGCGTTCGCGCGCTTGCCCTGCGCGCCTTACAGGGCTTGGGATATGATGTCCTCACCGCGAATGACGGGCTCGAAGCACTAGAGGTCGCGACCTCGACCGACAAACGCATCGCGCTGCTGGTGACCGACGTCGTCATGCCTAATCTGAGCGGCCCGGCGTTGGTCGAACGGTTGCGTACCCGCCTACCGCATGTTGCGGTGCTGTACGTCAGTGGCTACACCGACGACGCCGTGCTGCGGCACGGTCTGCTGCAGGCCGAGGTCGACTTCCTCCAGAAGCCGTTCACGGCGTCCGCGCTCGCACGAAAGGTGCGCACCGTGCTCGACGAACACGCATCGGGCAGCGCCGCGCGGTGAGCCGACGGCTCCGCCGCGCGGTAGCCGAGAAATGACCGCGTCAGACCGTCGGCATTCTGGTTCGCCACGCGACAATCGGCGCCAGCATCCATGCGAGCTGTGCCAAAAGCATACCGGCAACGGCGTCTACCAGATAGTGCTCACCGCCGTAGATGATCGACCACAGCATCGTCGCCGCATAGAGGACCGCGACAGCGCGCGACAGCAGGCCGTGGCGCCACAGCGATAAGACGATCATCCACGCCACGGCCATATGCAGCGACGGAACGGCCGCAACATCATTCCCCGAAAGTTGCATGCCCGTGTCGTACGCGACGGGTGAGATTCCCCGCCCCACTTCGAAGAGCACTCGCGCAACCGGCTTGCCCGCCCCCTGATGTGAGGCGAACCATGGCGGTGCAGTAGGAAGCGCGAAGTGAATGGGCAGTGCAATGAGATAGCTGATGGCGCTTGCTACCATGTAGGTCGCGAAGGTGGCTACCCGGAACAACCACAGGTAGAACGCGACGATCCAGATGCTGAGGAAGTGACCCGCGTACGCGATGAGCATCAGGTAGTCGTGCCACGCCGGCTGCTCCCTGGCATACCACGCCGTCTGCAATCGGACGGTCGGGAGCTCGCCGAGGCCGAGCCAACGGTCGACGATCTGCGGATAGTGTATGAAGACGCGCTGTCCGGTTTCGTCGGCCGCGTCGCGCAGCACCACGAACACCAGTAGGGCGGCGAGGTGTACGAAGTACAGGCGACCGACGCGATCGATGTCACCGCGACGAAAAGCGACGCCGACCGGAACGCCAATCAGTAGCATCGGGATCACGCCGAGCGCGAACGGGTGTCCGATCGCGACGGATGCGGTCGATACGAAGAGCACGAGCAAGCATACGAGCGCTGGGAGCCAGCGACGATTGGCGAGCAACGGTACGCGAATGGATTGGAGCATATGGAGTCGGAGGCATTGACATTGGTTCGTCGCTATTTTGCACACGTCTCCGCTTTCGTGCCAGTGACCCGGCTGAATCAAAGAAACGGAGGAGTCCGTACGGACGCTGGTTGGCGCCTTCTGCACCCTCTCAATCCGGGCCGCCCGTGACGCTGCTGCTCAACATCCTGTGGTTCATCATCGGTGGCGGCTTCATCGCCGGCATCGCGTGGGTGCTGCTGGGCCTCCTGCTCGCGATCACCGTGGTTGGCATCCCGTTTGCTGTCGCCGCCTTCCGCATTGCCGGATTCGCCGCCTGGCCGTTTGGACGCACGCTGGTGGACGCGCGCACAGTCGGCGACGAGCCGATCGTCGGCACCGGTCTGGCGAATCTGCTCTGGATCGTTTTCGCGGGCATCTGGCTCTGGATCTCGCACGTGCTGGCCGGCATCGCCTACTGCGTCACGATCATCGGCATTCCGTTCGGATTCGCGCACTTCCGCCTTGCCGCCGTGTCCTTCGCGCCGCTCGGCAAGCGTGCGATCGACCTGCCCTGAGCGTACACTCTCCATGTCGCCTACCCGCCGTGAAGCCCTCGCGCACTTCAGCGCGCTGCTCGCCCTGCCGTTGATTGGCTGGCCGTCACGCGCCGACGACCCGCTCACGGGCACCATCGCGCAGTTTCAGGCTGGCCGGCTGCGTGGCGATTATTCCGCCGTTGAAGTCACCACCGACGCACTCAGACGCTGTCACGCCTGGAACGGCGGGTTGCGAGCCATCGATCAACTGGCCGCCAGCGCACTCGGTGAGGCGCGCGCGTCGGATGCACGGGCGCGGCGGCGCGCCCTGATCGGTGCGCTCGACGGCGTGCCGCTCTTCGCCAAATCGATTTACGACATGAAGGGGATGCCCACCACCGCATCGAGTGCGGAGTGGGCACGCCTGTTTCCCGCGCCGGTCACGCGCGATGCACTGGAAGTACAGCGACTGCGCGCCGCTGGTGCCGTGTTGCTCGGCAAGACGGCCGCCGACGACTTTGCGTATCGCGGCAATGGCACCAGTTCGCTCACCGGGCAGGTGCGAAACCCACACGACCGCGACGGCCTCAAGACGCCTGGGGGTTCGAGTGCCGGCTCCGCCGTCGTGGTCGCCTGTGGCATGGCCTTCGCCGCGCTGGGCACCGACGATGGCGGCTCGAATCGCATTCCCGCGCAGTTCACTGGCGTGGTCGGGATGAAGCCGTCGTTCGGGCTCGTGCCACGTAGCGGCGTTCTCCCCACGTGGCCATATCTCGATACACATGGCCCTCTCGCGCGCAATGTGGCCGATGCCGCCCTGATGCTCGATGCCATCGCCGGCCCCGATGCGTCCGACGGCATCGCCGATCGTACGCTGTATGCGAGCGGTCTGCTCGGCACGCTCCGCGACGACGCCCTGCGCGGTGCGCGACTCGGCCTCGTTGAACTGCACGTCCCACGCACGCAGATGAGCGCCGAATGCATCGCCGTGTTTGACCGTGCCATCGCGGACTGCACAGCGGCGGGCGCCGTCGTCGACGTGTTCGCGCCACCGGTGCATCGGGTGAATGTCCGTGAGCTCTTCGCGGCCGATGCATCGCGCAACGCGCGCGTCATCCCGAACCACAACGCACCGGCACCGACGGCGAACGCGCTGCTCCGATACTTCGCCCGGCAAGGCAACGGAGCCCCGGACGCCGCACGAAACGCCGAGCGCAGCGTGCAGCGTGGCTTAGCAGCGTTTCGCGCGTTTTACGATGTGCTGCCCACCGACTGGGAGAGCATGCGCCCGCTGATGGTGCAGCCCTACGAGGAGGACGCCGCCAGTCAGTCGTTCGCCCGGTCTCGAGCGAGTGCCGTCGCGCAGCTCGCTTCGGCGTTCGAGGCGCATCGCATCGAAGCCATGGTGTATCCCACGATGCCGTTCAGCGCGCCCGCCGCGTCGGCGCCATGGCCGGATGTGCGCACTGCCTTGGGCTACGGCAACTGGCTTGGCCTACCCGAGGTCTCTGTGCCCGCCGGCTACGGCATGAACGGCATGCCGGCGGGAAATCTGTCGTTCGTCGGACTTCCCGGCAGCGATGCGCGCCTGCTCGCCCTCGCGCACGCCTACGAACAGCGTTCGCGCCGGTTCGTCGCGCCGCCTACGCCCCCGGCTACTTCGCTCCCGTCCGCGCCTTGAGCGCGGCATAGGCCGCCAACCTCGCCTTCGCCGTCTGCACCATGACATCGGTGGCCGGCGCGTCGCTATCCTGCAACGCATCGATCACCGGCTGGTGGGCGGCAGCCACGCCAGCAAAGCCATCGCCCGTCAGCGTCTTGGCCTCGAGCATCGCGTCGTACAACGCCAGCGACAAGTCGTGCTGCTGCTTCAGCGCCGCCATCGGCATTTTCACGCGCGGGTCCATGCGCACGGTGAACGACTGTGACTGCGCCACCCCATCCACGGTCAGGCGTGCTGTGTAGACACCAGGCATCACCCACGGCCCTTCAGGTTCGCACTTGGTGTTGTAGGGCGTGCCGGAGATCGGCAGTGAGCACTCGTTGCTGGGCCGTGCGTAATGCAGATCCCACGTGAAGCGCTGCAGTCCAGCCTTCGTGCTCGGCGCGTCAGCCGGGCGGAACCAGTAGCGCGGCCAGTTGCCGGCATCGGTCGGCGCCGGCGTGGGATCGCTGCTCGAAAAGGCGCGTATCACGCGCCCGGTCGCATTCACGATCTCGAGCGTCACCCGTTGCGCAGTGCGCGACAGGTAGTAGTCGATCATCGCACCATCGGGCGGATTCTCAGCCCGCGGCTCATCCGGCGGCACCGGCGTATCGGTGTACATCGAATAGCGCACGCGCGTGGCCACCGCCGGCTTGAACAGCGTGGCCGGCGCATTCGCCGTGGCTTCGCTCCACTGCCGGAGCGCGGTCGTATTGTCCAGAATCCAAAAGCCGCGACCGTGCGTGCCCACGGCGATATCATCGTCTTTGATGACCAGGTCACGAATGGAAATCGCCGGCATGTTCCCACGCAACGAGTGCCAGTGATCGCCGTCATCGAGCGAGAACCAGACCTGCGTTTCACTGCCCGCGTACAGCAGGCCACGCCGCTTCGGATCCTCGCGCACCACGTTGATCGGCGCGTCGGTGGCGATGCCGTTCACAATCTCTGTCCACGTCGCTCCACCATCGCGGGTCCGATAGATGTGCGGCCGCAGATCGTCGAGGCGCAGCGTGTTCACCGCGGCATACGCGGTGGTCGCGCTGAAGTGCGACGCGTCCATGATCGACACCTTCCACCACGCGCTAATCTGCGGCGGCGTGACATTACGCCACGTCGCCCCGCCATTGCGCGTGACATGAACCAGGCCGTCATCGGTACCGGCCCAGAGTGTATTCGAGTCGACATAGCTCGGCGCGATGGTGTACACCACGCCGCGGCGCGACGGCTTGGCAGCCGGCGTGGTCGCATACTTACCCACACTGGCCGGCACGTCCCACGTCTCGCGTGACAGGTCGTCGCTGAGACGCTTCCAGGTGGTGCCGCCGTTCACCGTGCTCCACACGACGTTGGTGCCGTAGTACAGCTTGCGCGGATTGATCGGCGAAAACAGAATCGGCATCGTGCGCACGCCGCGAAAATACTCCGGCCCGGTGGCTGCCGCCGCACGTGCTCGTCCGATGGTGGGACTCACATTCTGCGTCTGTCCCGTACGGCGATCGAAGCGCGACACCGTACCACCGTACACGATGTCCGGGTTGAGCGGATCGGGCGCGACGTAGCTGTATTCGCTCGCACCCACCGGACGCCAGTCGCGATACGTGATGCTGCCGTCGTCGCCCCGGCTGCTCACGCAGGCCGAGCCGGATTCCTGCTGCCCGCCGCACACGCGATAGGGCCACGCGTTGTCGGCAGTGACGTGATAGAACTGCGCGGTACCCTGGTTGTACCACGAACTCCACGTCTCGCCGTCGTTCACCGTGATCACGGCCCCCTGGTCGGCCACCAGCAGCATCGTGCTAGGCACGAGCGGATTCATCCACAGGCGCTGGTAATCGTCGCCGCCCGGTGCGCCCCGAAGCGCCGTCCACGTGACGCCGGCGTCGGTGCTCTTCCACGCGACCACGTTCATCGAGTACAGCGTGTTGGGATCGCGCGGGTCCACCGTCACCGCCGCGAAGTCGTCGCCGCGCCCGAAGATGCGGCTGTCCGTCGTGGTACGCGTCCACGTCGCGCCCGCATCGTCACTGCGATACAGGCCGCTCTTGCCGCCCGCCGTCGCCGTCACGTAGAGACGCCGCGGGTTGTTCGGGCTGATGCCGATACCCAGACGACCGAGTCCATCGGCGGTGGTGGGCAGCCCCCCGGCCAGCTGCGTCCACGTGGCACCACCGTCGGTGCTCTTGAACAGCCCCGAATTCGGTCCACTCCACGCGGCGTTCTCCCACGGTCCCTGCCGCGCTTCCCAGAGCACGGCGTACACCGTGTTGGCGTCATTCGGCGACAGCACGACGTCGGCCCCGCCCGTGTTCTCATCTTTAAACAGCACGCGCTCGAAAGACGTACCGCCGTTCAGCGAGCGATAAATGCCGCGCTCCGTGTTCGGACCATACGGATGCCCAAGGACCGCCACGAACAGTCGCTCAGGGTTGGTCGGGTCGATCGCGATGCGGGGGATCTGCTGGCCGTCACGCAGCCCCAGATGCGCCCAGGTGCGACCGGCATCGTCTGACCGATACATCCCATTGCCGGTACTCAGATCGGGGCGCTGCAGCCCCTCTCCGCTGCCCACGTACAGAATGTTGGGATTCGACGGCGCCACTTCGACCGCACCGACCGAGCCCGTGTTCTGCGCGTCAAAGATCGGATTCCACGTACGACCCGCATCGTTGGTCTTCCACACACCGCCGTTGGTGGCCGCCATGTAGAACACATTCGGCTGCGATGGCACCCCCACGGCGCTCTTGGTGCGGCCGGCACGAAACGGACCGATATGACGCCAGCGAGGGCCCTGCACCGCCCCGCTGGGGAAGGTCGCCTGCGCGGCAAGCGCCGTGGGCGAGGCGAAGAGCGGCAAGGCGGAAGCGACCAAGGTCGCCGATAGGGTCAACCGACGAAGGCAGCGCACGAGCAGCTCGGGAAGAGGGGCAGCGTTGGACACGCCTGACACCGGGCCGGTGTCCGGCGACAGAACAATGCCATGAACAAGCCGCGCTGGACAGACGTGAGCGCCCCGTCGACGGCCCGGTCGCGCTATTTGGCGGGGTGCGCGCGGAAGAACTCCTGCATTTTCGCGTGCACCAACACCGACTGCTCGATGTGCGGTAAATGTCCGGCCGAGTCCACGGGAAAGAACTCGAGCTGCGGCATGTTCGTGCGTGCCACCTCAGACAGCCCGATCGGTACGGTCTGGTCCTGCTTCCCCCACACCAGCAGTGTCGGCACGCCGGCTTTCGCGGCGCTCGCGAACAGCGCTCCGAAATCGGTGCGGCTCATCGTGACGGCACTACGCAGCAGCGCGCGACCGAACCCCTTGTAGCGCATCTGCGGCCGGTACTGATCGACCCACGTCGGATACTGCGCCGGGTGCAGGAAATCCGACGCCTGTCCATCGGCCATGCCCGGCACCTGCGTGGTCTGCCACACCCAGGGCCCCACGACCGGCCACGAAAGAAAGCCGGGCAACACGCGAGCGCTGCTCACCGGATCGATCATCGTGAACGTGCGCACTCGTGCGGCGTGTCCCGCCACGTAGTGCGACGTCACGAATCCGCCGAACGACAATCCCACGAGATCGACCGGTTGCGTGATGCGCAGCGAATCCAGCAGGTCATTCAGCTGCGCATCGTACATCGCGCCGTCATACGCCGCGTCGGGTCGGTCTGACCATCCGCGACCGAACAGGTCATAGCGAATCACGCGATAGCCGGCCGCACTGAGCGCAGTGCTGGTCGAATCCCAGATGTACGACGGCACCGAGAAGCCGTGCACCAAGACGACCACGCGCCCCGTATCGGGGCCGGCGATGTCGTAGTGGGTCACCCCGCCGGAAAGGGCCACGAACTGTCCCGGCACGCCGGTCCGCGCGGCCGCGTCCAACGGCCCCTTCTCCGGATTCTTCCACGCGCCGTAGCCCGTCAGTCCCACCAGCAACAGCACGAGCCCAATGAGAGTGTAGCGAGCGAATCGACGCATGGTGGGCGGGACTGAGATGAGAGGAGGAGCGGTCACGGGAATATCGCGCCCGCTGGCGGCACCGTCCATTTCGATGGCATGTTGGCGGATGCCGCAAACCCTCAAGTTGCGCGAGCGCCAGGTGTTGACGATGATGGCCGAGGGCCTGTCTGCCCCGGCCATTGCACAGCGACTGTCGCTCTCGGCGGATACCGTGCGCTGGTACATCAAGCAGCTCTACGCCTTGCTCGAGGTGTCGTCGCGCGCCGAGGCCATCCGGGTGGCGATGTCGCGTGGCCTGCTCGACGCACCGGTACAGCCGGCCGCGTCGGCACCCGTGTCGCGATCGGAGATTCGCTACGCCAATAATGCCGGCGTCCACGTCGCGTATCAGATCGTCGGCAGCGGTCCGGTCACGCTGCTGTTCATGCACGGCTTTGTGTCGCACCTCGATCTCGCCTGGGAGCAGCTGGAGTACGCCGCCTTCTTCGAGCAGCTTGGACGCGTGGCGCGCGTGATCCTGTTCGACAAGCGCGGTGTCGGTGTGTCCGATCGCCAAGGCGGTCCGGCCACGATCGAACAGACCGTCGCCGACGCGCGATGTGTGCTCGATGCCGCCGGTACCGCCGGTACGGCGCATACCTTCATCATGGGCACATCGGAGGGCGGCGCCGCTGCCGTACTCCTCGCGTCGATGTATCCGGAACGCGTGCATGGACTCATCCTGTTCGGTGTCTCGCCATTTATTGGTGGTCACGGCACGGAGTTTCCGTGGACGTCGAACGGTGACGGGCAGTACCCGCTGCTCACCCCGGCACCGGAGCGATGGGGAGAGACGTGGTCGCTCGACCGATTCGCACCGTCGCGCGCCGATCAGCTCGACTTCCGCAACTGGTGGTCTCGTCTACTGCGTGCCGCGACCAGTCCGTCGGTGATCGACACCGTCTTGGCCAACGCGCGCGCCGTGGATATTCGCGCATTGCTGCCATCGATCACCACGCGTACCCTCGTCATCCATCGTATCGGCGATCGCCTCGTGCCATTGGCAGCGGGACGCTACTTCGCCGCGCGCATGCCGCACGCGCGCATGGTTGAATTGCCGGGCAACGACCACGTGTACTTCATCGACAGCGACGCGCTCGCGCGCACGGTGACGGCGTATTTACAACAACCGGACGCGGCCACCGACGTGCGCACATGGATCGCCATCATTTTGTGCATGACCGGTCGCGGCGCGCGACTCGACGGCACCAAGCGGGCGATTCTCTCGGCGCATGATGCGCGCTTTCTACGGCAGTCGGACAGCACGTGGACGGCACTGTTCGACAGCCCCAGCACCGCACTCCGCTGCGCGCGTGAGCTGCGCACCCTTGGCGCCGGCACCGTGGGCGCGATGTCGTTGCACGTGGGCGCCTGCTCGGTCGCCGAAGGCGTACCTGTGGGCGCCGCCTACAGCCGTGCGGTCGAGGCCGCGCTTGCGACAGCACCCGGTCACATCGTACTCACCGGAATGCTGCGCGACATTCTCGCCGGAGCGGACGTATCCGTTGCGGTGCACGCCCTGGCGGCGGGCGACCGCGACGCGCCGCCCTCCGCCATCTGGGCGCTCGTGGACTGACCCGGCACGCGCGCCACCCGAAAGTCACCACCCGAAAGTCACCACCCGAAAGTCACCACCCGTTCAGGTGGTGCGGACCACCCGGTGGGTTCGCGACGTTCTCGCGCACACGGCTCACCCGCGAGCCCTCACCGCGAGAACCCCATGCGATTCCCAACCTCCGTCCGAGCGTTCCTCATGATCAGCGCCACCAGCCTTGCCGTTGCCTGCAGCGACGACGCCACCGCGCCGGACCCCAGCGGCCCCGTCACGATTGCCATCGCCCAGTCGCTCACCGGCCAAACCACTTCGGCCGGCGCGTTCACGATGACCGGCTCCCGCGCCGACAGCGGCAGCACCACCGAAGAACTGACCTTCGGCGGCCCGCTCACGCAGTCGCCCGTACCGCTGACGTACGTGCGGACCCTCACGGGCAAGCAAGGCACGCTCACCGTGCGCGGCAGTGCGACGCTCACCTTCAGCAGCCAGACCGCCGCCACACTCGCCGGTACCTGGACGGTCGAGAAGGGAACCGGCGCCTACGCGAATACGACCGGAACGGGGACCATCACAGGCTCCGCCAACTTCGGCGCCACGCCGCCGACGGGGACGCTCACCTACGCCGGACGACTCGACCGCTAGGAATCACGACGTGGCGTCAGCACTGACGTCAGCACTGGCGTCAGCGCTGGCGTCATGCCCCACTGCGTCAGCACCTCTGTGGGCACATGATCGCGCGTCGCACGCGCGTCCGCCCACGAGAGCAGTGCCCGTGCCGCATCCGTGCACAACAACTCCGGCTTCGGCGTGATGCCAACGCGACCGAGGTCGAGTCGGTCGGCATCCCAGCATGCCAGCAGCGTGGCATCACCCGTGGTCAACCCATCGGTGTGCAGCGCACACGCATCGTACAACAGGTCGAAACGCGCATCGCTCAGGTGCACCAGCGTACCACGGAGCGAGCGCGCCAGATTCCCGCCGCGCGTGCCGTGCCCGTAGTCGCGATGCTCGTTCACACGGCACGAGTCGTGGAAGAGCGCGAACAGTCGTACCACCTCCGCGTCGGCGCCGTTCTCCTCAGCCACCAGCAATCCGTTCTCCAGCACACGCGCCCAGTGCACGACGCCATGATAACCGTTCACGGGGAGCGCGTAGTCACGCAGGATATGCTGCAGGATCAGTGCATAATCGTGCATGTCGTACGCGCTACTTGCCGAGCTTCGTGCGGAAGAACGCAATCGTCTTGGGCCACGCCGCCATCGCGGCCGCGGCGTTCGGTGCATTCCCATCCTGTCCGCGCAGGAAGCCGTGACCGGCACCGTCGAAGATGTGCGACTCGTACGACTTGCCCAGCGCCTTCATCGTGGAGTCAGTGGCCGGGATCGTCGCGTTGATGCGCGCATCGTTTCCACCGTACAGGCCGAGCACCGGTGCCTTGATCGCGGCCATCTGATCAGCCGTCGGCGGAGAGCCATAGTACACCACCGAGGCGCCAAGCCCAGGCGCCGTGGTGGCGTGCAGGAACGAACGTCCTCCGCCCCAGCAGAAGCCCACGATGCCGTACTTCGGCAACGCCGCCGGCAACGCCATGCCGTACTTGGCCACGGCATCCAGAATGCGCGTGCCCGCCTCGGGCGTTACCTGACCGATCGCCGCGCGCCCCTGATCGGGAGCCGGGTCGGCTTTGAGATCGCCCGTGCGGAACATCGTCGTGAGATCCGGTGCGATGCCGATGAACCCGTCGGCGGCCAGCTGATCGGCAACCGAGCGCGTCCACGTGTTGATGCCGGTGTTCTCATGCAGCGCGATGACCACGGGCGCCTTGTCTTTGCGCTCAGGGTAGACCACCCACGCCATCACACTGTCCGTGGCGTTCACCTTGATCGCCACCCACTCGGCGTGGCGCGGCGACGCCGCGATGCGCGCGGCCGCCGTACCGGCGGACGCGGGAATACCGCCGGCCTGTTGCGGCCGCGCGCCAAGCGTGGCCGCACCGCCGTTCGTCGAGGACATGTCGTGATTGGCGTGCTCGTCGGCAGGCGCGGCCGGTGTCATGGGAGTCGCGACGACGGTGGATCGTGCCCGTCCGGCAACGAAGCCGGATCCGGCGAGGACAGCGGCGGCCGTGAGGCCGAGAATCGTACGCATGGAGGCTCTCGGGAATGGTGAGTCAGACCCCTTCCGCCCAGTGCGGCCGTTCGAAGAGGCGATGCGCGAAGCTACGAGACGGAACGTTGGCCGGCCAGACCAATCGAGAGTAGGTTGAATCCACGACCGTATCGGCCGCACGACCGGTGAGCGCCTCGGCATCATGTCCGCGCTCATACCCCATGCCCCCCGAGGTGCACCATGCGCGCGCTCTCTCGATCTGCACTGCTGCTGGTCGCCCTCACCCTGCCCGGCGTGGCTCAGGGACAGGGTGTGACCGTGCAGAGTATTGCCGACGTTCGTCTCACCGGGGCGCTCGGCGTCGCGGCCAACATCGCCGCCAAGTTTGGCGGCGGCAGCATGCACGATATTGCCACCACCACGTACGTGTCCGGCCACCGGCTGCGCACAGAGTCGGCGGCGACGTCTTCGATCATCGATGCGGATGCCGGCCGGATCACCACGATCGACCACAAGCAGAAGTCGTACACGTCGATGACGTTCGCCGAGATGTCGGCTGCCATGAAGGAGGCGGCGCAATCGGCCAAAGAATCCTCGGCCAAAGAGAAGTCCAAGGCAAAATCCAAGGATGCGTCGTCGGACGATTCGGTCAGCTTCAAGTACAAGGTCGCCGTGGACCGCCCCGGCCAACGGGAGAAGGTGTCCGGCTTCGACGCGGAGCGGGTATTCATCACCGTGACGGTCGAAGCGCAAGTTTCGTCGGAGGGCAAGCAGGATCAGTCAGTCGGCAACCTCGTGTTCCTCCTCGACCAGTGGATCTCGAAGGACGCCCCGCAGATCGCCGCGCTCCGCGAATTCCAGCGCGCCTATGCCCAGAAGATGGGGCAGGAATTCCGCACACAGGTGCAAGGATTGCAGAGCGTGTTTGCCAACGATCCGCGCATGAAGAACGGATTCGAGGCGGCGGCAAAAGAGTTGGCCAAGGTCCCCGGCATCGCCCTGAGAAGTGCGACGTACGTGTCGCTGTTGCCGGTCGATATGGAGTACGACCGCTCGCTCACGCTCGGCGATGGCGCCACGGCAGCCAAGGAAAGTGCTGCCAAGAAGGACGAGAAGCCGCAAGGCGGCGGATTCCGCGGGATGATGGGCGCGATGAAGGCCGCCGCGGAGAATGCCGCCAAGCAATCGGACAAGCAGAAGTCGGCCCCACCCAAGCAGTCGCTCCTGATGACCGTGACCGACGAGGTGAAGAGCATTACGCGCGGCGCGGTCTCCGCCGAGATGTTTGCGCCGCCGGCGGATTACAAGGAAGTCAAGCGGCAGTAGCGCAGTTTTCCTAAGGCGCCTTCTTCTCCACCTCGGCCAAGAACGCACGCACCGCTGCGATATACTCCGCCGGTTTCTCGCGCATCGCCGCGTGTGCGCCACCGGGGATCACTACCAGTCGGGCATCAGGCATCGTCTTGCGGAACTCTTCGAGCGTGGTCGGACGCGCTTCGTCGAATTCGCCGGCAATGAACAGCGACGGCGTGGTGATCTCGTCCATGTCGGCAGATCGTGTCCAGGACTTGAGCGACCCGTTCGCTAGAAACTCGGTGGGGCCCCACATTTGCCGATAGATCGTGTCGTTCGAGGTCACCCCTTCGCAGCGCGCGATCGTTGGCGTGGGCAACCGTCGCACGTGACGCGCGTAGAACGAGTCGGTCGCCGCCTTGTAGGCCGGTGAGTCGAGGGTGCCGGCCTTCTCGTTGTCGTCGAGCACCTTTTGAATTGATTCCGGCAGCTGCTCTCGCAAACTGTCGGCATCCGCAATCCATCTCGGCGTGGAGATGAGCGGGCTGCTGAAGACCACCGACTTCACGCCCGAGGGCTTCGCGACGATCATGTATTCCGCCGCCAGTGCGCCACCCCACGAGTGTCCAAGCAGATGCACGGAGTCGAGCTTGAGCGCGCGGCGCACCGCTTCGACCTCCTGCACGAAGCGCGGGAAATTCCATAGCGACGTGTCGGTGGGATGCTCGGAGCGTCCCGAACCCAGCTGGTCGTAGAAGATCACGGGCCGTTCGTTGGCGAGCGGCGCCAGCACTTCGAAGCGACACGACGTGCCCCCTGGGCCACCGTGCATCGCCAGCAGCGGCACACCGGGACCGTTGCCGATCTTGCGGTACCACACCTTGCCGCCGGGCACATCGATCATGCCCTCCTGCGACGGGAAGGTGTCTGTCGCCGCCGCAGCGAGCGCGCTGTCAGCCGCGGTATCGCCCTTCGATGAACAGGCGGCGACGGTGCACGTCGCGGCGATCGCAACGGCGGCGCTGATACGCGGCACAAGACGGGATGAGATCATCGGTCAATGATGCGACGATGGCCGCCACTTGTCGAGCAAGCGGCGGCCATCGCGGTCCATCGGTGATCTCAGTTACATCGCCAGCGCTTGCAGATCCTGCAGCGCCTTCTTCAGCATGTCGACCTTGGCCGGATCACAGCTGCGGCTTCCCTCGACGTCCGTCACGAGCTTGGCGAGCGCGCTGTTTCGCGCGGCACCGTTCACCTTTTCGGCGTTCGCAATCTGCGCGCGGATGTCACCGATCTTGGCCGGCGCCACACATCCCTTGCGCTCGAGCTGATCGGTAAACGCCTTCGCCAGCGCAAAGCTGGGCGGCCACGAGATCTTCGGCTGTCCCTGCGCGTTCAGGTAATCCCACTTCACCGTATTGGCCGCATCGATCTCGTTCTGAGAGATGAACTCGCTCGGCACCAGCTGCGCCACGTCCATACCGCGCGCAATTTCCGAGCTCACGATGTTGCCGTTGTACCAGTACACCGACCACGAGCCGCCCATCTCCATGCGCGTGCTGTCCACCGGACCACGGTCGAAGCTGGCGATCTCCTTCGGGTGCGCCGCGTCGGTCCAGTCGAACACCGAGATGCCGCCCTGGTACCACGACTGCACCATCACATCGCGGCCCGGGATCGGAATCAACGAGCCGTTGTGCGCCACGCAGTTTTCGTTCTTGGTCTGGTACGTCGGAATCTTGTAGTAGCTCTGAAACACCAGCTTCTTGTTCACGATGTTGAAGATCGCGTTCGCGCCCCACTCCGGCTTGTCGAGCGGACGGCACTTCGGTGAACCACCACCGCCCCACTCGTCGCTGAACAGCATCTTCGTGCCGTCGTTATTGAACGTGGCCGAATGCCAGTAGGCGAAGTTCGAGTCGGCCACGGCATCGAGGCGCACCGGCGACACCGGGTTGCTGATGTCGAGCAGGATGCCGTGTCCTTCACAAGCACCGCCGGCCAGGCCGAGTGCCGGGTACACGGTGATGTCGTGGCACTGCGACCCTTCGCTCACGGCCGTGGCCACTGGCTGAGGCTTGTCCATGCCCTGCGCAGAGAGAATGCGCATGACGTTCGTGTTCACGATCGGACGCGCCGCCGCCGTGTCGGCCGCGGTCGCGACGGTCGCGCCGCGCGCCTTCACGATGCTGTCGATCACCGGCTTGATGAACTGATTCGGTAGAATCACTTCCTCGTTCATCGCCGGAATCATGATGGTGAACGCGCCCTTGGCCTTGGCGGCATCCATGTCGGCCTTGTCGGCGGCTGACGCACCATGGCTCTTGGCGGCGCCAAGGCCGGCGAAGATATTCGCGCGGCCGACGACGGCTGCCGCCGCGGGGTTCGCGAGGGGCACCTTGATGATTTCGATGCGCAACCGCGAGGAGTTCGCTTCACCGCTCGGCGCGGCCACGCACTCGGCCAGCTCGCCCGCCGGACGAATGCCCGACGAACCCGACACGTAGATGTATACGTTGTTCTTGTCTTTCGGATCTTCGAGCACCGTGTGCGTGTGCGAACCGCGGCATGTCTGCACGTTGGCCACCAGTTTCGGCTCACGGATGTTCGTGATGTCGAAGATGCGCACGCCGCGCAGTCGGTCCTTGCTGATCACGTCCTTCACGCCGCCCGGCTTGCAGTCGATGCGGCCGTTCATTGCTTCGGCCGACATGAACATCAGGTTCTTGTACACGCTGACGTCGTTCTGCGACGCCGGGCACTCGTAGGCCACCACGAGCTTCGGCGCCGACGGGTTGCTGATGTCCCACACCACCGGGCCATTGTAATTGCCCTGAATGACGTAGTTACCGGTGAAGGCCAGATCGGAGTTGGTCTCGCCGAGGAACCCCTTGGGCGACACGGCCTTCGCCACGACCTTCAGGTTCGAGGTGTACTCGGCCGCGTCGAAGAGACCGGCCTTGAGGTTGTTCCGGGGGTCCCTGGCGGGCGACGGCGCGGTGACCGGCTTTCGTGGAGCGCAGGCGGCAAAGGCCGTCGCGGCGGCAACGGCCAGCAGGGCGCGTGTGGGAAGAGCGTGCATTCGGATTCGCGGGTGACGGGAGGAGAGAGCATGCGGCGCGGCGATAGAGGGAGTCTATCGCCGTGCGCGGGGTTCGTCAGGGCTGTGAGGACCGTACGGCGTGGCGGGGCGGATCGTTTCGCCTAGGAAGCCGGTCAGGTGATATAGCTTGAGCGCAATCCGAAATAGAGGAGGCTGCCCGCTAGCAGCACGACTGAGATGGTCACGCCGGCGACCCAAGCCACCGTTTTGCGGCCGTCGAATTTTCGCAGTGTGACCTGACCGAGGTCGGCACGCGCCACCGCCACCCGTTCGCGCGTGCCGTCCTTGTTGAGCTGAATCCCCACCAGGCTGTCTGCGCCTATCCGGACATTCCACAGCTCCTGTTCCTTGCCATCGGCCAGGCGAACTAGCATGCGGCCAACGCGCTTGCCCGCTACTGGCTGCAGCGCCTCATTCGGACGACGCGTAGACGTGCCCCAGGTCGTGCACGCCGACAACGACCCAACTATGAGCATAGCCGTCACCACGCGCCGCGCCCGAAGCCGCGCGCCCGTCATTCCAGCCGATCCCGCGTCGCGATCAGCTGCTCGATCGCGTCAGCCACATGGCTCGCATCGATGTGATGATCGCCCCGGGCAATCCGCAGCCGGTAGGCCGCCATCAGCACGTCGGCATCCCGGAAGCCACTGGGCGTCTCGAACTTGTAGCACGCGAGTTCGACCTTCAGTCCGTTGGGATCGCGCAGATAGATGGAGTCCATGAAGCCGCGGTCACGCTGCGTGAACGAGATTCCACGCTGTTCGAGTCGCGCCGGCGCCTGCTGAAAGGAAGCGCGCGACACGTTGAACGCGATGTGCTCCACACAGCCCACCTCGCGCGGCGCCGCACGGCCTGCGTCCGGATGCGCGTCGTTGGTGAACACGGTGAGCAGACGTCCGTCACCAGGATCGAAGTACAGATGATTCTCCGACTCGAGCCCCAGATTGGGCTGCTCGAAGAGGAACGGCATCCCGAGAACGCCCTGCCAGAAGTCGATGGCGGACTGTCGTGTGGAGCCGACGAGGGTGATGTGGTGGACACCCTGCACCTGAATACGCTGCATCGTTACTCCATCGGAAAGGCAACATCGCGCGGTGATTCAACAGACTTCGAAAACATGAAGCGGCAGAGTGCGCCGTGCAACAAGACCTACCCCTCACCCCACCGGTTTGAACAGGGCAGCGCCTCCCGTGAGATCCGCTCACCGCGAACCTGGACTACTCCCAGAAGCGGAACCGACATGACGCCCTCGATGCGAAGGGGGCCCGTCGCGCCCTGCACGACGCGCAGCGGGCGAGTAACCGAGAAGAGCAGCGGATCATTCGCCGCCTTCGCCGCCGATCCTCGATGCACACCCAAGCGATCGCGCTCCTCCTGTGAGAGAATGACGTCGACGAGTCCCGGATCGATGCCGACCTGCCACTCGCCAACACCGTTCGCGGGAGTACGCGAGTGCCACGCGACATTCACGTACGAAACCGCCGCACCGCGAACATCATGACAACTCAGCGCCAAGTGTGACACTGCAGTCGCGGCGGCGGCATCCGCCGCGTACCCCTCGGGCAATGGCGCCTCGAGCGTGTTGTCCGACGAATCGCGCTGAGGGTAGTCCATGCTCGCCACGGTCGATCCCACGCGCAGGAACATCGTGCGCGACGCCAGGCCATCGACTAGTACGTCCAGTCGGAATGTGCCGGAGATCGGGATTCGTAGCGAGCGTGCCCGCGCGATCTCGAACTCCTCGCCGGCGCGACCGATAAACGACGTGACTGGGTAGCGGCCTGCCAAGGCGGTATCGGCCCTGATGCGGTTGATCCAGTCACGCGCCGCTACAGTGTCCGGCTCTCGACCCCAAGATGGCAACGCATCGTAGAACGACAGCAATGCTTGCGCGCTCAAACGCGGCTCACGGGAATGCACACCAACTCCTCGCGGCGCATCGCGGTACGGCTGAAAGTGCGCGCCGGTGATGTCGAAGGTGGGAATGCCTCGCGCCCACTCGGCCCGCGGACGCAACCGTGCGCGAAATAGTCCGCTCAGCGAATCGGGGAGCCACCGGGCACTTCGACTCCATGCCACCGGACGACAGTCGGCCGCATAGTCCCAAGGCACCAGCACCACCTCGCGCGTATCGCGAGGCAAAGCAGCGCGCGCTCGATTGCCCACGCGGTCGACTCGAACGCGCTGTCCATACGCCACGCGCGACGCACCGGCGCCGGAATGCCCCGTGGCCACGATCGGACGATGTGATCCATCGCCTGCCAGGACCGTGTCGGCTAAAGGCGAGCCGATGAACGCGATCATCAACGCATCGTTGATCTCCCATGGCGCCACCAGCGAGCAGGCGGCGGCCGAACGAGACAGGCCGGCCAGCATCATTGCGATCGCGGCCCAACGGTATGGCAAGGTCAAGCGTGCTTTCATCAGTTCCGCCCATTGAAGTGGCACTCGTCCTGTCACAGACTACGGCGGTGAAGCATTCGTGGTCAAGCACCGCACTCACCTGGCAGCGGCAGTCCCTTCGGCGGCGCCCGGGGCCGCTCGGCCGCGGGCTGGCGATGCTGACCGCCTGCGCCAGTCTCGCCGCCTGCCACTGGGTGCGCACAGGCGATCCCGCTCCCGTTCGCCCGGTCGCCGCGTCGCAGATCAAGGCCGTCGGCGAGTGCGCAACCACCGCCAGTTGTCACGACTCCGTCGACATGGTGGCCATGGGGGTCAGCGGATTTCTGTTCATCCCATGGCGCGACAGTACGCAGCTCGTGATGACGCCGCCGTCGTACACCAACCCCACCCTCTGGTGGACGGTGTTCGGCAACTGGCTGTTCGGTTCGTCCTCGAACGACGCGCGCATTGCCCGGCGGTTGCGTGACCTCCCCGCGGCGGGGCCCGAGCGCCTGTCGCGCGTGCGCGCCGTGCTCGTGGGCCACGGACACTACGATCATGTCATGGACCTGCCGCCGCTCGCGCGCGCTCTGCCCAACGCCGTGGTCTACGGCAGTCGCTCCGTGGTGAACACGCTCAACGCCGTACCGGAGTTTCGCGGTGCATCTCAGGCGCCATCGCGCCTGGTATCGGTGGACTCGCTGGCCGGCGTGACCGCCGATCAACCCGGACGCGACATCCCCGTGGGCGACATGGTGCGCGTGCGTGCGATCGCGTGGGAACATGCACCGAACTTCGGCACGCATGTCATCGCCCGCGGCACGGTCGAATCGGCTAGGTCGACGCTTCCGCGCGGCCTTTTCGGATGGAAGCTCGGGCGCGTGTATGCCTACGCGATTGATCTGCTCGATCGCGATGGCCACGTCGGCAGTCGTATCGTGGTCCACGACGCCGGCGCGTCACCCGAAGTGGTGCGGCGGGCTGTGCGTGTGATCGGCACCATGCCGTCGGCGCGAACCACGGTCGTGGTGATCACGGCTGCCAACTTCGATCAGGAACCGTCGTATCCCGACATCCTGCTCGCCAGCCTCGCGCCGCAGCACGTGCTGCTCGGGCATTGGGAAGACTTCTTCCGGTCGCCCGAAAAGGAGGAGCGAGTAGCGCGCGGCATTCGCGGGCAACGACTCATCGATGTCGTGCAGCGATACCAGGGCGATCGGTGGACGGCCCTTCGCGCCGGCGCCACGCTGCGGGTGCGCTACTAGCGCGGTCGCGGTGGAACATCCTGGTGAAGGCGGGTACAAAAACGGATGCCCACACTCACTCTGACCCGAGCCGACGCGTCGTCGCGAGGCGCGACCGAGCCGCGTGTGTACGCGCGTCGATGCGGTGACCGGATCCTGGATGGGTCTGCGTAGGTCCAGCCCTGTGCCGAACCGTGTGTTCGGCACAACGACGTGCTGCCACGCCACCCACCCCGCCTGCGCAATCCGAGCGCTGCGGGGTTTCTCTTATCCGACAACCACTCACGAGCCTACACTCGTGCTCTGAGGACACGTCCATGAAGACCCTGCACACCCTTTCGACGACCGAACTCCGCTGGCTCGTGAGCGAATTGAATACCGAGCGTGCGCGGCTTGATCGCGCGCTCGCGCTGGCCGACTTCGATCCGAAGGAAATCGCGGTAGGAGTACATACCGAGACGGCTGCTCGCCGCGACGCGCTCGTGGCGGCGCTCGATCGCATCGGGGCCGGCACCTACGGTGCCTGCGAACGATGCTACCAGGACATTCCCTACGGACGCCTCATGGTCGTGCCGGAGGCGACGCTCTGCGTGGCATGCTTGGCGGGCAGTTAGCACCGTGTCTCCCGGCGCATGCGTCGGCATCGACTAGATTCCGTGATCAGGCGATCGTCCATGATTCAGTGCCCTTCACATACTTCCCGCGCCGATGACAGAGCCGCGCCCCGTCGACCCCCTGCACGGCGTCACCCTCAAGGCGATGGTTGAGCATCTCGTCGAGCGGTACGGATGGGATGGACTCGGCGATCGCATCGACATCCGCTGCTTCACCCACGAACCGAGCGTGAATTCCTCGCTCAAGTTCCTGCGTAAAACTCCTTGGGCGCGCGCCAAGGTCGAGTCCCTGTACCTGCACTCGGCCGCGCACCCGCGGAAGACGCCGAAAGAGCCCGCAACGCCCACTTCGCCGGCCGGCGAGTAGCGCCCCCTACCCGCCGCAGCTCACCCGCTTCATGCGAATGTCCATGCCGCGCGTCTTGCCATCGCGCACTGCCGAAATGCGCGCCACGATGGAGTCGGCGGACAACCGGCGATAGGCGATTCGCTGCGGAAAGTCGTGCGTCGGATTTTCGAAGACCGCCAGGGTATCTGATGTCATCACGGCGGGGAATGCCGTGGGCGCCCGCCCGTTGGGCTGCGCCACATATGCAAGGCGTCCACTGTCGGTCACGATGCGCAGCGATTCCCACGCGCGCATCGCTCCTCCGCCCACGGTGCGACTCATGCCCACCATCGCGCCCCCCGCCGGTGCCATCCACGTTTCGTGCGTGATGGTGCCCCCCGATCGCTGCTCCCAGCATCCGGCCATCCAGCCGAGACGCGCGACGTTTACCGTGGGTGGCTGCCCGGGCAGTGCAGCGACGAAGAAGGCCAGACTGACCACGACTCGCACGCGAAGCGACATGGGACGACATACTCCGTAAGGAAGCGGGAACGCGCGACCGGTGAAACATCGCCGCTTTCACGCGCAGCGCTCAAGTATCTTGCGAACTGTTTCACTTGCCACGTTGGTGATCCGCGTACCGCTCCCGCCCTGATGCGATGGATCGAGGTTTGCAACGCATGGACTCGATACACCGGCTGACTAAGTCGCTTACGGCTGAGTCTGGCCTTCGGGTTCCCGTTCCAGTGCGGAACGGAATGCCCTCACCGAACACATAAGGAATCGAGCCTATGTCGCTAATCGCCCGTACCACCTTCCTGCTGTCCACGCTGGCCGTCGTCGCCGCCTGTGGCGAGAAAAAGGCCGAGAATACCATGGCCGACACAACGGCCATGGCAGCGGATACCACCGCCATGGCCCCGGCCGAGGCGGCACCGCTCACCGATCCGAACATCGTGTACATCCTTGATCAGGCGAGCGCGTCTGATAGTGCCCGTGGCGCCCTGGCGAAGACGAAGGCCACGAGCAAGGACGTGCAGGACTTTGGAAAGATGATGGTTGGGGAACATCATGGCCTCAGGACTGCCGGACTCGACCTCGCCAAAAAGCTCTCGGTGACGCCGATGGCGCCCGCTGGCGATCAGAGTGAGGCGATGGCCGCGCAGGAGATGTCGGTGCTCGAGTCCACCGCGAAGGGTGCGGCGTGGGACAAGGCGTACATCGACTACGAAGTGACCTACCATCAGGCCGTACTTGAAACGGCCACCAAGGCCCTCGGGATCGCACAGAATCAGGAGCTGAAGGATCTCATCACCACGGCGGCGCCGGTGATTCAGAAGCATCTCGACCGTGCGCTCGAGCTGCAGAAAAAGATAAGCGCGATGTAAGTGAGCTCCACTCCTGTGGATCTTCGCACGGTTGTGTCCGACGCCACTCGTTCCTGGTTGGAACGAGCGGTGATTGGGCTGCAGCTCTGTCCGTTTGCGAACGCGGTCTATCTGAAAGAACAGATTCGCATCACGGTCAGCCTGGCGAAGACCACGGGGGAACTGCGCGACGCCCTCGACATCGAGCTGCGTGCGCTGTCGCAGACGGATGCCACCGTGGTGGATACCACGCTGCTCATCCACCCGATGGTGCTCAATGATTTTCTCGACTTCAATGACTTTCTCGCCGTGGCCAATGATGCCGTGGAGGCCATGGGACTGCGCGGCGTGGTGCAAATCGCGAGCTTTCACCCGGCCTATCAGTTCGCCGGCACGTCGATGCACGACATCACGAACTTCACCAATCGCTCGCCGTATCCCATGCTGCAGCTGTTGCGTGAAGCCAGCGTAAGTCGCGCGATCGCCGTGTACCCCGACGCGCACAACATCTACCGGCGCAACCTCGAAACCATGCGTCGCCTTGGCGCGGCGGGATGGGAAGAGCTGAAACTCGAGAGCCCAACGCTTCCCCATGGCGCTGAGTAGCGCGCGCTACATCCTCGGCAGGTAGAACAACAGATCGAGTGATGCTGGCGTAAATCCCTGCATACGCAAGAGCATGCAGATCTGCGCGGTGTGACGCATCTCGTGAAACATCACTTGGTTGAACAGACCGCCGCGACATGAAACACCAGATCCTTGACGCTGTGAAACCGCGCCCCGTCGAGCAACGGTCGCGAGAGTACCTTGTCGGGCGCCTGCTCCAGCGCGGCCCACAGGTCACGTCGCGCGCGAACCACGTACGCGTAGACGTCGGCCGGGTTCATCGGTGAATTCATGGCGATCTGCTCTCAAGTGCCGCCGGTGATGTCACGGCCGCGCGCAGCGCTTCCAGCACTTCGCGGAGCACGTCGGTCAATGCTGTATCCTCCAGAATCTGTGCCGCATCAAGACGCCGGCCGTTCAACGCGACCACGCGGCTGGCCGCCGGCACCACTTGCGTCGACATCGTGCGCAGGATCTCCTCAAGGGCCGCAGGACCGTGCGCTGAGGCGCCCGACGCCGTCAGCAATCCCACCGGCTTGTGGTACATCTCCGGCGCACTGACCAACCAGTCGAGTACATTCTTGAGCGATCCCGGCACGCCGTGCGCGTACTCCGGACTCGAGATCAACACCGCATCGGCGGCCCCCACCTGCGCGCGCAAGCGGGCCACGCTGTCGGGAGGAACCGCGCTCTCGTGGTCGAGGTCAGGATTGAAGTGCGGGAGTGCGCCGAGTTCAGCGTACAGTTCAACCGCAAACACCGTGGGCGAAACCAGGGCCGCCGCGCGCAGCAACTCGGTATTGCTCGACCGCGCGCGGAGGCTGCCGGAGATGGCGAGGATGCGCATCGTGCTCGATGCCGTGCTAGAAGAACACGCCCGCGCGCAGCGCGAGACTGCCGAACGATGCGTTCCAGACGTTCGAGCGTGAGGCGGGCACGACGATCGCTCCGCCGAGATTGCGCGCGTCCTGCGTCTGGCGCGCGTACTGAACCACGCCTTGCCACGAGGCACCCAGACTGAGCTGCGGCGTCACCATCCAACTGCCGCCCACCTCGCCGAAGGCGCCGGCGCCGAACGACTTCGTGGTGGATCGCGTCATCGGATCCAGCGAACTCGAGAACACGGGAATCTCGCGGCGATCGTGTGACGCGATCACACCGAGCGAGACGTATTGCAACACGTGCCCTTTCACCGGTCGATACCAGCGCGGACCGATCCGCACATTCAGCGACGACTCGTCGCTTCTGAGCCACGCGTCACCGGACGCGCGCGTGAGCCGGCCGTTCACATCGAGCAACAGCGCGCGACGATCAGAGAAAAAGCGCAAGGCACCAACACCGCTCGCAGCGCCACTCCCCGTGCCGAGCGTGAACTCAGCACCCCACTGCCCCGCTCGAAACCCGGTGGAATCGGACGGCGCCGTCTGTGCGCGAGCGGCGGCGGTAGGGACGGTGCTCAACAGGAGGGCACCGGCAAGAGTGACAAGACGTCGCATCGTGGCTCCGGCAAGAGGAAGACAATTCATCGGGACTCGACAAACTATCTCGCGGAACAGCGAAGGTCAGGCTCCGGATGGCGGCGTCGCCGACAGCCACACCTCGATCGTCGTCCCAACGCCGAGCGTACTCTCGACGAACACATCGCCGCCGTTCTCGCGCGCCACGCGCTGCACGGTGGCGAGCCCGAGGCCGGTGCCACCGCGCGCTTCCTTGGTGGTGACGAACGGATCAAAGATCCGGGGCAGTACGTCGGCGGGGATTCCGCACCCGCTATCACGTACCGCGAGGCGGACGTAGGAGCCGGCCGCCAGATTCGTTGCGCTCGCGCTGGCCCGACTGACCGTCTCCGCGGACAATGCGATGATGACCGAGCCAGTGGAGTCGATCGCATCGCGCGCGTTGACCACCAGGTTGAGGACGACCTGTTCGAACTGCGACACGTCCATGGTTAGCGCCGGCACTGCGGATACCTGCAACTCGAGGCTGCGCGCCGCGGTGAGGACACGTTCGCAAATCGGCCGCATGCGCTCCAACACGACCGCGGGATCGAACTGCTCCACCGTCATTGGCTTGTGCCGCGCGAAGTCGAGCAGTTGCCGGGTAAGCGCCGTGCCTTGACGCCCGGCCTCACTGATGGCGTCGAGTTCGGCCTGCAGCAGTGCCGGTGAACTGGCGACCTCACGGGCCGCGTCGGCAGCACTTACGACGACCGTGAGAATGTTGTTGAAGTCGTGCGCCACGCCGCCCGCCAGACCACCCAGGCTTTCGAGCCGCCGTGAGTGCGACTCGCGCAGCTTGGCCGCATAGAGCTCCGCGCTTTGGCGCACACTGACCGCGCGTTCATGCTCGAGGGCTACGAACAGCAGCAGCGTCCCGAACAGCACGAGGGCGATCAAGTTTACCGCGACCACCACGGCCGTGAGCATCGCCGCCGTTTCAATCGACCACGGTGCGACCCGCACCACGAGGTCGATCGCCAGCGCGGCCACTCGCGCGAACAGGGCCACGTGCAGCGCGCGCCACGTGAAGCCCGATTCGCGCGAGGGACTCAGCGTACCCAACGCATTGACGCCCGTTGGCCAGAGCGCGTACGCATACGGGAACGCACTCACGAGGCGCGACACCACGAACGTGAGCGCGGTTTCGGCGGCGGGGAAATAGTGTTTGGCGGTCTGATCGAGCACCGTGGTGAGCAGCCCGAGCGCGGCCCAGCGGGTCAGCGTGCGCGAGGATGGCGCCGCGGCGGTCTCGCCCTGAGACACGAGCTGTCGCGTGTGCCGCAGCAGCGGCGCCATGACGAAGTGCGACACGTGCAGCGCAAGCACGCCCAGAAAGCGCACGCTCGCGTAGTCGGCGAATAGGTCGCGCCAGTAGAAGTAGCAGAACAGGTTGACCGCGACGAGCGTCTGCAAACCCCACACGACAGAGAGCGTCTGCATGATCGGGCGCCGGAGCCGGTTGGCCAGCAGCGTCATCACGACCATGAACGTGGCCGCGCACGCGAGGTGGAGAATCCACCGCACCTGCGCCGCGCTATCGTAGAGGGACGCGTTTACACCTGGATTCACGGAACGCTGGCGGCGACGCAGACAGAGGGACGAACCGACGGTCGAGGCTCATCCGTAAGCTACGTGAGGTGCACAGGGGGAGATAGGGAGGGAGATGGGCACCCGTTCACATTCACGGCGCTATATTCTCGCTCGTCCCTTTTCCGAGTGAGCGCATGCGATTCTCTATTGCCCTGTTGTTCTTCTTGTCCGTCGCCCCGGCGGAAGTGTCGGCCCAAGCGCGCTATGATGCGCCCAAGGCTCGGGTCGAGGTGATGGGACTCAAGCACTGGACGTTGCCGATGCTGCGCGACTCCATTCGCCGTTACGTGCCCGGCCAGGATCTCCACGACGCCGCCTGCATGGCGACGCTGCGCGAAAAGCTTGGCTTCGCCGACGCGTTGGTCATGACCTACGAGGGGTTCGGCGCACCTGGCTCCGAGTTTCTCCTGATCAAACTCGTGGAGCCGCAGGAGCGCGATCGGGTGCGATGGAATGCGGTTCCCATCGACAGCTTCCAGTCGCTCCGCCCTGATTATGCGCCGCTGATCGTGCCCATCACCGACACCGCCGGCGGTGTCTGGATGGGACGCTTCATGAACTGGTTGCAGCACGGGGACAGCGCGACACGCGTATTGGTCGCGACGGATTTTGCGAAACGGAGCAAGGCGCCCACGGCGGTGGACGACGCGAACCGACTCACCGCCTTTTTGCGCACACAGCGCGGCGACACGGCGCGCCGGCGGGCGATGCGGGCCGTGCAGCATGACGGCTTCTGGGTGAATCGCATGAGCGCCGCCGTGGTGCTGAGCAACTTCGGCGCGCTCGACTCCACGTGGCATGCACTGGCGCATGCGCTGCGAGATCCACACGAGGCCGTCCGTGGCGCGGCCTCCAACGCGATGGGTGCCATGCCGACGCACGCGGTCGATTGGACGCCGGCCGTCGATGATCTACGAGCGCTCCTCGCTGGCACGAACGTGTCGGCGATTGGAGAAGTGTTCCGCGTCCTGGTGCGGACGCAGATCCATCCAACCCTCGCCTCGGCACTGCTGCACGACAACGCCAGTTGGCTGCTCGACCATTTGGGCTCCGAAGCGCCGAGCGTGGCGAAGGACGCGCACGCCCTGCTCGTGCGACTCAACGGCGGACGCGACCTCGGCACGGCAAGGAGCGCGTGGGAGACGTGGGTGTCGGCGTTGTAGCACCGCATGAGCCAGATGCGTTTCGCAGCGAATAAAAACGCCGCCGGACTCCTCTCGGAATCCGGCGGCGTTTTCACAGCTCACAGCTCAAAGCCTCGTTCACCCGCACTCACTGAACCCGCACACATGGCACTTCACACACCCTTCCGCGAACTCCAACTGACTTCCGCAGTCCGGGCACGTGCCCATGAACACCTCACCGCCGCCTGATCCGAATTCGATCGGCTGCATCTGCTCGGCGCCGTTCGTCATCGGCGGACGCGTGATCGGCACACCGGCAGCCGGCGTGGGCATCGGCGGCATCATCGAACTCACCGGCGTCGGCAATCCCGCTTGCGCACCACCAGCGAGCAGGTCCGTCTGCACGCCCTGCTTGTCACGCCACCACTGTTCCAGCGCGATACCCACGGCATCAGGCAGCGACAACACCTTGTTCGGACCGAGGCCCACCGCGCGATCACTCGATATGCCGCGCAGCTGACGATGGATTTCCTGCAGCGAGATGCCGCTGCGCAGCGCCAGCGAGATCAAACGTCCGATCGCTTCGGCGTCGGCCATCGCCGATCCGCCGGCCTTGCCAAGATTCAGGAACACTTCGAACGGCTGTCCCTTCTCGTCTTCGGTGATGTTCACGAACATCACACCGAGCGGCGTTTCCTTACGGATGGTGGTGCCGCGCATGACTTCCGGACGCGAGCGCTTGCCACGGCGGCTCGCGTTCTCCGCCTCCGCACTGAACAGCGCCTTCTTGGTGCGATCGAGTTCGTTCTGCAGCTCGGCCATCGTGCCCTGCAACTCGCCGAGTTCACGCTTGAGCGCCGCGGCCGCATCGGGCGCGGCCTTGTCGCTCTTCGGCGCTTCCGGCGCGCCAGCCGCCTTGGCATCGTCGCGCTTGGCGGCCGCGTCCTGCGTGGCGCCCGTGCTGAGCACCTGGTTGTCACGCGAACCGTCGCGGTACACCGTGACGCCCTTGCACTTCATGTCGTACGCCATCTCGTAGATCGCGCGCACGTCATCCTGCGTCGCGGCGTAACCGAAATTGGTGGTTTTCGAGATGGCCGAGTCGCAATGCTGCTGGAACGCCGCCTGCATTTGGATGTGGTACACGGGCGCGATGTTGTTGGCCGTGTTGAACACTGCCTGCCACTTGAGCGGCACGTCGGCGTGCTTCACGGTGCCCGTTTTGGCGATGCGTTCCATGAGCTCATCGCTGAACCAGCCTTCCGACTTCGCGATCGCCACGAAGTCTTCGTTCACATCGGGCATCATCACGCCGGCCTGATTGCGCATGAACGCCACGGCGAACAACGGCTCGAGACCGCTGGAGCATCCGGCGATGATGGAGATGGTGCCCGTCGGCGCTACCGTGGTCACGTTGCAATTGCGCAGCAGCTGCATGGGGCGAATGCGCTCGCCGTTCTCGTCGCGCGCGCACGTTTCGTCGGGGCCCCAGATGGAACGCGCCCACTCGGGGAATGCGCCACGTTCCTTGGCCAGACGCTCGCTCTCCTTCTTGCCCTCGACATCCAGGAACTCCATGACCTTGCGGCCCATCTCCACGCCTTCCGCACTGTCGTACGGAATGCCCAGGCGCACGAGCATGTCGGCAAAGCCCATCACGCCCAAGCCGATACGACGAATGCGTTTCGAGAGCGAATCAATTTCCGGCAGCGGGTACTTGTTGACGTCGATGATGTTGTCGAGGAAGTGCGTGCTGAGCGCGATATCGCGACGCATCGCTTCCCAATCGACTTCGCCGTTGTTCACGTAGTAGCCGACGTTCACCGAGCCCAGGTTGCACACGTCGTAGGCCAGCAGCGGCTGCTCGCCGCACGGGTTCGTGGCTTCGTACGCACCGAGATGCGGCACCGGGTTGTAGCGGTTCGCTTCGTCGATGAAGAACACGCCCGGCTCACCCGTGCGCCACGCGCCGAGGATCATCTTGTCCCACACGTCGCGCGCGCGGGCCTGACCCGTAACCTGGCCGGTACTCGGATCGAGCAGGTCGTAGCTGCCGTCGACCTTCACCGCATCCATGAACTTGGTGGTGATGCCCACCGAGATGTTGAAGTTCGTGATCTTGGTCAGGTCTTCCTTGCTCGCGATGAAATCGAGCACGTCGGGATGATCGACCCGCAAAATGCCCATGTTCGCGCCGCGACGGGTGCCGCCCTGCTTCACCGCGTCCGTGCTCGCGTCGTACAGCTCCATGAACGAAATCGGCCCCGACGCCACGCCGGTCGTGCTCCGCACCATGGCGCCCTTGCTGCGCAACCGCGAGAAGGAGAAGCCCGTGCCGCCGCCCGACTGATGAATGAGCGCCATGCTGCGCAGAGTGTCATAGATGCCGCTCTGGCCGTTGCTGAGCGCGTCATCCACCGGCAGCACGAAGCAGGCGGAGAGCTGACCCAACGGACGGCCGGCGTTCATGAGCGTCGGCGAGTTCGGCTCGAACCGACGCTGCGTCATCAAGAAGTAGAACTCCTCGGCCACCGCCTGCACAGCCCCGTCGCTCGCGCCGTATCGGCGGTCGGCCTCGGCCACCACCGTGGCCACACGCCAGAACATGTCCTCCGGCTTCTCCACCGACTTTCCGGACTTGTCCTTGACCAGGTATCGCTTGTCGAGCACGGTCCGAGCGTTCGCGGACAGCGTTACCAGTCCTTCCGGTGGCGTGGCGGAGAAGGGCATTCGTGAGACTCCTAACAGTTGGCGTGGGGCGGTGCAAAATGACCGAAACTCGACGTTCTCAAGTGCGTCCTCGAGAACCTGGCGGGGGGCCGAGTGGGCGGGTATGGTGCCTCCGTTCGTGAGGCCGCACAAGTAGTGGTGTAAGTCGTTCCCCGTGAACGCGTTGTACAAGTCACATCACGGATGTGCGACGCGCCGAAAGTTCTCCACCGAGGCCAGCTTTTGTGAGCACCGACGCTGTCACGGCAGAGCGGACACAACCGTTACGTGTCGTCCCAGCTGTCTCGACAGTGCCGACAGCATCGCGCAAGCCATTGAATCGGAAGCGTTTACAGGTCTCCTGTTCAGATCGGCAACGGCAGCATCAACACAGCACGCCGACATGTCCGCCCGCGCTGGAATCACATTCGTACACCGCTCGCCAGAGCGCGCTTGCTTGCAGTCACACCGGAAGCAGGCAATTGCCCGCTATCACGATGTGCGCCGTTCCAGTGACCCATTCCGGTGCACTTCCTTGAGCGCGACATACCGCGCCGCATTGGCCAGCGTCCCCGCCTGCTGCTCGGCGCTCAACTGCCGCACCACCTTCCCCGGCACGCCCACCACCAGCGACCCCGGCGGCACCTGCGTGCCCTCCGTCACCACCGCGCCTGGCCGCGATGATGCTTCCCCGCCCCCACCCGCACGTTGTTCAGCAGGATCGCCCCCATGCCCACGAGCACGCCGTCTTCGAGGATGGTGCCATGCACCACCGCCCGGTGCCCGATCACGCAGTCCTCTCCCACGATCGTCGGCTTCCCTGGATCGGCATGAATCACCGCGCCATCCTGCACGTTGCTGCGTGCCCCGATCACGATGCGCTCCACATCGCCGCGAATCACGGCGGTCGGCCACACACTCACGTCATCAGCGAGCGACACATCACCGATCACGACAGCCGACTCATGAATCCAGAAGCCTGACATAAAAACAGTATGGGGTAGGGAGTACGGTGTATGGAGTACCAACAGCGGGCCGTGTGCTGTGCTTCGCGTTCCTTCGCGGCCCTCCGCGCCCTTCGCGTGAACCACAGAGCCGTCCGCCAGCATCCCACGATCCGCCAGCACACCAACAACGCACAACCCAAAACTCAAAACTCAAAACTCAAAACTCAAAAGTACCCGCCCAACGTCACGTAGAACGCGCCACCGCGTGACACATCGCGCGGCGCTACATAGGGGGCCGCCGCGCCGATGCGCAGGCGATACGGCGTGTCGTACTGCACCGCCAGATCCACCACCAACTCCGCACCCGCCGACGCGAGCCACCCGTCGCGCTCACCCGGTCGTTCGCACACCACGTTTTCAGCACGCGCCAACGAACCCGGACACCACGCCCGCGCCGCATCGCTGAACAGCGTGACCGACATGCGATCCACGAACAGCGTGAATGGACTCGGCAACCGGCGGAACAACACGAGCGGCGCGCGATACTCCACGCCGCCCGCCAGCGCCCGAATGCCACGCTGCGTGCCCGGTGCGACACCGCGCAGCGAGAAGGTGCGTGACGGATCGCCCACGACGACACCGGGCAACAGCTCGGCCGACTGGCCGCTCGTGCCACCCACACTGAACTCGGTCGTCGACGACTCCTGCGCCACACCAATCGTCGCGCGAGTGGCGATCACATGGCGCGAGAAGCCTGGGAGGTTGAGCGGCAGGTAGTGTCGCGCCCCAACGATCGAACGCCAGGCTCCCGAGCCAAGCGCGTCGTCTTCGCGCCAGCGATAGGCCGTGCTGCCGCTCAGCGTGAACCCTTCCTCGACCGAGATACCACGCGCGCCCAGTCGCGCCGTGCTCACACTGCTGCTGGCGAAGAACGAGCCATAGCGCGTGCCGGTGCGCAGCAACGAGTTCGGCGCCCCGAGTGCCGAATCCACATCGCTCGTGAAATCACGCAACTCATACTGTGCACCGAGCGTGGCATTGACCGAGCGGCGTACACGCGGCACGCGCCACGTGCTCGAGCCGGTAATGAATCGACGCCGACGCGCTATGAACCCCAACGTGGCCCCCGAGTCGCTGACCGCGCGAAAGGTGCCATCCCACTCCTGTTGCGCCGACACATCCAAGAGCTGAATACCGAGACCGGCGTACCGATACGATGCGAACGCATCCGTCTCGCGCAACTGCGGCTGAATCAGCGCGCTGGCCGTCCACGCATGCCGTCCGAGAATGTCGACGCCACTGGTGGACGCACCGTACGTCGCGCCGCCGTTGCGCCCTTCACCGACCAACGGCATCCAGTACCGCGGCACCAACTGACGCAGCGGGGCGTACCCCGTAGCCACGGCCGATTCCGCACGACCACCCAGCACGGCCACGTTGGGCACCGAGAGATCGGTCGTGTTCTTCGCGGGATACCACGTGGAGCGAGCCATCACGCCGACCGTGTCGAGCGGCGCCCAGGAGACGTGATAACCGTCGGCGCGATAGAACAACGCCGACACACGTTTGCCATCGGGAGACACCGAGGGATCGAACAGACCGCTGCTCACCGACGACACGACCCGCACGTCGTCTCGCTCCTCGCGCCAGCGCATCGTGTCGACCGGCGCACCTGGCGCGGCGATCGGTGCGGTCTCGAGCTGTGAGCGTCCGCTGCGATCACTCACCCATACGAGGCGTTTGCCATCGGGTGTGAAGCTCGGACTCGCGAACACCCCGCGGGCCCCGGCCACCGCGAGCTGGAGATCGCCGCTCACATCCATCACCACGATGCGCTGCTCGCCGGTGGGGAGCAGCTGTACCGCGGCGATGCGCTGCCCATCGGGTGACCACCGCGGTTCGGCCCATCGCTCCGAGGCAACGTCGGGCGTGATCGGCACGATGCTCTCACCCGTGGCACTCACCCGCACCAGCCGCGTGCGATCGGCGCCGAGCTGTACGGCCACGATACTGCCGTCGGCGCGCACATCGGGCTGCGCCAGTCGCGCACCTTTCGTCAACCGCGTTTCACCGCCGCGATCGGCACCGCGTGAACGATACAGATCGGAGCGCACGACATACGGATCCATTCGCTCCGACTGCGCGAACACCATCGCCCCGTTGTCGTCACCGGGGATCGGCGAGTTCACATCAAGCGTGTTGCGCCACGCGAGTCTGAGTGGCGGCGCTCCGCTGTTCACGCCAACCGAAGCGACGTACACTCCCGACACCTCGCGGCCATTGCTCGCGCTCCACGCCAGCGTGTCGTTCCCGATCCATCGTGGGGCGGCCGCGTACCAACCGTTCGCACTGACGGTGTGCCACGCACGGTCGCCCGGGAGCGCAGCGGTTACGCGTCGCAGCGAATCGGTCATGCGCACGAACAGACTGTCGAACGTGACGCCGAATGCGGCGCGGCTGTTCCTGCTGAGCAGAAATGGCACCACGTTTGCTGCGGTGACATCAACGAATCGCCGCATACTGCCATCGCGCTGCATCGCCGCATCGTGCATCATCAGCGAGCCCCACGCATACGCCGTCTGTCCTCCGGGGAACTGCGACGTAGACAAGCTCCATCGCTGTGGCCCCGGCACAAAGGCATCGCGCACGGCTGACCGCGCAATCATCGGAAAGTCGGTGCTCACGCTGCGTCCGCTGCCGGTGAGCTTCGATTCGTAGTGCACCGCCAAGCCTTCCTTTACCCAGCTCGGCAAGAATGCATTGGGAAAGAACAACGGATTCCGTCCGAACACCGCGCGTCCCAAGGCCCACGCCCCGCGCGCGCGATCGATCTGGAAGATATGCGCCATCTCGTGCGTGATCACCATGCGCAGCCATTCGTCGTGGAAGCGCAACTCCCGTAACGCGATCGGCGGCACCGCGTAGATCACGACGCGATTGGTCGGGAACACCTGCGCGTACCCGTTACTGGCGTCCACGTTGTCGGCGATGAGCAGATCCACCGGGCCCGACGGCGGTGCCAACTCGCGCGACAGCTGCGCGTAGGCCGACTCGGCCAAGAATGCGGCCCGTCGCGCCAATGCCTCCTGGTCGGGACGGAAGTGCACGCGAAAATGCGGCATCGCGATGGTACGCATCGCACCACGCGGATCGACCTGTGCGTTCACGACGGGCGCGCTAGCCAGGAGCATGCCCAGGAGCATGCCCAACAGCATCGCCGTGCGTAGTGCCAGCCGGGAGATCATGCGCATCACGGCTGTAGCACGGGCGCGAAGATCCTGAAGTACCGCTCGAGCCCTACCACCAATCCCTCGGCATACTTCCGCTGAAAGCCGGCATCGCGCATCGCGGCTTCCTGCTCGGGCAACATGAGAAACAATCCTTCGGCCAGCGCCGACGGATACCACGTGGGTCGCGCGACGGCGAGGTTCTGGTAGTGCACGCCAAGGTCGCGCAGGCCGAATCGCTTCATGAGCTCGTCCTGCACGGGACGGGCGAGCGGCTCGCTGTTTTGATGATAGAAGAGCGTACTCGTCCCGTTGGCCGTAAACGGATTCACTCCGTCGGGCAGCGCGTTCAGATGAATGGAGATGAAGGCATGCGCATTGGCGCGGCGGGCCGTGACGCCGCGCTCGGTGAGACCCACCGGTGCCAGCGAGGTGCGCGTCATCACGACGTTCGCGCCGCGCGCGCGCAGCAAGGCCGCGACCTGCTCACCCACCGGAAATACGGCGTCGCCTTCGTAGAGACCGGTCGGGCCGGTCGCACCAGCGGGGGGATGACCAGGGTCGACCGCGATCGTGAGGCCGCGGAGCGGATTCGCCGCATCGATCAGCGGTGGGCGGCGCACGCGCAACACGAACTGCCGACGACTGTCGTCCCAGATCGACTGCCAGCCAAACACCGGTTGCGAGAGCGTCAACGTGATGCGCACGCGATCACTCGTGACCTGATCCCAGCTGATGCGGCGCACGAGCGTGTCGTTGCCGAAGATCGGGGAGATTTCCGGATTGGCCTGCACGCCGTACAGCGTGAGCACCAGCGTGCGTCCATCCGGCTCCACGAGATGCGCCGGGCGATCACCCGTGGAGATGGCAACATCGACCCACTCGGCACTCGGTGTCACGCGAAACCCGCCCGTCACCCGTCGTGGCATCGCGGCGCCTTCGGGGAGCAGGACGAGGTCGTTGTTGTCCACCCACACATCGAGCGTGCCATCGAGGCGGATGCGCGTGTAGCCTTGGGCTCGCCCGGTCACTTCCACGATCGTACCGTTCAACAACATCCACTTGTAGGTGCCGTCCACGATCGTCCGCGCGTTCACCACGCGGTCGGTGTCACTCCCGATCGTCGAGGTACTGCGTAGCATGGCCAGCACGCGCGTGTCCGCCGGAAGCGCGCGTATAATCGGCACCGCCAAGCGCACCGTGTCGGCGCCGCGAATCGCGACCAGCCGCGGAGCACGGGCGCTGTCGGCCAGTAATCGCGCGGCGAGGTCGGTGGAAAACACCGAAGACATGTCGTCGCGATTCGCATCCCCATTGCCATCGCCCGCGGGGACAGTCGGTGCCGCCGTCAGCCCGGTGCCGCGCACCAGCGGCCGCAGTACGCTGTCGCTGCCCTGCACCATCACGATCGCGTTCGCCGGCGCGCGCAGGCTGACCCGCACGTAGTCGTCACGCTTCGCCCACATTCCACGCACCGGCAACACCGAGCCGCTGTCCACGCGCAGCTTGCCCGAACCGGGCAAGGTCGTGCGCACCGGCAGACGCACTTTCACCGTGCGTCGCACCGTGTCGGCCGTGCGCGCCACCACCACGTCGTAGCGCAGCGCGCCGGCCGGCGGATTGGGCAGCCACGCCAAGAAGGCCCCGTTCGGCGCCACGGGAACCGCCTGTCCGTTAATCGTGAGCGACACGTCGCCGGTCCCGATGCTACCTAGCACAAAATTGGAGTCCCGGCTGGTCAGGAGCTGGTTCTCGGCCGGATAGCGCACGCGTACGTCGATCGGCGCACCGCGCACGGCGGGCACGGCGGGCAGCCCGGCCACGATCGCGGGCGGCGCCACCATGGGCGTGGGCGGCGTCACGACGGTGGTCGGACGAGCGCAGGCGCTCACCACGAGCACGGCGCCGAGCAGTACGAGCGAGCTGGGCTTTTGCATCGGTCCGGGATAGTTCATCATCCAGTCGAAGCTGACGGACGTAGCGACAGGCGTCCAGCCGTCAAACCGCCGTCGGCAGTGAGCGTCTTGGAGTAATCTGGGCCCGAACGCACCAAACAAGGGGCGAGTCGGGCACATTTCATCGAACGATTTGACCCATCGGTGAAACGAACCCCATTTTATAACCGTCTACGGTTCAGCCTCCGGAAATAGGGTCGATGCCGACCCTGACCCTGGAATACTGGCAGGGAATACCGGGCTGTAACTCCCGGCGTTCCCGTCCGTACGGACATCTGTCCCCTGTGCGCACCGGCCTGCTCCATGATGCTGTGACCGTTCCCGCCTCACATACTGAACGATTGCCGAGTGACCACCGCGTGGTCACTCGTGTCTTCGCGCTTACCGACGTGGGACGTACTCGGGAGCACAACGAGGACACGTTCCTCGTCGCGGACCTCGAAACAGGGACACCGCTCGATTTCACGTACGGCTACCACGAAATCACCGCCGATCCCCACGGGCTGCTGTTTCTCGTGGCCGACGGCATGGGGGGCGCTGCGTCAGGCGAGCTCGCCAGCAGCATGGCCGGTACCTTGGTGCTCGAGGCGCTGAAGCAGACGTGGAAGGCAGCGGACCCGTCGCCGTCGGCGTTTGCCGAAGCGCTCCGCGATGCCACCGTGCTGGCGAACGCGCGCATCCACCAGCACGCCCGGGAAAATCCCGAGCATCGCGGTATGGGCACCACGGCAACGATTGCCGGCTTGCTGGGCGATCAGCTCTTTCTGGTACAGGTCGGCGACAGCCGCGCCTACATGGTGCGCGACGGCGACGTCCAGCAGCTCACCAAGGACCAGTCGCTCATGCAGCGATTGGTCGAAGCGGGCGAGCTCACCGCCGAGGAAGCCGAGGTCAGCGAGCGCCGTAACATCATCTTGCAGGCGCTTGGCCCCGAAGCGCACGTGACGATCGACCTGACGCATCAGCAGGTCCGACGCGGCGACACGCTGATTCTCTGCAGTGACGGACTGTCGGGTCTGGTACGCGCCGCCGAGATCGCGCGCACGTCGAACGAGGAGCAGGATGTACGATCGATCTGTAAACGGCTGATCGACCGTGCGAATCAGCTGGGTGGGCCGGACAACATTACGGTCGTCGCCGCACGATTCGACGGTGATGCGCTACGCGTCTCCAGCAATGGAGACTCGTTCGGCTACAATACGTTTCCGCTCGCCGGCACGCTCAACGATGACACGCGCGAGCCAGCGCCGGCGTCGCGCGAGGCGAGAGCCACGCTGAAGAGTGACCCCACCCCGAAGTTCGGGACGCCGGTACCGTCGCGCGCAATCCTCGAAGAAGAGTTGGAGCGCGGGCGGCCGTCCGAAGATCAGGCGCTGCTTGGTGCGCCGGAGCCTGTGGTCGAAGAACGACGACGAGCGGTGCAGCCGGTGTTCATGGTGCTCGGCCTCATCGCGCTCATCGCCGTCATCTGGTTCCTGTTCGAACTCTTCGGATAAGCGGCGCGCTACTTCTTGTTGCGCAGCAGTCCGCGTCCCGCCGCCTGCTGCATCACGCGATCTCCACCCCACGCCAGTACGGTGGGGTGTGTCATGCCGAGCTGCGCGACCCAACGCGGATCGCCGAGACCGATGAGAATCACCGAGCGCTGCAGCGCTTCGGCCTGCGCCACCAGCGCATGCACCTGCGCCACCGTTTCCGGTAGCAGCGTGGTCCGCCCCTTCCCCGCCACGTAATCGGCGAACAACGCGATCACGAACGGGCCACCGCTCGCGGGCGTCGGTGCATCGACCAGTCGCGCGTCGTTGCCACCAAGTCGCATCGCCTCAGCGATTCCCGTTCGCTCCACCGACGGACCATCGGCCTGGTGATCGTCGTCGACGATCGCCATTTCCGTTATGGTCCCGACCGGCGGCAGCGGACCATGATCAACCCGAATCACCTTGTCGGCGAGCAACGCGCCCCACGCCGTGTCGGCTCCACTCGGCCGACGCCAATCGTTCGGTGGTGACGCCCACTGCGCCCACTTGAGTCGGCGACGGACCGAATGCTTCACACGTTCCGGTTCGAGCGTGCCATCGTCGTATGCGCGCTCGAGTGCGTTGAGCGCGTCCTCGAGATCACCGGGAGCAAGCAGCACATCGCAGCCGCCGCGCACCGCGAGGACGGCAGTCTCCGCAGCGGTGCGTCCCTCGCGAGCCGCGACCATCGTCATCGTGTCGGCGACGATGAGATTGTCGAACTTGAGCTGCTGCCGGAGCAACCACTGCAGGATCTCGCGCGACAGTGTGGCCGGTACGCGACTCGAGTCGAGCGCGGGATACAGCACATGCGACGTCATCACGCTGGCCACACCGCCAGTGATAGCCGCCCGGAACGGCTGGAGATCCTGCTCCTTGAGCTGATCCGCCGGCGTCTCGACCACCGGCAGCTCGAGATTCGGATCGCGCGTGACGCGTCCCATACCGGGGAAGTGCTTCGCGCAGGCGAGCACGCCTTCCGCCTGACAGGCTTCGATCCACGCGGTCACGAGTTGCGCGACCTTCCGCGCATCGGTGCCCATCGCGCGCGTGCCGATGATCGGGTTCTCGAGCAGCAGATCGAGATCACTCACCGGCGCGAGATTCCAGTTCACGCCCATCGTCCGCGCTTCACGGGCCGTGAGCCGCGCGGCGCGACGCAGCGCTTCGATATCGTCGAGCGACGTGATGGCCGCGAGCGGCGGCAAGCCGGTGGCGCCGGCGAACTGCTGTCCGGCGCCCCGTTCCAGATCGGCCGCGATCAACAGCGGATGACGCGACTTGAGCTGCAGCTCCTTGGCGAGCGCCCGCACGCCATCCTGCTCACCGCCCACGAGCTGAAAACCGCCGACGCCGAGGGCGAGCGACTGCTCGATGAGCGGACGCGTATCGGCAAAGCCGCCCGACGGCGACCAACGGAGCACGGGGATGAGCAACTGCGCAACTTCACGACGGGACTGTTCGCTCATGAGCGACTAACGGACGGCTGGAGTGAGCGAACCGAGGGGACGCGGACCTCGCGCTCCCGTTGCGCTGGGCACATTGCCGGCGCGGCCCGAAAGGTGGAGATAGCCCAGCAGTGCAAACGCCACCGCCTCCTTCGCTTCTCCATCGAAATACAATCCGTCAAAGATACACACCTGAGGCCCGTTTTCCTGCGCCACGGCGCTTTCGATCATACGGACGAGCGTCGGATTGTGGGCACCGCCGCCGGAAAGCACCACATCCTGAACGGGCTCAGGGATGAAGCGGCGATACTGGTCGGCCAACGAACGCGCCGTCAGCGCGGTCGCGGTCGCTACGATGTCGGCAGGTGCCGCTCCCGCCGCCCGGCACTCGTCGATGAACTGCCCGACGTAGGCCCGCGAAAAGAGTTCGCGCCCGGTGCTCTTCGGCGGCGCGTCGCTGAAGTACGGATGCCGCATCGCCGTCGACACGACGGACTCGAGCACCTGGCCGCCGGCCGCGATGAGACCATCGCGGTCATACGGCTGGCCGTCATACAATGCCCGCACTACCGCATCGATGATGACGACACCGGGGCCGGTATCGAACGCGCGAACCGACTGCATGCCGCCGCGCTCGTGCGTGTTCGCCGGCGGCACCACGGTCACGTTGCCGATACCGCCGATGTTCTGCAGCGCGCGCCACTGCGTGTCATGCGCGAACAACATGCAGTCGGCCATCGTGACCAGCGGCGCTCCCTGTCCGCCGGCGGCCACGTCTCGCGAACGAAAGTCCGACACGACATCACAGCCGGTGCGCTCGGCGATGCGCGCCCCATCACCCACTTGCCACGTGCTATGACCCGGCTCGTGCCACAAGGTCTGTCCGTGCGATGCCACCGCCGCGACATCGTGCGCCGTCACGCCGGCGTCGGCCATCGCGGCGAGCGCCGCCTCGGCCATCCAGTCGCCGACGTCGGCGTGCACGCGACAGTACTCGCGCGCGCTTCCCTGCTGCATCGCCTGCTCGAGCCGTGCGCGTTCCTCAGGGCGATACGCACGATGCGTAAACCCCAGCAGGTCACTGTGCACGCGACCGTTCGGCAGGTCGCGAAAGCGTGCCACGGCCGCGCTGATACCGTCGAGCGACGTGCCCGACATCAGCCCGACGAAAATGCGTCCCTGATCGCCCATGATGTCAGGCATCGTCAAACGACCGGCGGCGGTGCGTTCGGCACGACACGTCGCACCACGCCTTGCCCTTCTTCGAGACGGCGCCGTGCGCTTTCCGCATCGATGTGCAGCGCATGCATCACCAACGCCAGTTTCACGCGGCCATCGGCGCGCGCAAGCAACGTACGCGCCGCCTCACGCGGCAGTTCGGTGACTTCCATGACGATGCGCTCGGCGCGGTCCTGCAGCTTCACGTTGGTGGCGCGCAGATCCACCATCAGGTTGCCGTAGCTCTTGCCAATGCGCACCATCGCACCGGTGGTCAGCATGTTGCACACGAGCTTGGTGGCGGTGCCCGCCTTGAGTCTGGTCGAGCCGGTGAGCGCTTCAGGCCCGACGACCGGCAGCATGCAGATGTCCGCCACCGCACGCATCGATGCCGGCGGTTCCGTGCACGCGATGAGCAGTGTACGGGCTCCGAGCTCGCGGGCGCGCGTGAGTGCGCCACGCACGAATGGCGTCGTCCCCGAAGCCGCGATGCCACACACCACATCACCGGCCCGCACGGCGTGCGCGTCCATGACGGCCGCACCCGCCTCGGGATCGTCCTCCGCGCCTTCGATGGGATTGCGCAGCGCACGGTCACCACCGGCGATGATACCGACGACCATGGCCGGGTCGGTGCCGAACGTCGGGGGACATTCGCTGGCATCAAGAACGCCGAGCCGTCCTGAGGTACCGGCGCCCACATACAGCAGGCGGCGGCCGCTCCGAAACGCGGCTTCGATCAATGCGATCGACTCAGCAATCGGCTCGCGCTGCGACGCGACCGCGGCGGCCACTCCCTGATCTTCCGCGTTGATGAGATCCACGATCGCGAGGGGCGACGCGAGGTCGATGTCGACGGTACGCGGATTGCGACGTTCCGTGACACGTGAATCGTGTGTCGGTGCGGGCACGGGAGCGGGTTCAGGGGACACCACGCGATCGGCTGTCTTGTGCTCGCGGCGCGGGGTATGTTCCAGTGGATGCTGCCGACGATGCTGGCAGCACGAGCGACGGCGCGGTCTCGCCTGCGTCACTCTCGTCAAACTTAGGAGTCGCCATGCGCGAATCGCAACCCGCGTCACCGAGACGTGCGGCGCTACACTCGGCCCTTCGAGCCGGCAACCGGCCAGACGGTCGGCGTCGGTTCGCCTCCGCACTCAGCGCTGCGGCCGTCGCGACGTGCCTCTGCGCCACCACGCTCACGGCACAGATCCGAGGACGGCCGGCAGCGCGAGCGCCCGATGCTGGCTGGTGGTTCTCCGGTGGCGCCGCCGCCGTGATCCTCAACGACATCAGTGACGGCGCGACGCGCTCCACGTGGAAGTTCGGCAGCGATCCGCTCTGGCAGCTACGCGGCACGCTCGAGAAGGCGCTCGACGAAGCCACCACGATCGGCGTATCGGCCGGTTACGGCGTGATCGACGTGACGCTCTCACCACTCACCTACACCGCCGCCAAGCCGCCCACGTCTCCCGAGTTACCGACACAGTGCGCCTCCGGCTGCGACGCGCAGACGCAGCTGTGGACGCTCATGGGACAGTTCCGCAGCGGCGGCAGCAGCGGCTTTCACACACTGTTCGAAGCGGCCGGTGGCGTCACGGGGTTTCGCGACATGCGCGTGCGCGCCGACAGCTCGGGAGTCGCCGGTGTCGCCCTCGGACCCAAGAAGGGTCCATTCGACCTCTCCGGCACGCTGGGCGCCGGGTTCGGTTACGGACTCTCGAGTAATCTGCACATCGCACTCGTGCAGGAGTTCGGCATAGGCTGGCATTCCAAGTCCGATCTCCCCGATGGCATCGGTCGCACCTGGCGCGTGCGCACCACGCGCGCGTCGCTGCGCTTCGGATTCGGCTCACACCGCTGATGTCCGCTCCCAACACCCTCTTCACCACGCACGCATGACTGTTTCCAAGGCGCTCGTTCTGTCGCTGTCGATCTCCGTGTTGGGTGCGTGTGCGCAGAGCGCCACCCCGGCCGCCACCTCCAGCGCCGAACCAGCGCGTGAACCGGCGCGCTTCCCCGACGGGTGGCGTCTCCCCGCTGGTGCGTCGTCCACCTTCGCGTCGCAGGCAATCGCGGTCAGCAACAGCCCCTCGGCGAGCGCAGCGGCCGCCGAGATCATGAAGGCCGGCGGCAATGCCGTCGATGCCGCGGTCGCCCTCGGCTTCGCGTTGGCGGTCACGTGGCCGGAGGCGGGCAACATCGGCGGCGGCGGATACTCCATCGTGCACATGGCCGACGGACGCACCGCGGCGATCGACTATCGCGAAGTCGCGCCGCTGGCGGCGACGCGCAACATGTATCTCGATGCGAACGGGAAAGTCACCGACCGCAGCATCGAAGGGCATCTCGCGAGTGGTGTGCCGGGCGCTGTGGCCGGGCTGAGCATGCTGCTCGAGAAGTACGGGACGATGTCGTTGTCGCGTGTCATGCAGCCGGCCATTACACTCGCGCGTGAGGGGTTCGTGATCGACACCGCGCTGGCGGGGTCGATGTCTCGCGCCGCGACCACGGTTTCGCGCAACAGCCCGGTCACGCCGTACTTCCCGAACGGCAAGGCGCTCCCCGCCGGTGCACGGTTGGTGCAGCCCGATCTCGCGCGCACCCTGCAGGCGATTGCCGACAATGGCGCCAAGGCGTTTTACGAGGGCTGGATCGCCGACTCGCTGGTGGCCGAACAGCGGCGCGGTGGTGGTGTGATCACGCGTGCCGATCTCAAGGCGTACACGCCGGTGCCACGCACGGCGATCGCGAGTACGTACCGCGGCTATCGCCTGCTGGCCATGCCGCCCTCGTCATCGGGCGGCGTGACGATGACGGAAGCCCTCAACATTCTCGAGCAGTACAGCACCGTGCCGGCGTACGGCAGCACGCGTTGGTTCCATTTGGTCGGCAGCGCGTTTCAACGCGCGTTCATCGATCGCAACAGCAAGCTCGGCGACCCGGCCTTCGTGAAGGTGCCGATGGAGCAACTCACCAGCAAAGCGTATGCAAAGACGTTGGCCGCCACGATCAACGATACGCGAGTGACGAGCACGAAGGCGCTCGAGCCGATGATGCAGCAGCCCGTACGCGAACCGGAACACACGACGCACTACGCCGTCGTCGACAAGAGCGGCAACGCCGTGTCGACCACCACCACGTTGAACAACTCGTGGGGCTCGGGCGTCTGGGTGCGCGGCGCCGGTTTCATGCTGAATGACGAGATGGATGACTTCGCCGTGCAGCCGGGTACGGCGAACATGTACGGCTTGGTGCAGGGCGAGGCGAACGCCATTCAGCCCGGCAAGCGCATGCTGAGCGCGATGTCGCCGACGATCGTCCTCGACAAGACCGGTCGCGTGTTCCTGGTGGTCGGCGCTGCCGGCGGGCCCACGATCATCACCGGCACCACGCAGGTAATCTTGAATGTGATCGACCATCACATGTCACTCGCCGACGCGATGCGCGCGCCACGCGTGCATCATCAGGCGCTGCCCGATTCCCTGACGTACGAGGACGGTGGCATCCGTCCCGCCGTGCTCGACTCGCTCACGAAGATGGGATACTCCATGCGGAAGTTGCGCGCACTCGTGAACATCAACGCGATCATGCGCGTGAAGAACGGATGGGAAGGAGTACCGGAGCCGAGGCGGAGCGGGGGAGCAGTCGGGTATTGAACTGATGAACGGCGCTAAGAGTTACGGGCGCTAAGAGTGAACGGCGCTAAAGTAAACGGCGCGAAGAATAAGGGGCGTGAACGGCGTCGGAAGAAAGCAGAGCCCCGTGACCAATGGTCACGGGGCTCTCTTTCCGATGCGGTTGCGTTCGCACCGCAGTTTACTCTTAGCGCTTCTTACCTTAGCGCCGTTTACTCTTAGCGCCGTTTATTCTCAGCGCCGTTCGTTGTTCGAATTACGGCGTCGCGTTCGGCCGCACCGTAACCGGCGCGTCCAGCGTCGCGCTGATGCCCGCACCCGCGTTGATGCACGTGTCGTAGTTCGCCGTGGCCGCAGCCGCCGCTGTGCCTGCCGCCGCACCAGCGGCCGCACCGATCACTGTGCCCTTCGTGTTCTTCCCGATGATCTGGCCCGCGATCGCGCCGATGATCGCGCCACCGGCGACCTTCTTCGCATCCGTGCCCTTCGTCGCGCTGCGCACGCGCTCGGCCGACGCCGACTGCACCGTGGCTTCCAACGGATACGTGCGGCCACCGTACGTTACCGACACCAGGCGCACCGTCAGCGACGTCTGGTCGCTCGAGTTCTTCGCCGTCTTCGCTTCCGTCACTTCAAACGTGCCCGTCGCGCCTTCCGGAATCACGACGCCGTTGGTGGCGGTCACCGACTGCTCCAGCGACGCGGTGAACTTCTCACCGACGGTCACCGTGTTGCTGCATACTTTGTTATTCGTGGCGAAGCGGAACGACGTGCCCGAGGCCACGACACCCGTTACGGCGGCCGGAGCAGGAGCCGGCTTCGTCGATGGCGCCGACGGCTTTGGTGCGGTCGTGGTCGGACGCGGGCGAGGAGCCGCCGGCTTCGGGGCCGGGGCCGGCGCGGCGGCGGCGGGGGCCGGGGGGGGGCGTGACCGGAACGTCCTCGAGCTTCGGCTGCGCCGAATCCGTCGCCATCGCCAGATCGCGACCCAGCGTGCTGTCAGCGTTCAGCGACGCGTTGTCGGCAGCCTTGTCGCCGCAAGCGGCCAGGGCAGCCAGCGAGAACGCGGCCAGAATCATCGTGGGACGTGACGAACGAATATATTGACGCATACAGAAACTCCTGAGAAAGGGACGCGGGACACTCCCGCGAGATGAAGATAAGTGAAACGCGTCGCCGAGCGAAATTCGGAGTACTGATGAACGGAACTACACGCGCATTGCCGCCGATGCCAGCGCGGCGCGCCCTGCGACGCCTACTCCCCTACTACCACCCGTACCGGTGGCAAGTTGCGTGCGGGCTCGGATCTGTCGTCCTGGCCGCGTTCCTGGCCAGTGTCATTCCGTCCCTGTTGCAACGCGGAGTGGACGACATCCGGGCGGGCGCTACGGTCAACACCATCCTGCGCCTCGGCGGTGTGATGCTCATCACTGCCGTTGCCAGTGGCGTGCTCCGCTTCAGCATGCGACTTCTGCTCAACAGCATCAGTCGTCGCATCGAAACTGATCTCCGCCACGACATCTTTTCGCGCCTCAGCACCCTCGATGCCAGTTGGTACGCCCGCTGGCGCACGGGGGATCTCATGGCGCGTCTCACCAACGACCTCGGCGCCGTGCGCATGGCCGCCGGGCCGGCCGTGATGTACCTCGTGAACACCATCTTCGGTGCCCTGTTCGCGATGATCATGATGGTGCGCATCAGCCCGCTCCTCACGGCCGTCGCGCTGCTCCCCATGATCGGTCTCCCCATACTCATGCTGCGCCTCGGACGCCTCGTGCACGACCGCTTTGAGGCCGTGCAGTCGCAGTTCAGCCAGCTCACCACACGCGCGCAGGAGAACCTCTCGGGCGTGCGGGTTGTCCGGGCCTATCGGCAGGAGCAGGCCGAAACTGCGCGTTTCGTGACGCTCGGCGACAAGTACCTCGCCGCCAATATGCGGCTCGCGAAGCTCAACGGCGTCATGAACCCAGGGTTCGGGCTGCTCGCGGGGCTGGGCGGTGCGGTCACGATCGGAGTCGGGGGACGTCTCCTTATCCAAGGAAACGTCACCGTGGGCGGCTACGTCGCGTTCGGTATCTATCTCGCGCAACTCACCTGGCCGCTCATTGCGCTTGGCTGGACGACGAATCTCTTTCAGCGCGCCGCCGCGTCGATGACCCGCGTGCTGGAGCTGCTCGACGCGAAGCCGTTGTCGGTGCAAGACACCGGCGTCGCCAGCCTCCCGGTCGCGGTGGGTGGCACCGACGCCCAGCAGGGCGGGCGCACCGTCGAGTTTCGACACGTGTCGTTCCGGTATCCGCGCCCCGTCATCGTGAGCGAAGACGGGGCCGCGCGCGATGCCAACTACGAACACACGCCGGACGGCGCGCCACCGGCCGAGTCGCGCTGGATTCTACGCGATGTCTCCTTCCGTATCGCCGCTGGCGGCACGCTCGCGATCGTCGGTGCGACCGGCTCCGGCAAGAGTGCACTGATGGACCTGATCCCGCGCTTCTTCGATCCGCAGGAAGGACAGGTACTGCTCGACGGCGTCGACATCCGCGAGCTGCCAATTGGTGCACTCCGCGCGGAACTGGGATACGTGCCGCAGGAAGCGCTGCTCTTCAGCGAAACCGTGGGCGAGAACATCGGCTATGGTCTCGAGGCGCCAGACCGCGAACGTCTGGAACACGCCACCGGCATCGCACAGCTGCGGGACACGATCGCTTCACTCCCCAGTGGCTTCGAGACGCGGCTCGGTGAGCGCGGTATCAACCTCTCGGGCGGCCAGAAGCAGCGGACTGCGCTGGCGCGTGCGCTCGCGCGTAGCCCGCGCGTGGTACTGCTTGACGATGCGCTATCCGCCGTGGACACCCAGACGGAAGCCGCAATTCTCCATGAGCTGCGCACCGCCCTGCAGGGTCGCACGGCCCTGATTACCTCGCATCGCGTGAGCGCCGTGCGCGACGCGGATCACATTCTCGTGCTCGACGACGGCCGCATCGTCGAGCAGGGAACGCACGAAGAGCTCGTTCGGCTCGGCGGACGCTACACGCAATTGCTGCAACGTCAGCAGCTCCTCGAGGCGATCGAAGCGGCGTAAGTGCGGCCGGCGGCGTCGGCTACAGACGCTCCACCAGGAAGGCCGGCGTGAGCGGCTGCAGAATGGCCGCCAGACGCTCGAACCATCCGGTAAACATCAGCACACCGACCAGAATCAACAGCACGCCAGCAATACGATTCACGAGCCCCAGATTCTTCTTGAACTTCTGGAAGAATCCGAGGAAGTGTTCGAGGGCGAGCGCACTCAAGAGGAATGGCACCGCCAGCCCGAGCGAGTAGAACGAGAGGAGCGTGACGCCCTTGGCCAGCTGCGACTCGTTCGCGGCGAGCAACAGAATCGCGCCAAGCGTCGGACCGAGACATGGCGTCCAGCCCGCGCCGAAGGCGATGCCCACCAGGATCGTGCCGAGGAAGCCGATTGGTTTGTCGCTCAGGTGTACGCGACGCTCCTGCTGCAAGGCACCGATGTTCAGCACACCGATCATCCAGAGTCCCATCAGCACCATCAACGCACCACCTACGCGCGCAATCCACACGCGGTAGGCGAGCATCAATTGGCCGAATGCCGTGGCGCCGGCCCCAAGTGCCACGAAGATGAACGAGAAGCCAATGACGAACAGCACGGCGTGCGTGAGCGCTGCTCGCCGGGAACGTGACACATCGTCGAGTCCCATCCCCGTGATGAACGTGATGTAACTCGGCACGAGGGGAAGCACACACGGACTGAGGAAGCTCAGTAATCCCGCGGTGAACGCGACCAGAACTGTCAGGGAATCAGGAGCCACGACGCGCACTCGCAGAACTAGAGGGAAGTCCGCGACGGCAGTCGCCGCACAGACCATAAATCACAAGCCGGTGACGCTGGCGCGAGAAATCATGCGCTTCGGCCAAGAGCGTCGTCATACGTTCCAATCGTTCATCACGAAACTCCGTGACCTTACCGCATACCGTGCACAATAGATGCTCGTGGTGCGGAATGCCGCGCGACGCCTCGTAGCGCTTGAAGCCTTCGCCGAAGTCGCGCTCCACCACGAGTCCGCTGCGCACGAGGACCTCGAGCGTGCGATACACGGTCGCCGTGCCGGCCGCCGCGCCATGTGCGCGCAGCTCACGCGCCACGTCTTCGGCCGACAGGTGCCGGTCGGTTCCCAACACGACATCGGCGATCGCCAGCCGCTGCGCCGTGGCGGGCAGATTGTGATCGCGCAGGAAGACACGAAACGCCTCACGGTCGGCCGCGATGGCCGCCGTACTCGTCGTCGCCTCGTGCGAATCACTCATATGGGATCGCTCTCGGTGTGAATCAGACCGCGGGGAACGGCACGCGGAGTGCCCGCGCCAACTGTGGTGCCGAGTAGCGCACGATCTCCGACTCCTCACCCGCGCGACGCTGAACGCCTCGAACCACCAGATCCACCGTGATGAGCGGGGCCTCGGCCTCCGCCACGACGTCAGCTTCCCACTTGCCGCGCTCCGGACCCTTCTGCACGAGCCGGTAGCGAGCCGTGTACACCGTGTGTCGGACGCGCGGCACCGGCGTGGTTTCGATCACCGCCACGTCGTCAGCATCGGCCAGGACATCGGCTTCGTCCAGTTCCTCGTCAGCGGCATGCTCGGCGATGACGTCGACATCGAGCGCCGCCTCAACGTCGCCGTGCGTGTTCTCCGCATCGGCTTCGACCTCGCCTTCAGCTTCGACTTCAGCGTCGCCTTCCGCGTCGATTTCCGCTTCGTCTTCGGGTGCGGGCTCCTCCTCGTCGACAACCTCCTCGAACGGCAGCTCCGGGGCCGCCGACGACTCGACGACCACCACCGGCACACGCGCCGCGATCACCGCGATACCCGTCTCCACGCCGCCTTGCCGCAACGGCGAGAACAAGTGCAACTCCTCGATGCGATCGAGCGGCACATGCGCGATCACCACCTTGAGGAATCGCTCGGTAATCTCGGATACCGGCGCGTCGGCGCGATCGGGCGCGTCGACCAACTCCGCCTGCGGCGCGTCTTCTTCTGGAACAGTCGTATCGATGGGGAGCGTCATCAGGTGAATCAAGTAATCGGAAGGAACGGATAAGGCGACTTGCCGGCACGCGACGCGTGATCACGGTTGGTCGGATTGCGATCGCGTGCGTCCTGCTCGCGCTCGATGAACAGTCGCAGAATGTGCAGAAAGTCCTGCGCGTTGGTGACCACACCGAACGCCTGCCGCGTCCCGCGGTCCTTGAGTTTGCTCACGACGAACTCCGACGAGTCCACGCAGATCGTCGGCAGCTCGTGCAATATGCCGTCGCGGTCCATCGTGAACGACGGCAGCATGTTACCTGTGGCGATCGCGTGCAGCGCCGTCGCGATCATCACCGCCATTGTCGCTTTCGTCGCGTGGGCACGCATGGCATCCTGCGCCTCGACCGCATCGGTGATCACGTCGGGCAGCGGCCCGTCGTCACGAATCGAGCCGCAGAGCACGAAGGGGACACCGCGCGTCACCAGCGCGTGCATGATGCCGTCCCTGACGATACCCTGCTCCACCGCATTCGCGATCGAGCCCGCGCCACGCACCGCGTTGATCGCGCGCATATGCAGGCCGTGCCCACCGGTACTCGCCTGCCCCGTACCGGTCATGCCAAGCGTCGTGCCGAACATCGACGCTTCGATATCGTGCACGGCGACAGCATTGCCCGCCAGCAGCACCTGCACGAAGCCGTTCTCCACGAACCAGGTCATGTCCGTGCGGGCCCGCGAGTGCACGAGTGCTGGGCCGGCCACCCACGTGACGTAGCCACCAGCGTCGCGCTGCTCGAGCAGCAGCAGCGCCATCTGACGGTAGTCGATCGGCTTCTCACGAGACACTTCACTCGTCATGAATCGGAACTCGCTGCCGTCATCCGGCTCCACGAATGCGTGCATGTGGACGAAGACCCCTTCGCTCCCGTCCTCCGCCTCGCCGACCACCACCAGATCGCCCTGGGCGACGCGTCGGCCTTCGCGAATCCGCAGCAGCCCGTCCGTGCCGAGCACGATGCCCGAGTCCATGCGCGGCTCAAGCGGCAATCGCCAGGCGCCGCCGATTCGCACGTAGGTCGGCAGGTTCGTCGTCGAGAAGAAGCCGTCGGGCAGCACCCCATCTGCCGGCGCGGGCACAAAACGGGCGTCCGGCGCCGTTGAGAGCGGCGCGTCGTCGAAGGCAGGCGGGCGGAAGCGGGTCACCTTGGAAACATCACCGGGCGCGGCACCCCCGAACAAGCGGAAATCCCGATTCGCCCCTTGCCTTCTCCCGATGGGTAGTTACCTTATTACTATACTATTGCCTAAGCAAACACAGTACACACAAAGACACGCATCACTTTCATCTTTTCCAAGATACAACATATGACCAAGTCCTCACGTTTCCTCGCCGGCGCGATGCTCGTGCCTGTCCTGATGGCCGCCCGTCCGTTCGTCGATGTGAAGCCGCACGTCATCGACAAGAACCACAGCCAGATCAACTTCATCGCCGATTCTCGCCTCCTCAGCGCGCACGGATTCTTCGGCAAGTGGGACGCCGACGTGAAGCTCGACGCGACGAACTGGGCGGCGTCTACGGTTTCCATTTCCATCGACGCGACCAGCCTCAACACCCGCGTCGACATGCGCGACAATCACCTCCGCAGCCCGGACTTCTTCGACGTCGCCAAGTTCCCGACGATCACGTTCAAGTCGGTCAGCGTCACGAAGGTCGCCGAAGGCAAGCTCGACATCGCCGGCGATCTCACGATCCGTGGTGTAACAAAGCGCATCGTCGTGCCGGCCACAGCGGTGTTTTACGAGAAGGGCGCCGGCCGCTTCCGCGGTCAGTTCGCCATCAACCGCAAGGACTACGGCGTCGCGTACGACTCATCGGTGAATCCGATCGAGAACGAAGTGCAGGTGCAGTGGGACATGGCTATCAGCGAGCCCAAGCCCGCCGCGGCCAAGTAACGCCGGAACACACGCCGCGATCCTGAGGTGTCACTCAGGACGACGGTGCGGCCGCTGCGATCGACGTGATCGCAGCGGCCGCTTTCGTGAGCACGTCGGCCGGCTGTACCAGTGAGACGCGGAAGCGTCCTCGTCCCGCTTCGCCGAAGGCGATGCCCGGCGTCACGACCACACCCGGGCCCTCCATCAGTGCGTCCACCCAGCCCCAGTCGTCGTAGCCCCCCGGCACCGGCAGCCACAGATACATCGTGGCCTTGGGCGCCTGCACATCCCAGCCCCCGGCCTGCATCGCCGCGACTAGCGCATCGCGACGTGCGCGGTACTCCGCCACGATCGGCGGCACGATCGCTTCATGATGCGTGAACGCTGCCGTGCCGGCCATCTGCGCCATCGTGCTCACGCCGTAGCCGATGTTGGAGCGGTACGCATCAAGCTGCGCGATCGCTTCTCGCTTGCCGGCCACGAAGGCGATGCGCACACCAGCCATGTTGAAGCTCTTGCTGCACGTATGCATCTCGACCGCCACGCGCGACGCGCCCGGCACTTGCAGCACGCTCGGCACGACGTAACCGTCGTACGACAGCTCACTATACGCCAAGTCACTGATCAGCAGGATGTCATGACGCGCGGCGAAGTCCACGAGGTGCGCGTAGTCGTCGAGCGTGATCGTCGCGGTGGTGGGATTGCCCGGATAGTTCACGATCATCACCCGGGCCCGCGCGAGGTCGCCCGGCGCCACGGCCTCGAGATCCAAACGCCCGTCGGGGAGGAACGGCACGAACACCGGCTGCGCTGCGGCCAAACTCGTCGCGCGAGCATAGACCGGGTAATACACCTCGGGAATCAGCACGACGTCGCCCGGATTCGTATGCGAGAGAATCAGCTCGGCGATGCCCTCTTTGGACCCGGCCAGCGCCAGCAGCTCGCTCCCCGCGTCGACGCTTACGCCGAAGCGGTTGTGCAGATATCCCGCCACCGCCTGACGAAAGAGCGGATGCGCCCGGAACTCCGGATAGCCACTCAACCCGCGATCGGCCGCCGTCCGCTGCATCGCCTCGATCACGACGTCGGGGATCGGACCATCGGGGCTGCCGATGCCGACATCGATCAATGACTTGCCGGCGGCGCGCTGCCGATTGCGACGCGCATCGAGTTCGTAGAACACGTACGGCGGAATCTCCGCGAGGCTGTTGAGCGACATACCGGAAAGTAAACGATGGGCGGACCAGCCTACAGCAGCGACACCGGATCGCGGTCGACCGTGAGCCGCAGCTCGTGCATCTTCGGCACCGGGCAGCGTTCGGCGATATACCGCGCCACGCGCGTCATCAGCTTGGGCTGTGACGACTTAAGGAGAAAATGCCAGCGCCAGCGATCCTTGATGCGGTCGATGGGGCACGGGGCGGGACCGACGAACACGAGGTCGCGGAGCCCCTGACGTTCGACCAGTCGCTGCACCCAACTGGCCGCAGCCACCGCCGTTGCTGCCGTCGCCGCCTGGTCAAGACCGCTGACCAGCACGTTCGCGATGCTCACGAATGGCGGATACGCCGGCATCCGTCGCGCCCCCAACTCTTCCCGAACGAAGCCGGTGACGTCGTGCGTGATGGCGTGACGGATCGCATGACTGTTCGGCATGCGTGTCTGAATGATCACGTCGCCGCCCTTGGGTCCACGGCCCGCACGTCCCGCGACCTGACTGACCAGCTGGAACGTGCGCTCGGCCGCGCGGAAGTCGGGAAGATTCAGCCCCGTATCGGCATCGACGACGCCGACCAGTGTGACGTTCGGAAAGTCGAGCCCCTTCGCGATCATCTGCGTGCCCAGCAGGATGTCCACCTCGCCACGGCCCACGCGATCGAGAATCTGCGTGTGCGCCCACTTGCCGCTGGTGGTATCGACATCCATCCGCGCAATACGCGCCTCGGGAAAGCGCTCGGAGAGCACACGCTCAACCTGCTGCGTACCCAGTCCGCGCCGGCGCATCGTGTCAGCCGAACACTGCGCACACACCGCCGGCACCGGCTGCTGATGCTGACAGTAGTGACAGACGAGCATCTCAGGCACGCGATGATACGTGAGTGAGATGCTGCAATGCGGACACACCGGCACATCACCACAGGCGTTGCACTGCATGAAGCTCGAATAGCCGCGTCGGTTCAGCAGTAGCAGGCTCTGCTCACCGCGTACGAGCCGCTGCTCAAGTGCCACCAGCAACGACTTGCTGAACACACCCAGCGTCTCGTCAAATGGCGCATTGGGATTGCGTTCCTTCACCGCCTGTTTGAGCTCTACGCGCATATCCACCACGGTCACCGGCGGCAGCTGCGCCCCGGCAGCGCGGTCGGGCAGCGTGAGCCGGATAGCCTGACCGCGATCGGCGCGTTCCCACGTTTCCAGGCTCGGCGTGGCGCTGCCCAGCACCACCACCGCGCCTTCCGCCCGCGCGCGCACGATCGCCGCTTCGCGCGCATGGTAGCGCGGCGTCTCCGATTGCTTGTAGCTGCTCTCGTGTTCCTCGTCGACGATCACGACACCAACGCGCTCGAGTGGCGCAAACAGCGCCGAGCGAGCACCCACGGCAATACGCCGTTCCCCCCGACGCAGCGATTGCCACGCATCAAGCCGTTCCCCATCACTCAAGCCCGAATGCAACACCGCCACATCGTCGCCGAAGGCGCCGCGGAATCGGTCGACCGTTTGCGAGGTGAGGGCGATCTCGGGCACAAGCACGATCGCCGTCTTGTCACGCTGCTGCAGCACGGCGCGCAGCACTTCGATGTACACCAACGTCTTGCCGCTGCCGGTGACCCCATGTAGCAGAAACACCTGCCCTGGATCACCGGCGAGGATCGCGCGCACCGCCTCCCGCTGCGCCTCGCTCGGATTGGGCGGCGGCAGCGTACCGGCACGATCGGCGAACGGATCGCGCTGCTGCACCTCGTCACGGATGTCCACGAGACCGCGCTTCGCCATCGCCGTGAACACGCCGGCGCTGCAGTTGGCCTGGATGCGCAATGACTCCAGTGGCGCCGCGCCGCCCTGTGCTTCCAGCAGGTCGTATACGACGCGCTGCTGCTTGGCGCGGGCGAAGGTCTGCTCGCGCTGCAACAGCGACGGCAGATCCATCACGATGCGCACCATCCGCTGCGTGCGCGATGCCGGCGCCGGCGCCTTGGCCGACGTGAGCGCCGTGGGCAGCATGGAGCGCAGGGTGAGGCCGAGTGGCGCGGCGTACCAATCGGCAATCCACTTGCCGGTATGCAGCAGCGATGCCGGCAGCGACGGCACATCGTCCACGACGGCCTGAATCGGCTTGAGCGTGATCCCGTCGGGCGGCACAGTGGCCCCCAGACAGATCCCGATCTCGGGGCGATTACGAAAAGAGACCAACACACGCGTGCCGGGCGCGATCGGCACCGCGATGCCATCGGGCACGCGATAGGTGAACGTGCGGAACAGTGGCGCAGCCAGCGCCACCTCGATGCAGCGAAACGCGCCCTCGGCGTCGGTCAGCGGCGCTGCACGCCGAGCCCCGGCGCGTCGCTGAGGGTGACCTGTCCGTTCGGAATCGACGGGCCGGTGAATGGATCGTCGGAAAGCAACGCCGCACCGTCCAGATCGGCGTCGTCGAGCAGCGGCGAGAAGTGCGCGGCCGCCGCGATGCCGAGCGTCGTTTCGATCATGCAGCCACACATCACGCGCATGCCGTGCGCCCGTGCCACGGCGATCATGCGCATCGCCTCGCGCAAGGAGCCGCACTTGGCGAGCTTGATGTTGATCCCGTCGACCGCGCCCACGAGCTTCGGAATGTCGGTCGCCACGACGCACGACTCGTCGGCCACGACCGGAATCGGCGAACGCTCACGCACGAAGCGAAGTCCTTCGATATCGTGTGGTGCGAGCGGCTGCTCCAGCATGTCTACACCGACGTCGGACAGCGGCTGCAGCATGGCGAGGGCCTGCTTGGGCGTCCACGCCGCGTTGGCATCCACGCGCAGCGTCGCGTGCGGGGCTTCCTCGCGGACGATGCGCAGCACCTCGCGGTCCCAGGTCGAGCCCAGCTTGATCTTGAGAATCGGATAGGCGGCGGCGTCGCGCACGCGCGCGCGCAACGTCTCGGCATCAGGCGCAATTCCGATCGTGAACGTCGAACGGGGTGCCGCTTTGGGGTCGAGTCCCCACAGTTTCCAGAGCGGCACACCGAGTCGCTTCGCCGCTAGATCATGCAGCGCCGAACTGATCGCGCAACGCGCCGCGGCATTCCAGCGCAGTGTCTTCTCGAGCTCGCGCTCGATGGCGTCGATCGACCAGCTGTTCGCGCGTTGGAGTACCGGTGCGAACTGCGCCATCGCCGCCATCACGCTATCCGCGGTCTCTCCGTAGAAGCGACTCGGTGCCGCTTCGCCCCATCCTTCCGCGCCATCGGCATCACGCAGTCGCACCCAGACTACGCGATACTCGCTGAAACCGCCGCGCGCGATGATGAACGGGTGCGTCGTGTGGACCGTGAGCATTTCCGCGTGCAATTGCATGGAACGGGCAGTCGTGGTGGATGAGATCAGAACGGCGTGAGTCCCGACGGACGCGACGACCGGGCCGCGCGCAGTTCAGCTCCCGGTACCTGCCCCAGAAACGCGACGAGCGCATCGGCCAGCTCGAAGCCGCGATCGTACCGATCGACCGCTTGCTTCGAGAGGCACTTCATCGTGATCGCGCTCAGTCCGGCCGGGATGCGCGTGTCCACCTGATCGGGCGCGACCGGCGCCTCGTGCACATGCTTGTATCCCACGGCATACGAGTCTTCGCCATCGAACGGCGGATGTCCCAGGAGCATCTCGTACAGCAGCAGACCGACAGCGTACAAGTCGCTTCGGCCGTCGACCAGTTTGCCCATCGCCTGTTCGGGCGACATGTAATGCGGCGTACCCATGGCACGTCCGCTGGCGGTGAGTCGGCCGTGGAACCGTGCCGTCGCGATCCCGAAGTCGGTGAGGGCGACGTTGCCGTCTTCGTCGAACAGAATGTTGTCGGGCTTGATGTCGCGATGCACCACGCCGTGCCGGTGGGCGTAGTCGAGCGCACACGCGACCTGCACCGCGATCGACGCCGCCGCGTTGGCCGAGACGGTCTTGCGACGGGACAGCATGTCGGCGAGCGAACCGCCCGCGTAGTACGGCATCGCGAGATACTCGATGTCACCCGCCGTGCCCATGTCGGCAATCGCACAGATGAACGGATGAATCAGGCGCGCCGCCGCTTCGGCTTCCCGTCGAAAGCGCTCGCGCATCTCCGGCTCCTGCGCCAGCGTACGGTGCAGCACCTTGATGACCAGCGGCCGCGCCAGCACCGCATGTTTCGCCAGGTACACATGCGCCATGCCGCCGCTCCCCAACCGCTTCATCACCGTATAGCGATTGCCCGTGGCCACGCGCAGCTCGCGCAGCTCTTCGTCAGGAATGTCGATCGGCGGGGCCGACACGTCCGGGAGCGGGACGCCACAGCGCGTACAGCGCGCGGCCGCTGCCCGGTTCCAGGTCCCGCATTCAGGGCAGAACATCTGGCGAGGAAAGAGAGAGAGGGGAGAACCGGCGGACGAACGGGTGCGTCAGAGCAGCCGACGCCGCCGCAGATACAAAAGTAGCAGGCAGCCCAACCCGAGCTGTGCGACCAGTAGCACCCAGAAGCCGTGTGGCCAGCCCGACAGCGGAATCGTCGAGAAATTCATGCCCCACATGCCGCTCACGACGACGAACGGCAGTGACATCGTGGCTACGACTGACAACGCCTTGGTCGTCGCTCCCAGACGATTCGACACCTGCGTGAGATACGCATCCATGGTGCTGCTGAGCAGATCCCGGTACGTATCGAGCGCATCGTTGATGCGGAGCACGTGATCGTAAATGTCCCGGAAATAGATCTGCACATCCGGCGTCAACAACGTGCTCGGGCGATTCGTGAGCACGTTCATGACTTCGCGCGAGGGTTGCAGATAGCGTCGCAGCGACAGCACTAGCCGCTTCACATGGAACAGGTCACGCAGCGCCGTTTCGTCGAACTCCACGAAGACGCGCTCCTCGAGCCCGTCGATGAACTCGTCGATCTGCTGCATGATGGGGAAGAAACTGTCGATGGTGTCATCGAGAATCGCGTGCAGCGCCCGCTCGACGCCGCGCGAGAGCAGCTCCGGCGACCGGCGCAGCTGTTCCGATACGCGGTCGATCGACGCCATTGGACCGGCGTGCACCGTCACGAGGTAGTGTGGCCCGAGGAAGCAGTACAGCTCCTTCGTTTCGAGGTCGTACGGATCGTCGGTGTCAGCCGCGAGCGCCACGCCGCGGATGATGACGAACAGGAACCCCTCGTACTCTTCGAGCTTGACGCGGGAATTCGGATTGAGGGTGTCCTCGATCGCGAGCGGATGAAAGTGAAAAATTTTCTCCAGCATCGCATGCTGCGAGCGCACCGACGAGTCGATGTCGACCCACATCGGTCCACCATTCGCCATCAGCTGCGCGATATCGCGCGGATGACAATCGATGACCTCCTCACCCGACAGCGACCGGTAGATGGTGCGCGGCGGCGGATCGTGCGGCTGGTCGACCGAGAGGAGGGCGGCGGGTATGGTAGTCATCACCATCGAATCATGGTGGCAGGCGGGCCGTCAGGCCAGCGCCGCCAGGTGTACCAGCACGGCTTGCGCGACAGGATCGGGGGCATATCCCCCTTCCATGGCGCTCACCAGCCGACCGCCGCACCAGCGGTCGGCGCGTTCCACGAGCGCCCGGGTAAGCGTGCCGATATCGTCGAGCGTCAGCGTGAAGGCGCCGAGGGGGTCGCCCTCGAGGCAGTCGAAGCCGGCGCTCAGCAGGATCAGATCGGGCGTGAAGCCCTCAGCCGCGGCATCGACGGCGCGCAGCAGCGCCTCCATGTATTGCGACGACGGCAGCGACGGGGCCATCGGCACGTTCCACACCGTACCGTGCGGACCACGGTCTTCGGCCGCCCCGGTGCCGGGGTACCACGGCCACTGATGCATCGACACGAAGTGAATGCGCGGCTCACGCTCCACCAACGCCTGCGTGCCGTTGCCGTGATGCACGTCCCAATCCACGATCAACACGCGCTCGCACGCCTTGGTGGCCAGCGCGTAGTGGGCGGCAATGGCCACGTTGCCGAACAGACAGAACCCCATCGCGCGGTCGCGGAGGGCATGATGCCCCGGGGGACGCACAGCCGAAAAACTGCGGGGCGCACGACCATCGAATGCCATGTCGACCCCGTCCAGCACACACCCGGTGCCCGCGGTCGCGGCGTCCCACGATCCTTCGCTCACGACCGTGTCGGGATCGAGGCGGCCACCGCCCGACTGCGCCATGTCGCGCACTTTGGCGATGTACGCACGATCGTGCACCAGAGCGATCTCGTCTTCCGTGGCGTGTCGGCCCTCGTGATGCTGCAGCGCCTCGAACAACGCCTGATCGTATCGCAAGGCGCGCGGGATGGCGCGCAGTCGTCCGACGTGCTCGGGGTGCTCCCACCCCGTGTCGTGCCGACCGCAATCGGAGTGCGAGAGGAACGCGACCTGCTGCTTCATGCCATGCATCCGGACGTGAGAGGTCTCATCGATTGCCGCGCAAGCGCCGCGAGGCCCATTCGCCCAGCAGCGTCAACGCGATCACCATGAACAGTAGGCCGGGCGCGGCGCGCAGGCGATCCATCAGGGCGTCGAACGCCGATCGGGCGGACGTCCGGTTCGGCGCAACGGCACTGTCGGCCCCCACCGGCCCGCCAATCCGCGCCACAAGGTCGGCGAAGGGTGCCGCGTCACCAGGATAGGCGTCAGCCAGCGTATCGACCGCCACGGTCGGCACACCGGCCGCCAGCCCCAACACAGCACCCCACCACGCGCGATGCTCGGCGGCGCCGTCATCGGTGCCCTCCATCCGCCAGCGCCAGCTGTTGCGATAGGCGCTGGCGACCACGCGACCGGCGCCGACACGTTGCGCGACCAGCACGGGCTCGGCGTGCCCGTGCTCCGAGGGGTCCGACCGCACCACCGCGGCACCGCGATTCGCCACCAACTCCCACGCTTCGAGACCGCGCTGCGGGACGTTGGTCAGCAGGGCGCCGGCCGCGCCACCGCGCGTCGACGTCGCGCGCGCGGGGCTGATCGGCGACAACGCCGAAATGCGCAGCGCATCACCACCGAGCACGAGCCCTCCGCCTTGCTGCACGAAGCGTGTGACGCCGGCCGCATCGACCGACATGCTGTCGAGCAACACCACCACAGCGTAACGCGACGTATCGAGGCGCGCTGGTGCACCAACCGTGATCGCGGTGCGCGGAGACACGCGATAGCTGCCGTCTACCTGCCACCCCGCTTCCTCCAGCGCGGCCGCAACGAACTTCGACTCCCATCCCGGCTCGGCCATCAACATCACCCGTCGCGTCGGTGCGGCCTCTCGCGCGAACACGCGGGCTTCCGACGCGCCGATCAACACCCGCAGCGGCGGCGACATGCTGGCCAGTCGCCAGCCGGCGCGCCGCGTGGCCGGAATGGAATCGAGCATGCCGCCGAGGTCTCGGAGCACCAACGGCAACGACGCAGCCGTCGAACCGGCCACGCGTACGTCGATCGCCTGCGAATGACCGGCCACGGTCGTCGCGGAGAGCGCGATCCCCGACGCCTGGGTGCGATCGATCCAGCGCAGCGCGATGTCAGCGCCATCGACGGCGCCGAACAGCGCGCGGGCGCGCGGGCTGGGCAACGCCGACAAGTCGACCGTCACGCGTCGCGGCTGCGTGTCGCCTGCCGCCGCGATCAGCTCACCCACGACGGCCGTGGTGAGCGCGGTCGCGGTGCTGTCCGTGACGTCGGCGACTGACCACTGCCGTAAAGCGTCCCGACCACCCGGCGGGCTCGCTGGGCGGTTCGCCAGGTACAGCGCGACCGCCAAGGTCAGCAACGCCACGGTACGCAGCACCCGCTCGAGAAGAGCACGTGCCGGATTCGGTGCGTTCGGCGTCATCGGGTCAGCGCGTAAACCACGAGATTCACCGCGAACTTCGTGTTGTCGACCGAGAGAAACCGCTTGTTGTCGGGATGGAAGCTCCACTCCGAGCTGTAGTCCTTGCTGCTGTACAACACCGAGATGCGGCCGTTGCGCAGCACGGCATCGAGCTGCTCGTGCACGAGATTGTCGCCCCACCCGTTCATCTCATGCGACGTGGTGGGCGGTCCGTTCTCGAACACGAAGAAGCTGCGATACAGCTCGTGCGTGTTCGGCAACGGCGCCAGCGGCCCCGCTACGCGACGGATCTCTTCGCGTACAGTCTTGTGAAAGGCACCGTCCACATCGTGGTTGTGATCGTCCACGAACAGCAAGCCGCCGCGTACCAGATACTTACGCAGCACATCCGCCTCGCGCGTGGTGAAGCGCACCGGCAGGTGTCCGGTGAGAAAGAGGAGTGGATACGCGAACACGGCCTCTGACGACAACGGCACCGTGACTCCCTGCGGCCGAACCGGGAGCGACGTGTAGCGCGCGATCGAATCGATCACGTTGGCCGGCAGCATCGGCGCCGAGTCCCAGTCGCCCGATTCGTACTGCGCCGTCGCGAACACGAATGGCTCGATGGCACGCATATCGCTCGCGGCAATCTCGCTCGCGGGCAGGTCGCTCATTGCGGCACGCCGCGTGACCAGGCACCGGCCTCCGTGCGCACGACGCCGCCCAGCACGCGACGCGCGCGGATGAACGCGTCGGTGACATCGCCCTCGCGGCCGAGTACATCGAGCACCGCGCCGACGGCCGCGGCGAACGCCGGCGAATCGCCAAGCGCTTCTGCGCGCAGGACCGCGAGCGAATCACGTGCGGCCGACGCATCGCTCGGCACGAGCTGCGCGGCCGCGACCAGTCGTACCGCACGGCGCGCCTCGCGCGGCGGCAGCGCCTCGCGCGATCGACGGAGATTGGTGACGCCCGTATCCTTTCCAGCGAGTCGCACTTTCGCGATGTCGATGATCACCGTGGGTGGCTTACCGCGCAGATACAGCCGCTCGGCGGAACGCGCCCGTTCGATGGCGGCCAACGCGAGTCGCATATGCGGAATCGCCGCCTTGGGGTCCCCCTGCTCGAGCTCCCGCCCGGCGTCCCACATCGCGTTGTACGCTTCCAACAGTGGTTGGTTGATCGCAATGACCGGCGAGTCGTCGCCCTCCTCGAGCACGCCGCCGGTATTGCCACCCGACAGCGCGAGTTTGCCCTGCTGCTGCTCGACGCCATGATCATGCCCGTCGCCGGCCGAGTGCGTGTGCTCGCCACTCACGTCGCCGCTGAGGCGTTGAAACACCACGTCACCGACGGCCTGTCGCAACCTCGCCTGATCGCGCCCGATCTTGGTCGACTCACTCAGGAGCGTTTTGCGCTCCAGCGTGGGCCGTTGCTTCTCGAGCTTCTCCGTGAGCATCAACAGCATGCGCTGACTGAGCAGCGACTTGTCGACTTCCGGCGGCGGCGCGGGTTCGACGGCCACCGAGTCGTATTCGGCCACGCGCGCGATGCGGAACGAGCGCGTCTCGCTGCTGCCGAACTCGCGGTTCGACGCGGGATGCGCATCGCGCGCGATCGCCCGCAGGTGCACGATGTCGCCCGCGACCAGCTTGAGGGCGGCGATGTCCATCGTCGCGCGGATCGTGCCGGCCCGGTCGCCGGCATATGCGCGCGCGCCCATCTGCACGGTGCGCGCCGTGAAGCGTTCACCGTCGCCCGAACTCACGATGAGCTCGAAGTGGGCGTTCGCGAGCCCGATGTCGTCACGCACCGAGGCGACGAGCGCCAGCGACCCCACGGTCGTGCGGAACACACTGTCGCGCGCCGGCTGCACGAGTGACACGATCGGGATCGAATCGGCACGACCTTCCACCACGAGCAACCGCGAACGACCGCCGCGTTCTAGCTGCAGCGTGACTGGCCCATCGGTCGCTACCGTGCGCACCTCCCAGCCGTCACCCGTCGTGGCAGGCACCAATCGCCGCTCGCGACGCGCGGCCGCCAGCGAATCGGCGGCCTCACCCACGAGTCGCTCGATCACCGTCTCCGGCACGGGGCCGGTGCCGCGCAGCCGCACCGTGCTTCCACGCACTGCCGCCACGTTCTGAATGTCGCCGAACTGCTGCGGAGCGCGCCGGGTGTACGCGGGGGCATCGACCCGCACGTTCCACGCACCCATCGCAGGAATAGGCGTCGCCATCGCCGTGTCGCCGGTCACAGCGCGCAACAGCGCGCCGGCCGTGCCGCTCTCCATGGAGCGGACCAATGCACCGAGCATCAGCACCGTGAGCGCCCCTCCCGCGAACAGCGCGGGGCCAAGTAACTGATTTCTCGCCGAACGTCGCAAGGCTCGCGGCACATCCGTTCGTGCGAGCACCGCGCGTGCTGACGCCTGCAGCAGCGGATTCTCCGAGACGGCCCGCGCCGCTGCGTCGGCGACCGACGAGTGCCGCGCGACCAGTGCCTCGACCAATGTCACCAGCGCAAAACTCGCGGTCCCCACACCGGTGCCGCGCTCTTCAAGCCACAAGGCCGCCCGCACGTCGGTAATGCCTTGCGTGCGACGTGCCGCCAGTGCCCAACTGACCGCGAGCGCCACCCCGAACGCGACGACGAACGCGATCGCCGCGCTACGACCCATGCCGATCGGCGCAGCGCCTCGCGCCAGGCCCACGCCGTCGGCCACCAACCACACCGACAGGGCCACACCGAGTGCGAGCAACGTGGCCCGCGCGTACACCAACCGCGTCAACGCACGGCGCACACGGTGCACCCCCGACAGCAGCATCGTCTCGCTCACGAGATCTCGCTCACGACGCCGCCGTTCCTGCCGACTCACGCCGGACCACGTGTTCGGCCAACAGCGCGAGGAACGCCACCGAGAGCAGTGCCGTGGCCAACCACGCCGGTTTCGTAGTACCCGTGGTCCCATCGAGCGCTCGGAACCGACTCGCCGATAGCTGCCACGTCAGCGCGTTCACGCCCGACCCGGTAGCTGGCTCATTCGGTGCCGGCACGCCGATCCCTCCACACGGCGCGCGAAGCGCCCGCAGCACACCATCGGCCGCCGGTGAGAGCAGGAGATCACTGCCCGGCGCCACCGCAATCGCCACCTCACGCAGGCACGACGTCCCGCGCCTCCGCTCCACGGCAGCCGCCACTCCGTCACTCCACCACGCGATCGCCCGTACGCTGTCCGATAGGGTCGGGGGCAATGCGTTACGCACCCACGGCGCCACCAGCGCGCCACCGGCAGCGACAACCGCACCCACGGAGTCGGCGGGCGGCGCCGCGCGCCACCCCGCCGGCACTCCACTCACCGGCCAGCGCACGAGCACCTGAGCATTCGTTGCGTCCTCGATCGTGTCACGGCGCACCACTACCTCGTCGACGTCCGACCCGCCCGCCGACCCGCCCGCGCGCACCGCGCTTGCACCACGCGACGCGAACGCCGCCGCAACGACATCCGTACCCGGTGTCGTCGCCGCACTGACCACCCGCACGCGTCCGACGGCCGACAGCGCGGCGGCGCTGGTATCACTCTCGCCCGAGAGACCAGGGCGCACCACGCGAATACGCGCCGGCCACTGCTCGCGCCAGGCATCCCACCCACGCCGCGAACGCACGATCTCCGGCATTACCACCGTGAGGGACACCGTCGCCAACGACGGATTGGCTTGTGCCTGACGCGCCGATGCACGGATCGCGGCCGCTATCGCGACACCGGGATCGTCCGACACGCCGTTCACCCAGAGCACGACCGGCGGTTCTCCATCAGCCGCGCTATCCGCAGCGCTGTCGGCGGACGCTGCGCGCACCGCGCGCGCCAGCAGCGCCGCCGAATCGGCGCGTGATGCGGCGTCGATCACGATCAGCGACGACATCCGAGCGCTCCGCTCACTGCACCGTGCGCCTGCCAGCGCAGAACCCGCCGCCAGCAGCGCGATCACGCGCAACAGCAACAGCGGCAAGTCACTCGGCTTAGCCTGACGCGCCACCGCGCGCGCGTCGCGTTCCGGCACGAAGCGCGCCGTCGGCAGCAAGAGTACACGCGGCTGTCGCACCGAAAGAAAGTGCAGCGCCGTGATCGTCAGCGCGGCCGCCAGTGCAAGGCCGAAAATCCATGGAGCGGCGAAGCCGATCACAGGGCCAGCCCCGCGACGACCGCACGGACCGCACGCGCCGGCGTCACGTTTGTCGGCACTTCGGTGTAGCCGGCGCCGAGCGCGCGCCACTGATCACGCACCTGCGCGCGGAATGCATCGAAGCGCGACGCGTAGCCGCGCTGCACATCAGGGCTCGTCACGCGCCAGATGGCGGCATCCTCCGGATCCTGCGCACGGAAGATCCCGGCAGGGAGCGTCAGCTCCTCGCGGGCCACGATATGCACGCACTCCAGCATCGCACCGCCCGCTGCCAGCACCGACGCGTTCTTGATCGTGGCCTCATGATCACCGAGGCAGTCGGTCACGAGGACGCAGCGCGCGGACACGGGGATCAGCATGAGTGTGGCCGCCAGCGTACTGGTGCCGCCGGCCTGCACAGCATCCAGCGACCTGGCGATCTCGCGCACGGTGCCTCGGCGAGTGCGCGGCGGCATGCGCAACACGCCGTCCGCATGCATGGCGAGCACGCCCACTGGATCACCCGATGCGTGCGCCACGGCCGCGAGTCCCACGGCAACGGCACACGCCATCCGCCACTTGCTCATCCCCACTCCGTCTGGGAAGTCCATGCTCGCACTCCCGTCGAGCACGATCCAGGTGGGTAGCAGCGCGCGATCATCGCTCAACCGCACGAAGGCACGATCGCTCCGCGCCAGCAGCTTCCAGTCGAGCGCGCGCGGGTCATCGCCCTGTCGATACAGGCGATACTCGGTGAACTCGCCCGCCGTTCCGCGCTGCCGCGAGCGGTGCGCGCCCGATGGTGCCGCGGCCACGGCCCGGCGTGCTGGCCAACGCACGCCGCGCAGGGCATCGAGCAGCGGCCCGTAATCCGCGCTCATCGGCGCGTAGGCGTACGCCGCGCGTTCATACCGCGCGATCAGGCCGGCAGCGCGCTGCCTGGCGCTGCCACGTGCGACAACAGCGCCTCGATGATCGGTTCCGCCGAGACGCCGTCCGCCTCCGCCGCGAAATTCGGCAGAATGCGATGACGTAACACCGGCATCGCGACGCGTCGAATGTCTGCCGGCGAGACGGCAGCCCGACCAGCGAGCAGCGCGCACGCCTTCGCCCCGAGAATCAGCGCCTGCCCCGCGCGCGGTCCGGCACCCCATCGGACGTACTGTCGTACGATGCCCGGTGCCGACGCCTCCTGCGGACGCGTCGCCCGTACGAGCTTGGCCGCATACGTGAGCACCAGCTCACTGCAGGGCAACTCGCGCACCAGGCGTTGCAAGGCCAACGCGTCGTCCGCCGAGAACACCGCCTCGATCGGCGCGCCACGCTTGCCCGTGGTCGTGCGGAGAATGGAGATCTCGTCGGCTTCGGTGGGATAGCCCACACGGATGTCGAACAGGAAGCGATCCAGCTGCGCTTCGGGCAGCGGATACGTGCCTTCCTGTTCGATCGGATTCTGCGTCGCCAACACGAAGAACGGCTCCGGCAGCTTCATCGTCTTGCCGGCCGCGGTCACGCTGTGTTCCTGCATTGCCTCCAGCAGTGCCGCCTGCGTGCGTGGCGGCGCGCGATTGATCTCGTCAGCCAGCACGATGTTCGCGAACACCGGTCCGTGCACGAAGCGGAACGCGCGTGCACCGCCGCCGCTCTCCTCGAGAATCTCGGTGCCCGTGATGTCGCTCGGCACGAGGTCCGGCGTGAACTGGATGCGACGAAACTCGAGCTGCATCGCGTCCGACAACGACTTGATCATCAGCGTCTTGGCGAGTCCGGGGACGCCCACGAGCAAGGCGTGTCCACCGGCCACCAGCGCCATCAGAATCTCATCGACCACCGCATCCTGACCCACGATGCGCTTCGCAATCTCTCCGCGCAGCCGTTGGACGGCCGCGATCAGCGACTCAGGCGACCGTTCGCTCACCGAACCGGCCGACGACGACGTCCCGTCACGAACAGCGTCGACGCATCGCGCGCCCCCGCCGACTGGAGCGACTGCGACTCGTTCGTCACCTCGGCACCGTGCAACTTGACCATGAAGCTGTCGATCTGGTCGACATCGGGGAGCAACAGCGCCATCGCGGCCTGCTTCACGTCGCGCACGCGCGTTTCCGGCGTCGTTTCGACCCGTACCGCATCCCACACCTCGGCCGCCTGCACGCGCACCGTCCACACGACGGGGGCCTGCTCACTGGCGATGCGTACGATCTCCGGACGCACACGCAGCGAATTCACGAAATGCGTGGTGCTGACCGTCATGACACACCGTGCGGCAGGGCAGCGACAGCAGCCGCGTCCGGCGTCGCCACGGATACTGCCGGCGCCGTCGGCAACGAGTCGAGAAAGCGGGCCAGCTGCTGATCGAACATATACGTCGAACCAGATACCGACGTGCCGGCATCGGTCACGCGCGCCGCGATCACCAGCTCTTCGCCACCCTGCCCTCGCAGGACGAGGTGCGAGGGGCCCTGCTTCTCGATGAACGTCGCGTAGACCCCGCTACGGCGCGTGAAGAAACGCGCGGCCCTCGCGAGGACGTCCGCGATCGACAGTGAGGTGAGACGTTCCTGCAATTGGCGATTCGACTGCTGGTGCATACGGGCGATCCGGATTGAACGAGAAAACTGGAGGGTCGACGGGTGCGGATCAGAGATCCACTTCGACGGGGAAGACCAACGTCCATCCGCCCTCGTCTTCTGACCCACTGGCCGATTGCTCGACGCGCATCTGACCGCCAAGGCGCCCGGCAAGGACGGTGGCCAGCGGCTGATCGAGTGCCGTCACCGCCCCCCGCACGCCCGCAAACGGGTCGTGCGCCGGACGGCGCAGCGTCTCCTGAAGTATACGTGAAGGCACCGAGGGAGGTTGATCCGCCACCGCGTCCATCGAGGCGTCGCGCCACCCGACCTGCAGGGCGATGAACCCTCGTCCCAGTCGCACCCCGGTATTCACCGTCCCGCCCTCCATACACGCGGACCGTACCGCCAACCCGACGACCAATTCCAGGAGACGGGACAGCCAGTGCAAGTCGCCACGGATCATCGGCAAAAGCACCGTTGGCTCGTCCACGTGAATCGGCACCATCGGGGCCCGGATGCGCCACGTGGACACGGCGGAGAGCAGCGGCTCCCGTGGGTCCACGTCGGCCGCTGCCGCCGAGAAGTCATCGCGTGTGACCAGGTCGTAGTCGCGGGCCGCGACGGCCAGCGCATGGACGGCGGCCAAGCGCATTGAGGCGTCAGCGGTCTCACCGGGAGCCGCCAGCGTGAGCAACGCCGACACCACGTCGTGCACGGTCTGATCACGCGCCCGTTCGGCGCTGTTCCACACCGCCGCCTGTCGCTCGAGCTGCGCATTGGCTTCGGCCAGCGCCGCATTCGCGCGTCGCAGCGCATCGGTGCGGCGCGACTTATCAGTCGCTGCCGCCAACTGATCGGCCACCACCCGCACCAACGCGCGCTGCTCGTCGCGCACCGGTGTGGCGTCGGCGAAATAGAAGGCGATCGCCCCGATGGGCCCGTCCGCCGTTTCCATCGGCGCCGCGATGATCGACCGGAAGCCCAGCTCCGAGGCCACTTCGTGCCACGCACCAAGCGACGCATCGGCGAAGAGATCGGCGACCTCGACCAATCGTCGCTCCGCCACGGCCACACCACTGGGCCCGTCGCCGACGCGCACGCGCAGCGCGCCGATCCAATGACGGTGCTTCGACGGCCACTCATGCTGTGCCACCGGCCGCAGCAGTTCCCCGTCGTCCCCGAGTTCCATCACCAGCGAGAACGCCGCGCCGAGGATCGGGGTGACCCGATCGAGCGCGAATTGCTGCACATCACTCGGGCGATCAGCCAGCAGGAATGCGTGCGCGATCTCGCGCACCGCGAGCAGTTCGCGCGCGTCACTCACCTCAGGAGGCCCGAGGGCGCTTCGGGGAAAGCGGCCGCACCTCGAGCCGATGCACGAGCATATGCGGGGGTGCCTCAATCGCGAAACCGACGGCATCAGCCACGTTCTGCGGCTCGAGCATCCACGTGCGATTCGTGCCGGCGGGGAACAAGTCGGTATCCACCGAGCCGGGCGTGATCACCGACACACCGACACCGGCATCGCGCACTTCCAGCATCAGCGACTCCGCAAAGCCCATCACGAAATGCTTCGTGCCCGTGTAGCAAGTGCCGCCGACGAACGTGTTGCGTCCCGCCGTACTGCCGATGATGCAGACGTGTCCGTGGCCGCGCGCGACCATGCCGGGTAGGACTGCGCGCGTGACATGATAGAGCGCGTTCACGTTCACGTCGACCTGACGATGCCACTCTTCGGCCGTCATCTCGAGGAACGGTTTCATCACGGCGACGCCAGCGTTGTTCACCAGGACATCGACGTGCAGTCCGGTCAGTCGCTGCGCCGTGACCAGCGCATTCTGCACGTCGGCCGCGATGCACTGGACGGAGGCACCGAGTGCCTCGCACTCCGCGGCCACCGCCATCAGCAGCGACTCGTCACGCGCGACGAGGATCAGATCGTGCTTCGGGGCGAGCCGGAGCGCGATGGCGTGCCCGATACCGCGTGATGCGCCGGTGATGAGCGCCACCGGGCGGGAATTGGCAGAGGGAGTCATGCCGGAAAGCTACGCCGTGACTGTGTTCAGGAAAGCCGCCCAACGCAAAGCCGCCGAAATACAACTGTGACAGAGTCGTCGCCAAATCGGGACAGCCTCGTCGCCGGATAGTCATCGATTCGGGGGACCTTCTCGAAGTTGAGGCTGCTGGCATGACGCCGGGCAGCGCCCCTCGGTTCCCTCTCTGTGCAACGCATCTCGCTGGCCGCGTCCGCGGCCCTCGGCCTGGCGCTGAGCGGCTGTCGAACTGGGGAATCCCCATCGACAACCAACGCCGACTCTCTCGCCGCGGCCGCCGTGTCGTCGGCCGCCGATACGCTCCGACCGGTGGTCGTCACCGCCGCCGTGCTCAACGACTCGGACGATCCCGCGATCTGGATCGACACCCTGAATCCCTCCCGGTCGCTGGTGATCGGCACCGACAAAGGGGACAGCACCGGTGGACTCTACGTATTCACTTTGGATGGGCGGATTGACACCACACGCACGCGTCGTCCACTCAAGCGTCCGAACAACGTCGATATCATCTCCGGCGTCTCGCTGAACGGGAAGTTGATCGACATCGCGGTCGCCGCTGAACGTGGCACGAAATCGCTCCGGATTTTCCGACTGCCGGATATGATGCCGATCGACGCTGGTGGCATCCCGGTGTTCAACGCAGATACGACACGCGCGCCCATGGGGATCGCGCTGTATCGCCGTCCCCGCGACGGCGCCGTCTTCGCGATCGTCGGCGGTAAGAGCGGCCCGCGTGAGGGATACCTCTGGCAATACCGCCTCGCCGATGCCGGCAACGGGACGCTCACCGGTACACGGGTACGCGCCTTCGGCGCCTACAGCGGACAGAAGGAGATCGAGGCGATCGCCGTCGATCAACAACTGGGCTTCGTCTACTACAGCGACGAGACCGTCGGCATCCGGAAGTACCACGCCGATCCCGATCTCGCCGAGGCCGCAAAGGAACTGGCACTCTTCGGTACGACCGGATTCGTCAGTGATCACGAGGGCATCGCCGTGTACCCCACGAGCGACTCCACCGGCTACCTCGTGGTCTCCGATCAACAGGGCCACCGACTGCAGCTGTTTGCGCGCGAAGGTGCCAAGGGCGCGCCGAACACGCACATCGCGCTCGCCACGATCCCGGTGGCGGCCCAGGAAACGGATGGCCTCGAAGTCACGGCCCGTGCGCTGTCCCCCGCGTTTCCCGAAGGACTGCTCGTGATGATGTCGACCGACAAGACGTTCCACTTCTACGACTGGCGCGATGTCCGCAAGCGCCTTCCTCTAAACTGATCTCTTCGATGCATATGTCGATTCGCAGTATGGCCATCGGCCTACTGCTCGCCGCCGCGCCGCTCGGCGCACAGGGTGTGGTCGTCGGTTCCGTGACCGATCCGAATGGGCGACCGCTCTCCGGCATGCTCGTGTCCGTTGACGGTACGGCGATTCGCGCCGCGACCCAGAATGGCACCTATCGCGCGGTGAACGTGCCCGCTGGCGCACGCACGCTCACGTTCCGCTACATCGGCTTCCAGGCCGTGTCCAAGTCCGTCACGGTCAGCACGGGCGCCACCGCCACGCTCGACGTCAAGATGACGGCCGCGATGACGACACTGTCGGCGATCGAGGTGAAAGGACAGGTCGCCGGACAGGCGTCGGCCCTGAATCAGCAGCGCACTGCGGCGACCATCTCCAGTGTCATCGACAACGAACTCGTCGGTCGCCTACCCGATCCGAATATGGCGGAGGCGCTCGCGCGCGTGCCCGGCGTTGCCGTGCTACGCGATCAGGGAGAGGGACGCTTCGTACAGATCCGCGGCACGAACGCCGACCTCAATTCGATGTCGCTGAACGGCCTTCGCATCAGCTCACCGGAACAGAACAGCCGTCAGTTGCCGATGGATATCGTGCCGTCCGATCAGGCCGCACAGATCCAGATCTCCAAGACGCTCACGCCTGATATGGACGCCGACGCCATCGGCGGCAACGTCAACATCGTCACGCGCACCGCTCGGGCGAATCAGCCGCTACTGAACGCCACGTTCGCCGGTGGCGCCAACCAGCTCGGCGGCGGTGCCTTGGTCAACGTCGGCGCCAACGCGGGCAAGCGCTTCGGTGCGTCGCAGAAGCTCGGCGCGATGATCGGCGGCACGTACTACAAGAATGAGCGGGCGTCACAGAACATCGAAGGTGACTGGTGCTCGCAGACGCGGAACTGCGGTGTAGCCCCGTCGCTCACGTCGCTCGATGCGCCCAACCTGTTCGAGCTGCGCGACTATCCGCAGGTGAACCGGTTGCGCGCCGGGCTTAATGGCACGCTCGACTACTTGCTCGCCAACAACAGCAAGCTGTTCCTTCGCGGCACCTTCAACCGCTTCTCCGACGACGAAGTCCGCGCCCGTGCGCGCTTTCGTTTCCGCGGCGGCGGCGGCTCCCGTTGGACGCAGGTGACGCCCGACTCCGGCATCACCACGGGATCGCAGTTCGATCGCGACATCCGCTTGCGCGAAGTGATTCAAGATATCATCACCGCGCAGATCGGTGGCGAGCATTTTGCCGGCAACGGCAAGGCGCTCGATTGGGCGATCGGAACGTCGCGCGCTACCGAGAGTCGTCCCGATGTCCTGACGATGTCCTTCCGCCAGAGCGGCATGACCCTCGGCTACAATTTTGCCGACCCCGATCGACCACGCGCCAATGTGTCTGTCGGATCGTTCGACGATCCCTCACGCTTCGGCTTCAATAGCCTCGTGCGGGAAGTCCGCGATACCAAGGACAATGACATCAGTGCGAAGCTGAACGCGTCGATGCCGGTGGCGTTCGGGGCCTTCTCCGGCACCCTGAAGGGCGGCGTTGCCGCGCGGCTCAAGGAGCGCGAAAACACGCTGGCGAACACCACCTTCACCAGTGCACTCGGCACAAACGCCTCCGGTGCCACGGGCGCGACGCTCATGAGCGCGCTCACCTCGGAAACGACCGGTCGCACGATCTTCGGTGGCGACTATCAGTTTGGTCGCACGTTCGATCCGACGCGTATGGCCGACTTCATCAAGGCGAATCCGAATGCCTTCACGCTGAACACGCTGACATCGCAGACCACGTCGGCCGGCGGAACGTTCGCCGTCGGCGAAGACGTGTACGCGGCGTACCTCATGGCCACACTCGACGCCGGCGCGCTGCGCCTGGTACCCGGCGTACGCGTCGAGGCCACGCGTGTAGAGAATACGGCAAAGATCATATCGCTCAACGCCGCTGGCACGGCGCTCTCCCGCCCGATTTCGGACACGACGGGCACGAGCAACTACGTGAATGTGTTCCCGTCGATTAACGCCACGTATCGCGTGGACGAATACACCAACGTGAAGGCGGCGATTACCACGGCGCTCGTGCGTCCGCAGTTCCAGGACATGACGCCGTACGTGAACGTCCAAGCCGGCCAGCAGACGGCGACCATCGGCAACCCGGCGCTCGAGGCGACTACCGCCCTTGCGTATGATCTCATGATCGAGCGCTACTTCCGGTCAGTCGGTTTCGTGTCAGCCGGCGCGTTCTACAAGGACCTCAAGAACTTCATCTTCCCGACTGCACGCGCGCGTCGCACCGATGAAGCACTCGGACCGGACGCCACGCAGGTGATTCAGCCGGTCAACGGCCCCACCGCGAAGCTGTACGGCTTCGAAGTCGCCTGGCAGCAGAACCTCACGTTTCTCCCGGGTATGCTCGCCGGACTCGGACTGAACGCGAACTACACCTATACGAAGTCGGTGGCCGAGATCCCTGGCCGCGGGCGCACCGGGGTCGACACACCGCTTCCGGGTCAGACGGGCAATGCCGGCAACCTCGGCGTGTTTTTCGATCGCGGACCCGTATCCCTGCGCGTCGGTGCGAACTACTCCGGCGAATTTCTCTCCACGATCAACGCGCTGACGCCCGAAGGTGACACGCGCACCCGTGAGCGGCTGCAGTGGGATGCATCGGGATCGTTCCAGATCCGCAGCGGCATGAAGCTCTTCGCGGAAGCGATCAATCTCTCGAACACGCCGCTGCGTGCCACGGTTGGTGATCGCCTCAACCGCGGCGGCGGCGGCGACGATCCGAGCTACGAGTTCTACAAGCCGTGGGGTATGGTGGGTCTGCGCATCGAACGCTGACACCAGCGCGCGACAGTGCCAATGTTCCATTGAGTGAAAATAGACGGGCCCCCCGCCGGCTTAACATCGCCGACCGGGGCCCGTCAACTGTTATGAACCCGTCGCAACACGGCTGACGATCGAGGGATCGACGCCACGTTGCCGCGCCTCAGGAGAGTGTCTCATGCGTCGTTCGATCTATCTCGCCGCACTGCTCGCCGCGCTGCCTTTCGCCGTGGCATCGACCGCGTCCGCACAGTCCGTGAAGCAGGAAGCGAAGGAACTGCGGAAGGCCAAGCACGAACTCAACGGTGATCAGCGCGACCGTCGGCAGGCCGTAAAGGCCGGCGACAGAAGCGCCGTCAAGCAGGAGACGCGTGAAGTCCGCGCCGACAAGCGTGACGTGAAGCAGGAACGTCGGGACGTGAAGCGGGCCGTGAAGGACAAGCGGAACCCGTAGTCACGCACTATTTCGGCGCGGCACTCGATTGAGGCGCCGCGCCGATTTGCTTGAGCTGCGCATCCAACAACCGCTTGGCCAGATTCGCCACCGGCGCGTTGGGATGGCGCGAGAAGTAGCCGAGCCACTCTCGCGTGTCCTCGCTTTCGTAGCGCGATCCCAACTCGAGCGCGCAAGTGACTTCGGCCTGCGTCGTCGCCTGATCGGCGGTTTCCTGATACACGATCAGACCGAAGGTGTACGCTGTGCCGCTCGCCAGTGAATCGACCGCCGGCGGCAATGGGATCGACAGTGCCCGCTCTCCCTCGCCGCGCATGAACGCCGGATTGCGAACGGCGAGGCATCCTTGCATCGCGTTCGCCACGCGCGTTCGCACACTCGGACCGCAGCCGGTGCTCAGCGCGACTGCGCTGAGCACCGTGATGATGACGCGAGTCTTCATGGCGTGGCAGTGCATCCCGCCACGACCGTGCACTTGGGATCGAGCAACGGCAGGTTGAGCCGCTTCAACTCCGCGTTCACCGCGGACAGATCGACCTTCCACACGGTCTCGAGTTTCGTGGTATAGCCGCCGAGTTCCTTCGTGAGGATGCTGAGGATCTCCGGCATGTACGTGCCCGGGGGACCGTCACCACGCTCCGACATCGAGAGCAGATTCGCGAGTCGGTTGTTCACGCGGATGGGGAAGTTGAGCGGGTCCTGTCCGCTCTGGTTCTTCACCTGATACACCTGCTCTTCCACCGCCGACGCGTTGGTCTTGAGCGTACCGCCCTTCGCCGCGAGCGCGGCATCCTGACTGCGCTTGAGGCGGTCGTCCAACTGCTCCTTCACGCGACGAATCTCGATCACGGCCTTCTGCGCTTCGTTCGTCTTGTCGCGCACCTGCTTGCCGAACGCGTACTGCGCGCGCAGATCGGCGTTCGTGACTTCCGGCAGCAGCGGGCTGCGCTGAATGGTCATCGGCGCCGTCAGCGTCTTGCCGTCGGCGGTGAGGCGCACGGTGTAACGACCCGGCGGCAGCGCCGGCCCAGCCGTACCAGCGCCCCACAGAATCATGCCCGGGAAGCTTTCGATTCCCGTGGCGCGCATGTCGTAGGTGAAGCGCGACAGACCGGCGGTGAGCGGGAACGACGACGACGTACCGCGCCGGCGACCCGCGCCGGCACCAGCCGCCGATGTCGCGGTGTCACCCGTGAGCTCGCGCAGCACGGCACCGGCCGAATCGAGGATCGACAGCGTCGCACGCTTCGGCGCCGACTTGAACACCCAGCTCATCGGCACACCAGCGCTGGAGCGGATGCCGACCGGCGGCGCGAATAGATGGGCGTCGGCCGCGAGCACGGCCGGTGTCGCCTGACGAAGCGGCGCCACATTGTCGAGCACCCAGAAACCACGGCCGTGCGTAGCGATCACGAGATCGTTCGCTTCCACCACGAGATCGGCGATCGGCGTGTCGGGCATATTGAGCTTGAGGCTCTGCCAGTTCGCGCCGTCATCGTACGAGATGTAGACGCCGTGCTGCGTGGCGGCATACAGCAATCCCTTGCGGGCCGGATCTTCGCGCACCGCATGCACATAGTCCTCGGCGCCGAGTCCGTTCACGATCTTCGTCCACGTCTTGCCGAAGTCGGTCGTGCGGAAGATGTACGGCGCGCGATCGTTCAGCAGCGGACGACGCACCGACATGTACATCGTGCCGGCATCGAACGCCGACGCATCGATCTGTGAGACGCGGCCGAAGTCCGGCATGTCCTTCGGCGTCACGTTGGTCCACGTGAGACCGCCATTCCGCGTTACGTGCACGAGACCGTCGTCGGAACCGGTCCAGATCACGTTCACATCCTTCTTGCTCGGCCCCACGGAGAAGATCACGCCGTACACTTCGGGGCCGTTCATGTCACCCGTGATCGGGCCACCCGACTTCTCCTGCGTTTCCGGCGCGTGACGCGTAAGGTCACCGCTCAGCACCTTCCACGTGCGTCCACCATCGAGCGTGCGCCACAGACGCTGCGACGACACGAACAGCATCTTCGGATTCAGCGGCGAGTACAGGATGGGGAACGTCCACTGCCACCGCTCCTTGATGTCTTTCGACGGCTCACCCGAATAGAACCAGGGGTACGGATTCACTTCACGTGACAGCCCGGTCTTCTTGTTGAACTTGTCGACGTAGCCGCCGTTGTTCGTACCGGCGTAGAAGATGTCGGGATCGAGCGGATCGGTCGCGATGTAGCCGGGCTCACCGCCGCCAACCTGATACGACACCGCCATGCCGCCCGCCGCCTGCTGCGCGCCGTTCGGCCGTCCGAAGTTCCACTGCGACGGCGTGCACAGGGTGCTGTTGTCCTGCTGCGACCCGCAGATGTGATACGGAATGTGCTTCGTCGTGATCGCGTGATACCATTGCGCGGTCGGGAAGTCCTGCTCGGTCCACTTACCGCCGGTGTTCGTCGTCACCGCGCCGCCGCCGTCGTTGGCGCCAACCAGGTGCGTCGGATCAGCCGGATCGATCCACAGGTCATGGTGATCGCCGTGCGTCCCGTTGCCGATGCTCGTGAGCGTCTTGCCCGCGTCGGCCGAACGGAACAGCGACGTGTTCTGCGCGTACACGACATCGGCGTTCTTGTGGTCGGCGAACAGGTGCGTGTAATAGAACGCGCGCTGCCGGATGTTGCGGTCGCTGTTCACGAGCGTCCACGTGGCGCCGGCATCATCGCTCTTGAAGAGGCCACCGTTGTCGTTCTCGATCAGCGCGTACACGCGGTTCGAGTTCGCGGCCGTGAGTGCGACGCCGATTCGACCTACCAGGCCGGCCGGCAGTCCCTTGTTGCGCGTGATCTCGGTCCACGTCTCGCCACCGTCGGTGCTCTTGAACAGTCCGGAACCCGGACCACCCGACGACATCTGAAATTCCTTGCGGTACGCTTCCCACATGGCCGCGTACATCACACTCGGGTTGTTGCGGTCGAGGGCGATATCGATCGCGCCCGACTTGTCATCGCGAAACAGCACCTTGCGCCACGACTTGCCGCCGTCGGTGCTCTTGAACACCCCGCGCTCGGCACTCGGCACGCTATACTTGCCGAAAACGGCCGCATACACGATGTCGGGGTTGGTCGGGTGGATGCGGATCTTCGAGATGGCATCGACGGTCTTGAAGCCGATGTGCGCCCACGTCTTGCCGGCATCGGTGCTCTTGTAGATGCCGTCGCCGGGCATGATGTTGCCGCGAATCGCCGACTCACCCATGCCGATGTACACGATATCGGGATTACTCTCGCTCACGGCCACCGCGCCCACCGAGGCGCTGGTGATCTGGCCGTCGGTCACCGGCGCCCAATTCTCGCCGCCATCGGTCGTCTTCCAGAGCCCGCCACCGGTCGCGCCGAAATACGCCTCGTTCTTACGCCCCACCACGCCGCTGGCGGCAATCGACCGGCCGCCGCGGTCGGGACCGATGTTGCGCCACCGGAACGACTTGAGCAGCGTCGAATCCAGCGTAACCGGCGCCAATGGCGCGACGCGGGAGGTCGCCGTCGCCGGTTTGGCCGGCGGTTGCACCAGCGCCGCCGGAACGGACAGCGCCGTGAGAAACAGGAAAGGTCGAAGTGGCAGCATGGTCGGGAATGAGGAGGCGGAGCACTGCAGGGCCGCCCGCGTACGAACGGCACCCTTACGTTGCAGGCTACGTCCGGGGATGGCAACTCGCTGACACGACGATGACGGCCTCGGCGCATGATCCGGCATGCCCCCGATCAATCAGATCACCGCCGACATCATCGACGCGTCGATCCACATCCATGCCGACCTCGGCCCCGGCCTCTTCGAATCGGCGTATGAGGAACTGCTCGCCGCCGAGCTAACGCGCCGCGGTCTCCGCGTCCAACGGCAGCTCGTCGTGCCTTTCGAGTACAGAGGGACGAAGATTGAATTCGGGTTCCGGCTCGACCTGATGATCGAGGGGCGCATTCCGGTGGAGCTCAAATGCACCGAACGCCCGGCGCCCATTCACCAACGACAATTGCTGACCTATCTGCGGATCATGAAGCTGCCAGTCGGCCTGCTCATCAATTTTGGTGGCGACCGCCTGATCGACGGCGTTCAGCGGATCGTCAATGGCTACACCGGCGAATGATCAAACCAAAAGCCTTTTGAAAAGATCACGCAAAGAAAAAGAGGGCGCAGAGAACGCAGAGACCAAAATCACATGTTCTCTGCGTTCTCTGCGCACTCTGCATCTCTGCGTGATCTTTTCCTGCAACCTGTGTGATCAGTTCCTACGATTCCGCCGCAAGCACACCAACTACCCCACCAGCTTCGCCGCCAGGTAGCCCTTGAGCTGACTCACGTCGACCCGGTCCTGCGCCAGGGTGTCGCGGTCGCGCACGGTGACCGTCTGATCGGTCGTGCTCTGGCCGTCGACCGTGATGCAGAACGGCGTGCCGACTTCGTCCTGACGGCGGTAGCGCTTGCCGATCGAGCCCGATTCGTCGTAGTCCATCGGAAACGCCATGCGAAGGTCGTTCATGATGTTCTTCGCCATTTCCGGCTGACCGTCCTTCTTCGTGAGCGGGAAGATCGCGGCCTTGATCGGGGCGATCGACCGATGCAGGCCCAGCACCACGCGGCCTTCATCTTCGCCCTCCACCGACTCTTCGCGGTACGCGTTCACCAGCGCGGCCAGAGTGACACGATCGGCGCCGACCGACGTTTCGATCACGTACGGCACATAGCGCTTGTTGTTCAGCTGGTCGTAGTACTCGAGCTTCTTGCTCGAGTACTGCTGATGCTGCGTGAGATCGAAATCGCCGCGATTGTGCACACCTTCGATTTCCTGGAAGCCGAGGGTGCCGCCGAAGTCGAACGTCACGTCGAATGCCGCGCGCGCGTAGTGCGCGAGCTCACCGGCGCCGTGCTGATGGAACTTGAGACGCTCCGGCGAGAGACCGAGCGCCAGATGCCACTCCATGCGCAGCTGCTTCCACTGCTCGAACCACTCCATGTCCGTGCCCGGCTCGACGAAGAACTGCATCTCCATCTGCTCGAACTCGCGCGTGCGGAAAATGAAGTTGCCCGGCGTGATCTCGTTGCGGAACGCCTTGCCGATCTGCGCGATGCCGAATGGCACCTTCTGACGCATGCTCTGCTGCACGTTCAGAAAATTCACGAAGATGCCCTGCGCCGTTTCCGGACGCAGGTAGACGATGCTCGCGCTCTCCTCGAGCGCGCCCATGTACGTCTTGAACATCAGGTTGAAATTGCGCGCTTCCGTGAGCTGACAGGCATCGTGCTGCCCCGGCTGCTTGCTCGGCTTCTGCGGGCAACGCGCGTCTTCGAGCTTGTCGGCGCGGAAACGGCCCTTGCACGTCTTACAGTCCACCAGGGGGTCGACGAAACCGGCCACGTGTCCGCTCGCTTCCCACGTGCGCGGGTGCATCAGGATCGCCGCATCGAGCCCTTCGATGTCGTCGCGCGAACGCACCATCGCGTTCCACCAGCGATCCTTGATGTTCTTCTTGAGCTCCACACCAAGCGGACCGTAGTCCCACACCGAGCCCGTGCCGCCGTAGATCTCGGAGGACTGGAAGATGAAGCCGCGGCGCTTGCACAGCGACACCAGCTTGTCCATCACGTCGGGTTGGGAAGCCATCGGAACCGAAGAGTTGAAGTCAGGAAAGGATATGCCGCACGATCGTGTCACCGTGATCGCGGCCGTTCTCGATGAAGATACGATTCGCCGAAAGCCCGGAGGCGATCACTCCCGCAAGGTAGACACCGGTGACCGGCGTGGCCATCGTGAGCGGGTTGTGCTGCGGAATGCCGCTGTCGGGCTCGATGGGCACGCCCACCGCCTCGAGCAATCCCGTTTCCGGCAGATACCCCGTCATCGTGTACACCTGCGTCGCCGGCACGCGCACCTCGCCCTCAGGCCCCGCGATCACGACCACGTCGGGCTCGATCGCCAACACCCGGCTCTCATAGTGCGCCTGGATGCTGCCCTCGTGAATGCGCGCCTCGATTTCCGGACGTACCCACGGCTTTACCCCGTTGTCCAGCGTGGCACCCACGTGCACCATCGTGACGTGGGCGCCGGCGCGGTACATGTCGAGCGCGGCGTCCACGGCTGAATTGCCGCCGCCCACGATCACCACCGGTTCGCGCCACGCCGAGTGGCCTTCCACGTAGCCGTGACGCACATGCGGCAACGATTCGCCTGGCACCTGCAGCAGATTCGGACGACCGAAATAGCCCGTCGCGATGATCACCGCATGCGCCGCCGTTTCCATCACCTCGCCACTGCGCTTCACGCTGCGCAGCAGCCACTGCGCCCCGCGCGCGGGCGCCAGCTCGCCGGCCGGCGGATCGAAGCGCACCGGGCGCATCGATTCCACCGTTTCGTACTGCCGCACCGGCACGTCGTACATCGATGCCACACCGCGATAGTAGGCGAGCGCATCACGACGCGTCGGCTTGTCGGTCGCCACCAGGAACGGCACGCCGCCGATCGCGATCCGTTCGGCCGTACTGAAAAACGTCATGTACGTCGGATAGCTCGCGATGCCGTGCACGATGCACCCGCGGTCGAACACCGCGACCGACAATCCACCGCGAATCGCCGCAATCGCCGCGGCCAGACCGCACGGCCCGGCCCCCACGATCGCCACGTCCACGAACGTCGTCACGGACGCGCTCATGCGACGACCGCGTGAACTCCAATGATCTGGTCACGACGGGTTCCCACGCTCACGTACGCGATGGGCGTCTCGCACAGCTCTTCGAGACGATCGAGATAGGCACGCGCTGCGGCCGGCAGGTCTTCCAGCTTCCGCGCATCCTGCGTGGATTGGTTCCACCCCGGCATCGTCTCGTACACCGGCTCGGCGTGCTCCAACAGTTGGAGATCAGCCGGGAATTCCGTGTGCACTTCCCCGTTGATACGATAGCCCGTGCACACCATCAACTCGTCGAGCGTGTCCAGCACGTCGAGCTTCGTAATGGCCAGCGCCGTGAGACCGTTCACGCGCGCGGCGTAGCGCACCACCACGCCATCGAACCAGCCGCAGCGACGGGCACGTCCCGTGGTCGCGCCGAACTCGTGGCCAAGGGTGCGCACCTGCGTCTGCAGCGGCTCGGCGAACTCCGTCGGCAGCGGGCCATGACCGACGCGCGTCGTGTAGGCCTTTACCACACCCAACGCGCACTGCAACGACATCGGCGAGATGCCAACGCCGGTGGCCGCACCGCCCACCGTGGTGTTGCTCGACGTCACGAACGGGTAGGTGCCGTGATCGATGTCGAGCATCGACCCCTGCGCGCCTTCCAGCAGCACCGCCGCACCGTTCTTGATCGCGCGATGCACGCACAGACCAACGTCTTCGGCCAGACCGAGCAAACGCGGCGACAGCGCATCGAGCGCGGCGATCGTGTCGTCCACCGACGCCCGCAGATCGGAGCCCGAACGTTCCAGCTGCGCGTTCGCCCGCTCCACACCCGCGGTCACGAGCTCGCGCAGCCGCGCGGGATTCCGCAGGTCGAGCACGCGCACACCACGACGCGCCACCTTGTCCTCATAGGCCGGACCGATGCCGCGACCGGTCGTGCCGATCGCCTTGCTGGCCGCGCTCGCCTTGTCCACGAGTTTGTGATACGGCATCACGAGATGGGCGCGCTCGCTGACATACAGCCGCCCTTCCACGTCCACGCCGTCGGCGATCAACTCGTCGACCTCCGTGAACAGCGTCTCCGGGTCCATCACGACGCCATTGCCGATCGCGCACCGCACGCCGGGGTGCAGAATGCCGCTGGGGATCTGATGCAGGATGAACGACTTGTCGCCGATATGCACAGTGTGGCCGGCATTGGCGCCGCCCTGATAGCGCACGACCCAATCGGCCTTCTCGGCGAGGACGTCCACCAGCTTGCCCTTCCCCTCGTCGCCCCACTGGGCACCTACCACCACCACCGTACGTGTCGTCGAATCGAACATGCGAATCCCTGGCTCCGGCGGCTCGGTGCCGCGCACAAAAAACGCCCCGCGGACAACCCGCGAGGCGTTGAGGGAATCTAGTTTCCGACCACCGCCGCCGCCATGACCAACACGGCGACAACGACACCAATTCCCACTTTCGCCGCGGCGGCGACCACGCGACCCACCAGCGCACCCGTGGCCACCCGTACCGGCGCGCCGCGCGAATCGCGCGCCACCGAGAGCTCGGCCACCAGCGCCCCCAGGAAGGCGCCGGCGAATGCGCCAATGAGCGAACCCACCACCGGCACCGGAATGCCCACCACGGCCCCTACCAGGCCACCAATGACCGCTCCCCACGAGGCCCGGCGTGAGCCACCGTATTTCCGGGTGTAGCGGGCCGAGATGGTGAACTCGAGCACCTCCGCCGCCACGACCAGCGCGCCCGCGCCCGCCATCGTCCACACGCCGATGCCGCCTAAAGGCACCAGCACCCAATGCAGAAGCGCCGCGCCCAGCATCACCCAGAGGCCGGGCAGTCCTAACGGAATCAGGATCAAGCCGCCCGCGAGGGCCGCGCCAAGCAGTGCCAGAGAGAGCATAGCCGACCTACGACGGCAGCAGCCCCGCTGTTTCGAGACGCGCCCGCACGATAGCGACCTCGTCCGCATTCGCGGGGAGCAACGGACTGCGCGGCGGTCCACCATGCAGCCCCACCAGATCGAGCGCCGCCTTGATCCCCGCCGGTCCCATGGCCCCGGCAATGTCCGTCGCCAGCGGCGCCAGACGCGCCTGCAGCACGGTCGCGCCGTCCACATCGCCCGCCCGGAAGGCATTGACCATCTCACGCACCAGCGGGCCCGCGTACAACGCGATCGCCAGAATGGCCCCCGAGGCCCCGGCCGCCAGCGCCGGCACGACCGTCGCCCCGCTGCCGGTCAGTACGCGAAAGTTCGGGCCCTGCGATTCGAGATACTGCGTGAAAACCGGGATGTTGCCCGCGCTGTCCTTCATGCCGATCACGTTCTCGTGCTGTGCCATCTCGTGCACGAAGGTCGGGCTCAACACCAGATGCGCGTACGCCGGCATGTTGTAGAGCAACACCGGCAACGGACTCGCATCGGCCACCGCGCGGAAATGTGCCAGCAATGCCGGCTCCGTCATCCGCTTCAGGAAGTAGTGCGGCGAGATCACCAGCGCCGCGGTCGCCCCGGCCGCCTTCGCGTCATGCGCGCGCGAAATCGTCTGACGGGTGCTCTCGCTGCCGACGCCGGCCAGCAGCCACTGGTCGTCGGAGAGACGCTCGCGCGCCCACGTCAACAGCTGTCGACGATCATCGCAGTCGAGCAGCGAGGATTCGCCGCTCGAGCCGGCAACGAGCACGCCGTCGACGCCGTGGCCGACATACGCATCGATGTTGGACTGGAACGCGGCGCGGTCGAGGTTACCCGTCGCGGTAAAGCAGGAGGCGGCAGGCACCATGAGCCCACCAATGGGAGTGTTCGGCATGTGGAGAATGTAATCCGTCGCCCGTTCCGGTGTCCGCACTCCCGTTTTCACGACGTGCGGGATCAGCTCCCGAAGAGACTCTCGAACCCGCTGCCAAAAACCGTGTCGTTCCCGAGCGGATTCGGGCTCGACACCGCCGAATGACCACTCGGACTCGTCGCGATCGGCGGCATCGTCGGACCGGTGCCCAGCGGGTTCGCTCCGAGACCACTGGGCGTGGCCACCGCGCCCATCCCCTGCGTCACCGACTTCGTGCTCCCGGTAGGCCGCGACGCGATCCCGCGCACTCCCGAGGGAGGCGACTGCCGGTTCTTGCCCATGCGGAAGCTCAACTCGAAGTCGGCCGGGTTGGTCGCCGCCGCTTTCGCCACCTCGAACGTCACTTCGTTGCCGTTCACCAGCTCCGTGAGATGCTGATCGAACGTCCGCATGCCGTACTGCACGCCGTCGGCGATGTAGTCGCGGATCTCGACGATGTTGCCCTCGGCGATCAGATCGCGGATCGTCGACGTCACGATCATCACTTCACACGCCACCACGCGTCCTTGTCCGTTCGCGCGCGGCAGCAGCCGTTGCGAGACCACGGCATGCAACGATTCGGCGAGACGCATGCGCACGACCGTCTGCTCATCGGGCGGGAACATCGCCACGATGCGCATGATCGTGCTCTGCGCGTCGGGCGTGTGTAGCGTCGAGATCAGCAAGTGACCGGTCTCCGCCGCCTTCATCGCCGTGTCGATCGTTTCCGGATCGCGCATTTCGCCGATCAGGATCACGTCGGGATCCTGACGCAGCGCGGCACGGAGGCCCATGCGGAAGCTCTCGGTGTCGATGCCCACTTCACGCTGCGTCACCGAGCTCTTCAAGTCGGCGTGAATGAACTCGATCGGATTCTCGAGCGTGAGAATGTGCTTCTCGTACGACGCGTTGATCGCATTCACCAGGGCGGCCATCGTGCTCGATTTACCGGAACCCGTCACACCGGTCACCAGCACCATGCCGCGCTCCGTATGCGCGATCTTGTCGAGCACCGGCGGCAGCTTGAGCGACTGGAACGTCGGCACATTCTCCGGGATCACGCGCATCACGATGGAATGGGCCGCGCGCTGCCGCATGATGTTCACGCGGAATCGGCCGACGCCCGGCGAGTGCCAGGAGCAGTCGTGGTCCTTGAGCGTGTCGATCGTGGAGCGTTCCGCGTCCGACGTCATGAAATGCAAGGCAATCGCACGCGTCTGCTCGGCGGTGAGCGCCTGCTTCGTCAGCACCACGAGGCGGCCGTCGATGCGCGCACGCACCACGTCCCCCGCCTTGATGTGCACGTCGGACGCACCGCGTTCGACTGCCGCCTTGATGATTCGCTCAATCGCCACGATGCCTGCTTGGGAGAACTACGGGAGGTGTGTGTCCCCCGATCAATAGCCCGCATCGAGGTCCACGACGTTGCGCAGCGGTGTGCCCGCCTGCCAGCGCCGCCAGTTGTCTTCGAACAGCTCGAGCACCCGCCGCCAATGTTGCGGCGAGACACCCGACACATGAGGAGTCACCAGAACCTTCGGATGCTGCCAGTATGGATTGTCGACCGGTAGCGGCTCCGTATTGAATACATCCAACACGGCGCCACGTAGATGATTCCGGTTTAACGAATCCAGCAGCGCCTCGTCGGAGACCAGCGCGCCCCGCGCTACGTTCACGACGATTGCCCCGGCGGGGAGCAACGCCAGCCGCCGGGCGTCCAATAACGAAGCGCTGCCTCCGGTCAACGGCGCGGCCAGCACGAGCACATCGGCGTCCGGTAGCTCCGCATCGAGGGCACCCGGGCCCTCCACCCGCGCAAAGCCTTCGGGCGCGCCGAGTTCTGGTCGACGGCGGATCCCCACGCAACGGCACCCCAACGCCGAAAACCGACGGGCCACCGCGGTACCGATGCCACCCGCCCCGACGATCAGGACACGAAGCTCGGCGAGTTCACGGACCTCCGCGCGCGCGCTGAGATCGCGGTGAATGAACGGCAATTGATTCCACGTGGACGCGGCCTGCTGCCGTGTCGCGAAGTCGAGCCCGCGTACGAAGTGCAGTACCCCGGCCAACACGGTATCGGCCATCGGCTCGCCGTACACGCCCGCGCTGTTCGTGAAGACGACCCCGCTGGCGCGCAGCTCCGGAGTCACCGACGCGCCGACCCCCGCCGCCGCGCTGTGCGCCCATCCCAAATGCGGAGCGGCCTGCAGCAACCCCGCCGGCACACCGTAGCCCAGGTATCCCTCGGCTCGCGTGATCACGGCCAGCGTCTCGTCGCTGGCCATGTTGCTGCCGCTGCCAATCGACTTCGACGGCGAGGCGATGTGGACGACCTCCCATCCATCCGGCGCCGCCGCCGCGATCCGTTCAGCGGCCCAAAGCGGCACCCGCATGTGCGGTGAGGTGCTCTGCAGATCCACCACGAGCCGTCGACGGCCCGGCGTCTCGGTCACGCCGGGCTATCGGTGGGGATGGTGACCGCGTCGAGGCCCATGTAGCCGCGCACCTCGCGCATGGTTTCGCGCGCGATTCCCCGCGCCGTCTCGGCACCACTGGCCAGCGCATCGAGTACGCGCTGCGGTTCGGTGTCGAGCATTTCTGCACGGCGACGGATCGGCGTGAGCTCCTGCACCATGCCCTCCTGCAACACCTTCTTGCAGTCCATGCACCCCCACCCGGCAGTGCGGCACTGCGCATCGACATGCGCGACGGTCTCCGCACTGCTGAATGCCTTGTGCAGCTGGAAGATGTTGCACACCTCGGGGCGCCCCACATCGGTCTTGCGCACGCGCTGCGGATCGGTCATCGCCGGACGCAGCTTCGCCCAGATCTCGTCGTCGGTTTCCATCAGGCCGATGGTGTTGCCCAGCGATTTCGACATCTTCGACTGTCCGTCGAGCCCCATGATGCGGCGCGTCGGCGTGAGCAGCGGCTTCGGCTCGGGGAAATACTCCTGCCCGAACTTCGCATTCCACTTGCGTGCGGTATCACGCGCCAACTCGAGATGCTGAATCTGGTCTTCACCGACAGGCACGGAATCGGCGCGATACAGCAGGATGTCCGCACTCTGCAGCACGGGATACATGAGCAAGCCGGCGGGAATGCTCTCCACCTTGGACGACTTGTCCTTGAACTGCGTCTGCCGCTCGAGATCACCCAGCGGCGTGAGCGTCGTGAAGATCCACGAGAGCTCGGTGTGCTCCGGTACATCGCTCTGCATGAACAGCGCGCACTTGGCCGGATCGATGCCGGCGGCCAGCAGCGATTTGGCCATGCCCCAGCGCCGCGCGCGCAGCACCGCCGGATCGTAGGCGCCGGTGATCGCGTGATAGTCGACGACACAGAACAGGGCGCCAGGATGAGTCTCCTGGAGCTGGACCCAATTCTTGACGGCGCCGAGGTAATTGCCGATGTGGAGTTCGCCCGAAGGCTGGATGCCGCTGAAGATGCGTGCCATCCTTCAAACGTACCCACCGTGATTTTCTCCAGCAACGCATAGCGCACCGAATGACATCGTCCGCACACCCGAAGCGCCGCGAGTGGCGCGACGCCGCCATCGCCGCCGCGGATACGGCCGCGCGCTTCATCACGTACGAGGCGATGTCGCACCGTACGCTGGCCTGGGAGGAGAAGAGCGCGACGGACTTCGTGAGCCGGGTCGATGTCGGGGCCGAGGAGCGCATCCGCGACATGATCACGTCGAGGATCCCCGGCATTCGGATCGTGGGCGAAGAGTTGAGCGCCGATGCGCGCCCCGATGAGGGCCTGGTCGCGATCGTCGACCCCCTCGACGGTACCACCAACTTCCTGCATGGCTTTCCGAACTATTGCGTCTCGATCTGCATTGCGCTCGACGGGGTACCGCAAGCTGGCGTCGTGCACGACGTGGCCCGCGGTGGCGTCCTGCACGCCACGGCCGGCGACGGGGCCTTCGTGGACAGCAGTCGGTTGCAGGTGTCCACGACTACAACCCCCGCCCGGGCCCTCATCGGCACCGGCATTCCGTTCAAGGATGTCTCGCAGGCCGACCTCTATCTCCGTCAGCTCCGACGCCTCATGCCGATCATCTCCGGTGTGCGCCGCGCCGGTTCGGCGGCGCTCGACCTCTCGGATGTGGCCCGCGGCCGCTTTGACGGATTCTGGGAGCTTTTCCTGAACCCCTGGGACCTCGCCGCCGGCGTGCTGCTGGTACGCGAAGCCGGAGGTCGCGTTACCGACCTCGAGGGGCGCGATGCACGCCTGACGAGTGGGCCAATCGTCGCCAGCAACGGTATGCTTCATGACTGGTTCCTTGGCATGCTCAACGAAGGTGAAGGCACTACCACCGTTCCCGCCCCCGACCCCGCCTGATCGTGTCTCTCGTCGAATGCGTCCCCAACTTCTCTGAAGGCCGCGACCCTGCGGTGATCGCCGCGATTCGCGACGCCATCGCGAACACCCCCGGCGCTCACGTGCTCGACGTGTCCAGCGATCCGTCGCATCATCGCACGGTGATCACCTTCGTGGCATCGCTCGAGGCGGCCGTGCCGGCAGCGTTCGCCGCGATGCGGGTCGCGAAGGAGCGCATCGATCTCACCACGCATCAAGGGGAGCATCCCCGCATCGGCGCCACCGACGTCGTCCCGTTCATTCCGCTCGAAGGCGCCACGATGGAGCACTGTGTCGCGCTCGCCCGCGAACTCGGTGCGCGCGCGGCGGCGGAGCTCGGCATTCCGGTTTACCTGTACGAACGCGCCGCCAGCTCACCCGCTCGCGAGAACCTCGCCGACGTGCGTCGCGGTGAATTCGAAGGGCTCCGCGACGACATCCGCACGAATTCCGCGCGCAAACCCGACTTCGGGTCGAGCGAAATCCATCCCACGGCCGGTGCCACGGCGATCGGTGCGCGTCCATTCCTGGTCGCCTACAACGTCTATCTCGGCGACGCCAGGAATCTTCCCGTCGCGAAGGACGTCGCGAAGGCGATTCGGGGGTCGTCGGGCGGCCTGCGCTACGTGAAGGGACTCGGGATGGAGGTCGACGGGCAGGCGCAGGTCTCCATGAATCTGGTCGACACCGAGAAGACGCCACTGCATCGCGTGTTCGAGATCGTAAAGTCCGAAGCGGCCGCACACGGTGTCTTGCCGACGTGGAGCGAGATCGTCGGTCTGGTTCCCGAGCGCGTGCTGCTCGACGCCGGCGCGCGTCACGTGCAGTTGCGCGGTTTCTCCAAGGCGATGCTGCTGGAGACGAAGGTACGCGAGGTCATCGCCGGCGGTGAAGCGGTCGAGAGCTTCATGGCACGTGTTGCCGATGCCTCGCCCACGCCGGGAGGCGGCAGTGTGGCTGCGCACGTCGGCGCGCTGGGCGCGGCGCTCGCGCAGATGGTCGCTGGACTCACGATCGGCAAGAAGAAGTACGCCGCCGTCGAAGAGCAGATGAAGCAGCTCACCATCGACGCCTACACGCTGCGCCGACAACTCTCCGAGCTGGTGCAGCGTGATGCCGATTCCTACGAACGCGTGCGGACGGCCTACACGATGGCGAAGGAGCCGGAGCATGCTGTGGCGCGCGCGGATGCTATTCGAGACGCATTGGTGTTCGCGTCACGCGTGCCCCTCGAAACGGCGCAGCTCGCCGTGCGGGTCGCCGCGATCGCGGCCACGGTCGCGGAGCTGGGGAACAGCAACGCCGTGACCGACGCCTGCGTTGCCGCCCTGATGGCGGAAGCGGCCTGCAAAGGCGCCGTGCTCAATGTGCGCATCAACGTGGTATCGCTCGATGAGCAAGGCACGCAAACGGGTGCGCAACTCGCCTCGGAGGCCCGCGCTTGTCTCGATGCGGCATCGGTGCACGCCCGCGTGGCGGAAGCGGCGGCCGAGCGCGCGATGGTACCGGCATGAAGAACCGGCCATACGTCGTCCCGCTGGTCGTGGGACTGTTCGTGGGTGGCTGCGCGCATTCCGCTCCCGGCACATCGGCGGGCGCATCCGTGAACACGTCCTCCGCCGCGTCGACCTGCGCCTCAGCGAATGGCGTGGGTAAACTCCGGTTGTCGCTGACACTGCAACCCGCCGTGTCAGAAACGACAGAAGCGCTCGTTCGCCTCGAAAGCGAAACAGAGCGCTCCACCGTTAGGGTGAATGCCACCCTCGGCACCACCTTCGAACTGCGTCCGGGAACTTACCGGCTATCCATCTCGCTGCCCGGCTACAACAATGCGGAGCGCACGGCCATCATCGACTGCGGGTCCGACAAGGCACTCACGGTCCAGCTGACCAGGAAGCGATAGCTAGCCGAGCGGCTGCGTGAGAATTCGCGGCCCGTGCTCGGTGATGGCCACCGTGTGCTCGAAGTGCGCTGAGCGCTTGGCATCCACCGTCACGACGGTCCACTTGTCGCTCAGCGTCTTGGTCTTGGCCGTCCCCACGTTGACCATCGGTTCGATGGCGATTGTGAGCCCCACGCTGAGCTTCTTCCCGCGCTTCGGCTTACCGTAGTTCGGGATCTGTAGCTCTTCGTGCGGCGAGAAACCGACGCCATGCCCCACCAGCTCGCGCACCACCGAGAAGCCGGCCGCTTCCACGACCGCCTGCACGGCGGCGCCGATGTCGCCCACATGATTGTCTGGCGTCGCGGCCGCGATGCCGGCATCAAGCGAGCGCTTGGTGACTTCGAGCAGCCGCTGCGTCTGCTCGTCGATGACACCGACCGGCACCGTAATGGCGGAGTCGGTATACATGCCTTCGAGCTTGACGCCGAAATCGAGCTTCACGATGTCGCCATCGTTCAGCACGCGCTTTCGCGACGGGATGCCATGAACGATCTCTTCGTTGATCGAGATGCAGGCGCTGCCCGGGAATCCGTAGAGTCCCTTGAAGGCCGGCTCAGCGCCGGCATGCGAGCGAATGAACGCCTCACAGAGCGCGTCGAGCTCACCGGTACTGATGCCCGGTCGAACATGGGCCTTCATGTGCTGCAGCGTGGCGTACAGCAGGGCGCCACCGCGCGCCATAATGTCGATCTCGCGCGGTGACTTGAGCAACGTAGCAGGAGCAGATCCGCCGATCGCCATCAGTACCCGAGCACGTGCAGGGCGCGAGCCTCGACCTCTTCGAGTGAGCCAATGGCGTCGATCCGCACGACCCGGGGGCCGTGCTCCTCGTACCAGTTGATCACCGGCGAGGTCTGATCGCGATAGACCTGCAGACGCTTCCGCACCGCGTCCGGCTCGTCATCCTTACGGCGAACGAGCGTGCCGGTCTTTCCATCGGCGTCGCACGATTCCCCAGGCTGGCGTCCGAAGAACGGGCGCTGGCAGGCGTCGCACGTGGTACGTCCGCTCAGGCGGCGCACCAACTCGTCTTCCGCAATATCGAACAACAACACCGCATCGACCTTGCGGCCGAGATCCGAAAGCATGGCGGCGACACCGTCGGCCTGCGGCGTGGTACGAACCACTCCGTCCAGGATCGCTCCCTTCGCAGCCGTTGGAGACGCCAGCGCTTCCTTCATGATCCCCATGATCACGTCATCGGGGACCAGATCGCCGCGATCCATAGCAGCCTTCGCTTCGAGACCGAGCGGAGTGCCGTCACGTACCGCGGCGCGGAGTACATCGCCGGTGGCGATCTTAGGAACGTCAAGGCGAGCGGCAAGCCGCTCGCCTTGAGTCCCCTTGCCCGCACCAGGCGGTCCAAGCAGGACAATGATCATGATCTTCCTTAGAAGCCCTGAGTCGCCTGACGGCCGCGGAAGCGCACGCGCCCCTTCTTCATGAAGCCGTCGTACTTGCGGAGCAGCAGGTGCTGCTGCATCTGCGCCATCGTATCCAGCGCCACACCGACCACGATCAGCAGCGACGTTCCACCAAAGGCGAACGGCACGTTGATCAAGCGCGCGATGATGATCGGCATCAGCGCAATGACGGTGAGGAAAATCGCGCCGGGAAGCGTGATACGCTCCACGACCTGCTCGATGTACTCAGCGGTCTTGGCGCCCGGCTTGATGCCAGGCACGAAGCCGCCCTGCTTCTTCAGGTTCTCCGCCAGATCCACCGGATTGAAAATGATGGACGTGTAGAAGTACGTGAACAGCAGGATCAGGACGGCGGAAAGCACGAAGTACAGCCACGGATTCGGACCCTGCGGATTGAACAGCTCCGCGATCTCCTGCGCCTTGGCGTTGCCGCTGAACTGAGCGATCGCACCGGGAATCACGATCACCGACTGCGCGAAGATGATCGGCATCACGCCCGCCGTGTTGATGCGGAGCGGGATGAAATTCCGCGCGGCTTCACGCTGCCGTCCACGCGCCATCGTGCGCTGCGGGATCTGGATGAGGACGCGACGCGCCGCCACCGTGATCGCCACGACACCGGCCACCACCGCCACCATCAGAATCGCCAACACCACGAGCGAGAGCACATTGAGCGTGCCCGTCGAGATGTAGTTGAACGACTGGAAAATACCCGGCCACATGCGTTCGACGATCGAGAAGAAAATGATCAGCGACGCACCGTTCCCGAGGCCACGTTCCGTGATCTGCTCACCCAACCACATGACGAAAATCGCGCCCGTGGTGAGGAACAGCATCATCTGAACCGTGAACCACGGTCCCGGACGCGAAACCGCGGCCGGGAGCGACGAGGTGAACAGGGCAAATCCGTACGCCTGAATCAGCGCCAGCACGACCGTGAGGTAACGCGTGTACTGCGTCAACTTCTTCCGGCCTTCCTCGTCCTTCTGCATCTTGTCCACGTTCGGCAGCACAGCCCCGGCAATCTGGACGAAGATACTCGACGAGATGTAGGGCATGATGCCGAGCGCGAAGACCGTCGCGCGGGAAAGACCACCACCCACGAACATGTCGTAGAGGCCGAGGAGGCCACCGCCCTGCTGGCGGGTGAAGTAGTCCGTCAGCGCCTGGACATCGATACCGGGAGCCGTGATGTGCGCTCCGATTCGATAGATCACCATACACAGGAACGTGAAGGTGATCTTCTGCCAGAGTTCAGGCGTCCGGTAGATGTTGGAGACGGCTTGCGCCGCCGGATTGGGTTGCTGCGCCATGCGCTGGATTGTCTCCGTCAGCCGTCGATGCGGCCACCGGCCGCTTCGATCTTCGCCTTGGCACCGGCGCTGATCTTCACGCCGCGTACCGTGAACGCACGGGACACTTCACCGTTGTTGAGCAGCTTCGCCGGGCCGTGACCCGAACGAATGAGCCCAGCCGCGACCAGCGTCTCCACCGTCACTTCGTCCCCGGCAACGCCGGTCAGCGAATCGAGGCGAACCACCTGCGCCTCTTCACGGAACGGATTCGTGAAACCGCGCTTCGGAATACGACGCGTGAGCGGCATCTGGCCGCCTTCGAAGTGCGGCTTGCCGCCACCAGGACCGCCATGGCCGGACCGCGCCATGGAGCCCTTGTGACCCTTACCGGACGTCTTGCCCAGACCAGAGCCCGGACCGCGACCCACGCGACGACGGCCGCGATGCGAACCCGGCGCCGGCTGCAGGTTGTGCAGGCCGATCTTCTCGACGCCTTCGGCGCCTGAATTGGAAGCCATGTGTTACTCCTCCACCGCCGTCACCAACACGAGGTGACGAACCTGCTTGAGCTGGCCGCGCAGCGAGGCGGAATCCTGCTGCACGACGCTGGCCTGATGATGACGAAGGCCGAGCGCTTCAAGCGTACGACGCATCCGCCACGAATGGCCGATCGCGCTGCGTACCTGCTTGATATGAAGCTTGCCGGTTCCCGGCGCTTCGAGCTTCGGGGTCTTCGCCGGACCCTTCGACGGATGCCATACAAACGTACGGGGCATTATGCCACCTCCGCGGCGTTAGGCGAGGCGCCAACCACGGCGGCCTTGCGAGCATCATGAGTCTCAGTGCGCGACTTGGCGCGCGAGCGGTAACCGATCGCCGACACGTCGACACCACGTTCCTTGGCGGCCTGTTCGACCGTGATCAGGTGCGTGAGGCCGTCGAGCGCCGCCAGCACCATGTTGTGCGGATTGGTCGAACCCAGCGACTTCGTGAGAATGTCGTGGATACCGGCGCACTCGAGCACGGCGCGCACAGCTCCACCAGCAATCACACCAGCACCCGGCGCGGCGGGCTTCATGAGCACCTTACCGGCGCCATGCTTACCGACCACTTCGTGCGGGATCGTCGAGCCCGTCAGCGGGATCTGCACCATCTTGCGACGGGCGGCTTCCACGGCCTTACGGACCGCTTCCGACACTTCGTTCGCCTTACCGGTGGCAAATCCGACCTTGCCCTGTCCGTCGCCCACCGCGACCAGCGCGTTGAACGAGAACCGACGACCACCCTTCACGACCTTCGCGACGCGATTGATCGCGATCACGTTTTCTACCAGATCGCTCTGCTCGCGTTCCTGCGACGGGCCACGGCCACCATCGCGGCCACGGCCATCACGGCCCGCGCCCGGTCCACCTTCACCACCGGGGCCACGACCACGGCCGCCCGGCGCACCACCACCGGGTCCGCCACGACCGCCACCAGGGCCGCCACGACCGCCACCAGGTCCACCACGACCGCCGCCCGGGCCACCACGGCCACGACCGCCAGGTCCACCACCACTGCGGGCGCTGCCACCAGGCGCGCCACCGGTTCCTGCTGCGTTAGCCATGATCAGAACTCCAGGCCGCCCTCTCGGGCGCCATCTGCCACGGCCTTCACGCGGCCGTGATACTGGTAACCGGCACGGTCGAAGACGACCTTCGCGATGCCGGCCGCCTTCGCCTTCTCAGCAACCTGCTTGCCGACGGCGAGTGCACGCTCCGACTTCGTGCCGTTCATCCCTTCGTCGCCAACGGTCATCAGCGTGCGCTGCGTGACGTCGTCCACGATCTGGGCGTAGATGTGCTTCAGCGAACGGAACACCACGAGACGCGGACGCTCCGCAGACCCGCTCACTGCCTTGCGCACGCGCAGGTGACGGCGCTTCCGCCGCTCTGCGTTCGTACGCGGGATCGCGATCTTGGCCATTACTTGCCTCCCGCCTTACCGGCCTTACGCCGGATGACTTCACCCTGATACTTCACGCCCTTGCCCTTGTACGGCTCGGGCTTGCGGAAGCTGCGAATCTCGGCGGCACTCTGTCCGACAAGCTCCTTGCTCGCGCCTTCGATGACGACGAGCGTCGGCGTCGTGGCGGTGATCTTCACGCCTTCCGGCGCCTTGTACTCGATCTGGTGCGAAAAGCCGAGCGACAACAGCGCGCCGTACGGCTTGATCTCGGCCTTGTAGCCGACACCGGTGATCTCGAGGACCTTCTTGAAGCCCGTCGTGACCCCTTCCACCATGTTCGCCACGAGCGTGCGCGTGAGACCATGCAGCGCCTTGTGGCGCTCCTCATCGGTCGGACGCTTCACGAGCAGTTCACTGCCCTCGTGCGAGATGATCATGTCCGCGGGGAGCACACGGGAAAGCTCACCCTTCGGACCCTTCACACTGATCTTCGACCCGTCGATCGCCACCGTGACCCCGGCCGGAACCGGGATGGGGCGCTTGCCGATACGTGACATCGTTGCGTCTCCTTACCAGACGAGGGCGAGCAGCTCGCCCCCGGTATTCGAGGAGCGCGCATCACGGTCGGACATGATGCCCTTCGACGTGCTGAGGATCGCCATGCCGAGGCCGTTACGGACTCGCGGGATCTCCTGCGCACCAACGTATTTGCGAAGGCCGGGCGTGGACACGCGCTTCGTCTGTCGGATGACCGACTGTCCGCCGTGCGCGTACTTGAGGATCACACGAAGCAGATGCTTCCCGTCTTCGTTCTCGACGGTGCGGTAATCCTGGATGAAGTTGTTCTCCTTCAAGATCCGCGCGATCTCGAGCTTCATCTTTGACAACGGCATGTCGACGCGGCGGTGCTTGGACGCACACGCGTTGCGAATGCGCGTCAGCATGTCGGCAATAGGGTCGTTGAGGCTCATGCTCTCTGAGTTCTCCTAGGGTATCCGCCGGCCGCGCCGGGGACCTGTAGGAAGTGAATAGAATAATCAGCGACAGGTGCAGCCTTTCAAGGTAGTGGGTTGAGGCTCAGCCACAACTCACCACTTGAACTCTGCACCTGCGACCGATCGGATCCTGCTACCAGCTCGCCTTGCGCACGCCGGGAATGAGGCCGTTCAGGGCCATGTCACGGAGGGCGATGCGGCTGAGGCCGAAGTGGCGGAGAAACGCGCGCGGGCGTCCGCTCATGTTGCAGCGGTTGCGCACGCGGGTCGCCGAGGAATCACGCGGCAGCTTATGCAGCGCGTTCACGGCGGCGAGCTTCTCTTCGCCCGTGCTCTTCGGATTCTGGATGATGGCCTTGAGGGCAGCGCGCTTGGTGGCGTATCGGGCCACCAGTTCCTTGCGCTGCGCGTTGCGGGCCAGCTTGCTCGTCTTTGCCATGTCGTCTGTGTCCGGATTAGGCGGCGGCCGGGGAGGCCGCCGGCTGCGCCACCTTGGGAATGACCGGCTTGTCGTCGCCGCGGAACGGCATGCCCAGCTGATGCAGGAGCGCCATTGCGTGCGCATCCTTCTCGGCCGTCGTCACGAACGTGATGTCCATGCCGTGGATCTGCTCCACCATGTCGTAGTTGATCTCCGGGAAGATCATCTGTTCCTTGATGCCGATCGTGTAGTTGCCACGACCATCGAACGACTTCGTGCCGAGGCCGCGGAAGTCGCGGATACGCGGGACAGACACCGTCACGAACCGGTCGAGGAACTCCCACATCTTCGCGCCACGGAGCGTCACCGACGCGCCGATTTCCTGGCCTTCACGCAGGCCGAAGTTCGAGATCGACTTCTTCGCCTTGCGACGCACCGGCTTCTGACCCGTAATCAGCGCCAGCTCCTCGACCACCACGTCGAGCAGCTTCGGCTGCTTCACGGCTTCACCGACACCGCAGTTCACCACGATCTTCGACAGCGACGGAATCTGATGTCCGTTCGTGAAGCCGAACTGCGTGGCCAGCGCCCCGCGTACGACGTTCACGTAATGCGCCTGCAGACGCGGCGCCGCCACCGGCAGCCCCGCACCCGCGTGGTCGCGCTTGGTGAAGTCGATGGCCTGACGCGGCTGTCCTGCCTTGCCCGCCTTACCACCCTTCCCCTTCGCGGCCGCGCCGCCACCCTTGGCTCCGGCTCCGCCCTTCGCGGCGCCCTTGCCAGCTGCCTTACCACCTGCCTTCGCGCCGGCCTTTCCGCCGGCCTTTTCCTTGGTCGCCATTTGCTATGCTCCGGTCAGCGCGCGCGGGGGATGACTTCACCGCTCTTGACGCCGACGCGCTCCTTCGTACCGTCGGTGTCGATGCGCTTCTTCGTGCGCGTCGGCTTGCCGGTCTTCGAATCGAGCAACATCGCGTTCGACGCGTGGAAGGGCGCGGCCATCTCGATGATGCCGCTCGTCTCTTCCGCCGTACGCGCCTTGCGGTGCTTCTTCACAATATTGATGCCTTCCACCTTGATACGGCCCGTCTTGGGGTACACCTGAAGGACCTTCCCTTCCTTCCCCTTGTCGTCGCCGCGCATGATGCGGACGGTATCACCCTTCGTGACGTGGATGACCTCGCGCGAAGCCTTCAGCGCGTGGCGTCCAGCGCCGAGGCGCTGTCCACGGTCCGTCTTGTAGTACACGTTCTTACGCATCTCAGAGCACCTCAGGCGCCAGCGACACAATCTTCATGTACCGCTTCTCGCGCAGTTCACGCGCCACGGGACCGAAAATACGGGTCGCCTTCGGCTCACCGTTGTCGTTGATGATGACGACCGCGTTCTCATCGAAACGGATGTAGCTGCCGTCCTTGCGACGCGTTTCCTTGACCGTGCGCACTACCACGGCCTTGGCCACGTCGGACTTTTTCACGGTGCCGTTCGGGAGCGCGTCCTTCACCGCCACGATGACCCGGTCACCCAGGCCCGCATAGCGACGGCGCGTGCCGCCCAGCACACGGATCACCAGGGCACGCTTGGCGCCACTGTTGTCCGCGACCTTCACGACCGATTCCTGCTGAATCATGGTTTAGTTCCCCTTAACGCGCGCGTTCGACGATCTCGACCACGCGCCACCGCTTGTCCTTCGACAAGGGCCGGGTCTCCATGATACGAACCAGATCGCCGAGCTTCGCCGAGTTCTCCTCGTCGTGCGCTTTCAGCTTGCGGGTCCGCGTCACCATCTTGCCATACTGGGGGTGAGGCATCCGTCGGTCGATGCGCACCACCACCGTCTTATCCATCTTATCGCTCACCACCAGACCCGTACGCACCTTGCGCGCGGTCCGGTCGGAGGCGCCATTCTGCGTGGCGCTCGCGTTGTTCATCTCAGCCATCGATCGGATTCCGGTTAGCGGCCACGGGTCGCGAGCTGACGCTCGCGCTGCACCGTCTTGAGGCGCGCAATGTCCCTGCGGATGCTGCGCAACCGCAGCGGCTCTTCCAGCGCTTCGGTGCCGCTCCGGAACTTGAGGCGGAAACGCTCCTCCTCGAGTTCGGCGATACGGGCCACCAGTTCGTTTTCCGCGAGCGCGCGGATCTCTTCACTCTTCATTCGGTCACCGCCTCCTCACGGGCAACAAACTTGGTCTTTACGCCGAGCTTCGCGGCAGCCAGGCCCATTGCCGTTTCGGCAAGTTCCCGCGTCACGCCTTCGATCTCGAACATCACTCGGCCCGGCTTCACCACCGCCACCCACATCTCGGGCGATCCCTTGCCCTTACCCATGCGCGTTTCGGCCGGCTTCTTCGTGATCGGCTTGTCCGGGAAAATCCGGATCCACACCTTACCGCCACGCTTGATGTGACGCGTCATCGCGACGCGGCACGCTTCGATCTGACGGCTCGTGACCCAAGCCGGCTCCAGCGCCTGCAAACCGAAGGTGCCGAACGACACCTCCGATCCACGGTGCGCGAGCCCGGTCATGCGGCCCTTGAACATCTTGCGGAACTTGACCCGCTTCGGACTCAGCATCTCTTAGTTCCTCAGTTGCCGGTCGAGTAGGTCTTGCCGCGACGATCTTCCACGATCTCACCCTTGAAGATCCACACCTTGACACCAATGGTGCCGTACGTGGTCTTCGCGGTGCTCGTGGCGTAATCGATGTCGGCGCGCAGTGTATGAAGGGGCACCCGGCCTTCCATGTACCCTTCCGTTCGCGCGATTTCGGCACCGCCAAGACGGCCGCCGGCCTTCACCTTGATACCAAGCGCGCCCATCCGCATCGCGCTCTGCACCGCGCGCTTCATGGCGCGACGGAACGAGATACGCTGAGACAGCTGCGCCGCAATGTTGTCGGCCACCAGCTGCGCCTCGACTTCCGGACGCTTGATCTCTTCGACGTTGATGCCGACTTCCTTGCCCGTGAGCTGTGCCAGCTCGTCACGCAGCTTGTCGACCTCCGCGCCCTTCTTGCCGATCACCACGCCCGGACGGCCGGTGTGAATCGTGACTACGACCTTGCCCGGCTTGCGCTCGATCGTCACGTCCGAAATGGCCGCATTCTCGAGACGAGCCTTCAGGTACTTGCGGAGCAGCGCGTCTTCCTTCAACAGCGCCGGCATCTCCTTCTTCGCGTACCAGGTCGAGCGCCAGTTCTTCGTGACACCGAGGCGGAACCCGATCGGATTAGTCTTTTGTCCCATTAGCGCACCGCCTCCGCCACGATGATCTCGATGTGGCTCGTCCGCTTGGCAATTGGCGTCGCACGACCCATGGCCGCCGGCATCCAACGCTTCAGCTTCGGACCCTCGTTCACGATAGCCTTCGTGATCACCAGCGCGTCGACATCCAGCGACGTGTTGGCAGCACGGGCTGCCTGCTCTGCGTTCGCGACGGCGCTGGCCAGCGTCTTCTCGATCTGCTTGGCCGCACCCTTCTTCGAGAACTTGAGAATCGCCAGCGCGTCGTTCACACGCTGACCGCGGATCTGGTCGATCACCAGCCGCATCTTGTACGGAGACTGACGCGCCGTGCGCTGAATCGCGCGCGCTTCAGTGCCGGTCTTCAAAGCCTTGGCCATGGATTACTTGCCTCCCTTACCAGCGGGCTTCTTCGCGTCGACCTTCTGGCCCGCGTGACCGCGGAACAGACGCGTCGGCGAGAATTCGCCGAGCTTATGGCCGACCATGTTTTCCGTCACGTACACGGGGATGAACTTGTTCCCGTTGTGCACCGCGAACGTGTGGCCGACGAACTCGGGGAGAATCGTGCTCGCTCGAGACCACGTCTTCACCACCTTCTTCTCGCTGCGGCCGTTCATGGCGATCACCTTAGCTTCGAGGCGCTCAGCGACGAACGGACCCTTCTTAATGCTTCTGGACATATAGGTTCTCGATTCGCCTGGCGGTTACTGCGTCGCCCGGCCGCGCTTGCGGCCGCGCACGATGAGACGCGTTGAAGCCTTCTTCTTGTTGCGCGTCTTGACGCCCTCGGGCTTGCCCCACGGGCTGACCACGTTCCGGCCGCCGCGCGTACGTCCACCGTGCGGGTGATCCACCGGGTTCATCACTTCACCACGAACCTTCGGACGCTTGCCCAGCCAGCGGCTCTTACCCGCCTTGCCGTGCGACTGCAACTCATGCTCCGAGTTGCCGACTTCGCCGATCGTCGCGGTGCAGTTACCGTGCACCAGGCGCATTTCGGTGCTGCTCAGACGGAGCGTCACGTACTCGCCTTCCTTCGCCACGACCTGGGCAAAGGTGCCGGCCGAGCGCGCCATCTGACCGCCCTTGCCGATCTTCAGCTCGATGTTGTGCACCTGCGTACCGAGCGGCACTTCCTTCAGGGGCATCGCGTTGCCGACGCGGAAATCGCTTCCCGGGCCCGCCACGATCGTATCACCCTGCTTGAGTCCCTTCGGGTGCAGAATGTAGCGCTTCTCGCCGTCCGTGTACTCGACCAGCGCGATACGCGCCGAGCGATTCGGATCGTACTCGATCTCCTTCACAACCGCCGGCATGCCGTGCTTGTTGCGCTTGAAATCGATGAGGCGGTACATCCGCTTGTGTCCACCGCCGATGCGGCGCATGGAGATGTGACCGTGATTGTCGCGGCCACCCGACTTCTTGAGAGGCTCGACCAGCGACTTCTCGGGCGTCGAACGCGTGATCTCGGCGAAATCCGACACCGAGCGGAAGCGCGAACCCTTGCTGACCGGCTTGAACTGACGAATACCCATGCGAATCAGCCCTCGAAGATCGCGATGGTGTCGCCGTCACGCAGCTTCACTATCGCCTTCTTGGTATGTGGACGGCGACCGATCGACTGGCCGACGCGACGCGACTTACCACGCGCATTCGACGTCCAGACACCAGTCACCTTCACGCCGAACAGCTGCTCGACGGCCGCCTTGATGGAATACTTATTGGCGTCGGGCGCCACTTCGAACGTGTACTCGCCACGATCCTGGTACGCAGCCGAGCTGCGCTCCGTGATGATCGGGCGCATGATAGTGCGATGAATAGTCGCCATCGGTTACGCCTCCGCCGAAGTCTGGGTGAGTGCCGACGACTCGATCACCACGACATCCGACCACAGGATGTGATAGGTGCTCACATCGCTGAACGGCATCACGTGCGCGTGGGCGACGTTGCGGGCGCTCAGGTACACGTTCGGCTTCACACCGTCCGTGAGGAGCAGCACCTTCTTCCCGGCCACACCAAGCGACTCGAACAGGCTGAGTATCGACTTCGTCTTGGGAGCGCTGTAGGTCAGCGCATCCACCAGCATGACCGCGTTCTCGCGGGCACGGGCATTCAGCGCGCTCTTCCGCGCCAAGGCACGAACCTGCTTCGGCACGATCTGCGTGTACTTGCGCGGGATCGGACCAAACACCGTACCACCACCCGGCCAGTTCGGCGCGCGAATCGAGCCCTGACGGGCGCGACCGGTGCCCTTCTGCTTCCACGGCTTCTGGTTGCCGCCGGTCACTTCACCGCGCGTCTTGGTCTTGGCCGTGCCCTGGCGGCGGTTGGCGAGGAACGCCTTCACCGCCTGGTGCATGACCGGCACATTCACCGTGCCGTCGAACATGCCTTCGGGCAGCTGGCGGGTACCGCCCTGCTTGCCCTGCGCCGAGAACACAGGCGCCTGAAAGGTCTGAGTTTCCGTGGTCATGATCAGCTCTGCTTCCGCACGAAGACGATGCCGTTCGTCGGCCCCGCCACGCTGCCGCGCAGATAAATAAGGTTGCGCTCAGCATCGATCTTCTCGATGCGAATGCCGATGGCCGTGTGACGGACGTTGCCGTACTGGCCCGGCATCTTCTTGCCCTTGATAACGCGCGACGGATCCGTGCCCGCGCCGATCGAGCCAGGCTTGCGGTGCTTCGTGTTACCGTGCGTGTTCGGTCCGCCGTGGAAGCCATAACGCTTCACGACGCCTTGGAAGCCACGGCCCTTCGAGGTGCCTTCGACCTTGACCTTTTCGCCAGGCGCGAAGATACCGACCGTGATCGTATCGCCCACCGTGTACGTCGGAGCCTCGGCGTTCTTGCCCGGGGCATCGTCGAGACGGAAGCTGCGGAGTACGGTTGGCGGGGCGTCGAGCCCGGCCTTCTTCGCATGTCCGACTTCCGCCTGCGTCGCGCGACGTCCGCGCGGCGTGCGCTCACCCTTCTTATTCTCTCGCGCGAGCTTCTGCGCGCCGTATCCGAGCTCCACCGCGGCAAACCCCGCCTTCTCCTGCGTCATCACCTTCACGACGGGATTGGGCGTGGCCTCCACCACGGTGCAGGGCACTTGTTGCCCCTGCTCGTTGAACAGCTGGGTCATCCCCAGCTTCTTGCCGATAATGCCGATCATGAAAAGTCTACTCCGTACGAGTCGCGGGGGATCGTGCGATCCACACCGTTGGACTGAGGAGGACAACGCCCTATGCGATGCCCTCTGTACTCACCCTGCAGCTGCACCTGCACCCTGCTCCTACTACTACTACTCGACCTTGATTTCGACGTCGACACCAGCCGGGAGATCGAGCTTCGTGAGCGCGTCTACCGTGCCGGGACGCGAATCGAGAATATCGATCACGCGCTTGTGTGTCTTCAGTTCGAACTGCTCGCGTGACTTCTTGTCCACGTGCGGCGAGCGGAGCACCGTCCAACGCTGCGTCTTCGTGGGAAGAGGAATCGGTCCCGACACCGACGCTCCCGTCTTTTCAGCGGTGCGAACGATATCGGCCGACGCCTGGTCGATCACGGCGTGGTCAAAAGCCTTGAGGCGAATACGAATGCGGCCAGCCATCTGAATTCCTGGTAGAGAACCACCCGGTACACAGTGGCCGATTCATACGAACCGGCCACTGCCCACCCGATGTTTCTGATTAGGCGAGGATCTTGGTGACGACGCCGGCGCCGACCGTACGACCACCCTCACGGATGGCGAAGCGAATCGCCTCTTCCATCGCGATCGGGATGATGAGTTCGATCGTCATCTGGATGTTGTCGCCCGGCATCACCATCTCCATCCCTTCGGGAAGCTCGATGGTGCCCGTCACGTCCGTCGTGCGGAAGTAGAACTGCGGACGGTAGCCCTTGAAGAACGGCGTGTGGCGGCCACCCTCTTCCTTCGTGAGGACGTACACTTCGGCCAGGAACTTCGTGTGCGGCTTGATCGAGTTCGGCTTGGCCAACACCATACCGCGCTCGATTTCCTTCTTGTCGATGCCGCGGAGGAGGAGACCGACGTTGTCACCGGCCTGTCCTTCGTCCAGCAGCTTGCGGAACATTTCGACGCCCGTGACGATCGTCTTGCGCTCGCTGTTGTAGCCGACGACCTGCACTTCTTCGCCGACCTTCACGATGCCGCGCTCGATACGTCCCGTCGCCACCGTACCACGACCCGTGATCGAGAAGACGTCTTCGACCGGGAGGAGGAACGGCTTGTCGACTTCGCGCATCGGCTGCGGGATGTAGTTGTCCAGCGCCTCGTACAGCTTCATGAACTCGGCCACCCACTTCGGGTCGCCGTTGATCGCGTTGATGGCCGAGCCACGGATCACCGGGGCGTCGTCACCAGGATAGTTGTACTTCGAGAGGAGCTCGCGGACTTCGAGCTCGACGAGGTCGAGGAGCTCTTCGTCTTCGACGAGGTCGCACTTGTTCAGGAACACCACGACCGAGGGCACGTTCACCTGGCGAGCCAGGAGGATGTGCTCACGCGTCTGCGGCATCGGACCGTCGACGGCGGACACGACCAGGATCGCGCCGTCCATCTGCGCAGCACCCGTGATCATGTTCTTCACGTAGTCGGCGTGGCCCGGGCAGTCGACGTGCGCGTAGTGACGGTTGGCCGTCTCGTACTCGACGTGCGACGTGGCGATCGTCATGATCTTCGTGGAGTCACGACGACCCTGCGACTCGGACGCCTTGGCGACTTCGTCGTACGCGATGTACTTCGTGCCGTAGGATTCCGCCGAGATCTTCGTGAGAGCAGCCGTCGTCGTCGTCTTGCCGTGGTCGACGTGGCCGATCGTTCCCACGTTCACGTGCGGCTTGTTCCGCTCGAACTTTGCCTTGCCCATGGTTCGGTTCTTGTAATTGGGTAGTGAATGAGTGGGTGAGGCTTACGCCTTCACCTTGCTGATGATCTCTTCGGCCTTCGACTTCGGCACTTCCTCGTAGAGCGCAAACTCCATCGAGTAGACCGCTCGCCCCTGCGACATGCTGCGCAGCTTGGTCGAGTAACCGAACATCTCGGAAAGAGGGACACTTGCCGAGATCACCTGTGCCTCGCCGCGCTGCGTCATACCGCCGATCTTGCCGCGACGCGAGGACAGGTCACCGAGGACGTCGCCCATGTACGCTTCCGGGCACACGACCTCGACCTTCATCACCGGCTCAAGGAGACACGGATTCGCGAGACGCGCCGCTTCCTTGAATGCCATCGAGCCAGCGATTTTGAACGCCATTTCGGACGAGTCGACGTCGTGGTACGAGCCGTACACCAGCTGCACCTTGATGTCCACCACCGGGTAGCCCGCGAGCACACCCGTATCCAGCGCTTCCTTGATACCCGCTTCGGTCGGGCCGATGAACTCACGGGGAATCACACCACCGACGACCTTGTCTTCGAACACGAAGCCCTGACCGGGCTCGCTCGGCTCCATGTTGATGACCACATGGCCGTACTGACCCTTACCACCCGACTGGCGGATGAACTTGCCTTCGATCTTCTCGACGCGCTTCTTGATCGTTTCGCGGTAGGCCACCTGCGGGCGACCCACGTTCGCGTCGACCTTGAACTCGCGCTGCATACGATCGACGATGATCTCGAGGTGCAGCTCGCCCATGCCGGCGATGATCGTCTGGCCCGTTTCCGGGTCGGAGCGCACGCGGAACGTCGGATCTTCTTCGGCCAGTTTCTGCAGAGCGATCGCCAGCTTGTCCTGATCCGCCTTCGTCTTCGGCTCGATCGCGACGTCGATGACGGGGGCCGGGAACTTCATCGCTTCGAGGATGATCGGCGCGTCTTCCGTGCACATCGTGTCGCCGGTCCGCGTGTCCTTCAGGCCGATCGCCGCGGCGATGTCGCCACAACGCACTTCCGGAATTTCTTCACGCTTGTTGGCATGCATCTGCAGCAGACGACCGACACGCTCACGCTTGTCCTTCGTGCTGTTGTAGACGTACGAGCCGGACGTGAGCACGCCCGAGTAGCAACGGAAGAACGTCAGCTTTCCGACGAACGGGTCGGTGGCAATCTTGAACGCGAGGCCGGCAAACGGCGCGTCGTCCGTGACCGGGCACTCGACGAACGTTTCGTCCTGGTGCGGCAGATGCCCCTTGATGGCGGGCACGTCGAGCGGCGCCGGCAAGTAGTCGATGACGGCATCGAGCAGCGCCTGCACACCCTTGTTCTTGAACGAGGCGCCGCACAGGATCGGAATGAACTTGCCAGCGCACGTCGCGATGCGGATCGCCTTGCGGATCTCCGGCACGGACAGCTCTTCACCGGCGAGGTACTTCTCCATCAACGCTTCGTCGTATTCGACTACCGTGTCGATGAGCTTGTGACGGGCTTCTTCCACGGCGTCATGAAACTCGGCCGGGATATCGGTCACCGTGAACGTCTTGCCGAGCGTCTGCTCGTCGAAGATGTACTGCTTGCGTTCGATGACGTCGAGGTGACCGGTGAACAGCTCGCCCGAACCAACGGGCAGCTGGAGCGGCTGAGCGCTCTTGGACAACCGGTCGTGAATCATCGCGACGCAACGTTCGAAGTTGGCACCAACGCGATCCATCTTGTTCGCGAAGATCATGCGCGGTACGGCATAGCCGTCAGCCTGGCGCCAGACCGTTTCCGTCTGCGGCTCTACGCCGGCAACGGAGTCGAGCAGCGTGACGGCGCCGTCGAGCACGCGCAAGGAGCGCTGCACTTCGACGGTGAAGTCCACGTGGCCCGGCGTGTCGATGATGTTGATGCGATACTCGGGGCCATCGCCCTTCGTGTCGCTCTGCCCATGGCGCTGCCAGAAGCAGGTCGTCGCGGCCGACGTGATCGTGATGCCGCGCTCCTGTTCCTGCTCCATCCAGTCCATGGTGGCTGCGCCGTCATGGACTTCACCGATCTTGTGCGACTTCCCCGTGTAGTAGAGGATGCGCTCAGTGGTCGTGGTCTTACCGGCATCGATGTGGGCCATGATGCCGATGTTGCGATAGTGCTCGAGCGGGGTCGTACGCGGCATAGTTTTCGGCGGCGACTCGCTTACGCGGCGCCAATCTTTGACGAAAAGTGGACCAGCAAAAAAACGGCTGGACCTGTCGCCTCGCCTTTGCGCGAGACCGGTATCCATCCGCTGCCGCCGGGTGCGCTCGCCGCTGGTGCGCGAGTGGGGACCCAAGCGCGCCGGTTACAGAGAACAGCTGACTCCGTGACCGACGTTAAATTGGCTGCGTTGCTTTTCGGGAGCTTCGAATCGTCTCAGACGCCGAAGCCGGTACAGCGTGCGCTCAGTCCCGGGCCGCAGTGTTCGCGCCCTTTGCTTCGCGCCCCCACCTCGAAAGGTGGCCCATAGGGCTCTCGGCCGCAGATCGCCGAGATAGTGGTGCGGTACTGCTTACTGCTGCGGGCGCCTGTTGAGGGCGTTTCGCGACAGACACCTAACATGGTGGACTCTGGCGGGGATGTCAACCCGCCTTTGGCAGCGGAAATACTGGTGCGCGCGGTACTTATCCGTCGACGCCTGCTGGCCGCACCCCAGAGGCACGGCGCGCCGCCCGGAGTGCCGAGCGGCGTGCGTGGTCAGCTGGAGCGACGGGTCTCAGCTCTTCCGGCGACGGCGGGCCGCGAAGGCCAGTCCGGCGAGGCCGGTTGCCATGAGTGCCCAGGTGCTGGGCTCGGGCACGGTCGACGTCTGAATGTTGATGTTGTCGATCCAGAAGGTGCGGTAGGGATCGGGATTCATTCGCTTGTCGCCGTAGCCACGGAGTTCGTCCACGGAGCCATATGGGTCGTACGTGCCGAGTGCAGTCGAGTACGTCGCGTTGAAACGGACCTCGTTGATGAGGCCAAGTTTCGCCATCATCGACGAGAAGCCGCCGCCGATTCCGAGAAAATTGAAATCCTGCGACCAGACTTCGTTTCCGTTGTTCAGGCCCGTCACGCGAAGATTCGCGACGTTGCCCCAACCGCCACCGAGCTGCATCGACTTGAGCTCGAACAGCGACGAGCTCGAGAAACTGGCACCGTTCGGCCCCTGTGCACCGGAGACCGCGACGACCTGCGTCGCGTTGGGGTTATAGCCTGAGTATTTCTGCTGGTAGCCCGTCAGGATCTGATTGTTCTGAATGGCATAGAGCGAACCCTGACGTCCGTTGACAAAGCACCGGCCATAGGCTTGCTGACCGTCCGAATACAGATAGTCCTGAAGGTCGAGAGCCCCGAAGCCACTCCAATTGAAACCGGAGAAGCCATTCTGAACCGTCTGGCCGTTCCAGTTGCAGTTGTAATTATTGCTGTTCGTCTGGCTGCCAGCCAGGTAATTGGAATTGACCTGGCTGTTGTAGCCAAGCTCTTCAAACGTGACCGGCGTGATCGGCTGCGCCGACAGCGGCGCGCTCACGAGCAGCGTTCCCACGGCGAGCGTAGGGAGCAGGGAGCGGCGGATAGTCTCAAGAACGCGCATGGGACACTCTCAAATTTGGGACGGTTACGACTTCTTCCTGCACCAGACCGGAGCATAAGGCGTGCCATATGGCGAGCTGGACCATAAAAAGGCAGTTTTCGGCCCTAAACCCCGCTTTCACGCCCTCAATCGGGAATGTTACGCCGACCGATTGGTGACGGATGTGGCAAGAACACTACAACAAACCTGCCGCTGCTGCCACTCCGCCACAACAGTGTCCGCAGCGAACTCAACCATTCGTCCCTAGATCACCATCTCCACCGGCGAGCTGTCGTGCTCTTCGATCAGCGCTGACTCGAGGATCTCCGAGATGTGCTGGCCGGCCCGCCCGTCGCCGAACGGGTTCGGCCCCGACACCATTCGCTGATAGACCACCGGGTCGCAGAGGATGCTCAGCGCCTCCTTCACGATCAGATCCGGGTCCGTGCCCACGAGAATCCCCGCCCCCACCTGCACCACCTCCGGGCGTTCCGTCCGCTCGCGCAGAATCAGGATCGGGCGCCCCATCGACGGCGCTTCTTCCTGCAAGCCACCGGAGTCGGACAGGATCAGCGTACTGCGGTGCATCAATTTGAGCAGATCGCGATAGGCCAGCGGCTCCGTGAGCAGCACGCGCGGCGTCGTACCGAGTGTCTCGATGAACATGCCACGCACGTTCGGATTCGGGTGCAGCGGAAACACCACCTGTAAGTCAGGCACCGCATCGATCAGCCGACGCACCGCCCGGGCCACGTCGCGCATCGCCGCCCCGTGATTCTCGCGACGGTGCGCCGTGACCAGCGCCACACGCCCTTCACCCAGCGCGGCCAATGCCGGATTTTCGTACGGATGCGACAGATCCATCTGTCGCACGGCATCGACGATGGTGTTGCCCGTGACGAAGATGCGATGCATCGGCACGCCTTCGCGGAGCAGATTGTCGCGGCTTTCCGGCGTCGGGGTGAAATGCCACTGGGAGGCGACCCCCACCACGCGACGATGGAATTCCTCGGGGAACGGCTCCTGGAAGTTGAAGGAGCGCAGCCCCGCTTCGACATGCCCCACCGGAATCGACCGCCACGTCGCCGCCATCGCGCCGGCAATCGCGCTGCTGGTGTCACCCTGCACCAGCACCACACTCGCCTTCGCCTGCACCATTACCTCGTCCAGTGCCGTGATACACCGCGATACGAACTCGCTCGGCGTCTGATTCGTCGTCATCAGCGTCAAGGCGATATCGGGCTGAATACCGACATCGTCGAAGGCGCGCGTGAGCAGTTCGCGATGCTGACCCGTGGACACCAGCGTGACGCGCATGCGCCCGCGTTCGCGGATCGCCCGTACCACCGGCGCCATCTTGATCACCTCGGGGCGCGTGCCCACGACCGCCAGCACGTGAGGCGGTTCGTTGGGTTCGATCGCGCGCATCCCGCCACGCATCGGAGTCAGCCAGCGCGATGTATTCATGATTTCGTGGTCTTGACGATGATCTCGATGTCGTCACGCGAGACGACACCTTGATTCACCAGAATGGCGCCCAGCTGACCGCCGTGCTCGCGCTGCTGCTTGAGCGCCAGCACCAGCTGCTGCGTGGTGAGCTTGCGCTCCTCGATCAGACGCTCGCCCAGTCGCATCTGCGCACCGACCTGCGGCGGCAGTGAGTGCTCGGTCTTGTCCCAGCTCATCGGAATACCGGTGCGCCGCGAACGCGTGTACTGCAATGCGGCGCGCATCGTCGCCACCAGGTTCACGATGTTGCTGAACGGTGTCCGGAAAATCGCCAACATCGCCTGCCAGAAACCGTACAGTCGTCCGGTCGCGAGCGCACGCTGCAGCAACCGATTCAGCATGAACAGGAAGCCGATCCAGAAGAGCCACTGGAACCACGGGCTCTGCACGAGATCGGGCAGCTCCGGCCGACTGAAGGTCTTGATCCACTGATACCCGGCGTAGTACACGACCAGGATGTAGCCCGCGAGCACCACGAGATATCCCAGCGGACCGCGGCGATCGTGCGCCAGGATCCAGTTCAATCCCGTGGGCCAGCCCCAGTGCTCCCACCCCTGAAACACGATACCGGCCATCCAGCGCGTGCGCTGACGCACAGCCGTCTTGAACGTCTGCGGGAACGGTGCCCACGTGGCCACCAGCTCCTCAGGCGCACTCGGCTCTTCGCTCGACTTCACGTATTGGTGCAGATAGCGCGTCGGGCGCCCCTGCACCGTCAGACCGAGTCCGAGGTCGTAGTCTTCGGTGAGCGAGTTGGTGGCGAAGGGCACGCCGTTTCGCTCTTCCATCAGCTGATCGATCACGCTGCGGCGCACACACGTTGCCACACCCGCCGACGGCACGAAGCCCCACACCTTCTCGCGCACGAACATGTTCTTCGTGTACTGCTCGGCGAATTCATCGATGTACGTGCCGGCCACGAAGTCGTACCAGTACGGCGGCGTGGAGAGCACCGGCAGCTGCACGAAATCCGCACCTTCACCACGGAAATACCAGTTGAGCAGCCGCAGCTCCTGCGGATGGATCAGGTCTTCGACATCGTGGAAGATGATGAGGTCGTAGCGGAGTCCCGCCCGCTCTTCGTGCTCGGCGATCGCCGCGAGCACCGCGTTCACGCAATCGGCTTTCGACGTCGGCCCATCGTTGTCGGTGACGACCTTGCGCACGTTCGGATAGACCGAGCGTACCTTGTCGACTTCGCGACGCGTATCAGGGTCGTTCTTGTATGTGCCGATCCAGTAGTCGTATCGCTGGTAGTCGATGCGCGGCAGGTTGTACATCAGCATGCGCGCGATGACGTCCTGTTCCTTCCATGCCGGCGTCACGATCGCGATACGCCACTCGCTGACGTCCTTCAGCTCCTTGGTCGTGACGACGGGCCGCTCCCACCAATTGAACATGCGGCCAAGCCAATACACGCAGTCGAAGAACAAGTCATCGAGTGCGAAGATCAGATAGAACACGGCGATGATAGCGATCGCCATTTCATAATTCGTCACTTGCGGTCTCCCATCGTCGGGTCATGCAGCGGCTTGAGCTTGCGCCAACCATAGACCGCCGTGAATCGCCAGTCCTGATACCGCCGGTTCGTGGCGGCAGGGGGCTCCATGATGTAGCGACCGGCGATGCCTTCGGCGAGGAAGACGAATCCGTGACCCGGCCGCAGCGCGACGCCACCACCGATTTCAGCCGCGCGATTGAAAAAATCCGCCCGACTGTCGTACCCCACCCAACCGCGGGCGAAGAAATCGACGGCCTTGGTGGCGAGCGATCCTACGCGGAATCCTTCTCGCAGCTGCATGTACCCGATCACGTTCTTGTCGAAACGCTCGTACCAGCTCACGTCGCCCGAAAGATCGGTGAGCAGACGCACGTTGGCGCCGTCACCAAGCTGCAGTTCGTGCGCGAGGATCACGTACGCGCCCGCACGGATGTCGCGCGTCCACGAATTCTCGGCGCCGGAGAGCAGCGATCGCGCGCCGCCCGCTTCGGCGTAGAACCAGATCGGACCGCGCGCCGGTCGCACGCGCACGCCGCCGGCGAGGATCGCGGCATTGTCGCTGAGTACCCGCGACTGAAGGCCGCCCGACGATTTCGAATCACGTGTCACGCGGAGCGACGTATACAGCGCTTGGCCCCAGGAACTGCCGCTCTCGATCCCGAGCCGCGTGAACCCGGTGGCAATCGTGTTCTTGAATCGCGTCTGATAGAACGGCGCGATGTAGCCTTCGGAAAAATACGACGTGCCGGGGCCCTGCTTGACGCGCAACGCGCGCTGCGCCGGCATCGAGACGACGGTGTCTTCGGCCAGCGACGCCGCCTTGAACGCGGCGAGCGCACTCTTTTCGCGACCGACGTCGTCGTACAGATAGCCGAGCGCCAGATGGTCGACCGGCGTGAGTCCGCTGGTCGTCTTCGCGATGCCCTCGAACGCCGTGATGGCTTCGCGCGTGCGCTTGAGACTGATCAGCACGTAGCCAAGCTGTCGATGGACTTCGGGGCGCGACGCGTCGCGATCGACGCCTTGACGCAGATAGTCGGCCGCGCGCGGTCGATCACCACCGGCGAGCGCGAGATAGCCGAGTTCGATTCGCGGCAGCGCCTGACTCGTGTCGGCGGCAATCGCCTGCTCGAAACTCAGTCGGGCGGCGGCCGTGTCGCCGCGCGCTTTGGCGGCGTAGCCCACATTCAGGGCAGCAGTGTAGCGCTCAGCAGGAGTGCCCTGAGCACGAGCCGGTGCCGCAGCCAGACAGACGAGTGCGACCGCAAGGGTCACTCTCGATGCCCGAACGCGACGGCGCGACGGCTCCGGAGAGTCGGAGAGGAGCGGCAATGGAACAGGGGACAGGGACTACCCGCGAACCGAATCCTACTGGTCGGATTGAGCGGTCCCTGGCTGGGCCCGCCGATTCTCGGGATGTTGACTGGATGACAATACCAGCAGTGTGACGTTCTGCGATAGACGTCACAACGTCAGGCAAGGTCACCGTCAGCAGATTTCCTGTCCCAGCACACATGCGGGCTAGCCCACACCTACCGCGCAGTGTGATAGCGCCATCATGTGATGGCCCTCACCAGCGGTTTCGCGCTAGAGCGCCCGCACGGAATGCACCTTCACCGTCGCATCCTCGGCATAGATGCCGATGCGCCCCTGCCGATACGGGCTCTCCTGATCACGGAGCCGTATGATCTCATGGCCATCGACGAACACCGCGATCGCTTCATCGACCTGAACGATCGTGACATCATAGGTTCGGCCGATCGGGAAGGTCTGCTCCGAGCCCGAGCCCAGGAACCGCTGGCCACCCGGGTAGGCCGGATCGCGCTTGCCGAGTTCCCACCCGTTGGGCTTCGGGATGAAGTAGTAGAACCGCTGATCGTCGGTATACTGCCAGATGACCCACCCGACTTCCCAGGGGTTCGGGGTGCCGTTTCGCAACTGTGCCGTCGTCTCGAGGCGGGTATGCATCACCAGGCGACTGCCGTACTGCGGACCGAGCACCATCGGCGCGTGGGTCATATAGTCCTTCTGCGCCGCCTTTGGGCCCATCGCGAGCGACGCCTGCCGTCCTTCGCCGTCTACGGCCACACAACCGTATCCATCGAAGCGCACGGTCCACGACCCGAAGTCTTCGCCTTGCGTCAGGCACTCCGGGCGGACGGTCGGGAAGTCGATGCGGGGGAGGCGATTGGCGTAGCGGAGCACGGCCAGCTGCGACGCCGCGTCGTTACGCATCGATGGTCCGGAGACCATCGCATCCAGGGACACCTGACTGCCACCGCTGGGGTCCAGCGCCGTCGTCGGGTTGGCCGACCGGCAGGATGCCAGCAACAGCATCGCCCCAGCGAGCGCGATGAGTCGGGTGTGCGACATCGCACGATTGAGCACTGCAACTCCGCGAGCGGGTTCGTTCGGTAACTCGGCCGGCTGACGTGGCGGACCACGTGTAAGCCCCGGAGCTTTGCGTCCCCGACTTCCGTCGGGTTTGCCGTTTCGCGACCTCGGTAGTGAGGCAGCGCACCACATCAAGTTGACGCGGCCATTTCAGGCGGGCAACGCTTCATGCCGTGCGTAAAACAACGCGGCCGAACCTGTGACGATGCCCACCCTGAAACGACAACTGCCTCGGGATATCCCGAGGCAGTTGAAATAATCGTGCCGGCTGTGTGACTACCAGCGATAGTGCGCGAACGCCTTGTTGGCTTCGGCCATGCGATGCGTGTCTTCTTTCTTCTTGATCGCATTGCCTTCGCCACGGCTCGCGGCGAGTACTTCGGCGGCCAGCTTCTCGGCCATCGACTTCTCGTTACGGTCGCGCGAATACCCGATGAGCCAACGCATGGCGAGGGCGGACCGGCGATCCTGACGGACTTCGACCGGCACCTGGTACGTGGCGCCACCAACACGGCGGCTCTTCACTTCGACCACCGGCTTGAGGTTGTTCAACGCCTGCTTGAACACGCCCACGCCCGGCTGGCTGGTCTTGGCCTCAACAATGTCCATCGCGCCATAGAAGATGCCTTCGGCGGTGGACTTCTTACCCTGAATCATCAGGTTGTTGATGAACTTCGAGACGGTCTGGCTGTCGTAGCGTGCGTCAGGAAGGATGGTGCGCTTTACTGCACTTTTGCGGCGGCTCACTTCTTCTTACCTCCCTTGGCGGCTGCAGCAGCCGCGGCGCCCTTCTTGGGGCGCTTGGTGCCGTACTTCGAACGGCTCTGGTTACGGCCGTTGACGCCCGATGCGTCAAGCGTGCCGCGAACGATGTGGTAACGCACGCCGGGAAGGTCCTTCACACGACCACCGCGCACGAGCACGATCGAGTGCTCCTGCAGGTTGTGTCCTTCGCCGGGGATGTAGGCCGTCACCTCGAGCTGGTTCGTGAGACGAACACGCGCAACCTTGCGCAGCGCCGAGTTGGGCTTCTTGGGCGTCGTGGTGTAGACGCGGGTGCACACGCCACGCTTGAACGGATTGCTCTTGAGCGCGGGTGCCTTGGACTTCTCCACCACGTCCTTACGGGCGCGGCGGACCAGCTGATTGATCGTAGGCATTCTAGGATGGTTGCCCGGACGGCCTGGCCGGCCGGGTGTTCGAACTCCGACATCTACGTGGATCGCCGCAGCCAGAGGTACTGGAGGCCACGGCGGCACGGAACAGAACCCTAAGCTTAGTCCGGGTCGGCGGGTGGGTCAACCGGGTCCGGCAAGCTCCCGCGAGCCGGGCGGACTACTTGGCGGCGACTTTGGCCTTGACCAGGTCGGCGATCTTCTTTTCCAAGGCGCCCATCGACGAGCAGCGCACGTCGCTGCTGGCGGCCGTGGTGGCGTTCTTCCCTGTTCCCTCGAGCGTGGTTTGGACGACACTCCCGCCGGCGTCGTTCGGGATGATGCGCGACTTCACCGTCAGCAGGAGCTGGTAGGTTTCCGCGTTCGGCATGCCCGAGTCCCCGCCGCAGTCCAGCGCCCGCATCGTCGGCACATCGCCGATCCGGCGGCGCACCCGGTACGCGTTGTTTCCGATCGTCCGCGTCTGCTGGTTCAACTCGGTGACCGGAATCGTGAGCGAGGCATAGGCTTCCTGCAGCGCCGCCCAGGCTTTCTCGACGGGCGCGTTGATCAGGACGCTATTGACCTCCGTGGTCGAGACCATGTTGATCCCGGTGGCGGAGCCTTGCGCGTTCTGAATGACCGCCGTCTGCACGCTACTGGTTCCGAAGTCCCCGCTCTTGCTGGCGGACTTGCTTGCGCAGCCCGTCATCGCGGCGAGCAACACAGCCGCGGAAAGCACCACCGAGACACGACGCCCGGCATCGCGGTGAATCGCCAGCAGACGTTTCGACGTAATCATTGGGGACTCCGCGGCATCGCTGCCGGCTCCTTCGGGTGTCTTAACAGCGGGACTGGGGTAACGTACCTGAGGGTAGGAAGGTGCGCTAATCAGGTCCCGAGTCACCTCCGGTGGTAGACTGGAGGGTGACGCGCAGTGACCACACCGGACCATTGGTTTTCCGTGAGAATGCCGTGAGCGACTTCCAAGACCGACTCCAACGCGCCCTCGACGGCGAGTTCCTGATCGAACGGGAACTCGGCGGGGCCGGCATGTCCCGTGTCTTTGTGGCCACGGAGCGCGCCCTCCAGCGCCGCGTCGTGGTCAAGGTGCTGCCACCAGAGCTGGCGGCGGGCGTGAACGTTGAGCGCTTCCGCCGCGAGATCCAACTGGCGGCGCAATTGCAGCATCCGCATATCGTGCCGTTACTCTCTGCCGGCGACGACGACGGGTTACTGTGGTTCTCGATGCCGTACATCGAGGGCGAGTCGTTGCGCGGTACGCTGAACAAGGCGAAGCGTCTCGCGCCGCGCGATGTCGTGCGCATTCTGCATGACGTGGTCGACGCGCTGGCCTACGCGCACGAGCGCGGCGTGGTGCATCGTGATATCAAACCCGACAACATTCTGACGTCGGGCATGCACGCGCTGGTCACGGACTTCGGCGTGGCGAAGGCACTCAGCGCTTCGATTCCCGTGCACGGCGGCACCACCACCGGCATGGCGATCGGCACGCCGGCGTACATGGCGCCCGAGCAATTGGCGGCGGATCCGGCGGCCGACCACCGCGTCGACATCTACGGGGTCGGCTTGCTGGCCTATGAGCTGCTCACGGGCAGCTCGCCGTTCACGGGGACCTCACCGCAGGCCACGCTCGCAGCGCAGCTCACACAGATGCCGGCGGCGCCACACCTCTCGTACGCCGACATTCCCGAGCCGCTGTCGCGGCTCATCATGCAGTGCCTCGAGAAGGACGCGAACAAGCGGCCGGTCTCGGCGCGGGTGCTGCTGGCCGAACTGGAGGCGCTGCCGCCGATGTCGAGCGGCCCGGCCCTGCCGATGCGCCGACCGCGCTCCAGCGTCGCGTCGCGCGCCGCGCTGCTCGTGGGCGGCATCGTGCTCGCTGTCGGCTCCTACGTGGCCGCGCAGCGCATTCAGCGTGCGCAACGAGACGCGCAGGGCGACGCCGAGCTTGCCGCGGCCGACTCGATGCCCGACGCGCGCGATGCGGGCCCGGGCGGGGATCGCGCGCGCGCGATGTCGGTGGCGCCGCCGGAAACGGGAGCGGCGCGCGTGGACACGGTGTACCGCGATCTGACCGACGGCGCGAACGCGATGCCGGTCGCCGTGGTACTCACCCGAGCGGAATCGCTGGCGATCGCCGCCGCGGTGACTCAGCGACAGGCCGCCACCGCGACGGTACAGCGCAGTGCGGCGGCCACGGCGACCGACGCGCCGTCCGCCGTCAATCCGGGCATGTCCGCGCCCAAATCCGAAACGCGCATCTTCGTGCGCAGCGCGAACGGCGTGACGACCTCGGTGGACCGCGAGCTGCTCATGGCGGAAGTCGGACGCATCTTTGCCGACTCGCTGTCGCGCGCGCTCCTACACATGGACAGCGCCATGATGCGCCTGCCGCAGGGCGCTCGGGTCGAGGTCCCCCGCGCCCCGATGACGTTGACGCCGATGATGGCGCCGCCCACCGACGGACGCGTGCGCGTGGTCGTGACGAACTACTCCAACGCGACCGGCAAGCGCGAGTTCATGGGTGTTACGCGCGAGGTCGCGAACCAGGTGCGGGCCGCGCTGCCGACGGACAAGTACGATGTGGTCTCCGACGAACTCACCGACCGCGCCACACGCAACATGCCCGACCGCATGAGCGTGGGTTGGGGATTGCGAGCCGATTACGTCGTCAGCGGCATGGTCAGCACGCGCGGTGACTCGGTGGTCGTCCTCACGATTTTCACCGACGTCCGCGATGGGCGATTCACACGCATGTCGGAAGCGCTGGCGCCGTCGGCGGACCCGCGGAAGGCCTTTCCGATGGCGGCGACGCAAGTGAATGCGTGGCTGGACACGGCGAAAGTGAACAGGGGGAGAAGGCCGCGGGGACTGCAACCGGACTGACTCGATACTGACAACTCGCGACTCGCGACTCACGACTCACGACTCACGACTCACGACTCAGTACTCAGTGTTCAGAGTTCTGGCGTCAGACTGGGTATAGTGGTCAGCTTTCAGCAACGACAGTCCACAGTGCCGAGCGGGTTTAATGGGGCGTGGCGAGGGTATCGTGTGCGTACGAATGGTCACGCAGTGGCTGGCGAGGATGGTATGCTCGCTCTATGCCGAACAATCCGAACAACCTCCTCGTGCTCGCGCGGGCGCGCGCGCTTGCGGTCGACCTCCATCGCGCGGTGGAGCGGCGGGAGCGGCTGATCGGCAGAGCGTCGCCTGGCCTGCGCAATCAGATGCTCCGCGCATCGATGTCGATTCCGCTCAACATCGCCGAGGGCGCGGGGAAGGATACGCGCGCCGAGTTCGCGCAATTCGTGGGTCACGCCATTGGGTCCGCCAATGAAGTCGAGCAGCAGATGCTCCTCGCCTAGGCGTTGGCGCTGTTCGACGTCGAGATCGACCCACTCCTCGATGAGTGTCGCGAAATCCGCATGATGCTGTACGGATTGCGCAAACGTCTGCAGAGTATCGACTAGGAAACCCGCTCGGCACTGTGGACTTTCGTTGCTGAACGCTGACCACTATACCCAGTCTGACGCCTGAATTCAGACCAGAGAGTACTGAGTACTGGGTTTTGAGTTTTCAGTTTTGAGTTGCCAGTTGCCAGTTGCCAGTTGCCAGTTGCCAGACGCAAAAAGGGCGGCCCTTGCGGGCCGCCCTTTTCTATCCGTCGTCAGCGACTACTCCAGATCCGGCATAGTAAACGCGCTCGGCTCGAATGCCGGCAGCAACGCTTCGAAGTTCGGCTCCAGTGCTTCCGGCAGCGGTTCCGGCTCGGGGAGCGCATCCGATTCCACATCCACTTCCTGGTAACGGTACATACCCGTACCGGCAGGGATGAGGTGACCGATGATGATGTTCTCCTTGAGACCCAGCAAGTCGTCGCGCGAGCCACGAATGGCCGCGTCGGTAAGGACGCGCGTGGTTTCCTGGAAGGAAGCCGCCGACACGAACGACTGCGTGGTGAGCGAGGCCTTCGTGATGCCGAGGAGGAGCGGTTCCGCCGTTGCCGGACGGATCTTCGCCTTCTTGGCCGCATCGTTGCCCAGGCGGAACGCGGCGCGATCGACATGCTCGCCTTCGAGCATCTCGGTATCGCCGGACTCCACAATGCGCACCTTCTGCAACATCTGCTTCACGATCACGCCAATGTGCTTGTCGTTGATCTTCACGCCCTGCAGGCGATAGACCTCCTGCACTTCGTTCAGCAGATACTCCTGCACCGCGCGCGGTCCCTTGATGCGCAGAATGTCGTGCGGGTTGACCGGTCCTTCCGAGATACGGTCACCGGCGCGCACGCGGTCGCCCTCGTGCACACGCAAGTGCTTGCCCGACGGCACTTCGTACACCTGCTCCGCCTGCGCTTCGTCGACGATCCACTGACCGTTCTCGATGCTGGCGGGGCGCACGAACACCTCGCGCTTGCCACGCTTGATCTCGCCGAAGCGGACGAAGCCGTCGATCTCGGAGATCGTGGCCGGATCCTTCGGACGACGCGCTTCGAACAGTTCGGCGACTCGCGGCAGACCACCCGTGATGTCGCGCGTCTTGTACGCCTCGCGGCTGACCTTGGCGATCGTGAGACCCGCCGTGATTTCCTGTCCATCCTCGATCGTGATGATGGCACCCACAGGCAGAATGAAGTCGCGCACGCGCTTCTCCTTGCCGCCCTTGGACTGCCAGATCTCGATGTGCGGGTGGAGCTTCTTCTCGCGGTCTTCGATCACGACGCGCTGACGCAGACCGGTCAGTTCGTCGAGCTCTTCCGACAACGACTCGTCTTCGACGAGGTCCACGAAGCGAATCGTGCCCTCGACGTCCGCGATGATGGGGTTGGTGTACGGGTCCCAGGAGAACAGGCGGGCGTCGCGACGGTCTTCGTCACGAACCAGCTTGCCACCGTTGGGCACGAGCATCGTGGCACCGAGCGGCACCTGAACGCGTGCGAGCACGTGTCCATCCTTCGCCGACTTGATGTTCACGTCGCCTTCGTACGACGTGACGATGCTGTCTCCGTCCTTGTTGATGACGTACACGAGGCGATCGCCATACTCGACGATGTCACCGTCGTACTTCACGCGCTTGATCGTCTGCTCGGCGATACGCGAGGCCGTACCACCGACGTGGAAGGTACGGAGCGTCAGCTGCGTACCCGGCTCGCCGATGGACTGCGCTGCGATGATGCCGACGGCTTCGCCCAGATCCACCATCTGCATGGTAGCCAGGTTGCGGCCGTAGCACATGCGGCACAGGCCGCGCTTCGCTTCACAGGTGAGCACGGAACGGATCTTCACCGTTTCGATGCCCGAATCTTCGATGAGCTGCGCCGTCTCTTCCGAGATCAGCGTGCCCGCTTCAGCCAGCATGCGCGGACGTCCCGCCTCGTCGCGTTCCATGGGGTCGAGGATATCCTCGGCCGCCACGTTACCGACCAGACGCTCGGCCAGCGGCTCGATCACGTCTTCGCCTTCCTTCAGCGCCGCCGTGTCGAGGCCGAGGATCGTCCCGCAATCCTCTTCCTGGATCGTCATGTCCTGCGCCACGTCGACGAGTCGACGCGTGAGATAACCGGCATCGGCCGTCTTGAGTGCCGTGTCGGCCAGACCCTTACGGGCTCCGTGCGTCGACGAGAAGTACTCGAGCACCGACAAGCCTTCACGGAAGTTCGACTTGATCGGATTTTCGATGATTTCGCCGATACCACCCGTGAGCTTCTTCTGCGGCTTGGCCATCAGGCCGCGCATACCAGCCAACTGACGGATCTGGTCGCGCGAACCACGAGAGCCGGAGTCGAACATCATGAACACGGGATTGAAGCCACCCTGCGATTCGCGCATGGTCTTGACCATGGCGTCGGCGACGTCCGTGTTAGCGTGCGTCCACGTATCGATGACCTTATTGTAGCGCTCACCGTTCGTGATGTTGCCCGTCGCGTAGGCGCGCTGGAAGCGTTCGACACGCTCCGACGCTTCCTTGAGCAACGTTTCCTTTTCCTTCGGGATGTGCAGGTCTTCGATACCGATGGAGACACCGCCGCGCGTCGCGTTGCGGAAACCGAACTCCTTCAGGCGATCGAGCAGCGCCACCGTTTCCGCGAGGCCCGCATTCCGGTAGCTCTGGAAGACGAGTTCGCCGAGGGCCTTCTTCTTCATGTCCTTGTTCAGGAACGGCAGTCCCTTCGGCACGATCGCGTTGAACAGCACGCGTCCGGTCGTCGTCGGGATCCACGTCACGCCACTGTCCGTCTTGTCGAGCCAGCGGATCGGCGTCTGGTACGTGGCGCGGCCGTTCGCGATCGCGAGTTCCACTTCCGCGATGGTCGTCATCGACGGGAGCTTGGCGACCGCAACCGGGTCCTTCATCGTGATGTTGTCGAAGCTCGTCGGCGCCTTCGTCGCCACGTAGCAACCCAACACGATGTCCTGTGAAGGCTCGGCCACCGGGCGTCCGTCGGACGGCTTCAGAATGTTGTTCGACGACAGCATGAGCACACGCGCTTCGATCTGCGCTTCGAACGAGAGCGGCACGTGCACGGCCATCTGGTCACCGTCGAAGTCGGCGTTGAACGCCGCGCAGACGAGCGGGTGAATACGAATGGCCTTGCCTTCCACGAGCACCGGCTCGAACGCCTGGATACCCAGACGGTGGAGCGTCGGCGCGCGATTCAGCAGCACCGGGTGATCCTTGATGATGCCTTCGAGCACTTCGAAGACCATCGCGTTTTCACGCTCGACGATCTTCTTGGCGCGCTTCACGGTCTCGGCTTCTCCGCTCTCCACCAGCTTGTGGATGATGAACGGCTTGAAGAGTTCGAGCGCCATGGCCTTCGGCAAGCCGCACTGGTGCAGCTTGAGCTCCGGACCCACGACGATGACCGAACGGCCCGAGTAGTCCACGCGCTTGCCGAGCAGGTTCTGACGGAACCGGCCCTGCTTGCCCTTGAGCATGTCGGACAGCGACTTGAGCGGACGCTTGCCACGGCCACGAATGGCCTTGGAGCGACGGCCGTTGTCGAACAACGCGTCGACCGCTTCCTGCAGCATTCGCTTTTCGTTGCGCAGGATGACTTCCGGCGCGCGATGCGAGATGAGCTTCTGGAGACGGTTGTTGCGGTTGATGACGCGACGGTACAGGTCGTTCAGGTCGGACGTGGCGAAGCGTCCGCCGTCGAGCGGCACGAGCGGCCGCAGATCGGGCGGGATCACCGGAATCACGTCGAGGATCATCCACTCCGGACGGTTGCGGATTTCTCCGCCCTCGCCGCTGGTGCGGAACGCGTCGACGATCTTGAGGCGCTTCAGCATCTGCTTCTTGCGATGCTGCGACGTCTCGCCAACCACAGACGCGCGCAGCTCCTCAGCCGTCGTATCGACGTCGAGACGCTTGAGCAGTTCACGCACGGCCGGCGCGCCGATGTCGCACTGGAACGCCGCATCGCCGTCTGCCTTGGCCTTCTGGCGCAGCTGCAGATACTCGTCTTCGTCGAGCAGCTGGCGCTCACGCACTTCCTGCGAGCCCGGATCGATGACGATGTAATTCGAATAGTAGATCACCTTCTCGAGGTCACGGAGCGTGACGTCGAGCAGGTTGCCCATCGGGGATGGCAGGGTCTTGAAGAACCAGATGTGCGCGACCGGCACGGCCAGTTCGATATGACCCATGCGCTCGCGCCGGACCTTGCTGAGCGTGACTTCCACGCCGCATCGGTCACAGATCACGCCGCGATAGCGGATGCGCTTGTACTTACCGCAATGGCATTCCCAGTCCTTGACCGGACCGAAGATGCGCTCGCAGAACAAGCCGTCCTTCTCGGGCTTGAACGAGCGGTAGTTGATGGTTTCGGGCTTGGTGACTTCGCCCCACGACCACCAGGTGCGCAAGCCGGCCATTTCCAGCCGTTCGCGCTCCTTGGGGTCCTTCGGTCCGCGGATCTCCTCAGGTGAGGCGATACGGACCGACATGTAGTCAAACGCCGACGCGCGGGCTTCGCGCGAACTGCGGAAGTCGATCATGATTACTCCTCCCCGCCGTTACCGTTGCCGCCGGCGTCGATCAGCTCGACGCCCGTGCCATCGCTGGCGCCGAGCGTGACCTTGATACCCAACGCCTGCAGTTCCTTCACCAGCACGTTGAACGATTCCGGGATACCCGGCTCCGGCAGGTTCTGACCCTTCACGATCGCCTCGTAGACACGGCTCCGGCCGTTCACGTCGTCGGACTTGACCGTCAGGATTTCCTGCAGCGTGTGCGCCGCGCCATAGGCCTCGAGCGCCCACACTTCCATTTCTCCGAAGCGCTGTCCACCGAACTGCGCCTTACCCGCCAGCGGCTGCTGCGTGACGAGCGAGTACGGTCCGATCGAGCGCGCGTGAATCTTGTCGTCGACCAAGTGGCTGAGCTTCAGCACGTAGATCTCGCCAACCGTGACCGGCGCGTTGAACGTTTCACCGGTACGACCGTCGCGCAGGCGCACCTTGCCGGTGGGCGTGAGGCCCGCCAAGCGGATGAGCTCTGAACCCGCCGCATCGACATCGACATCCTTGCCGGCAAGCACGGCGGCGAGCGCCGGCTGACCGATGCGCAGGAGCGTTTCCACCGGGCTCATGGCCGCTTCGGCCTCGAGCGACGCGATACCCGCCTTGAGATCGGCATCCGCCTCACCCTCGGCCGTCTGGTGGATCGCCAGCGACGCACGCACGCCTTCGAGCTCACGCTCGGCGACGGTACGAGCACCCTGCGTCACGAACTCCTTCACGCGGCTGAACAGCGACTTCGTCTCGGCCGACATGACCTTCATCGACAAGTCGTTCAGGTTCGCATCACCCAGCAGTTCGACCTTATCCGGCAGACGACGATCCGGCTTGATGTCGGAGAGCAGATGACGCACATCCTGCGGCGTGGCATCGAACGACGACGCGCCGAGTTCGAGCGTTTCGCGCGCCCAGCGGAGACCGGCGAGCTTCATCAGCAAGCCGATTTCGCGCTCGTTCGCGCCTTCGAATACCGGCGTCTTCGCGTAGAAGTTGAGCAGCTTCGCGGCCCACCCGAGGTGGGTTTCGAGAATCTGTCCGACGTTCATTCGCGACGGCACACCGAGCGGGTTGAGCACGATGTCCACCGGACGACCGTTCGGCATGAACGGCATGTCTTCTTCGGGGACGATACGGGCGACGATACCCTTGTTACCGTGGCGTCCGGCCATCTTGTCGCCGACCGAGATCTTGCGCTTCTCGGCCAGATACACCTTGACCAGCTGGATCACGCCAGGCGGGAGCTCATCGGGCTGCAGAATGCGGTCGATGCGCTCTTCGGCGCGCTCTTCGATACGGGCCTTCTCTTCGTTCGCGGCATCGATGATCTCGCGCACGCGATCGTTGGCCTTCTTGCTTTCCACGCGGAACGTCTTGAGGTCGAGCGTCGCGAAACGCAGGCCGCTCAGGACATCCTTCGTGAGGGTGGTGCCGGCGGCGATCGCCTCTTCCACCGTGCCGGCCTTGAGGGCCAGCGAGATGGTTTCGCCATCGAGCAGCGCGGCCAGTTCCATGTCGCGCACTTCGTTGACGCGGATCTTCTCCTCGCCCTCGAGACGACGCACTTCACCGATGCGCTCACCACGATCCTTTTCGACGACCTGGTCTTCGACACGCGAGAAGATCTTCACGTCGATGACCACGCCTTCCATACCGGGCGGCACCTTGAGCGAGCTGTCCTTCACGTCCTTGGCCTTTTCGCCGAAGATCGCGGTAAGGAGCTTCTCTTCGGGCGAGAGCTCGGTTTCACCCTTCGGCGTGATCTTGCCGACGAGGATGTCACCCGGCTTCACCTGGGCGCCGATGCGCACGATGCCACGCTCGTCGAGGTCGACCAGCGACTCTTCGGCGACGTTCGGAATTTCGCGCGTGATTTCTTCCTGACCACGCTTCGTGTCGCGCACGTGCAATTCGAGTTCCTGGATGTGAATCGACGAGAATACGTCGAACTTCACCAGGCGCTCGGAGAGCACGATGGCATCTTCGAAGTTGTGGCCGTACCAGGGCATGAACGCCACCGTGACGTTCGCGCCAAGCGCGAGCTGCCCCATTTCCGTGGCGGCACCGTCGGCCAGCACTTCACCCTTGGCCACCGTCTGTCCCATGCGCACGAGCGGGCGCTGGTTGATGGCGGTGTCCTGGTTGGTGCGCCAGTACTTCTTGAGCTTGTACCGATCGAGATGGCCGAGACGGGCGAGCGGACGGTCGGAATCGACCGCACCCTCGATCAGTCCGGCATCGACGATGATTTCGTCGGCCGTCACGCTGGTCACGATGCCCGGACGACGCGCGATGATGACCGCGCCCGAGTCAACGGCAACCGTCGCTTCGAGACCGGTACCAACGAACGGCGTGCGCGGGTTCAGGAGCGGCACGGCCTGACGCTGCATGTTCGAGCCCATCAGCGCGCGGTTGGCGTCGTCGTGCTCGAGGAACGGAATGAGCGCGGCGGCGATCGACACGAGCTGTTCCGGCGCTACGTCCATGTAGTCGATGTCGGCCGGCGGCGTGAGCGGGAGGTCTCCACGCTTACGCGACAGCACGAGATCATCGACGAACGTCCCGTCGGGATTGAGCTTCGAATTGGCCTGCGCGATGATCGCGTCTTCTTCGCGGTTCGCGTCGAGCCACACGATTTCGCCGGTCACCCGGCTGTCCTTCACGATGCGGTACGGGGTCTCGATGAAGCCGAGATCGTTCACGCGGGCGTAGCAGGCCAGCGACGTGATCAGGCCGATGTTCGGGCCTTCCGGCGTCTCGATGGGGCACATGCGACCGTACTGCGAGTAGTGCACGTCTCGCACTTCGAAGCCGGCACGCTCGCGCGTGAGGCCGCCAGGTCCGAGCGCAGACAAACGACGCTTGTGCGTCAGTTCGGCGAGCGGATTGGTCTGGTCCATGAACTGCGAGAGCTGCGACGAGCCGAAGAACGCCTGAATGACGGCGGACACGGTGCGCGCATTCACGAGATCGTCGAGCGAGATCTTCTCGGGATCGGTGTTGATCGACATGCGCTCCTTGACCAGTCGCGCCATGCGCGAGAGACCAACGGAGAACTGGTTGGCGATCAACTCACCCACTGAGCGGATACGACGGTTGCCCAGCTGATCGATGTCGTCCACATCGCCGCGGCCCTCGTGGAGTTCCACGAGCTGACGCATGATCTCGACGAAGTCTTCCTTCGTGAGGACGGTGGTCGACATTGCCGTGTTGAGACGCAGACGCTGGTTGATCTTGTAGCGACCGACACGACCGAGGTCGTAGCGCTTGGGCGAGAAGAACAGACGCTCGAGCGCCTGCTTGGCCGTCTCGCGGTTGGGCGCGTCGCCCGGACGGAGGAGCGCGTAGATCTGCTTGAGCGCTTCCTCCTCGTGCTTCGTCGGATCCTTGGCGAGTGTGTTCTTGATCAACGTCGACTCGGCACGACCGGAGGCGACGAAGACCTGCACCTTGGTGAGGTCGGCCTTGCGGATACGCTTGATGACGGCATCGGCGAGCACCGTGCCCTTTTCGGCCACGACCTCACCGGTGTCGGCATCGACGACGTCGCGCGCCAGCGTGCGGCGCACTTCGCGCTCGCCGCGGTCGATCGCGTCCTGTTCGTCGCGCAGGTCGATCTGCGTGTACGAGGCGAAGACCTTGACCTTGTCGAGTCCCTGCCGCACGAGGCGGTTGAGCACTTCTTCGGTCAGCTCGTCACCCTCACGCACCAGCAGCTCGGCCTCGGCGCGTTCGCGCTCGGCCTTGGCCTTCTTGGTCTTGGCCTTCGGCGCGTCATCGGGCGTGACTTCACCTTCGAGGGTGATGTCCTCGGCGATGATGGCACCAAGCAACTCACGGAGCTCGATACGCGTCTCACGCTTCATCGTGAGATCGAGTTCGCGCTCGGCGAAGAACAGGCGCAGGATGTCCCGGTTCTCGCCGTAGCCGAACGCACGCAGGAGCGCCGTGGCGGGGAACTTCTTCTTCTTGTCGATGTGGACGTAGATCACATCGTGGATGTCCACGGTGAACTCGACCCACGATCCCCGGAAGGGGATGATGCGCGACGAGAGCAGCCGCTGCCCGTTGGGGTGCGTGCTCTCTTCGAACACGACGCCGGGTGAGCGGTGCAACTGTGAGACAATGACGCGTTCGGCGCCATTGATCACGAAGGTGCCCAACTCAGTCAGGAGCGGAAGCTCGCCGAGGTAGACCTCCTTCTCGATGATATTGCGGGGGCGTTTGCCGTCCCCGGTATCCTCGAAGATGACCAGCTGCAACGTGGCCTTGAGAGGCGCCGAGTAGGTCATGTCGCGCTCGATACACTCGGCGACAGAGTACTTGGGCTCACCAAGGCTGTACCGAACGAACTCCAACGAGAAATTCTCGTGGACGTCCGAGATCGGGAACAGGTCCTTGAAAACACGCTCGAGGCCAACATCCTCGCGCTCTTGCGAGGCAGCATCCAGTTGGAGCAGCGACTCAAAAGCGCGCGTCTGGATGTCGAGCAGATGGGGCATATCCATGCCCGTCTCGAGCTTCGCGAACGAGATCTGGTTCATCATATCCTTAGGGGCTCACCCGCGTACGGGGCGCACCGAATCCGGCGAGACCGGAGGCGCAAAGCGCTCCGTCCCCGACGGAGCCGGTCACTTTTCGGTGACCAGCTCCCCCGGGGAGGAGCGTTACAACGACGGAACTGCAGTTAAAACGGCGATCGGTCGACAGCCTTACTTGACTTCGACGGTCGCGCCCTCGGCCTCGAGCTTGGCCTTGATCGCGGCAGCTTCGTCCTTCGTGACGTTTTCCTTCACGGCCTTCGGCGCGCCGTCCACCAGGTCCTTGGCTTCCTTCAGGCCCAGGCCGGTCAGCTCGCGCACGACCTTGATGACCTGGATCTTCTTGCCGCCGGCTTCCTTGAGGATGACCGCGAACTCCGTCTGCTCTTCCACTGCGGCCGCCGGGGCCGCCGCGCCGCCGCCGCCCGCCGCAACTGCGGCGATCGTGACGTTGAACTTCGTCTTGAACGCTTCGATGAGCTCCGACAGATCGATGACGCTCATCGCGCCGATCGCGTCGAGGATCTCGTCCTTGCTCAGGGTCGTGTTAGCCATGGTCGTACTCTCCGTAAATGCCCCCCAGGGAGCCTGGGGCGTGTGATCAGGCGAACGCCTGGGGACTTAGTTGGAGCCTTCGAGCTGCGTCTTGCGGGCGTCGAGGGCGAGGGCAAACATCATCGGGATGCTGTTGAGGTAGCCAGCGAAGATCGACAGAGCTTCGTCGCGCGTCGGGAGCGAGGCCAACTTCTTGACCATCGCTTCGTCTACGGCGTTGCCCTCATAGATCCCGCCCTTCACGGACGGCCGCTGATCGTTCTCCTTGGCAAAATCGGAGAGGACCTTGGCCGCAGTGATGCCATCCTTGGCCACCACCACCCCCGTCGGGCCCTTCAGACGCTGGGACACCAGCCCGCTCTCGTTAACCGCACGGAGCGCCAGCGTGTTCTTGATCACGACGTACTCGACACCGGCCTTCTTCAGGCGGCGTCGGAGATCCGTCATGCGCTTCACGTTCAAACCGGTGAAGTCGGTGTAAAACAGTGCCTGCGCCGATCCAAGCTTCGCGCTCAAACCGTCGACGAGGAGCTGCTTATCGCTCTTCTTGGCCTTGGCCTTTGCTTTCATGGTTGCGTCTCCCTCTTACCGGTACGGCGTGGTGTCGATGGTGACGCCAGGTCCCATGGAGCTCGAGATCGCGACGTTCCGAATGTACACGCCCTTCGCCGCGGACGGCTTCGAGCGAACGATGGTATCCATCAGCGCGGCGAGGTTGGTCGCGAGCTGCTCCGGTCCGAACGAGACCTTGCCGATCGGGGCGTGCACATTGCCACCCTTGTCGACGCGGAATTCGATCTTACCGCCCTTCGATTCCTTGACGGCCTTCGCCACGTCGAACGTGACGGTGCCCGCCTTCGGATTCGGCATCAGGCCGCGAGGACCAAGGACGCGGCCGAGCTGGCCGAGCTGTCCCATCTGGTCCGGCGTGGCGATCAGCACGTCGAAGTCCAACCAGCCTTCCTTGATCTTGGCGAGGTATTCGGTGCCGACGTAATCGGCGCCCGCGTCCTGCGCTTCCTGCACCTTGGCACCAGCCGCGATGACGAGGACACGCATCGTCTTACCCGTTCCTTCGGGCAGCACGACGGTGCCACGCACCACCTGATCGGCATGGCGGGGATCGACGCCAAGACGGATCGCGACTTCAACCGTCTCGTCGAACTTCGCGAAGCTCATCTGCTTCACGAGGTCGATCGCCTTGCTGGCCTCATAGGGCTTTCCGAGTTCGCGGCGCTCGCTCGCGCTGCGGTACTTCTTCCCGTTCTGTGCCATGAGACTCAATCCTTGACCACAATGCCCATGGAGCGCGCGGCACCCGCCATCATGGCGATTGCGCTCTCCATCGAATCGCAGTTCAGATCCGGCATCTTCACGGTGGCGAGCTTTTCGAGCTGCGCCTTCGTGATCGTACCGACCTTCACCTTATTCGGCTGACCCGAGCCCTTTGCAACGCCGAGCTCCTTCTTGATGAGTTCCGCCGCCGGCGGAGTCTTCAAAATGAAGGTGAACGACTTGTCGCCGTAGATCGTGACCTCGACCGGGATGATCATATCACCGCCCTGCGTCCGAGCATTAAACTCTTTGCAGAAGCCCATGATGTTGATACCCTGCGGACCGAGGGCCGTACCTACTGGGGGCGCCGGGTTCGCCTTGCCTGCAGGAATCTGCAGCTTGACGAATCCAGTGACCTTCTTGGCCATGCGTCTTCCTCATCGCAAGTTCCGCGGCCGGACCATCCGGCGCTGCGGTCGTGCTACCACGGTGTTTTGCGTCGAGTGGTGGCGACGTCCGGCGAAGAACTCAGTACCCGCGTAACTGCAGGTAGTCGAGCTCCACACTGGTCGGCCGGCCGAACAGGCTGACCGATACCCTGACCTTGCCCTTGTCGGACAGGATCTCTTCGACGGTCCCGTTGAAGTCGGCGAACGGACCTTCCGTGATCGCCACCGCCTGACCGATGAGGAACGGAATCTCCTCACGTGTCGGCGCTTCCTCGGTCGGATCCGCCTGCCCCAGCAAACGACGGACTTCGTCGTCACGCAGCGGCGTCGGCTCCTTTTCCTTCCCAACAAACTTGATCACGCCCTGAATGGCGTTGACCTCGTGCAAGGTGTCCTGGCTGGCGACCATCTCCACGAGCACGTAGCCCGGGAAGATCTTCCGCTCGACCGTTACCTTCTTGCCGTTCTTGATTTCCACGACTTCCTGTGTGGGCACGAGCGCCTGACGAATCAGGCGATCTTCGGGCGTAGCCGGATCCATGTCGATCTTTCGCTGGATCAAGCGCTGCACCTTGTTCTCGTGGCCAGACGTGGTCTGGACCGTGTACCACCGGTGCTCGAGCATCGACAAGGACATATGCGGGGTCAGCGGCCGAGCAACATCGCGGGCAGGCGCACGAGCAGCGCCTGCAACGCAACATCGACCAGGGCGATCACCGCACCAAGGAGCAGCACGAAGATGATGATCTGGATCGTCGCCTGCTGGAGCTGCGGGCGATCGGGCCACGTCACCTTCTTCATCTCGGCGATCACGTCATGATAGAACGTGACCAACCGCGTGCCGAGTCCCGGACGGGAAACCTCGACGGGAGCCGTCATCTCTACTTCGTTTCCTTATGCGTTTTGTGCCCGTTGCAGCGCGGGCAATACTTCTTCCACTCCACCCGCTCGGGGTGAAGACGCTTGTTCTTCATCACGAAGTAGTTGCGGTTTTTGCACTCGGTGCAACCGAGAATGATCTTTTCGCGCGCCATGTTCCGGCTCCGTGCTACAGCACACAGACGTCTTCTGCACCGGGTGCGCCGCCTGCATTCGCTGGGCGCGCTTAGCCATTTTCAGGCTCCCCGATGGATCTCCCCCCGAATGGGGTGAGCCTTGCAACGTAGTGTGACCCGGACGCGCTCGCAAGTCGCGTGCTGAGAGCAGGTTGCACCGACGCCTCGAATTGCAACCCGAATAAACCACGAAACCAGAGCGGCGGTCAGCGCTTGTCGACGACGACCCGGCCGTCCTTCATGACCCACCGCACGCCGTTCAGGATCACATTGATGCTGCGCAGCGGGTCGCCCTCTACCGCCACGATGTCGGCGTAGAAGCCCGGTGCGATGCGTCCGAGCTTGGTGGGCTGCCCCAGCAGCAGCGCACCATTCGTGGTCGCGGTGGCCAGCGCCTGAGCCGGCGTCATGCCAGCCTTCACGAACCACCCGAGTTCGCGGGTGTTCTCGCCGAACATCCAGTACACGGCGTCCGATCCCATGGCGAATCGCACGCCGGCTCGGTGCGCCCGACGGGCCGTTTCGAGATTGAGCAGGCGGAAGGAATCGAGACCGGCCACCTGTTCGCGCGAGTAGCCCAACAGTGCGGCATTCTCGGCGTAGAAGCGATTGTGATCGATGGTTGGCACGTACATGGTGCCGCGTTTCGCCCACTCGGCCAGCGTCGCATCATCGAATCCAGCCGGATGCTCGACCGATTCGGCGCCGGCACGTAGCGCGGCACGGCCGCCAGAATCACCGTAGGAATGGATCGCGATCGGGCGCTTGAGGCGGTGCGCCGTTTCGGCGGCGACGCGCATCTCCACATCGGTAAACGTCTGCACGCCAGTGACGTTGGCATAGGTGCCGGTGGATCCGTACATCTTGATCCAATCGGCACCGGCGTCGACCTGCGCCTGAATTGCTTCTTTGATCTCCAGTGTATCGCGCACACGGCCGCGTGACGCGAGCGACGGCTGACCCGCCACCGCCGGCGTGGTGACTGGAGTGGTGACTGGCGTGGTGACGTTGGAGAGACCGTAGCCGGCCACGAACATGCGCGGCCCGATCATCGCGCCGCTGTTCACGGCGTCGCGGATGCCGATGTCCGCGTAGTTGCTGGCCCCGAGATCGCGCACGGTCGTCACGCCCGTTTCCAAGGTGCGCCGCAAATTGGTGGCGGCCGCGGCAATGACGGAGTCTCGCGAGCGCGCGCTGTTCACCAACGGGTTGGCCTTGTCGCGCACGAATGTCATGTGCGTGTGCACATCGATGAGGCCGGGAATTGCCGTGTAGCGCCGCAGATCGATGATCGTCGCGCCCTTCGGAATCATGGCGGTGCCGGTACCGACACGCAGCACCGTATCGGCGTGCACGAGAATCGTGACGTTCTTCGTGGTGCGCCCGGATGGATCGGCCATCGCGCCGAAGCGCAGGGCGGTGACCGGTGACTGCGCGCGAGCCAACGTGGGCGTGGCGACGAAGGTCGCGCACAGCGTGGCCGCGCGTATCGCGCCGACGATGCGGCGAGGCATAGTCACGTTCATCACCGGCTGTGCTTGTACATCATGTCCACCAGCTCGTCGTACATGGCGTCGCGCTCGGCGCCACCGGCGGCGATGGCCGACGCGGCGCAGTGCTTGAGGTGATTGCGCATGAGCTCACGCCCGACGGCGCGTAGTGCTTCATGCGCGGACGAGATCTGCGTCAGGATATCGGCGCAGTAGCGATCGTCCTCGACCATCTTCTGCAATCCGCGGATCTGTCCTTCAATGCGCCGCAATCGCTTGAGATTGCGGGTTTTGGTGTCGGGGTCGACGGCGACGGCCTTGCGGCCGGTTTCGTCGTGCGTGCCACAGCCGCAGCCGGGCGCGGCCAACGCATCGTGCGGCGCCCTCTCGTCGGGCGGCTCGAACGCCGGCTGATTGGCGGTCGGACTCGATGTAGCGGTCATCCGTATGGTTCCGGAAATACGTGGACCGGCGCGAGGGCGCCGTACATTTATATTGAGATACCCCGGACCCCTATGTCAATGCATGAGTCGTGAAGCGATGCGGCTGCGAGCCGGCCGCAGCCTCCATGACCCTTTGCTGGTTGAGATTCGCTGTCGGCGGCGCAATCTTTTGGTCAACGCGTAGCACAGCGGGCATCCGCGACGTCGGGCTCAATCCTCCGAGCATCAATGAACGATCAAGAGATCGCATTTGCCCAACTCACGCCAAGCCAAATCACGGCGCTGCGTGCTTGGGGGACCGAACGCCCCACCGTCGCCGGCGATGTATTGTTTGCCGAAGGGGCCACGCACTATCCGTTTTCGGTGGTGCTCGACGGGACGGTGGAGATTCTGAGCGGGTATCCCGACCGGATCCAGATGGTCACGGTGCATCAACCCGGTGAGTTCGTTGGTGATGCGGATCTGCTGACGGGGCGGGCCAGTCTGGTGACCGCGCGCGTGGGGGCCAGCGGTCGCATTCTGGAAATTGCGCCGGACAACTTCCGCCGCGTGATTGCCGAACTGCCTGACGTCAGCGAGACGCTGCTCAGCGCATTCCTCATGCGGCGGGCGATTCTGGTGGGTGAGGGTTACTCCGGTATCAAGATTGTCGGGTCGCGTTTCTCCCCGGCCGCCCATGCGCTCCGCGAGTTTTCGATGCGTAACTCCATTCCGTTCACGTGGCTGGACGTGGAGTCCGACACTCAGGCGGAGGTGTTGTTGCGGGAGCTCGGCGTGGCGCCGGCCGACACCCCGTTGGTGATCGGACGAGGCGGTCAGTTCAAGCGAAACCCAAGCGTGGCCGAATTCGCACGCTACATGGGGCTCGACGGTGGGCTCGCCACCGATACGGTGCACGACCTCGTCGTAGTGGGCGCCGGTCCTGCCGGATTGGGCACAGCCGTGTACGGCGCGTCCGAAGGGCTCTCAACGCTGCTCCTGGACGAGATTGCGCCGGGCGGACAGGCGGCGACCAGCTCCAAAATTGAGAATTACCTTGGCTTCGCCACTGGCATTTCTGGCGCCGACCTCGCCCGGCAGGCGCTGCTGCAAGCGCAGAAGTTTGGTGCGCAGCTGGGTGTACCGCAGACGGCGGTCAGTTTGAAACTGGACGGCGGACAACAGTGTGTGTTGTTGAGCGATGGATCACTTATTCGTGCACGAACGGTGGTGGTGGCTACCGGCGTGGAGTACCGACGATTGGAGATCGCGCGTCTGCAGGAGTTCGAAGGCGCCGGTGTGTACTACGCGGCCGGCGAAATGGAGGCGAGGCTGTGCGGCGGCGATGAAGTCATCGTGGTGGGCGGCGGAAATTCCGCGGGACAGGCGGCCGTGTTCCTTGCGCGCCACGCGCGACGCGTGCACATCGTGATCCGCGGTGATGACCTCGGCAAAAGTATGTCGCGATATCTCGTGGAGCGGCTCGCCAGACTGGAAAACGTCACCGTGCATCCGTTCACCGAAATCGACGCGCTCGAGGGTACTGACCGACTCGCCGGCGTGACCATGCGCCGGCTCTCCGGTCAGCGGACCCACATCGCCGCCCGCGCGCTGTTCATCTTTATCGGCGCGGTGCCGCATACAGCCTGGCTCACCGACTGTGTGGAGCTCGATCGCGCCGGGTTTGTCGTGACCGGCCCGGCGCTTTCCGCCTCCTCGCTGGATACGGACGCCTGGCGCCGCGTGCGTCGCGCGCCGCACTTTTTGGAAACGAGCATTCCCGGCGTCTTCGCGGTGGGTGACGTGCGCAGTGGCTCCGTGAAACGTGTCGCCTCAGCCGTCGGTGAAGGCGCGATGGCTGTCTCATTTGTCCACGCGCATCTGGGTCCTCTGCGGTGACTCGGATGCGGCTTCCCTGGAGTACCACATGACGCGTTCCACGTGCACACATCTTGGTCAGCTGCAGCCGGTGTCCCCCGGTACGCCCAACGGATGCGCCGAGTGCTTGGCGACTGGTGGCCGTTGGGTGCACTTGCGGATGTGTTTGCTGTGTGGGCACGTGGGGTGCTGTGATCAGTCTCCAGGACAACACGCCACCAAGCATTTTCACGAGACGTCGCACGCGGTCATGCGGAGCTTTGAGCGCGGCGAAGACTGGGGGTGGTGTTACGTCGACGAGTTATTCATCGAACCGGCGCCGCGCCCGCACTGAGGCTACCGCAACTCGCAGTTTCCTTCTATCCCACGCCCCAACCTTTGCCATGAGCTCGCCGCCTTCCGCTTCCCGGACCGCCGCGCTCACGTGGGCGCTCGACTCGAGTCCGAACCAAGTGTACGCCGCTGGCGCCGACGGCCGCATCACCTACGTCAATGCCGCAGGCCGCGCGCGCTGGGGCGAAGCGGCCACGGTGGGCGCGTCGGCCGCCGGGCTCTTCGCTGGTGAGACGAGGGGGCACCTCGTCTCCCTTTCGGCGCAGGTCCTCGCCATTGGAGAGGCCGCCACCTTTGACTCCGGTGAGCACGGTGTAAGCGGCGTGCGGGCGTGGGAGACCTACACGGTTTCGCCGCTGCGAGAAGGCGACACCATCATCGGCTATCTCTGCATCGGCACTGACATCACGGCGCTCAAGCGCGCCGAGCTCCGCCTCCGGCGCAGCGAACAGCTGATGGTCGATACCCAAGGCGTCGCGCACCTAGGCACGTGGGAATGGGACATCAGCGAGCCGACCGCCGAGTGGTCGGACGAGCTCTATCAGATCTACGGGCTGACGCGCGCGCAGTACACCCCAAGCTACGACGCCTACCTCGCCATGGTGCACCCGGACGATCGGCAGCGGGTGATCGACGCGACCAACCGGGTCTTCCACGAGCACGTGGCTTACTCGCACGACGAGCGGATCTTCCGCCCCGATGGATCGCTGCGGTATCTGCATACGTGGGCGCATCCCGTGCTCGACGACGACGGCGCCCTCACGCGCCTCGTCGGCGTCTGTCAGGACATCACGGACCGGAAGCTCGCCGAGGAGGAAGTGCGGCAGCTCAACGCCGCGCTCGAACTCCGCGTGGCCGAGCGCACCCGCACCATCGAAGCTTCATTGCGTGACGTCGAGGCCTTCAACGCCACCGTGAGCCACGACTTGCGCGCGCCCCTCTCAGTGATCTCGCTGAACTGCGCGGCCATCTCGAAGAGCGCGGGCGACGATCTGCCGCAGCCAGTCGTGGACAGCCTGGCCCGCATCCAGCGCTCGGTGTCGTACATGACCCAGCTCGTCAACGACTTGTTGGCGCTTGCGCAGGTGGGCAATGCGCCGCTCGAACGCGCCGAGATCGACCTGTCGCAGCTGTGCGAGGAAATCGTGGCGAACCTGCGTCTCGCGTCCCCGGAACGTCAGGTGAAGGTCGAGGTCGCGCCCGGACTACGCTGCAACGTTGATGTCAGCCTGATGCGCGCCGCCATGGAAAACCTGATCGGCAACGCGTGGAAATACTCGGCGCGGGCTGCGCACGCACGCATCAAGATCGGCACGATGGCCGTCGATGGCCGAGACGTCTTCTTCGTGCGCGACAACGGCGCTGGCTTCGACATGACACAGGCGCATCGCCTCTTTGCGCCGTTCCAGCGGCTTCATGCGGCGCACGAGTTCGACGGGACAGGAGTGGGCCTCGCCGCCGTGCAACGCATCATCGAGCGCCACGGCGGCCACATCTGGGCCGAGGGCGCGACGGGGCACGGCGCCACGTTCTTCTTCACGATGACGTAGCGGCGCGGCCGGCGCAGCCTGATCCCGCGCTGATCCGACGATAGAGCGGCAGATTCGGGTCTCTGTTAGAGGCCACCAGAAGCAAATCGCCGTGAGCCCCGGGTACTTCCAAAAACAATAACCCCATAAACCAGAACGGTTTACGGGGTTATGTCTAGAGAGCTCACAACCGGGATCGAACCGGTGACCTCATCCTTACCAAGGATGTGCTCTGCCGACTGAGCTATGTGAGCGGCAACGACTTAGCGACGTCCAACCGGCGAGTGGACGAGCATTGCACGAACAACCCTCTCCGGTATTGTTGCAACCTACTGCCCTGCTGCGGACGGATCAAGGCACGCACCGGCGGTCTCGGATATCTGGAACGTCGCCCGAGGAACCCATGTATCCAGCTCGACGTACCAAGCGAGCCTCCTCGCTCGGGCGAAGAATCGCGCCGCCGCTCATGGAAAGGGCCTCCAGAGCACCGCACCAGCAGATTTCCCCTACATTCCGGCGTCTGTCGAAATCGCGTCGCCTCGCCCGACATAGTCACGGGTGAGGCATCGGGCCGAACCCGCAGACTTTCTTACCACGGGGTTTCCAATGAAGTACATGATGCTGTTCGCCGAGCCCGAGCACCACATTTTGCAGCGAACGTCAGCCGACGCGCCGGCGTACTGGGCGGCGTGGAGCGCCTTTGCGAAGTCGATCAACGAGAGCGGTCTGGTGATCGAAGGAAACGCGCTGCAAGACAAAACGACGGCGACGACGGTACGATTCACGAACGGCAAGCGCGTCGTGCAGGACGGTCCGTTCGCCGACGCCAAGGAGCAGCTCGCCGGCTACTTCATCCTCGAGGTGACGAGCATCGATCCGGTCCTTGAGTGGGCAGCGAAGGTTCCGGGCGTCGACAGCGGCACGGTCGTCGAGATTCGCCCGATCATGTCGGTGCAGTAAGTCGTCGGCCGGGAATCGTGCCGGAGCGGGTCGCACCATGACGGACACCGTGCAGACCGTCGAGCAGGTCGCTCGCAATTCGTACGGACGTCTCGTCGCCTTCCTCGCGGTCCGCTCCCGCGATCTCGCCGCCGCCGAAGACGCACTTGGCGACGCCTTTCTCGCGGCGCTCGATCAGTGGCCGCGCGATGGCGTGCCGCAAAAGCCCGAAGCCTGGCTCCTCACGGCGGCACGCCGTCGAATGATCGACGCGTCGCGCCGAAGCGCCACGGCCGACGCGGCATTCCCGGCACTCGAATTTGCCGCGCTCGATGCCCAACGCGAGGCCGATGCCGTGCGAGACTTTCCCGACGAGCGACTCGGTTTGCTGTTCTGCTGCGCGCATCCCGCGATCGACGAGGCCGCCCGTACGCCCCTCATGCTGCAAACGGTGCTCGGGCTCGACGCGACGCGCATTGCGGGGGCATTCCTCGTCGCGCCGGCGGCGATGTCGCAGCGTCTGGTCCGAGCGAAAACGAAGATCCGTGATGCCGGCGTGCCGTTCGATATTCCGTCGGCCCGCGAACTTCCGGAACGCGTTGAAGCGGTGATGGAGGCGATCTACGCGGCATACGGAACGGCGTGGGATGACGCCTTTGGCGTCGATGCGAAGCGGCGCGGCCTGGCCGAAGAAGCGATTTGGCTCGCCCGCGTACTCACCGAAACCATGCCCGAGAACGCCGAGGCGCACGGCCTGCTGGCACTGATGCTCTTTTGCGAATCGCGCCGCGCCGCGCGACGTTCGTCGTCGGGTGCGTTCGTACCGCTCGATCAGCAGGATGTTTCGCTCTGGTCCGCGCCGATGATCGCCGAGGCCGAGCGTGCGCTACGGACGGCGAGCGCGTTGACTGCGCCGGGGCGCTTTCAAATCGAGGCAGCGATTCAAAGCGTCCATGCGCAACGACTGTTCGGCGCGCCCGTCCGCTGGGATGCGGTAGCGATGTTTTACGGCTCGTTGGTCGCGATCGCTCCGACGGTCGGCGCCTATGTTGGGATGGCCGCCGCGCTCGGCGAAGCGCGCGGGCCGGACATTGGACTTACGGTGCTCAACGGCCTGAATGACGCCGACATCACCGACTACCAGCCGTACTGGGCCGTTCGAGGTCACCTGCTTGCCCACGCCGGTCGGGCGCCTGAAGCGCACATCGCGTACAATCGTGCGATCCACCTCAGTGACGAGGTCGCGGTGCGAAGTTTTCTTCTCGCACGAGCAGCGTCGGTGTCTTAGCCAGCAACGCGCATCACTGGTCCGACACGAGCAGATGGCTCTGTTCGCCGCGCGAGATCTGCATCCCGTGGTCCGCCAACATACACGCAAGCTGTTCGTGCAAGGCCACTACTTTCACGCGGACGCTCAAGGTGACGCTAATGTCGCGGGCAGCATGCTCACGCGCTCACTCATCGGATATTCGCCGTGCCATGACGCGCGTTCTGACTAAAAAGTCGGTGCCTAGAGTGCGCCGGGCTTACTTCGAAGCAGGATCCGCAACACGAATCCGAGGTCATCGGCAACCCCTTGCTTACGGCTTTGGTGGCGCGTTGGCCTCCCACTCCCGGGTCCACTTGGCGGCTTCGGTGGTTCGCCCCAGTGCCGTGAGCGCTTCGGCGATGTCCTTGCGCGCCGCCTGCAGGAAACTCACGCCGGGTTCGGCCTGTCGCGCCACGATCGCATAACCGGCTTCCGACTCGGCGGCGCCTGCGGCCCAGCGCCTCTGTCGCACCAGCGAGCGTCCGAGTTTGATGCGGGCGATACCGGTGTTCATGTGCGCGGCGCCCTGCGCCTTCGCAAAGCGCGTGACCACCTCGCGATAGATCGCCTCGGCACGTGCATACTGCTGCTGCTCGTTGAAGACCGTCGCGCGGTTGGACAGGGCCACGGCCACCGTGAAATGCGCGTCGCCATTCGCGGCGCCATAGACGTTCGCCATGCGGGTGAAGTACGCGTCGGCGCTGTCGAACGCCCGATGCTTCAGGGCCACATTGCCGAGGTCATTGAGCACACTGGCGACGCGGGGATGGGCGCTGCCGAAGGTTGCCTGCTGAATGGCGAGCGCTCGCCGCAAGACGCCGGTGGCATCGTCGTAGCGATCCTGTGACACGAGCGCGCGCCCCAGCATCGAGAGGTGCGCCGCCGTTCGAAAGTGCGCGACGCCGTAGTACGCCGAATCGATGTCGATGGCCTTGCGGTACCAGCGCTCGGCCTCGGTGAATCGCCCGCGTTCGAACTCGGTGGCGCCAAGGTTGATGTACACCTCCGCCACCGCCGGATGACGCTCGCCCGAACGAGTGAGCTGCGCGGCGAGGACGAGCCGATTGAGTGAATCGCTCTCGGCGTAGCGGCCAGCGTAGAAGTGGACGTTGGCCAGCTCGCCCAGTAGTGACGCGCGCTCCAGGGGATCGGGATCGCTGGCGGGATAGCGAGCCACCGCCTGCTGCAGCGTAACCGTGGCCGAATCGTAGAGCCCCTGCTCTTCCTGTCGTCTTCCCACAGTGCCGCGAATTCGCGCGTCCAGTAGCGCCGTGTTGTCATCCGGCGCCACGGCGGCCGTGGTAAGCAGAGCGGCCGCTTGCGTGAGGGCGCTGTCGGCGCCGAGGTACTGCGCCTGATCGATGCGCAAATCCCCGAGGGTGAGCAAAACGGCCGCTCGCGACATGGCGTCGTGATTCCCGGCCCGATCGTGCGCCGTCAACGCGGCCTGCAGCATAGTGTCGGCCCGCTCGAAGCGACCGAGTTTCTGGTACACGCTACCCAGTGTGGCGTAGAGGTCGGCCTGCCCTGCGGCGTCGCCATCCAGCATACGCGCTTCCTGCACGCCCCGATCAACGAGGGTGACCACGCGCAGGCTATCGGCAGGTCCAGCCTCGTCGCCACCGGTGAACAGCGCGAGCATGAACTGCTGTAAACGAGTGCGACGCTCGGCTTCCCGCACCGCGGCATCACGGGCGCGGCCGAGTCGCACGGTGTAGCTCGTGGCCGCGCCGGCCACGAGTACGAAGAGTGTGGCCGCGAGCGCCGTTTCCTTCCAGCGCCGGCGCAGGAAGCGGCTGGCGCGATACGAATACGCGTCCGGGTGCGCGTCGAGCGGCTCGCGCGCAGTGAAGTGGTCGACGTCGCGCAGCAGCGCATCGACCGAGCGGTAGCGTCGCGCGGGATCCTTGTGCATCGCGGTGAGGCACAACACATCGAGGTCGTTCCACTCGCTGCGTTTCAGGGCGTTCGCACTGGCCGCTCCCTGCGCACGGGCCGCCTTCGACGCCGGCAGCGGTTCCGTGTCGAGAATCATCGCCTCGACCTGACCCGGCGTGCGCGCCGACAAATCGAGCGGCAGTCGCTCGGCGAGCAGTTCGTACAGCACGACACCGAGTGCGTAGACGTCGGTGAACACACCGATGCGTTCGCCGCGTACCTGCTCGGGCGCCGCGTACGCCGGCGTCATCATGCGCAGCCCGGTGTGCGTACGCTCGCTGTCACGATGCTCTTCGCCGAGCTGCTTGGCGATGCCAAAATCGAGCAGCTTTACCGTACCATCGGCAGTGACCAGGATGTTCGACGGCTTGATGTCGCGATGAATGATCGCCTGATCGTGCGCATGTTGGACGGCGCTGCACACCGCGCGAAACAGCTGTAGACGTTGCGCCACCGTGCACCGGTTCTCATCGCAATAGCGACGCAACGGCACGCCGTCGACGTACTCCATCACGAACCACGGCGTGCCGTTGGCAAGCGTACCAGCGTCGTACAGTCGCGCGATGTTCGGATGATCCAACTGCGCCAACGCCCGCTGCTCGGTGCTGAAGCGGGCTCGGCGCGCCGGCGAGAGCCACGCGTCGCGCAACAACTTCACCGCGACCTGCCGCTGCACGTCGACGCGTTCGCCCAGATACACGACACCCATACCGCCTTCGCCGAGCAATCGGAGCAGGCGATACGGTCCGAATTGCGGCAGTTCGTCTGCTGGCCAGGGAGCGTCAGTCAGCAATGCCGATGCCCATTCGGCGTTGCTGCGGTCGAGGAGCGGCAGGTGCACCGCATCGGCCGTAAGCAGTTCGCGAAGCTCACGTTCGAATTCAGCGTCGCCGGCCGCGGCGCTGCGCACCATCGCGTCGCGCTGCGATGGCAGCGCGTCGATGATGTCATCAAACGCAGCCTGCAGTCTCTCCCAGCTCATGCCTCGACGGCCAGTTCCCGGGCGAGCCATGCGCGAGCGAGGCGCCACTCACGCAGTACGGTGGATTCACTGACGTCGAGCAGGGCGGCCGTGTCCGGAACGCTGAGCCCACCGAAGAAGCGGCTCTCCACCAGCAACGCCTGTCGTGGCGCCTGCGCCGCCAACCTCGTGAGTGCGTCATCGAGGGCGAGCAGCCCCTCGGCATCGGTCGCGACGGCGTTCACGGCATCATCAAAGGTGACGTGGAGTTCGTCGGCGCCGCGCTTGCCGGCCTGGCGACGCCGCGCGGCCTCGATGAGCACCTGCCGCATGGCGCGCGCGGCGATGCGCTTGAAATGCATGGGCGAGGTGTGCGCGACCTCGGGCGAACCGGCCAGCTTGAGCCACGCCTCGTTCACCAGCGCCGTGGGGGTAATCGACGCGCGCGGATCGCTTCGGCGCACGCTGGACGCCAGACGACGCAGCTCTTCGTAGGTGACACTGAAGAGATGGTCGAGCTCGGCGCGAAGCACGTCCGAATGAGTCATGCGAACCGGATGACGGGGTTTGAGCCAATCCTACGCAATGCGGTGCGGAGACGCGTGTACGCGCCAGCGCGCTCCGGCTGCTCTCAGCCTCGACGGCGCCGACACGGGCGAATCGCATGCAGAGGCTATCACCACGTTCGGGGAGGTCGCAACCACTCGGGCGCAACGCGCTCCTTATGCTCGGGCTCGCTTTCTCATTTCTGGAAGGATGCCGCGGCGATGGCGCAGCCGGTGGACGCGCGGCGACCGCACTTCCCGACAATGGCGTCGTCTGGACGATCTCGAGTCCGGAGAATCGCGCCAGCGCGGCCGCGGCGCTCGAGGCGATGGTGTACGGCGCTCACATACTGCTTACCGACGGCGACGATGCGTACGCGGGCTCCGCGCGTAGCGCGCTGGCAAAGCAGCCCGATGGCACGTGGTCATTGACGCTACCCGGCGGCGCTCGTGCCGCGCTGGACAGGAGCGACAGTGCACTCGTGTTGCACTTACCGAGTGGCGCGACCCTGCCGCTCGTGAGACAGGCGGGCACCGGTGCGGCGGCTGGGCCGCGACGGGTCGTCGCACACTGGGCGGGCTACCCATCCTTCGGCGACGGGTCGTCATCGTGGCAGGCGCCGCCGGAGCTCGACGACGAGGCGGTCGCGCTGACGTGGCACAAGGTGGCGCGCGTGCCATTCGACGCCGCTGCGGTGACCTCGCGCAACAAGTCGCTGCAGCAGCTGCCCGCGTTCGACCGCCCCGACTCGGCGCGCGTGTGGGCACAACAGCTCGACGCGCGACTCACCACGTTGCCGACCGACGCCACATTTCGCGTGCGCGTGAACGATAACGTTTCGGAGTACGACCACGCGCAGCAGCGTTTCTCGGTGCACTTCTTCGAGCCGGGCACGTATCTGCCGCTGCAGGTCTTCGGCGAGGAATATCGCGTCGTGTTCTCCAACGCCGACGCGGCGCGCTTCATCAACATGTCCAAGGATGCGGCGCGACCATTCGACGAATCGCTGCGGGCGCAGGGGCGCGGCGTACTCACCGACATCACGTTCCGCGTCACGGGCCAAGGTGATCCGGCTGGCGCCGTGACCGGCGCGCGCGTTGTTCGCGCCGAGCTGGTGGAGGTGCACGTGCGCGATCGTCAAGAAGTGGAGCTCTTCTCGCCAGCGTTGTCGGCGTCACCGACGGCACAGAATAACCCAACGGCATTCGACCTCGCCGCAGCCGATGTGGCCGGCCTTCGCGTGGGCACCGCCGGCGATCTGTTCGAGCGTTCGGCGTCGCGCTTGTATGGTAAGACCGAGCGTCGCGCCAACAAGGGCAGCGGCTACGCAGGATTCACGAGCATCATTGCCGTCAACGAGATGGGATGCTCGTCGATCCCGGGTCGCGGACGCGTGAAGTCCGGCGCGGTGTGTGCCACCGCGTTCCTCGACGGCGACGACATCGTGCGCTCGATCCGCATCGAACGGGTCTTTCCGTTCATCGACGGCGAAGCGTTCCGGAAGGTATTGGTGCAGCGCTACGGGCCTGTAGCCGACGCCGCGCAGCGTACTGGCTATACGCTGGCGTGGGGTCCCGTCACCGACAGCACGACAGCCTACCTCCGCAGCGGCCCGCACAATGCGCTCACCGCCACGTGGAGCGAAGACGAGGACATGATGTCACGGAGCCTCAACGCCGCCCCACGCATTCGTGTGACGCTGCAACTGACCGACGCCACTTGGATCGCCGCACAGTCGCGCTAGCCGACTGCCTACTTACTGTCACGACTTCGAGGACTGAACGATGCGACATCAGCTATTCACGGCGGCCGCGTTCGTCGCTATCGCCGCCGCATTACCGCTCAGCGCGCAGAGCGCGGGATGCGCCGGCCAAGCCAGCTGCTACGAGACCACGAATTTGACGGCCGTTGTCTCTGATCTCCGGTCGAGTGTATCGGGCGCGAATCGCGTGATCACCGCCACGATCCGCATTCAGAATCGCACACCGCGACCCCTGACGCTCGGCTATCTATCGGGATCCGGCGTCGTGACCGACGACCAAGGCAACCGCTACGAAGTGGCCAGCCCGGAATCCGTTCGCGGCATCGGATTGATCACCAGCAACAGTTTCGACGCGAAGTTTCAGCTGCAACCCGGCGAGCGCGCCGATGCGCGCGTGGAGTTCCTGTTCCGTCCGGCGTCGCGCAACGTCATTCTGGGAACGACGTATGCCATGGACATTGCGTTACGCGAGATCAATCCGATTGCGGGTAATCAATGGCGACTAGGGCGTGAACACGCGCTGCGGTTTACCGGCTTCGACGGTAAAGGCGTGACGGCGCAGATGGCCACTGGCAACGCGGCGGCGGCGACAGCAGCGACCTCGTCAACGCCGAGCAGCACCGCGATGGCGGGCGCCGCACAGGTGGCGATGGCTGATGAGATCAATGTCTGCGCGGGAGTCGAGCGGTGCTACGCCAGTGGACCCGTGCGCGTAGACATCGTGCAGATGAGCGCCGGCGATATTGGTAACGGGCGCTATCACGGCGTTCGCTTGAATGTCCGTGTGCGCAACATGTCGAACGAGCCCATCATCATTGGCTACAAGGGCACGTCGAGCGGCGCGATCGACAACCTCGGCAACCGCTACTACTTCGGCCGCCCCGGGACGCACGACGTGAGCGCGAGCGGTATCGGAGTGGTCACGGGCCAGGCAGCCGACCCACAGTTCGCGCTGCGTCCCGGCGAATCACGCAACGCGACGTTCAATGTGACACGGTTTGATGCCGGGCGAGCCGAGCGCGGCACGTCGTTCACGTGGAACGCCACGCTGGTTCAGCTCGAAATCACCCCCAGCCGGCAGATCCGCACCGGGCGCGAGTTCGCGGTGCAGGTCGCCGACGTAACACCCTCAGCCGGCGATGCGGTGAAGGCCGCCGGCAGCGACGCCGCGAACAAGGCGGCCAAGGGGATTCTCGACGCGCTGTCGGGAAAGAAGAAGAAGCCACCGGTCCGCTAGCAGAAAGGCCGCGAGCGAGCGGTCGGAGCGCGGCATGAACGCTTCGTCCCTAACTTCTATCTCTCAGGTGTAATTGCGCGCTGGTCCCTGGCCCTCATGTTTCGTGCGTGAATGCGCGGGACAGCCGAGATCGCACGATCCTGATCGTGGAGGACAACGAGGACAATCGCGCCATCTATGGCACGATGCTTCGGGCGCGCGGGTACGCGGTGCTCGAATCGACCGACGGCGAGAGCGGCGTTGCGACCGCGCGTCGTGAATGCCCCGACCTCGTCCTCATGGATATCGGGCTGCCAATAATGGATGGGTTGGATGCCACGCGCCTGCTCAAGTCTGATCCGACGACGGCGACGATTCCAATCGTGGTGCTGACGGCCCACGCACTCCGCGATGAACGGCAGCGCGCCCAACTGGCGGGCGTGACCGGCTATCTCGTCAAGCCCGTGTCGAGTGACGAGCTCGTCGCGGCCGTCGAGCGTGCGCTCGGCGGAGACAGGTCGTCACCGCCGCCGCCCGACGGCCCGCAACCGCGAGGTTAACAAGAACGTGCCGTTCACGCAGACCGCCCCGCTGCCCGACGCGCCCGTGCGTCCTGCGCGCTCACTGGACCGACGTCTTCCGCTGATGATCTCGGTGCTCCTCGCGCTGACACTTGGCGCGTTCGGGCTGCTTGCCTTCACGACCGTATTACGCACGGCGACCACGGCAGCGGCCGCTCAGCTCCGCACCGTGATCGCCCAGACCGCTGAATCCTCCAATCGATCGGGAGCAGCGCGACTCGATTTCATCAAATCCATCGCGTCAGACTCGATCGTGGCGCGAATTGCCAGCGCTGGTAACGACGCGCGCTCCGTAGCCGGCGACAGCGCTCGCATGGCGGCGATGCTCCAGCGTCGGCGTCTCTCCAACGACAGTGTCACGCAGGTCACCCAGCTCGTGCTTCGCCGCGACGGCGGGACACAGGTGCTCCGTGGTTCGACGCCAAGCGCGACCGATCGGGCGTGGCTCGACGTTACAGCCCGTCTCGCCGCAGAACGAAACGAAGCGCAGGTGAGTCCGCTCTTCCGCGATGGAGCGGAGCACCACTACTGGCTGCTGACGCCGGTTCAGGCTGGCGGCGAACGCATCGGATTTTACGCCGAATCGCGGCGGGTGATCGCCTCGCCTGCCGTCGAGCAACAAGTGCGGGCACTGACCGGCTACGCATTCTCCGTGTTCTTCACGAACGCGCCGGGCGTGGATTCGCGCGAGCAGTCTCCCCTCGCCTCGGCGACCGACACCACGCCCGTCTGGATTGATCTATCAGGGCGTAACGTGCCAGCGGGATTCGCCGTGCCGACCGCGGGAGCGGAGTTCCGCGTGACGACTGCGGATGGTCAACGCCTGATGGGGCACCAATCGCCAGTCCGAGGCACGCCGTGGCGCATGGTCTTCGTCGTGTCGGAAGCGTCGGTACAGAAGCCCGCGATGGCATTTCTGCGACAGATGATCGTCGTCGCTGTACTGCTGCTGCTCATCGGGACCATCGGTGCGTGGTTGGTGAGCCGGCGCGTGACGCGTCCGCTCATGTCTCTCGCCGACGGCGCACTCACGATCGCCCGCGGCGATTTCACGCCACGCGCTCACGCGAATGGCAATGAAGACAATGAGTTCGGCGTGCTCGCTGCCGCGTTCAATCGTATGGCGGTGCAGACGGGTCACTCCTATGAATTGCTCGCGACGCGAATGCGTGAATCCGAGGCGCTCGCCGCCGAGCTACGCACGCGGAATCACTTACTACAAGTCGCCGAGCAGTTGGCCACGGACGCTCGCGTGGCCAGCGATGCGTCGCGCGCCGAGGCGCAGCGCGCGAACGCCGCCAAGTCGGACTTTCTCGCGATGATGAGTCATGAGTTGCGCACACCGCTGAGCGCCATTGCCGGATACGCCGAAATTCTGCAGCTCGGTGTGCGCGGCGACCTCAACCCCGCCCAGCGCGCGGATCTCGCCCGCATTCAGGCGAATCAGACGCACCTGCTGCATATCATCAACGACATGCTTGATCTCACGCAGGTCGAGTCGGGGCAACTGGTGATGACCCTCGAGCCGCTTCCACTCCCCGACGTGATCGCGAGTCTCGAACCCATCGTTCGTACGCTCGTGGACGAGCGGCAGATCGAGTTTCGAATTCATCCAGCCGTGCTGGAGGCCTGCGCGATCGCCGACCACGAACGCTTGCTGCAGGTACTGGTCAACCTTGTCGCGAATGCGGTGCGGTATACCGATACCGGCGGCTCCGTACAGATCGGCGCCCGGCTTTCCTCCGCGCATGTCTCGATTGACGTCATCGACTCGGGCATCGGCATACCGCAGGACAAACAGGAGCTGGTGTTCGAACCGTTCGTTCAAGTAGACGGTGGCATGGCGCGTCGCACCCAAGGCACGGGACTCGGACTGGCGATCAGTCGCCGCTTCTGCGAAGCCATGGGCGGCACGCTGACGTTGGCCAGCGAACCCGGCATCGGCTCGACCTTCACCGTCACCCTGGCGCGCGGCGTGGTCGCGATTCCGATGAGCCGCGCTGGTACGTCCGCCTGACGCTATTCAGCGACCGGCGGAGCGAGCTCGACAGGAAATTCACTGAGCAGGGCCTCTAGTCGCGGCAGATCCACCGGCTTCACGACATGTCGGTCGAAGCCAGCAGCCGCGGCACGGGCACGATCAGCGTCGCGGCCCCATCCGGTGACGGCGATCAGCACCGCCTGTCGCGGCGCCGCGCCGGCGCGTACGCGTCGTGCGAGCTCGTACCCAGACATTCCTGGCATGCCGACATCGATCAGCGCGATGTGTGGCTGCCAATTCGCTATCACCTCGAGCGCATCTTCGCCGCTCGAGGCCGTCATCACCTCGTGTCCGAGCAAACGCAACACCAGCGACATGCTCTCAAGCATGTCCAAGCTGTCATCGACGACGAGAACTCGATGCGCCGTGGCGAGGCGTGCGGTCGGCGGAGGGCCGCTCATGGGGTGACACTCGTGCGGCGAAAGAAGATCATGGCTCCGGCGGGCGTATCCACACCGTACGCGCTACCCACAAAGGAATAGCCAAGAATGAGCCTCTCGGCAACTTCTCCCGCGGCGTGCGCGTAGTAGTTATTCGTCACGATCGACCGTCACGAGCGACTGCCGTGTCCCAACTTCGTTCGTGCCCTTCGTCAGGATACGTCATGCCGCGTCCGGAACGAGCCAGCTCGCCAACGCCTGCGTCAACGCCTCCGCCAACGGGCGACCACGCGTCGGACCGCGTCGGCGCGCGGACCGTTGCCCAGATGACCATCGCGGACGAAGGACTCGGCCACGAACTCCGCAATCTCGTGATGCCGATCCTGCTGCGTCTCGACGTGTTGCGGGCCACGGAGCCGCTCTCGCCCAAGGCACAAGTGGACATCGGCGTTATTCGCGACATGGTGCTGCGACTCGAGCGTCTGGCGGCGGGATTGGACGGGCCCGAGAGTCAGATGGCGCCGTTGGACAATATGACCGCGTCGGTGCCGGGGGTTCGCGTGCGCCTGCTGATGGACGATCCTCGTCAGGTGGCGGTAGCGCGCATGCTCCTGTCGCAGTGGGGGTGGAGCGAAACTGAACCGTCAGAAGCAGCAGGCGCGGACCTATTGCTGTGCGATGCGGAACACTTCGACGGGCAGTCCGAGCAGGCCACCTGGCTTCGGTCGTTGGAGACGGCAGGCTGCCGCGTGGTCGTGCTCGGCAGCAGCGATGGTCAGCCCGCGCGCGCCAATGTCAGTTGGCTGGAGTCGCGCGACCTGCCGAAGCTTGGCGCGCTGCTGCGATGATGCCTCGCCCGCAATCAGGAGCGCCTGGCCACCTCGATGCCCATCCACCCTTCGATCTCATGTGCATCGACGACAATGTTGCATTGGTCGATGCATTGGAGCGGCGGTTGATGCTGGAGCCTGGATTCACGCAACTTCATCGACTGATCGACTTCGACGACGCAATTGGCTCGGTGGCGAGAGCGCATCCCAGTATCGTGGTACTCGACATCGACCTGCCGAATGGGATGGACGCCCTCAGCATATTGGGCGACATCGTCGCGCAGGTCCCGGAATCGCGCGTGATCATCCTCACGGGTCACCCGACCGCGGCACTCGTCGCTCAATCGATGTCCATCGGCGCCTGGGGTTTTGTGAGCAAGGGTGTGCGCGCCGATCGTCTGATCGAGTCCATCCACCGCGTGCTACGCGGCGAAGCCGTCATCGAGTTGCACGACTAGCGGGCCAGCTTGCCCCTCCGAACCACGTCGCGCGAGCGCTCAGACGAGACGCAAGTGCCTCGCTTTCGCCGTCGGTGCAGCCGACGCGGACCCGGCACGCACGGCGAGCCCGGCGACGGGCATCGAACGTTCCCGGCACGGAGCGATCTGGAGTACACGATCGTAAGCAACGACACCGACCGTCACCGCTTCGAGGAACCCCACCATATCCAGTGCCCATTGACACACATCGGCACTCCCGTTCGAACCATGGCAGGACGCGGGGCAACGTGCCGATTGACGGCGGGCAACACAGTATGAACTGATCATTCGAGTGGCCTCGTTCATGGGGCGAAGACGATGTTGGGTGATCGCACAGTGTGCGACCGATCGACTTCGCGCACCATCGTCCTCGAGAGCACAATTGCCTTGCTCTCCAGGAGGGTCGCAGCGTTTCTCGTAGGGATCAGACGCGCGTGCGACGCGCATCACGCAATCACGAGCGACTTTGCTCCGGTCGACGTTCGATCGCGTGCAGGAGTACTTCGTGAGGCACCGGCTTCACCAAGTGCGCATCGAAACCGGCGTCACGCGACCGCTCTCGATCGCTCGTCTGTCCCCAGCCCGTCAGAGCAACCATCAAGACACGGTCGCCGTCCGGCAGCGCGCGAATGGCACTGCAGGCCTCGTGACCGCTGAGCCTCGGCATTCCGACGTCGAGGATCATGACATCGGGCCGGTCGTTCGTGAACGCGGCGATGGCTGCGTCACCATCGTTGACCGTAACCACTGCGTGCCCGCGCAACTCGAGCAAGAGCGCGAGTGTTTCTGCAGCGTCTCGATTGTCGTCGGCCACGACAATGCGTAAACGGGTGGCAATCGATGATGTCTGATACGGCACTGGCTGCGCTCCCCGGCGAGGTTCGACTGCCTAGCAGTGCCTGAAGGTGAAAAGGTCATGTATCGTGCCCTGCCGGTGCAGGTCGAATCGGCGAAGGTGTCTCAGATCGCAGTTGCTTCGTGAGAGCCGCGGCGTAAAGTCTGTCGCACCCACTTGCCGGCATGGTCGTCGCGATGAATTGTATGCAGGCGCGACTTCCTCCTGACGCACCCCAATCGCTTGTCACTGCTCCGCATGCCGGCTCCCCGAACGCGCGAACTCGCCACCGTATCTGCCGCGCCGTCGGCGGAACTCGCACGGCTACACCGTCACGCTATGCTGGCCATTACGCACGACGCCGTCGGCATCGCTGCGGCACTCGAACTTCGCGCTGAGTCGCTGGCCACTGGAGCCGGCCCGTCGGACACGGCTGCACTCGGTTCACTCGCCGTGCAGCTGCGAGACGTGACACGCATGACGCGCTTGCTCAAGGGTCCTGATGCCGACGATGCCCTGATGCCAGGCCGCGTGCTGCCAGCCGCCGACTGGTGGCGGCTCACGGCCCGCTTGGCCTCGGCGATCGTACCGCGCGGAACGCGCGTCGCCACCGATATCGCGAGCACGGAATTTTCACCGCGAGCAGCGCATGTTCTCTGTGTCTTATGGCTGCTCGCCTGCGAGGAGCTGCGGGACGCGGGGGTCACGCGACCGACTGTTCTCTTGTCCATCCGGCATCGAGCCGAGGACGACTTCCGCGAAGTCGAAGCGATCATTCCAGCGGAGCAGTGGCTCCCCGTCAGCGGCAGGGCGAGCCGCTGGCAGCGATACGCGTCAGGCGTCGCAGCAAAACATCACGCCACGCTCGCCTGGTGGACATCCGAGGAGTCGGGCGCTCGCTGGCGGTGCGCCATTGGAGCGGACAAACCGGCGGATCGCGCTTAGACTGCCGCGGCCATCTTTCGCCGCTCCGGATACATCACGCGACCAACGGTGGCGCGCCCAGCCGAGGACGATGTGCGACCGACGTTGTCCGGCTCAGAATGACCACGAGCGCCGGCCCGTACGCCGTCCGGCAAATCGTACGGCGTGATGAACGCCCCATCGGCCATCACGAGCGCATGTTCCATCGCGTTACGGAGTTCCCGTACGTTGCCAGGCCACCGGTGCGCCAGTACCATGGCGAGCGCCTCCGGCGAGAGCGTGCGTGGTGCAAGACGGTGACGCGCACTGAAGCGGCCAAGAAAGAGGTCCGCCAGCATCGCGATGTCCTCGACCCGTTCGCGCAGCGCGGGAAGTTCCAAGGGAACGACCTTCAGCCGATACATGAGGTCTTCACGGAAGCGCTGCTGCGCCACCATTTGCTCGAGGGGGCGATTGGTGGCCGCGATCACACGAACGTTGACGTGAATTCGCCGCGTACCGCCGACGGGTGAGATCTCGCCGCTCTCGAGAGCGCGGAGCACTTTGGCCTGCGCCGCCTGACTCAAGTCGCCGATTTCGTCGAGGAAGAGCGTGCCGCCGTGCGCCGCTTCGAAGTAACCGGTGTGATCTTTGACCGCGCCCGTGAACGCGCCACGCACGTGGCCGAACAGTTCACTCTCCACGAGCTGCTCCGGCAACGCCGAACAGTTGATGGCGATGAAGGGCTTCTTCGCGCGCGCGCTTTCCTCGTGCAACGCGCGCGCGACAAGCTCCTTTCCCGTCCCACTTTCGCCCGTCACCAGCACCGTGATGTCGTTGCTTCCGGCGCGGCGTACCGTGCTGAAGCATCGACGCATGACGGGGCTGGTGGCGTACATGCCGTGAAATGCTTCCGGCTGCTGACGACCGGGCGCGTCAACGAACTCACGCGCGGGAAGAACCACGTCGACGTGCTGGGAGGCGACCGCGACAGTCATGGCAGGAACCCGATGGAACATGGGGAAACGTTGGGCCTCTTGTACGACCGCACGATACGATGCGCTCGCCCAAAATGATCGTCCCCGGCGGTTCAGACTTTGCCTACCCCTTTTAGGGGATACCTGCATCCCCCTGGTCGTAGCTCGGTCGCCTTGTCGGCTTCACAACGTGCGAACGAGACCGCGCCTGATCGCAATGGTGATGGCCTGCGTGCGATCGCGCGCCTCCAGCTTCTTCAGTATCGCCTTCACATGTGCTTTGACCGTACCCTCGCTGATATAAAGCGTGTTGGCGATCTCCAGATTCGACTTACCTTGCGCGACACAGAGCAGCACTTCCTGTTGGCGTCCGGTCAGCGCATCCGAGGCGACATGATCCGCCAGCTTCGCCGCGATCTCAGGTGAAATCGCCTTTCTGCCAGCGTGGACGGCGTGAATGGTGTCGATGAGCTGCGCGGTACCAACGTCCTTGAGCAAGTAGCTCGCGGCTCCCGCACGCAGGCCACGAAACACTTCGTCGTCGGTGTCATACGTCGTCAGCAGGACGACGCGCGCATTGGGATTCATCTCACGCATGGCCTCCGTGATCTCGGCTCCATCCATTGGCTCCATACGCAAATCGACGATCGCGAGGTCGGGCTGAAGCGTACGGAAGAGCTCGAGCGCCTCCTCCCCATTCGAGGCCTGTCCGACGACCTCAAGCCCAGGCTTCTGACTGAGCAGCGCAGCAAGACCCTCGCGCATGATGCAGTGGTCGTCGACAAGCAACAGGCGGATGGGCTTGCTTACCGCCGGGCTGCCGCCCTCCACGCTCGTCATTCCCCCACTCTCCATCACGGTACGTCCTCGGTGAACGGTCTGCGTCGGCACGAGCAGCGAAGGGACGATTCGCTTTGCGCGGCATGAACCGCCGGCGGACGAATCGAGGCGTTGGCGAATGTCGAATTATACGGGCTTGCGCGGCGAGACGTGAGCTTGCCGTTGCGGGCCGTCGGCAACCGTCTCGAGCGCGTTCGCCGAGCGCACGATCATCCAGCCGACGAGATCAACCCTGACAACAGTGCATTGAGCGCGTCGCCCTCGACGGGCTTGACCAGATGATGATCGAATCCGGCGGTCGCGCTCCGCTGCAGGTTGTTATCCTGACTCCACCCGCTGAGTGCGACCAGCACAATGTGTTTACCCCACGGCTCAGCGCGGATGTGGCGGGCCGTATCGTATCCGTTCACCTTCGGCATCGCGATGTCGCACAGCACGACGCTGGGTCGGAACTCTTCAGCTGCCCGAATGCCCTCCTCCCCGTCGTACGCGGTACGAACCTCGTGACCCATCAGCCTGAGGACTTGTCCGAGTGAGTCGGCCGAGTCGACGTTATCGTCCACGACCAGGATTCGGCGAGGGTCGACCATGTGCGCTACCTCGCGCCGCGGTACCGTTTCAGCCGACGCCGCTTTGGCCAAGGGCAGGCGCACCACGAACTCGCTGCCGTGGCCTTCCCCCGCGCTTCGGGCTTCGATACTGCCGCCATGCATTTCAACCAACCCCTTCACCAACGCCAACCCGATACCGAGCCCACCGGTCGTCTTTTCGAGCGTACGATCGACTTGCGTGAACATGCCAAACACGGCGTCGAGCATATCCTCCGGAATACCGATCCCGTCGTCCGCCACGGATACGATGCCCATCTGATTGTCGCGCGCAACGGACAATCGGATGTGCCCACCGCGATTGGTGTATTTAGCGGAGTTCGTGAGCAGGTTGGACACAATCTGCGCGAGGCGCACGGGATCGCCGTCCACGAACACTGGCTCATCTGGCAGATCCACGACCAGATAGTGTGCTCCCTGGTCTATGAGAGGCCGACTCGTCTCCAGAGCGGCAGCGATCACGGTCCGCAGCTCGAGCCGCTCACGACGGAGTTCCAGCATCCCCGTCGTCACTCGGCTCACATCCAGCAGGTCATCCACCAGGCGGGTCATTTGCGTCAACTGGCGCTCCATCATCGAACGCGCCTGCTCGACGAGACCCTCAGCGCCCGCCAATCGGATCACCTGCAGGCCATTGTATAGCGGCGCCAGTGGATTCCGGAGTTCGTGAGCCAAGGTGGCCAGAAACTCGTCCTTCCGCTTGTCCCGATCTTTCAGCTGATGCACCAGCGCTTCACGCTCGGCCTCCGCCAACTTGCGGCGACTGATGTCGTTGAAGAGGATAGCAACCTTGTTGCTCCCGGGCCCGCCAAGCCTGAACGCGGACACGTCGAACCATCGGCCGTCCATGGGTGCTGCATTGTGAACGAACTCGGCTGGAATGCCGGTTGTCGCCACCCTTCCGTACGTCTCGTACCAAAACTCCTCGAGCGTCGGTAGTGCTTCCCGCACCGACTTGCCCACCAATCCGCTCATGCCGGTGTGCTTCTCGAACGCCGCGTTCATCACCTCGATGCGGTAATCGATCGCTCGGCCGTCCTGATCAAACACCATCTCAACGACGCAGAATCCTTCGTCCATCGTGCTGAACAGGGTGCGGAATCGCTGCTCACTCTCGCGTAACGCCACTTCGACCCGTGCTCGTTCGACGGCAGCCCACGTCCTTTCGGCGGTGTCCTCGATGATGGCGACCTCCTGCGCGGTCCACTCGCGCGCCTCCACCATTTGAACTGCCATCCCGGCCACGAACCGGCCGCCTTTGACCAGCGGCACGTCCACATGGCCTCGCACCTGTATCGCCGCGAACGCGGCCCGCTCATCGGCCGACCGCCCCGGCGCGATGGTCGCGTCCGTCTCGACGACGGTGTGGCCTGTCAGCAAGGTGTCGTGCAGCGTCGGGCCGAATGACGATACCGGATAGGTACCAGCAAGTGTCGCCACATCGGCCGTATAGTCCCGCTCAATCACGTAGTGCTCGCCGCGGATCTCGAAATACGCCACGCGGTTCGCACCCAGCCGCTCTCCCAGCACTCTGGCGGCCTCTGACTGTACGGCCGCGGGGTCGGCCAATGGCCGCAGCGCGTCGGCCAGATTCACGAGGAACGTTTGCCGGTCCTCGCTCTCCCTGAGCCGTTGCTCCGCCTGCAAGCGATCGGTAATGTCGCGCGTGGTGCCCGCCACCGCTTCCACTTCGCCATCCGCATCGAGGACGGGGACGAAGATGTACTCGTATTGCCGACGTCCGTGCGTTCCGTTGAACGGGACCTCGCCGCGAATTGGCTGTCGCGTGGCGCGCACCTGATCGATCTCGCGGTGGTGCATGTCCGCGTGCCATGACTCGTACCCGATCTCGAGAAAGGTCTTGCCGATCGCCCCCTCTCGCCCTCTCCCCCACATCTGAATCAGGGCGTCGTTGGCATAGACCACCTTGTGATCGAGACTGAACACGTAGACGAAGTCGGGCGTGTTCGTGAGCACGGTCTCGTACAATCGGCGCTGCTGTTCCGACTCGGCGGCAAGTCGCTCCACCTCGTGCTCGGTTTGCAGCATGCGGGTGACGTCGAGGTTGATCCCGGCCCAACCCAGCACGTCGCCGTCTGCACTCCTCAAGGGGACGCCTCTGGCCAACACCGAATACCAACGGCCGTCCGCGCCGCGGAACCGGTGCACGCGGTCCCACGTGCCCTGCGTTTGCACACACGTCTGCCACGCGGCAATGGTCTCCGCGGCGTCGTCGGGGTGCAACACGTCTCCCCAGCCGAAGTCGGAGCACTGCTGCTGGGTCAGTCCGACCATGCGAAGGAACGACTCGCTCGCATACGTGTTCCGGCCGGTGGCGTCGCACACCCACACACCGAAGTCGATGGACTCGCCGATGGCGCGGTAGCGCGCCTCGCTCTCCGCGAGTTGCTGCTCGACGCGCTTCTGGTCGTGGATGTCGGTCGACGTACCGAACCACTTGACGATCTGACCCGATGCATCGCGCACCGGCACGCTTCGTGTGAGAAACCAGCGGTACTCACCGTCCGCCGCCCGCTGCAGCCGGAATTCCGCCTGCAGCGCCGTTCCGGTGCTCTTCGCCGAATCCCAGTGCCGCAGCATGTCGGTCAGATCGTCGGGATGCACCACGGACGATAGATCCGCCGTTTGCGCGTCGGCTTGTCCGGTGTACTCCAGCCATTGGCGATTGGCGAAGTCGACCCGTCCGTCCGCGCCGTTCGTGTAGACGATCTGCGGCATGGCGTCGGCGAGTTCGCGAAATCGAGTCTCGCTTGCCTCCAGCGCATCTCGCTGCGCCTTCTGCTCGGTGATGTCGCGAATGAACGTCGTGATCCCGCCGTCGGGCATCGGGTACGCTTTCAGCGCATACCACCGTCCCCACGGCTCGTAGCGGTTCTCGAATTCGACGGTGACGCGCTCCTCCATGGCTCGCCGAAGCTCACGGTCCAACGTCGTGCCGACCACTGCGGGGAACAACTCCCAGAGTATGCCGCCAAGCATCTGCGTACGATCGAGTCGGTTGATGCGTTCGGCCTCGGCGTTGACATATACCATTCTCCACGCGCGGTCATAGCGAATGAAGCCATCGGTTACGCTTTCTAGTGTGGCCGCGATCTGTTCCTGCGCGTCGCGGCGCGCAGCCTCGATCGCGTGTCGTTCGGAGATGTCCCGGAACACCAGCACGCAGCCAACGATCGCGCCGTCCTTACCGCGGATCGGTGCCGCGCTGTCGTCGATCGGTCGCTCCGTACCATCCTTGGCGATCAACACCGTGTGATTCGCGAGGCCAACAACAACCCCCTCATTCAGCGCTCTCATCGCCGGGCTTTCGACCGGCAGACGAGTCTCCTCATTGACGATCTGGAAGACCCGCGAAAGCGGCACGCCGGCGGCTTCCGCGTTCGTCCAACCGGTCAAGTGCTCGGCGACGGCGTTCAGCAGCGTGACGCGGCCCTCGGCATCGGTCGTGACGACGGCATCGCCAATACTGGCGAGCGTGGTGCTCAGTTTCTCGCGCTGCTCCGTCTCGGCCACCGCGAGTCGCCGCATCTCGTCTTCGCGTTGGACGGATTGATCAAGCAGGTCTTCGCAGCGTACGCGTTCGCGTCGCAGCGCGTGACTCATCGCCACGATCACGGAGGCCGACATGAGAAACAGCCCCGTTCCCAGCCACCTGCTGGCATCCTGCGGAGCGAATAGCGTTGTGGAGAGTACTGCACCCACAGCGAGTGTGAGCACGGCGGACGCCGTGCGTCCAAGCCAAGCAACCAGCGCAACGGCCCCAAAGTACGTGAGGTACGGGTAGTTGCTTTCCAAGACGGGATCGACAGCGAATCGCACCATGGTAGCGACAGCAACAGCACCCGCGGCGGTCGCGGCGTCGATCCACCAGGCGCGCATCCGACGCAGTGATTTTGCTGATAATGCTTCGTTCATCGACCCGTGCTCCGCGCCAATCACTATGCGCTCCCTCGACCCATTTCGCGTTTGACTTTCCTGAGGGATATCGCCCGAACAGCGACTCGCCTTGGACATCCATATAGGACTTATGCATTCGGAATCGCAAATATGTTGCCGCCAGTGTGACGGCGCTGTGTTTCCCACAAACTGGAATCGACGCGCTTCCGCTGGGCTTCGGACATGGCCACGCGGCCTTTATCGAGCACGGAACTTGAAGAGCGTGGTGTGCGCGTCGACCACACACGGCCGAATGCCGGCCGCAAAGCCTGGCGCACAACGCACTGCATGGAGCACGACACATGAGCGACGAACGGCAGGCGATGATCACGCAGGTAGCCGACATGATGCGGGACCTCGACTTCTGCCTGATGACCACGCAGGACTTACACGGTGCCCTGCGCTCGCGTCCGATGTCGAACAACGGCGAGGTGGAGTTCGACGGCGACGTGTGGTTCTTCAGCGGGGCGGCGACGCGCAAAGTCGCCGACATCGAGGCGACACCCGAGGTGGTGCTGAACTACGCACAGGTGGAGGACTTCACCTTCATCGCGATGTCGGGCACGGCGCATATCGTACGCGACGCCGCGAAGAAGCGCGAGCTGTGGCAGAAGGAGCTCGAACGCTGGTTCACCGACGGACCCGACAGCGACGATGTGGTGCTGATCAAGGTGACGCCGACGAAGGTCGCGTACTGGATGGGCGACGAAGACGGCGAACTCGAGCTCGCCTGAACATCGGTCCAGACTAGCGCTCGAACAAAGGCAGGCCGTAGAATTGCCCGCTGCAAGATTTCCACACTGCCATCACCGCCTTTATCTCATGACGAACACGGAGAGCCCGGCGTCTGACGCGCATGAGCGCGATGGGTCTCCGGTCGACGAGATGGATATCATCGCGGCGACACAGATCGCGACGGTGTTCTTGGATCGCGAGTTGCGGATCACGCGCTTCACCCCGTCGGCCAAGGCACTCTTCAGCATCATCGCCTCCGATGTCGGCCGCCCGCTTGCCGACCTGAACCGGGAACTTGCGTATCCGGAGCTGGTGGCGGATGCGGAGCAGGCGTTGCGGCAGCTGCAGCCCACGCAGCGCGAGGTCAGCGCCGGCGAGCGATGGTTCGTCGCACGTGCGCTACCGTACCTCACGGCGGATGATCACATCGCCGGCGTGGTGTTCACATTCCTCGACATCACCGAACAAAAGCGGGCCGAGCGGCGCATCAGCGTGCTTGCCGCCGACGCGGAGGGGAAGCGGCAGGAGTACGAGACAATCCTCAACAGCACCCTCGATCTCGTATCCGTGTTCAGCCTCGACCACCGCGTGCTCTACGCGAATGAGGCGCAGCTCAGGATGTGGGGGCGCGTCCGCGACGACGTGATCGGGAAGACGCTGCTCGAGATCGGGTATGGGCCGTCGCGCGCGCCGAGACATGAACAAGCGATCGATCAGGTCAGCGCCACGCGGCAGCCGATCCGCGGCGTAGTGTCGCTCGCCGGGACGAGCGGGCGACGAGAGTACGAATACGTCTTCGTGCCCGTGCTCGGGGCGAATGGCGAGGTCACGACCGTGGCCTGTACCTCCCGTGACGTCACGGAGCAGCACGAGAATCAGGGCCGCCAGCTGTTTCTGGCCACGCTCGCCGACACCTTACGGCCGCTGTCCGAGCCGTCCGTCGTGCAGGCGTCGGCCAGCCGGTCGCTCTGTGAGTGGCTCGGTGCAAAACGATGCGCGTACTTCGAGGTCGCGGGCGACGACTTCGTGATCGAGCAGGATCACGCGGACGCGGTGCCGTCAATCGCCGGTCGCCACGCCATCGCGTCGTTCGGACTGGATCAACTCGCCGCGTTCTACGCCGGACGCACGATGGTGGAAACGGATGTGGACGCCGTGCCTTCCCGCTCACGCTCCGAAAAGGAGGCGTACGCTGCGCTCGGCGTCCGCTCCTGGGCTGCCGTGCCGCTGGTGAAGAACGGCGTCTTCGTCGCCGGCCTCGTAGTCCACTCGGCCGACGTGCGGATGTGGACGGCGACGGAGATCGCGACCATCGAGGAGACGGCGGAGCGGACATGGGCGTCGGTCGAACGGGTGCGCGCAGAGGCCGCGCTGCGACGGAGCGAGGAGCGTGCGGCGTTCGTGCGGCAAAGCAGCGGCGTCGGGTTCTGGTACTGCGACCTGCCGTTCGACGTCCTCGAATGGGACGACTTGGTGAAGGCGCATTTCCATTTGCCGCCCGACGCGACCGTTACGATCCACACGTTCTACGACCGACTCCATCCGGACGACCGCGAGCCGACACGCCTCGCCATCGCACAGTCCATCGAGAGACACACTCCCTACAAGATCGACTACCGCACCGTGCACCCGACGACCGGCGTCATCACGTGGCTTCGCGCCATCGGGCGGACATTCTACGCGCCGGACGGTACGCCACTGCGCTTCGACGGCGTGACCATGGACGTCACGGACCAGAAGCGGTTCGACGCCGCCTTGCGCGAGAGCGAGCAGCGCTTCCGCGTGGTGGCCGACGCGGCCCCGGTGCTGATCTGGCTGAGCGGCACGGACAAGCTGTGCAACTGGTTCAACCAGCCGTGGCTGGCCTTCACGGGCCGGTCGATGGCACACGAAGTCGGCAACGGATGGGTGGAAAGAGTTCACCCGGATGACGTCGACCTCTGCCTTCGCGTCTACACGTCAGCCTTCGACGCGCGCGTGCCGTTCTCAATGGAGTACCGGCTCCAGCGGCACGATGGTGAGTATCGTTGGCTGATCGACCATGGCGTGCCGCGATACGGCACCGACGGTATGTTCGATGGGTACATCGGGTCGTGCATCGACGTGACCGAGTACAAGAACGCCGAGTCCGCGTTGCGGGATGCCGACCGGCGGAAGGACGAGTTCCTGGCGACGCTGGCGCACGAGTTGCGCAATCCCCTGGCTCCGATCCGTAATGGCCTTCAGGTGATCCGGATGATCGCCCCGGACGGGACCATTGATCAGACCCGGGCGATCATGGAGCGACAGGTTACTCAGCTGGTCCGGCTGGTCGATGATCTTCTCGACATCAGCCGCATCACGAGCGACAAGCTAGAGCTTCGTAGAGACACAGTCGAGATACGGGCCGTGATCGACGCGGCGCTGGAGGCGAGCCGTCACATCATCGACGAGGCGGCGCACGAGCTCACGGCCACCCTGCCGGATGAGCCGATCTGGCTGTACGGCGACACCACGCGTCTGGCGCAAGCGCTTTCCAACCTGCTCAACAACAGCGCGAAGTACATGCAACGAGGGGGGCACGTGCGTCTGTCCGTCGTCCGTGAAGACGACATGGCCGTGGTATCCGTGGCGGACGACGGCACCGGCATCCCTGCCGCCATGCTCGACAAGGTCTTCGACATGTTCACCCAGGTGGACCGGTCGCTGGAGCGGACGACGGGTGGGCTCGGCATCGGATTGTCACTGGTGAAGCGATTGGTCGAATTGCACGGCGGCACCATCGAGGCGCGCAGCGAGGGTGAAGGTCGTGGCAGCGAGTTCGTGATGCGATTGCCGGTGCTGCCTCTGGGCGACCGACACGCGTTGTCGATGACCGTGGAACCGCCGGTGACCACGTCCAGCAGCCTCCGCATCCTGGTCGCGGACGACAATGTGGATGCCGTCGAGACGCTCGCACGCGTACTCGGGCTGCTCGGGCACAACGTGCGCACCGCCAACGATGGCCTGCAGGCGGTGCAGACCGCCGAGGCGTTCCGCCCCAACGTCATCCTGCTCGACATCAGCATGCCGACCTTGAACGGATACGACGCCGCGAGACGTATCCGTGACCACGCGTGGGGAAGCGACGTGCTGCTGATCGCGCTGACCGGATTGGGTCAGGAGCAGAACCGCACACAGAGTGCGGACGCCGGATTCAATCATCACCTCGTGAAGCCCGTCGAGATCAATCAGCTCATCGAGTTGCTGACGAGCGTGCGAGCGACGGCGACGTGATACGTCGTACCGCTGGCGATCAGCCTACCAGCGCGGATGACCGGAATGCACTTGCCTTACCGTGGCCCCGTGATGTGCACGGGTGCCGCGGCGCAGAATAGCCGGGGGCCACCCACGATGTGGCGAAAGCGGAACTGGTGATCAGCGCGCTGCCGAGTGCAGAGCGATTCACTGTGGAGAACGACGAACCGGGCGTACGTACGCTGGCGCAGCGCATCGCCGAGAGCCGTCCGCCGTTGATCGTACTGGAAGCCACGGGCGTGTACGAGCTATTTGACGTGGCCGCTCTCGCGGAGCCGAGCCGAGCTTTCGCGGCAGCGCCGAGCAAATCGACCACGGAGCGCGGCGACCTGTTCGCACAATGCGGCGTGAACTACGGCCCATACTCCAGTGCACGCACGGATTCATCCGGCGACACCTCACGATACCGGTCGCGGCCCTTCTCCCTGGCCTCATACAAGCCTCGATCGGCCTGATCGATCATCCTTTCCAGATTGACACGTCCGAAGTCAGCGCTGTGCGCAAGACCCGCGCTCTCGGTCACGCGAATGGGCTGATTGGCGATGATGATCGGGTGCTCGCGGATCGACTGAAGAATGCGGGTAGCAGTGATCTGAAGACCCTCGTGCGAGACCTCGTCCAGACACACCAGAAATTCTTCACCACCGTAGCGACCGACTTCGTCACCTGCGCGCAGTACGGCTGCGATTCGTCGGGCCACCTCGCGAAGCACTTCGTCTCCAGCGGAATGACCAAGCGTGTCGTTGACGGCCTTGAAATGATCGATGTCGATGAGGATGAGGGCAGCCTCGCGAACGTGGCGCCGTCAGGGTTGTTGCATCTCGCCCGCTCTGCGCATGATGGCACGGCGATTCTTGATCCCGGTCAGGGCGTCGTTCGTGGCTTCGATGGCGAGTGCATCGCGCGCTGCTCGCAGCGCTTCGTTGGCTGACGAAAGCCGCTCATAGAGCACACCCTTTTCGATCGCGACCGAGATGATTCCGGCCAGTTGCAGGAAGATCTCCGTGTGGATCGTTGCATACTGAGACGGTGTGCAACTGCTGAAAAAAGTATTCCGACCGGCTGACCCAACGCGATCAGGGGGCACGTCAGGCTACTTCGCACCCCTTCCTTGAGGAGCAACTCAGTCGCGGGTGACACTGGATGATCAGCGGTGGAATCCGAGAGGTCGTTGAGAATACGAGGACGACCCGATTCCATCACCGACGCCAGTGAGGTGTCGGCGAGTTTCGCGGCAAAACCCTACCCTTTTCGATCGCGACCCGTGATCGAGGATGTCCTCGACATAAAGACCCTGCACCGCCTGCTGACTGAAGGCGGCTACGATTGCATCCGCCTTCTGCCGTGTGGCCATCCGGTTGGCCAGATTGAGAAGGTACTCGTCCAGACGATCGATATCGGCATTGGTGCCATCCGGCGACGGAATGGCAGTCCGACTCTCGGGGAGGTGCCGGATCACCTCGTTGAACTGTGCGAGCCGAGCGCAGGCCATTGCCGGGTCTGCAGAGGTGGGGTAGCAGTCATGAAGGGTGCCGGGCTATCGCGATCGATCGGATCGCGCGATCGCGTCCATTCGGGCGGGCGCCTCCGGACTTCGCGAGCGACAAGAGTCTGCTCAGTACACGCGTTGCGACGGCGACGGATACGGGGTGTTTCCCGGACGCACCGAGCCCACCTCAGCAAACCGGCCCCCAACAGGGGGCCGGTGCTTGGAGGGCTTATAGCGGAGCCGCTTCGCGGATCAGCTGCACGACGTCGGAAAGGTCGGCATCCCGGATTCGATTTTCCTCAAGCGCGACTTCCGCACGCCGGATGGGACGGCACTTCGATCCAGCCGTCGTTGCCGCATTTTGAACGATTCTCGCGAGTGGTCTGCCTGCGCTCGCGTCCGAGCGGTAACGTTCCCACGATGGCCTGCCCGGAACGCCGGTGGTGCTAGGCGGCGCTTTCACTCGGCTGCGGGACCGGCGCTCGCGCGACCTCTCGCTGCCGACGCCGTGCCGACTTCTCTTCATACATTCGCGCGTCGGCCTCGGCGACCAGCTCCGTCAGTGAAAGAGTCGACGACAAGACGTGCCGCACAAAGCCAAAACTGATCGACAGTTCAAACGCTGGCGTCCAAGCGAGATTTTGCGCAGCTAGATGATGCCGGATACGCCAGGCGATATCCCGTTCGGCGTGCAACGGCACGTCGACTGCCAGAACGACAAACTCGTCGCCGCCCAGACGCGCGATCACGTCCGACGCACGAAACGCGCGGCTGAGTACGCTGCCGACTGCCTGGATCGCGCGATCCCCTGCCTCGTGACCGAATTGGTCATTGATCGACTTGAGCCCGTCAAGATCCGCATACATCAACAGCACCTGGGTGTCGGCCGGGTACTCGCGAATTCGCTGCGAGCCGAGGAGGTGAAACCCCCGTCGGTTCTTGAGGCCGGTGAGTTCGTCCGTCACCGAGAGGCGCCGAATTTCCTCGAGCAGTGCGGCCCGCTGCCGTGCGTAGCGCAGCGCCCGCTCCAGTACAGGACCCGTGATCTCCTGCTTCACGAGGTACTCGGCTGCGCCCGCCCGCAGGGCCGCGAGATCGGTGTCCCGGTCTTCGACACCGGTGAGGAGCAGGATGGGAGTGCGACATCCAAACTCGGCGGCGGCGGTGAGAAGCTCGAGGCCGGTGCGGGCGCCAAGCTGGCAATCGAGCAGGCAGACGTCATGTGCCTCACGACGGAGCGCCGCTAATCCAGTTTCGTAGCTATCGGTCCACTCGAGCGAGAACAAGGCGCCCGGCACACGGTCGAGCAGCGTCCACGTGAGCAAAAAGTCGTCGATATCATCTTCAATGAGGAGAACCCGAATGGGCCGATGGACGTCCTCACCGTCGTTCGAGACGACCTCCGGAGCCTCAGTAACCAGCACGCGACCCCGCCCTGGTGGGAAGTTCGACCATCTGGAACCAGTAGCGATCCAAGACCTGCATCACGCCCACCAACCCATTGAACGACACCGGTTTCATGATGAACGAGTTGGCGCCGAGCTCGTAGGTCCGCAAAATGTCCTCCTCGTCTTTCGATGTCGTCAGCACGACGACAGGAATGCTGCGCAGCGCCGGATCGGCCTTAATCTCGCGCAGCGCTTCGCGTCCGTCCTTGCGCGGCATATTAAGGTCGAGGAGGATGAGGCCGGGCCTCGGCGCGGAGCCATGCTCGGCGTATCGTCCACGACCATGCAGATACTCGAGCAACTCTTCCCCGTCCTCGACGAACTGCAACAGATTGGCGACTCGACTCCGCTCGAACGCATCCCGCGCCAACTGCCGGTCATCTGCGTCATCCTCAGCCATCAGGATGACGGTAGGTCGAAAGGTGGGATTCACGCCGTCGCTCCCTGTCCGCTGTCGTGAACGGGCAGCCGCACGATGAACGTCGTCCCGACGCCCACCGTGCTTGTTGCCGTGATGTTGCCTCCGTGCCGTTCCACGATCTTGCGGCAGATAGCGAGTCCCATGCCCGTGCCGTCGAACACTCCGCGGCCATGCAGGCGCTGAAACGGATTGAAGATCCGGTCGAGAAATTTCTCGTCGAAGCCGATGCCGTTATCCTCCACCGCGATGCGGCACCAGCGTCCGGTCGGCAACCCCCTGGTGTCCGTGCCGTCCTCTAGCCGGGCCCGGACGTCGACCATCGGCGGAATGCCTTCGCGATGAAACTTCAGCGCGTTGCCGATGAGATTCTGCAGGAGCTGGCGGCACTGCATCTGGTCAGCCAGCATGACCACCGGCAGATCGAGCGAGAGCCGTGCGCCTGGCTGCTGCATCAGGACGTCCAAATCGCGCCGGACGTCCTCCGCGATCTCGTTGAGGTCAACCGGCCGTAATGGATTGGGCTTGGTGGCGACGCGTGAAAACGACAAGAGATCCGAGATGAGATCCTGCATACGGCGTGCAGCATCGCGCATGCGAGACAGATAGTGTTGGCCAGGTCCGGCCAATGCCGCGTCGTAGTCTTCGAGCAGACGGTCACCAAATGCCTGAATCTTTCGCAGCGGCTCCTGAAGGTCATGCGACGCCACATACGCGAACTGCTCGAGCTCCTGATTCGATCGCGCCAACTCCCGACGCTGCCGTTCGAGCTCTGCCTCCACAGCGCGTCGATCGGTCACGTCGCGCGAATTCGCGATAATTCCGTTGATGGCTGGATTATTGACCAGATTCGTGCCGAGTGACTCAAGGACTCGCCAGGAACCGTCGGCATGGCGAAAGCGAAACTCGATCGTCACGCCCATGTTCGGAACCGACATCACTTGCTCCAGTGCACGCTTGACGCTCGTGCGGTCATCGGGATGCACGTAGTCAAAGAGCGACGCGCCCACGAGCTGCTGATGCGCGTATCCAAGCACCCGTGCGACGGACGGGCTCTCGTAGCTGATCGTGCCGTCGCCGCTCAGGATGGTCACGACGTCGGCAGCACGCTCGATCATCGAACGAAAGCGCTCCTCGCTGCGCAGCAGCGCAGCCTTTGCCTGGACGCGTTCGCGCGCGGCAAGGGCCCGTGACAGCAAGTCGGCGACCGACCCCGCGAAGGACTGTTCGTCGTCGGTCCACTCGCGAGGGCCCCCGATGTGTTCGAGGCACACGACGCCCGTCAGCACGCCATTCGCCCACACGGGCGCGTCGAGCATCGATGTGATGCCGAGGGGAATAAGGTACGAATCGGCGAACTCCGCCGTGCGCGGATCGGCTTGAGCGCAATGCGCCGCGACGATCCGCTCCGTTTCCATCGCCGTGAAGTACTTCGACAGGCCGGCTCGCGGCAATACCATGCCGTGCGAATGTACTCCCGTCAGCGCATCGAACAGGTCGGCACAACGGATGCCGTCGCGCTCGTCGGCGGACATCCACACGCTGGCCCGCGCAACCGAGAGCGTCCGAGCGGCCGTCTCGGTGATCTCCGCGCCGGCCAGCGCCAGGTCGCCACTTTCAAGTCGGCTGCTCCGCGCGAGTGCAGCAAGTGCAGCACGCTGTCGATGGAGTCGGCTGTGCGCGCGCTCCAGCGCACCGCCGCGCCGCGTGAACGGCTCATCGGCACTGAGGGCTTCGGCATTATTCGCGTCACCGGCGACCGCCGGATCGAGGGGGGGGCTCACCGCTGCGGCGGCGAGCAGTGGAACGAGGCTACTTCTTGGCATCAGGGGTCTGCAGCATCGCGACCAGCGCGATGGTAAACGGAAAGCCCGGAACAGTCGGGCGGCATGAGCACGCAATGGGTCCTGCAATCGAGCGCGAGACTTAGATGTCGCGAGTGACGGGCGTGCGTCAGCCGTGACGTGCCGGTAGGAGGCGCCGAAATTCGCGCAACACGGTCAGGGCGCGCTGTCCCGCTTCGACTTGCCCGAGCCCCTCACTGAGCGCGGCCGACACGCGGGCCCGATCGTCCGCGGTGCCCGCCGTGTCGAGGTCAAGCGCCCCCATATACCAGCGCGGAAAGAGGCGCTGCGGTGCCGGTGCATGGATCAGCACGCGCACGTCGGTGTGCCGCGGGTCGATCGCGATACGCTTCATCAGTGCATCCAGGATACGGGCGCGCCCTTCCAGCAACTGCAGAAATGTGCCAGCGCTGTAGAGCAGCATGCCGGTTACGGCCACGGAATGATTTCGTGCTGCACTTTCTGCGGTCAGCGTGCGCAAATCATCCGTCGTGACGCGCTGGGTTGAGTGGCTCGTGTATAACAGGTGCGCGAGATAAGTCATGGGATCGCTCGGCCGGCGGCGGAAACGCTATCGGAGCGCGCGTTGCCGCGTAGAAACTCGGTCGCCGACGCGGAGACGAGATGCTTGGGCGCCCCGTACCCGGCTCTTCGGTTACGCATCAGTCGGCAATTCCGAAAAGCGAGCCGATCGTCGCCGTACCGCGAGCGAATCAACCGACCGCCGCAGCGCCGTGCCGTCTGTCGTGACGCGCTCACCGACTAACTCGCACGTGAGTGCATGGCAATCGCTGCGAAGGCGACGAATTCCGTGCTATCCCCCGCAACATCCATCTGCGCCGCGTCGCGTGATGCGACTAGAGGAAAAATAAAGTCTTCCGATGGGTTCAACTCCGTCGAGGCAGGTCGCCGTGCGAGATCGTTCGCCTGCACACGCATGAACGCGGCGACCACGGTCGGGTCGAAGTGTGAGCCGGCACCCTCGCGTAAGAAGGCGAGCGCGCGATCGACTGGCCATGCGGGCCGGTACGGTCGTGCATTCGCGAGCGCATCGTAGGCATCCGCGACCGCGACTATCCGTGCACCCAACGGGATCTCCGTCCCGGCGAGTTGGCGCGGATAACCGGTGCCGTCCCAACGCTCGTGATGCGCATGGGCGATCTGTTCGGCGAGACGAACGACGGGCGCGTTGCCACCGGACAGGAGCGCGGCTCCGAGCGCGGCGTGGGCTTGCATCTGCTCGCGTTCCTTCGCAGTCAACGGGCCCTCCTTGAGGAGAATAGCGTCCGGAACTCCGATCTTGCCGACGTCGTGGAGCGGAGCGGCTTGGCGGATGAGCTCGACCTCGGCAGGTGCCCATCCGAGCTCGTGTGCGATGAGCGCGGAGAGCTCACCGACGCGGCGCGTATGCAGACCGGTCTCATCGTCGCGGACCTCCCCGGCGCGCGCGAGTCGCGCCAGTACCTCAGCCTGCGATGCACGCAGGCCGGCCTCGCTCGCTTCGAGTGCGGCGGCCGCCTGCCTCCGTGCGCTGATGTCTTCGATCACTTCGATGAAGTAAGCCGGCTCACCCGCGTCGTCGCGTACGAGCGAAACCGTGAGCAGGCCCCAGACGGCGTGCCCATCGCGATGCCGATAGCACTTCTCACGCTGGTACCACATCACCACGCCGGTGAGCAGACCCGAGATCTGCGTAGCCTCCTCCGACTCGTCAGCGTCGTGATCGAAGTCTCGCGCAGTGCGCGTCTGTAGTTCGTGGTACGCATAGCCGAGAGTCTCGCAGAGTCGGCGATTGACGTGCAGCCAGCGGCCGTCCAGCCCGACGTGCGCAATGCCGACCGCCGCCTGCTCAAACGTTGCGCGAAATCGCTCTTCCGCGAGACCTGCATCTCGGCGAGCGACGGTCGCTTCACCGGCGTTCACGCGCGCCTCAATTTCTGCACTCGCAATGGAAGCGAGGTCGCGTAACGCTGCGATCTCGGCATTCGACCACACCCGCGGCTCCGTGTCTACCGCGCAGAACGATCCCAGCGTCCGACCGTCGGAGAGGGTGATGGGGGCGCCGGCATAGGCTCGAACCTGATGTGCCCTCACGCCGGGATGATCGCACACTACCGCATGCGCCTGCGCATCGTCGAGAACGAGCTCCTTTCCGGAACCCACGACGTAGCGACAGAGCGAGTGCGACAAAGGCACCCCCCGCTGCGCCGCTAATGTGCCGGTGAGCCCCTGGGCGCTCGTGATGACCTGATGCTCATCGGTCAGGAGCGACAAGAGTATCATGGGCGTGCCGAGAAGACTGGAGGCGAGCCGTGTAAGGCGGTCCAGTGCTTGATCCGGTACCCGCTCCGCGAGCAGGCCGCTGTGCGTGAGAGCAGCGAGGCGATTGGGGTCACGCAACACATCGTCGTGAGAGGACATCAGGTGGCACCGAAACTGAAATTGAACGGTCTATGGAAGACGGCGCTCTTCCACTGCTTACGCCGCGAGCACGCGCACGTCGCGCCGAAAGACACCGACGTGCACCTGCGAACCCACACACTCGAACGCACACAGCGCGAGTTCCTGCCGATCAGGCATCCCGATGCGGAACTCCTTTCCGTCGACCACCCACGGTAGACTCAGGGTGGCCGGTGCAACGAGGACCGATTTGAGATTTCCACCGATCATATTGGCGATCTCGCCGACGACGACGACGATATCGTCGTACGTCAAATCCTCGCCGCGTACATTCATCAGGGTCAGCGCGCACGCCCTGGCGATGCTCGGCGTCATCTGCACCGTGATCATGCCGCTCCATGCACCATCGAAGGCAACCACACCTGTGTAGCTGCTGGTCTCGCTGGCGCTGAACGGCAATACGCTGCTGGGGCGAATCGGAAGCCCGAGCATGGTGTCGAACAGGTCGACGATACTCGATTCCACGGCATCGTGAAGACCTACGGGTGCAGCATCATGCGACATGCAGTTGTCCTCGGCCGATCGGCGCATCGGTGGTAAGTTGATAGGCAATGCCCTTGTGCCCGGTGACTCGGCGAAGCGAGTTGTCGATCATCAGCGTCGTTTCGGCCGAGCCCAGCATCAGATATCCGTGCGCCGGCATCAGCTCTCGGCAGCGCGCAAGAATCTCGCGCTTCGTCTCGACGTCGAAGTAAATGAGCACATTGCGCATCATCACGACGTCGCACTTGCCCAGCGCGGGCCATCGTTCGAGCAGATTCAGCTCACGAAACTCGACCATCTGTCGAATGTCCTCGCGCAGCTGCCATTGCGCTCCCTGCCGGGTGAAGTACTTGACGAGGAGTGGCGCCGGCAAGCCGCGGTTGACTTCGAGTTGCGAGAAGAGTCCCTCGCGCGCACGGGCGAGCACGGGGCGAGATAGATCAGTGGCGATGAACTTGATCTTCCAGTCCACGAGATCCGGGAAGTGTTCCCGGATGAGCATGGCGACGCTGAACGGCTCCTGTCCGGTAGATGCAGCCGCGCACCAGATGGTCAGCGAGCGATCGTTTCGTCGGCGCGCGATCACGTCCGGCAAGATCACCGTGCGCAGCATCTCGAATGGATGAATGTCGCGGAAGAAGCTCGTTTCGTTGGTGGTAAGCGCCTCCTGGACCTCCTTGTTCAGAGCCCCGGGAAGCCTTTTCATCAACGCGGCGGCCATCGCGTCGAGTGACGCAAAGCCGTGGGCGCGAGCAACAGGTACGAGGCGCGACTCCACCAAGTACTCCTTGTCCGCGTCGAGAACGATGCCGGTATGGGTTTCGGCGAAGGTTCGGAAGAAGCGAAAGGTTTGGTCCGTCATTAGGGAGCTCATGTCATAACCTCTGAACGTCGCATGGGAGTGGTCGGTCGATTTGCACGGGGCCGAAAATGCCCGTCGATTTCGCGAGCCATGTCGTCGAGCTCGACAATGCGATCCGCTGCGTCACTCGCCACGACTGCCCCGGGCATACCCCAGACGACGGAAGAGCTCTCATCCTGCGCAAAAACCGTTGCTCCGGCGGACCGGAGGAGCGTCGCACCAGCGGCCCCATCACGTCCCATGCCGGTCAGCACAACGGCGAGCGCGTCTCCTCCGTACGCGGCGTGCACCGCCCTGAACATCACGTCGACCGCGGGACGGCATGAATGCTCGGGGGGGCCATCTCCGAGAGCGATGTATACGTGCCCTCCGTCGCGACGCAGGCCGAGATGGCGATCTCCGGGCGCGACCCACGCCACCCCCGGAACGAGGCGCGCGCCGCTCTCCGCCTCGCGTACCTCCAGCGGTGAGAGCTGCGAGAGGCGCTCGGCAAGCATACGCGTGAACATCGGTGGCATGTGTTGCGTGATCAGAACGGGAACAGGAAAGTCCGCAGGCAGCGCTGCCATGATGGTCGCCAGCGCCTTGGGCCCACCGGTGGATGTGCCGATCGCTGCCACACGCGGCGTTCGACGCGCAGGATTCACTGTTGCCTTCGTTGCCAGCTTGGAGGGGTTCGGGCGCGCGCGTTCTGACGCAGCCGTTTGGCGAGACGGTGCACAAAGCGCGAGGATCCGCGATTCGAGCTCCTGTCGCACCCGCTGCCGGGCGATCAACAAGTCACCGCACTCCGAAGGCTTCAGTACGAGTTCACTCGCCCCGCGCGAAAGCGCCTGGACCGCCAGTACGGCTGTGCCGTCGGTGATACTCGAAAAGACGATGATCGGAAGGCGCGGATGCGTCTTGCGAAGCGCGACGATAGCATCCAGGCCGTTCATCTCCGGCATCTCCACGTCCATGATGACCACATCCGGAGACAGCTGTTCCACCTTTTGGAGTGCGAGGCGGCCGTTCGCTGCCGATCCGATCACGTCGATGTTGACACAGTCGCTGAGCGCGAGCGTTACCAGGCGCCGCATCGCGACGGAGTCGTCGACGACCAGGGCTCGAATTTTCAGCACGGCAGACTCTCGATCACGTTGAGCTGAAGCAACTTGTCACGCAGCATGTCGCCGTTGAACGGCTTCATGACCCATTCGTTGGCGCCACAAGCAAGAGCCTCCTGCATTTGGGCAGGATCGGTCTCGCTCGTTACCATCACAACCCGTACGTCGGCGTTGGCTGTGTTCGCCCTCATAGCGCGCACAAAGTCGATGCCATTCATGACCGGCATGTTCCAGTCGACGAGGACCACGGTGGGTTGCTCCGACGCGCCCAGCATGCCGAGGGCCTCGAGTCCGTTGGCGGCGTATCGCGGCTCGAGGCCGAAGGACGTGACCATCCGACCAATCAACGTGCGGATGGCGCGCGAGTCATCGATGATGAGAGCGTACATGGGCGTCTCAGTTGAATTGGGCGAGAACCGACTGCAGATACGCGGCCATCTCGGTCAGCTGCGCAGCACTTTCCATAGTCTTCGTCGCCCCTCGGGACGTCTCGACGGCCGCTTGGGCCACACCGACGATGTTTCCTGCAATTTCCGACGAGCCCTTCGCCGCTTCGGCCACGTTGCGACTCATTTCCGTGGTCGTGGCGGTCTGCTCCTCGACGGCACTCGCAATCGTGGTCTGAATGTCCGCGATGCGATTGATGATCTCACCGATTTCACGGATCGCGCTGACAGCTCCTGCTGTATCCGTCTGGATCGCGTCGATCTTCTGGGAGATGTCCTCCGTTGCCTTCGCCGTCTCCTTCGCGAGCTCCTTGACCTCATTCGCGACGACGGCGAAGCCCTTCCCCGCTTCTCCAGCTCGAGCGGCTTCGATGGTGGCATTCAATGCGAGGAGATTGGTCTGCTGCGCGATTGACGTAATCACCTTCACCACCTTCCCGATCTCAGCACTGGATTCACCGAGCTTGGCAACAAGGCCGTTGGTGGAATCCGCCACACGTACAGCATGCGACGCCACTTTGCTCGCTTCCGACGCATTGAGCGCAATTTCACGGATCGACGCACTCATTTCCTCGGTACCCGTCGCAACGGTGACCACGTTGTTGCTGACCTGTTCAGAAGCCGCCGTCACGACGTTGGCTTGCGCACTCGTTTCCTCGGCGCTCGCGCTCATCGACTGACTTGCCGTGGTCAGTTCGTCCGCGGCGACGGACAGCTGCGCCGCACTTTCGGTGACGGTCTTGAGCAGCAGGCGCTGCTGAACGGCATTTGATACCTCCCGGGCGTACTTCACGATCTTGTACGGCTTGCCGTTCAGGTCATAAATGGGATTGTACGAGGCGTTGATCCAGACTTCGTTCCCGCTTTTCCCGATCCGGCGGAATTCGCCAGCTTTGAATTCACCGGTGGCCAGGTCGCCCCAGAATTGTGCGTATGTCGGCAAGGCGGCTTCGGCGGGATCCATGAACATCCGATGATGCTTGCCACGAATCTCGTCGAGGGAATAGCCGAGCGCGTTCAGGAAGTGATGGTTGGCGTCGATGATGGTGCCGTCGACGTGAAACGAGATGACCGCCTGGGCCTTGCTGATGGCGGCGATCTGCCCCTCGAAGTCCGCATTTCTGAGCTTCGCCACGGTGACATCGTTTGCGAACTTCACGATCTTGAACGGCCTTCCGTTCAGGTCGAAGACGGGATTGTACGAGGCGTCGATCCAAACCTCACGGCCACCCTTGCCGATCCGCTTGTATTCCGCCTTCTCGAATTCACCACGACCCAGCTTCTCCCAAAATCGGCGGTAGTCTTCGCTCTGCGCATAGGCCGGCTCGACGAACATCCGGTGATGACGACCCTGGATCTCGTCAAGCGAATAGCCAAGCGCGTGGAGAAAGTTGTCATTGGCCGTGATAACCGTACCATCAAGATCGAACTCGATAATCGCCTGCACTCGGTCCAGTGCGGCCAGGGATGCCTGCAGTGCATGCTGATCGACCTTGGACGCGGCCGAGCGTGGAGTGGTCGTGCCAACGGACCGACGGCTGGTGGGACGGACAGACGTTGCCATGATGCGATTTCCTCGGAATTGGGGAGAGAGTTGGATTAGATGGTGGCCGTCGTGACGGCGACGGCCCGATCGGTTTGCAGCGCGAGCAGGAGACCAGTGTCGAGCTTGTAGACCCCCGCGAGGAGGTCGCGGACGGATGGCTCGATGGATTCGGGTACGCGCTCGAAGTCGCGCGGGTCGACCTCGATGACATCTTCGATCGAATCCACCATGAGGCTCACCGCCCCGTCGTCTCCCCGCACCACCACGTGCATCGGCTCGTGCTCGGACAGACGCGATGTCAGCCCAAGCCGCCGACGAAGGTCGATGGCGGTCACGATCTGGCCGCGCAAATTGATGAGCCCTTCGACAGACGAAGGAGCAAGCGGAACACTGGTGATTTCCAGTGAACGAATGACCTCTTGGACGCGCTGCACGTCGATGCCGAGAAAGAGGTCGTCGACTCGGAACGTGCAGAACTGTGTTGTCTCAGGCATGGGCGGCCTCGTCATGGTGGACGGTGTCAAGGGACGCCGGCAGTCGACCGTCAAGCGTGGCGAGCAACGATTGCACATCGAGCACGTCAGTGACTCGCCCCTGAATCACGGCCGTTCTGGCAACCATGCCGGTACCTGACGCACCGACGGTGTCCATTTCTACGGCAACCACGTCAAGGATGCGCTGCACGGCGAAGCCGATCGACCGCGTGGAATCCTCATAGACGATGAGCGGCATGGACTCCGCTCGACCGAGCGATGGGATGATGCCCTCGAGCATCTCGTCGAGCCGGACGACGGGCAGGATGCGCTTACGATACTGGACGACCTCCTGCGATCCGGTCCACTCGATCTGACTGGACCGAATCTCCTCGAGTCGCGCGATCGCATCGAGCGGAAAGGCTACGATATGGGTGTCGTCGACGGCTACCAGCAGGAGCTGCTGTGAGTGCGCTTCCTGCGCCCGCTGATCAACGCGGCTCTCGGCTTGGCGATCGCCCCTGGCCAACAAGCCGCGTGATTGCGCCAGCCCGTGGACATCCAAGATCAGCGCGACGCGTCCATCGCCCATGATTGTGGCACCGGCGAATGCGGCGATGCCCTTGAGCTGAACACTCAGCGGCTTCACGACAATTTCTTCCGTGTCGTTGATGGCATCGACGATGACACCGAATGCCGTTCCTTCGGCCTGCACCACAACGATGTTGGTGACATCGTCCGTGGACTTGCCGCAGTGACGATCAACGCCGAGCGCTTCGGTCAGCGTGATCAACGGGAGAAGTCGACCGCGTAGCCGGAGAACCGGCGCATCGTAGACGCGCTCGATGCGCGCGACGGCGTCAGCGCCCTCGAGCCGCACCAGCTCGAGCAGATTGACTTGCGGGATGACGAACCGACTTCCTCCCGTGGTCACGATCAGCCCGGGAATAATCGCCAGCGTGAGAGGGATCTTGATGCGGAGTGTGGTACCATTCCCCACGACACTCGAGACCTCGAGCGAACCGCCGATGCGCTCGATATTGGTGCGCACGACATCCATGCCCACGCCGCGCCCCGACACGTTGGTGACGGTTTTTGCGGTGGAGAGACCAGCGTGGAAGATGAGGTGGAGTGCCTCGCGATCCGACATCTGCGCCGCTGCATCAGCGCGCACCGCGCCCATCGAGATCGCCTTGGCTTTGATGGCCTCGGGGTCGATGCCTCGCCCGTCATCGCGGATTTCGATGTTGACTTTGCCGCCCTCATGGAACGCTCGGATGATGAGTCGGCCCTCAGGGCTTTTCCCATGGCGGACACGCTCGATCGGCGTTTCGACGCCGTGGTCGACGGCATTCCGCACGATGTGCGTCAGTGGGTCTTTGATTGCCTCGATGATCGTCTTGTCGAGTTCTGTCTCGGCGCCGGCCATCTCGAGCACCACTTGCTTTCCGCATGCCTGTGCAAGATCGCGCACGACGCGCGGAAACTTGTTCCACACGTTGCCGATGGGCTGCATCCGGGTCTTCATGACCCCTTCCTGCAGTTCGGTCGTGATCAGGTTCAGTCGTTGGGTCGTTCCCGTGTGCGCGGCGGCGTCAAAACGACCATCCGATTGCAGCAGTTGGTTACGCGCGAGCACCAACTCACCGACCAAGTTCATCAACTTGTCGAGTAGCGCGACATCAACCCGTATGGAGGAGTCCGCGATCGCGCTTGACTTGATGTCGACGTTGTTTTCCTGGACGTCCAGTGCCTCACGAACAGCGGCGGGTGACGTGTAGCCACGCTGCACGAGAATCTCTCCGAGCAGGGCGTCGGATTGCTCCTGCTCATGGAGGGCGGCGGATACGTCGCTGGCGGTGACGTCGCCGCGCGCGACCATCAGCTCGCCGATTGGAGGATGTGTCCCCTCGGCCGTTTCTGAGGTCGGCATGGACGCTGCAGCGGCAGCGGCAGCGCCGTGGGCGTCAGCGTGCTCGCGAGTGAGCGCGGTGAGCCGAGCGATGAGCGCCTGAAACGTGGGCTCGCCGTCGGTGCCAGTTTGCTCGATGAGGTTCAACATCAAGCGGATGGCGTCGACCAAGGCGAGGAGCGCATCCACCACCTCCGGCGTCACTGCGGTCGTGCCGTCTCGCAGCTCTACCAGCAGGTTCTCGCCAACATGCGTCACCGACTCCAACACGGAAAACCCGAGAAAGCCGCAGGTGCCTTTCAGCGTGTGCACACATCGAAAGATCCGTCCGATGCGCTCCGCGTCAGGGCCTTCTCGTTCCAGGTCCATCAGGTCTTGGTCCACCTGATCGAGTCCCTCGAGACTTTCGATCAAGAAGTCCTTGACGATTTCGGCGGTGTCGTTGACTCCGTCCATTAGTCGCTCCGCTGCGTCGCGGGTTAATGTTTACGCTCATTTACTACAAGTAAACGCTTGTGTACTTATGGACGAGAGTCTTTCATTCCGGTAACCAAACTGCTCAATTTCGGATTGGGGAATGCAAAAGCCCCCGACGCGCTATTGCACGGCGGGGGCTCCAAGTAGTTGCTATTTATTACTTTAGACTACTGGAGCCCATCTCGTAATCGCGTCGACAATACACACCAACAAGCTCCGGAATGGCTCATTATCCTCGCCTTCTGGCACGAGCTGACCGAAAATCTCCGAGAGTCCCGATATCCCGAGGGCGATCGACAACAGCGCAGCCGCTCTAGCCTCGGGGTGCGAGCGGCCCTGGGCCCGAATACTCGAGATGAGCGGTTTCAGCAGTAGTCCAGCGACACGGTCACTAACCATGGTTCGAGCGGCCAAACTCGGCGTCGAGCGCAGAAGGAGGAGTGTGGGATCGAACGGGGACCGCTCGGATTCGGCGGAGACCGCCGGATCTGCAGAGGCGATGTTCGCGACGACTTCTCCAAGTGGCCCGTGTAGTCTCGCTGAGACCCGGGCGCCGGTCCCTTTCGGATCCTCGCCTCGTCGCCGATCTAAATCGGCCGGGTCGGGGTCTGACTCGAGCGACTGTCGAAAGAGCTCGGCCTTCGTACCGAAGTACCGATTGACGAGCGATGCCGTGACTCCCGCCCGCGCCGCGATTTCTCGAACGCCAACCATGTCATACGGCCGCTCCGCCCAGAGTTGGCGAGCGGCGCGACGGATCGCCAACCGGGTCAGTTCCGCGTTCCGCCGCGGCGACGCTCGGGAAACGCGTACTGGAGTGGAACTCATCTCGGCCGAAGCCGACGGTGTTTGAAAGCCCATGCCCAACACTAGCGGCTCCCGCTTGAAAGTGACAACTGCCGATCCTACTTAGGACTGTAAGTCCAATATCATATTCTGCCTGTCGCCGGCCGTTCCTCAGGCCCGTCGGCGTAGACGAAGACAACCTCGTGCTCGTCGGCGAAAGCGATTTCCAACGAAAGGGAGTGGCAGGCTTGTAAGAGCGTGTGGTCGCTTTGAGACGCCCGCACCTTTGCCACAAGGACGAGGTCACTCGCCTCGAGCAGAATTCGGCTCAGTATCCGCTCGTATAGTTCAAGGGTTCGCCAACCGGCACGGAGCTGAATGGCGAGTACTTCGATGTGCGGCACATGCTTGTCAAGCCAGATGCTGCCCACGGGCAACCCGCCCGCTTCTACGATACTGATGACCGACTGGTCGAAGAGGCGTACGAACGAGAGATCCGAACTCGAATCCTGCACTACGGCCTTAGAAAAGGTCGGATCGTCATTCCAGAGTTCCCTGAGAACCGCCTCATCGCTTCCCTCACAGGGACGGAGAGTGCACGACAGGAGAACGGCAGTCGGTGTGGCTCGAACGGGCCTCATTTCAGCGCGAGGATTTTTACTGTCAGTCCTTTTCGATCCCATTTCTCGTCGTATTGGAGTCAGTTCGTCCTCGAAATCGGCAACGCCGAGTCTGCCAAGGTTTCTAGACAAGGGATAAAATGTCAACATGTTTACATTCACTTTGTGATTAACATTCTCTCATTGGTGAACTTGTTTTCGCCTTTGCGCGCGAACTCGACGAGCGGCGGCGGAACCACGGTGGAACCAACGCAAAACCGCCGGCCTCAAGCGATCGAGGCCGGCGGTTAAGTCGTTTAAAATCAACGATGAAACAAGAGCGGGAGACGGGACTCGAACCCGCGACATCAAGCTTGGAAGGCTAGCGCTCTACCAACTGAGCTACTCCCGCGTTCTTCTATGCTACCCGCTGGAATGACCAGCGGTCCTGCAGTGGTGGGGGAAGGATTCGAACCTTCGAAGGCTTGCGCCGACAGATTTACAGTCTGTTCTCGTTGGCCACTTGAGTACCCCACCGGGGGCTCTCTCCGACGCGCCATTGCGGGCGCGGCTGCCGAGCTTTGAAAGAGCTGACGGTCGGGATTGAACCGACGACCTGCTGATTACAAATCAGCTGCTCTACCAACTGAGCTACGTCAGCAGAACGGGCATACCGCCCACTCCGGACAAGACGAGCAGGATAATCCGACGGGGCCCCGAATTCAAGCAGCCCCGCGCGGATACCCGATGGGATTTACCCCTTCCGCCAGCGGGTCCCCTCGGGGCCGTCCTCGATCAGGATGCCGCGGGCGGTCAGTTCGGCCCGCGCCGCATCGGCCGCCGCGAAATCCCGGCGCTCGCGGGCCGCACGACGAGCCTCCAGTCGCTCCTCGACCCAGGCGGCCAATTCCGCGTCGACCTCTTGCTCCGGCACGAGGTCCAGCACGCTATCCATGAGCCGGAAGGCGGCCCGGGCCCGCTCCAGCGCCGGGAGGTCGGTACCCTGTTCGTCGAGCTCCTTGTTGGCTTCGCTGATGAACGTGAACAGCGCGGCCAACGCCTCCGGGGCGTTGAGGTCGTCGAACAACGCCTCCAGAAACGCCTTCTCGGCCTTCGTGGCGGCGTCGGCGAGCGCCGCGGTGCCCGACGTGGCTTCGGACAGCCGCCGCGCAAACGCGCCGATGCGATTCACCGCCGCTCGCGACTGCTCGAGGGAGTCGTCGCCCAGGTTCAGCTGCTTGCGATAGTGCGCGTTGAAGACAAAATGGCGATACACCGTGCCGCTGATGCCCTGATCGCGCATCTCGACGACGTTGGCGACGTTGCCGACCCGCTTGGCCATCTTGGCACCGTCGGTGAGCAGGAACTCCCCGTGGCACCAGCAGCGGGCGAACTGCTTACCGGTGGCCGCTTCCGACTGCGCGATTTCGTCTTCGTGATGCGGGAAGATGAGATCGATGCCGCCGGCATGCAGATCGAAGGTTTCACCGAGGTACTTCATGGCCATGGCGGAGCACTCGAGGTGCCATCCCGGGCGTCCGCGGCCCCATGGCGAATCCCAGGCGGCGCCGGTGGCTTCGTCTTCCGGCTTGGCCGCTTTCCAAAGCGCGAAGTCCTGCGCGTTTTCTTTGGCGTACTCATCCTGTGCCACGCGCGCGCCGGCGCGGATCTCACGCTTGTCGAGCTGCGACAGCTTGCCGTAGTCGGGGAAGCGATCGATCGCGAAGTACACGGAGCCATCGTCGGCGATGTACGCCACGTTGTTGGCCACCAGACGCGCCACCAGCGCGATCATCTCGGGGATGTGCTCGGTAGCCTTCGGATACCGCTCCGCATCTTCGATACGGAGATACCGCCGGTCACGATGAAAGAGCTCCGTGAACGGCTCCGTCACCTCGAGAATGTTGGCGCCGGTCGCAGCCGCCTTCCGAATGATCTTGTCGTCGACGTCGGTCAGGTTCATGACCTGCTCGACCTGCCAGCCGGCCAAGCGAATGACACGCCGCAGCAGATCCTCGAAGAGAAACGTGCGGAAATTGCCCAGGTGTGCCGGGTTATAGACCGTCGGCCCACACGTGTACATGCGCACCGTCTGTCCATCGGCGGGTGCGAACGGCTCGACGCGGCGCGCGAGCGTGTTGTACAGGCGGAATTCAGGCATCGGCGTGAAAGCGGGCGTGGTGCGGATAGGGTTCCCGTTCGGGATTTCCTTCTGGGATCTCCCGACGATTTCTTGCGTTCGTTGAATGTAGAAGGTAAGTCACCCATGTTGCTCCCCCACTTCCACCCGGACCGTCTCCATGATGCTTCGCCAGGATCGCCCACGCGTTCTCTCGCGCGTTTCCACCGTTGTCGGCATCGGCGCCCTCGTGGCGGTCGCCATGGCGGCGCGCAGTCAGGGTGGCCAGCAGGCCACACCGCCGTCGGCTCCGCAGCCGCCGGTGGCCGCGCCGAGTGCAGCGCCGGCCGCTACCGACTCGACCATGCAGGACTCCACCCAGCGTGCAGACACCACGGCGAAGGCCGACTCGATGCTGGCCATGCCCGACAGCATGATGATGCAGCATACGGCGGCCGCACCGGCCCCTCAGGCGTCGGCCATGTGGCCGGTAGACCCGGTGACCGGTCAGACGATCATCAACGGCGAGCCGGTCGTCGGCCGCGTGTTCATCATGCAGAAGACGGACGGCACGGTGAAGCTGGGCAAGTGGCAGGCGCAGTACGATGGAGAGCCGACCGCGCCCGAGGCCGCGAACGTGGGGAGCTCGTACACCGTGCCTGCGCCAGAACACACGCGCCGCATGCGCGGCATCATGATTCAGTCGACGCTGTGGTCGATCGATGGGAAGCGGTCGGCGCGTGAGCGTCGCCACTACCGTCCCCAGACCACAGGCGCGGCACTGGGCCAGCAGTAAGTCGCTCAGCATTCGCTGGACCTCGGCGGGGCGTCCTGACACTGTGCAGGCGCCCCGCTCGCAGTTCAAATAGACGAATACTGCGTGATGGCTCGACGGGGGTGTCCGTCGCGTCGGTCGCGTACCACGCGGACGGCTCGTGCGCCGACTGCACCGGCGGCGCATGCGATGCGCGGTAGCAACCCGCAGCGCGTGGCGGACAGGCGATCACGACGCCGTCGCGGCGCTCGTGCGCTTGTCGGCCCCATCGCCGCCATTCGGCGGCTTCACGCGGCGTGAGGACACCGGCACGTGTCGCGCGCAGCAAGTACAGCGTGCGTGATGCGGGGGCCGTCGATAGCACGCGCGCGTCCTGCCAGCCGCGCGTGATTGCCTCTACGGCATCGACGTGCAGGGCGGCACGCCGAATCCGAAGTCCGGGCGCGGCATCGCGTACGGAGCGCACGTATCGATGCTGCGGCGAATGCTCGCGTCCCGCCAGCGCCGCAAGCAGCATGGATTGACCGAGCGCCTCGGGCGCCTGAAGTAAGAGCAGCTCGCCGGCGTGAATGCGCAGCGTCACGTCATCGAGCACGCGGACGCTGACGGCGCAGCGTCCGGGAATGCCGGCCGAGATTTCAGCGCTCGCGCGCGCCAGCGAAAGCAAATGTGGATGCGTCATGGACGACACGATGTTGCCGTGTCGTCCAGCGCGTGTCACCCGATCATTGCGGGCGGGCTCAAAACATTGCGTTCGGACACACGCTCCACGTGAAACGCGGCGATGGCCTCGGCGATGACCAGTGGTTCGTAGCGCACGGGATCGGTCGTGGGCAAGCCGGTCTCGGACCGCACGCGCTCGACCGCGAGGCGGGCCTCGCGATCGTCGAGGTCGAAGGTGTTGAGCGCAATCGCGATCACCGGCGACGGCCGAAGGGGCTCCATGGCCGCCTCGTACAATCGGATCATCTCGCTGAGCGACGGGATCGAGACCCAGGGATTGCGATGTATCGAGGTGCGTGACGGTTGCGCACAGAGCACCATGGCGTGCGGCAATGCGCCGTGCATCAGCCCGAGCGTTACGCCGGAGTAGGCGGGATGAATGATCGATCCCTGCCCTTCCACCAACACGATATCCGCCTCGGCCGCCGCCTCGATCGTGAGCGACTCGGCGGCGCCGGCGATGAAATCGGCTATGACGGCGTCCACCGCGATCCCGCGACCTTCCACCAGAATCCCAGTCTGTCCCGTGGCCGCGAAATTCACGCGATGCCCGAGTTGCCGTACGGACGATTGCACCTGGAGCTGCGCGGTCATCTTCCCGATGTTGCAATCCGTGCCCACGGTGAGCACCACCGTCGCCTCAACGTCGCGCACGCGACCGGACGCCACTTCGAGTCCTGAGGGCATCCGCCGCAGGTCACGAATCGTCGCACCCGAAACCGCGGCGAGTGCGGCGAACTCGGGGTCGTCACCGAGCATCGTGTGCAGGCCGCTCCAGACATCGAGTCCGGCGCGCAACGCGTCGCAGACGATGGAGCGCCACGCGTCGGGGAACTGTCCGCCGGCGGGCGCGATGCCGATCAGTAGCGCATTGGGCAGATGGATCATGCCGGCCGCGAAGCTGTCGACGACCGGAATGTTGCCACCAAACCCAAGCACGTCCTGCGCCTTGCGACCGGCCGTTCTACTATCGAGAACGGCGGCCACCTCATCCGGCACATAGCGGATGCAGGCGTTTGCTGTCTTGGAGCTGAGCGGGCCGAAGCTGCCTTCGGCGAGGATCAGAAAGCGACGCGACAGAGCCATGATGCGGAGGGGCGAATTCACCGACGGCGGCCCCTGATAGGGAGCCGCCGTCGGCGACCGGAAGGGAAACCGGTAATCTACCGCTGAGCCACGATCTCGCGAATTACGACCTCGGCTGAATGCTGCTGAGCCGTTCGATTTCCGCGATCAATTCCGCTTCTCCCGTCTTGGCCTGTTCCTTAGCGGCGGCCGCAGCGGCTTGGGCGGCAGCGGCCTGAGCGGCGGCAGCGGCTTGAGCAGCAGCGACCGCGGCGGCATCCGGACCCGCGGCGAGCTGCGCTGGCGCGGCGGCCGAGGCCGCCTCGGTAGCTCCAGCGGCGAGTTGACGCGAGGCGGCCGGTGCACCGGCGCCCAGCATGCCCATACGCTGCTTGAGCTGCAGCAACTGCTGATCGGCATTCACGCCGCCCGACGCACGCTCGAGCTGCTTGAACTCGCCGGCCAGCCGATCGCCGCTGAACTCCTCGTCAATCTCCTGGGCCGCCTGCAGCTGCCGCTCGTTGGCCGTGATCTTCTCTTCCATGCGGTTGAACGCATCGAACGCCGAATTGTCGGAGAGTCCGGACATCGTCTGCGAGATACGCGCCTGCGCCTCAGCACGACGTTGACGGGCGAGCAGCAGATTCTTCTTGCGCTTCGCTTCTTCGATCTTGTCGTTCAGGTCACGGAGCGACTGCTTGAGCTTCTCCGTTTCCATGCGGTGCGTTTCCCACGTGCTGGCGAGCTGCTGGCCATGCTCGAGGTGTTCCTGCCCGCGAAGTAGCGCCTGCTTCGCGAGATCGTCGCGGCCCTCCTGCACGGCGAGCATGGCCCGCCGCTCCCATTCGTCGGCCAGCTTGAATTCAGCGTCGGCCTGATCCTTCAGGCGCTTTTCGTCAGCGATGGACGCGGCAACCTGCTGCTTGGCCTTGGCCAACTGGTTGCGCATGTCGACGATGATCTGATTGAGCATCTTCTCGGGGTTTTCCGCCGAGGAAATGAGCTCATTCAGATTCGACTTGATGAGAGTCGAAAGACGATCGAAGATACCCATGGTTCAGCGAGCCTCGCGGAAGGCGGCCAGCTCACGAAGATGCGATGTGAGCGAGAGAGTCATGCTTTCGTACGACGCGAGAAATTCCTCGAAATCGAGATGCGCGAGTTCGAGTGCCTCGGTCAGTACGACGTTTTCCTGGTCGATGCCGTAGGAGCCGTGCAGCAGGTCGCTGGCATTGAGCTCGAGCAGCCGCCGGTTGAGCGCGGCCTGATCGGACGCCTCGGCCGGGAGTGGCATCACCTTCACCCGGAGCAACACCACGGGCGGATTGTGCGTGACCACCACATCGAATTCCAGCGCGCCACTCGGGCGCACGAGCCACAGCCCCGGCTCCAGTTCTTGATGGGAGGCGCCGTCGGCACTCAGTCGATCGAGGAATGCCTCGATATCTTCTCGCGTGACCATGTTCGATTCCTTGAGGTTCGGATATCGGTCCGTACGGCGGTGCCCGCCAAATCGTTTCGTCAGGTGTGTCGAATTGTACCGCTGAAGTATGGCCATCGCATCATCTGCCTAGCAAATCCGCTCCTGGACAGTGTCCGCGATAGAGCTTCGCGCCGCGCCCCTCGTTCACCAGCATCAGCCGGCCATCGGGAAGCCAGGTGACGCCCTCGGCATTCCGTTCGCCCGGTGGAACGGCGCAGCGGGCCATCTGCGCTCCAGGTCGTCCGGTCACGGGGTCGGCATCGAAGACATACACCGAGCCGTACGTGAGGATCGCGAGCCGACGCCGCCCGCCGGGCATGACGGCCGACAGTGAGGCGTCGGTCACCCAATCGCGCGACACCGACGTACCCGGCACGATCGGCAGCGAATCGATCCACTCGGCCGTCGCGACGGCATTGACGGACCACGCCGCGGCCGCCACGCGATACAGTTGCGAGGCGCGCAATTGCCCGCTGGCGTCAGGATTCGGACGCTTGGTGGCGAACCAGAGGCTCGTATCAGGTGCGACCCACATCGCTTCGACGTCGCGCGCTCCACCGGGATAGACGATGCGCAGCGATGCAGGAGCTTCGGTGTCACGCGCGCTCGTGACCGGCGCGGCTACGCGCCATACGCGCACCTCTGCGCGCGCCGCATAGTTGTCGCCCACGTCACCGATATACAGACACAATCCGTTGGCGCATGGACCGAGCGCGATCGCTTCCCAGTCGGTATTCTCGGCGCCTCGTACGCGGACCGTGCCGAGCGATACGCCGGTCGAGTCATACGCGTATAGCGTCGCCGCGTTGCCGCGATCATTCTGCGACCAGAACACGCCCGGCTCGGTCACACTCGCCGCAACTCCGGAGGCTTCAGTGAGACGTGAATCACCGAACGCACCCGTGCGCACCAGTTCGCGGAGTGGCGGCTCTCCCGGCACCGTCCAGCGGTCCTGCTTGGGTTTCGCGGAGTTACTCTCCTTCTCGCCGCCGGTGCAGGCGTTCGCGAACGCCAGCGCGAGCAGGAGCAGTGAGCCGGCTCGCATCCGCATGCAATCAGGCACCCGCGCGCTTGATCTCGTATAGACGTTCTTTGGCCAGCCGACGCCCGGTCGGCGTCGCGGCGAGTCCGCCACCAGCCGTTTCGCGGTAACGCACGTCCATGTTTGCACCGATTTCGCCCATCGTGTCGATGACCTCGTCGGCCGGTATGGCGAACTCGATGCCCGCCATGGCCATTTCGATGGCCGCCATCGCGATCGCGGCACCGGTCGCGTTGCGGAACACGCAAGGGAGTTCGACGAGACCGCCGAGCGGGTCGCACACCAGACCAAGCGTACCCTGCTGCGCGAGTGCCGTGGCGTGTCCGACCTGTCGCGGTGAGCCGCCCAGCATCTCCACGGCTGCCCCTGCAGCCATTCCCGCCGCCGCACCAGTCTCGGCCTGACATCCACCTTCGGCGCCTGACAGCGAGGCCCGTTCCGCGACGACCGCGCCGATCAGTCCCGCCGTCGCGAGCGCGTCAATGACCCGCTCGTCGTCGATGCCACGCGCGTTCGCAATGCCGGTGAGCACCGCCGGCAACACGCCGGCGCCACCAGCGGTCGGTGCCGCGACAATGACGCCCATTGCCGCGTTCACTTCCTGCACCGCAATGGCGCGCGCGAGCACGTCGCGGAACGGCGTGTTGGCCAGCGGACCATCCGGACCGGTGCGCAGCTTGGCGGCGTCACCGCCAACCAAACCCGACGACGACTTGAGATCGCCGATCATGCCGCGGTCGACCGCTTCACGCATCACCACCAGCGCGCGCCGCAGCGCATCGCGGATGCTCTCCACGGTGCGCCCCTGATCCTTCGCCTCGGCCTCGAGGGCGACCTTCGAGAGGGTCACACCGCGCGCTTCCGCGTCGCGAATGGCGTCAGCTAACGCTTTATACATCAGGCACTCACCTTGTCGAGACGGAACGCCCACTTCACCCAGCTGAGCGCGCGGATCGCATCGCGAACAGACTCATCGGGTTGCTCGTCGACCTCGATGACCATGAAGGCATCACCACCGCGCTCCTTTCTCGAGAGCTTGAGCGTGGCAATGTTGCAGCTCGCATCGGCGAGAATGCCCGCGATACGGGCGACGGATCCTTTCACATCTTCGGCCACGAGTACGATGGTGTGCAGGTTGCCCGGAATCTCCACCGGGTACCCATCGATCTCGGTGATCATGATGCGTCCGGCGCCGAGCGACGCACCGACCATCTGCGCCGTGCGGTCGCCGCGGTCGAGCGTGATGCGAACGGTATTGGGGTGCGCATCATCACCAAGCGACGTTTTCTCGAACTGATAGTCGAGTCCTTCACGCTCCATGATGTCGAGCGCGGTGCGCAGGCGTTCGTCGTCGGGGCGAAATCCCATGAGGCCGCCTACGATCGCCTTGTCGGTACCGTGCCCTTCACCGGTTCGGGCAAAGGACCCATGCAATTCGATGTGGGCCTTTTCGGGCGTGCCACCGACCAGACAGCGCGCGAGGAGTCCGAGGCGGCACGCACCTGCAGTATGCGAGCTGCTCGGTCCGACCATAACGGGACCGATGATATCGAGGAGAGAGACCATGCGGGGAATCTACTTGCGGTCGGTGCCGTACAACAGAAAGCAGGCGCCCGGCGATACTCGCCGGACGCCTGCTTCAGACCTGCGTCACAGCGCGTGATTACGCGTTGTTGCGACGACGGCGCGCCATCATGCCCAAGCCAGCGAGGCCCGAGGCCATCAGGATGTACGTGCCCGGCTCGGGGACTACCGTGGAGACGTTCGAGATCTCAAAGCGCAGGTCGTTGTAGTCGAAGTCTGAGATCGGCACGATGGTACCCGAGCGGTCCTCGAAGCTGAAGGCTGTCGTGAAGGTTCCTCCGCCCGATGCTGCCAAGCCGGAGCCGGCTGAAACAGCCATGTGGAGAGCGTTGTCAGGATTCCGCGATGCGAGGCCGCTGTAGAACCTGAAGTTGGTGAACGTCGGCCCTACGCCCTGCGTCGTGTTGGTTAAACGAAAGAACACGTTTTGCCCTGAGGAGACATTCCCGATCTGCATTTGCGTGCCGGGCGCCGAGGCGCCTACACCGTTGTTAGTGAACAGATCTGTCCACGTACCGGCTGCGTTAAAGCTGCCGATAGCGCCGATCTGGTAGGCCAAAGTGCTGCGATCTGCGGCCTCGGAGCCAACAAAGCGCACCGTGACGATGCTGTTGTTTCCGAGGAAATCCACGGCCGTCGGGACCTGCGCGCTCACGCTCGCTGCGCTACCGGCGACGAACAGCGACGCGGCGGCGAGACGGTGCATTGAACGAACTAGGGATGTGAGCTGCATTTGGATTGCTCTCTCGGTTGGAAGTCTCTGTGCGACTGCAGTGCGCAATCGTGACGTCAACCACACTAGAGCAATAGCCGTGCCCCATCTACGATAGCGTGATGCATTGTCCCGTCCGCTTCACACGGTGACATATCGCACGTTGATCGGACGCGACGCCGTCACACTCGGCATCGACAATTCATTGCAAGAATTTTGACCTACTGCAATTGGCAAAATGCGATGCAGCCTCGCGACTGCTCGTGCAACGCCGCCAGCGCTCACGCACCAGTGCTTGACAGCATCGGCGCCAGATAGCGCCCGGTGTGGCTCTCCTTCACGCGGGCGACCTCTTCCGGAGTGCCCTGTGCCACGATGGTACCGCCGCGCACGCCACCTTCCGGTCCCAGATCGACGATCCAGTCGGCGGTCTTGATCACATCGAGATTGTGCTCGATCACCAACACCGTGTTTCCGCGCTCGACCAGCTTGTGCAGCACACCCAACAACACGCGAACGTCCTCGAAGTGCAACCCGGTGGTCGGCTCGTCCAGGATGTACAACGTGCGACCCGTATCACGCTTCGAGAGCTCGGTCGCCAGCTTGACGCGCTGCGCTTCGCCACCCGAGAGCGTCGTCGCGCTCTGTCCAAGGTGGATATACCCCAATCCGACATCGCGCAGCGTTTCGAGCTTCTGCAGGATCCGCGGCTGATTTTCGAACACCGTGCACGCCTCCTCGACAGTGAGATCGAGAATCTCGGCGATACTGCGCCCTCGGAAGTGCACTTCCATCGTCTCGCGATTGAAGCGTTTGCCCTTGCACACATCACAGGGCACGAACACATCGGGGAGAAAGTGCATTTCGATCTTCACGAGTCCGTCGCCCTGACAGCTCTCGCACCGTCCACCCTTGACGTTGAACGAGAAGCGACCGGGTCCGTAGCCGCGAATCTTCGATTCAGGCAGTTCTGCGAAGAGTTCACGAACCGGCGTGAAGATGCCGGTATACGTGGCCGGATTCGAGCGTGGCGTGCGACCGATCGGGCTTTGGTCGATATCGATGATCTTGTCGAGATGCTCCAAGCCAGTAATGCGCGTGTGTGCACCTGGCAGCACGCGTGCCCGGAAGAAGTGACGCGACAGTGTGCGCTGCAGAATATCGGTGACGAGCGTGGACTTGCCCGACCCTGAAACGCCGGTGACCGCCACGAACAAACCCAGCGGGAACTCGGCGGTGACATCGCGCAGGTTGTGCTCCCGCGCTCCTTGCACGGTGAGCATCCGTGCCACGTCTCGCTTACGGCGCTGCACCGGTACGTCGATGCGGCGGGTGCCGCGCAGGTACTGCCCCGTGATTGATGCCGGCGTATCGATGACATCCTGCACGGATCCCGCGGCGATCACTTCACCGCCGTGCTTGCCGGCGCCGGGGCCGAGATCGATGAGGTAATCGGCCTCACGGATCGTCTCCTCGTCGTGCTCGACGACGATCACGGTGTTGCCGAGATCGCGGAGCGCCTTGAGCGTAGAGAGCAACCGGCCGTTGTCGCGCTGATGCAAGCCGATGCTGGGCTCGTCGAGGATGTACAGCACGCCAACGAGACGCGATCCGATCTGCGTCGCGAGCCGGATGCGCTGCGCTTCGCCTCCTGACAGTGACTCGGCGCTGCGATTGAGTGTGAGGTAGTCGAGCCCGACATCCACCAGAAAGCGCAGCCGCTCGCGCACTTCCTTGAGAATCGGACCGGCAATACCGGGATCGAGTCCCGGATGACCAGCGCTGCGCACGGGCACGGTTTCGAAGAACGCCAGCGAATCGACGACGCTGCGTTCGACGACCTGCCCGATGTTGAGACCGTGCACGGTTACCGCCAGCGATTGAGGGCGCAGCCGTCGGCCTTCGCACGCCGGGCACGGTCCCGCCACCATGAACGACTCGAGATCGAGCCGTACACCGTCAGAGCTGCTCTCGTCATAGCGACGCTGCACATGCGCGACGATGCCTTCCCAGGTGCTCTCGGCGGCCGCCTTCGCGGCGGTCTTGGCCGCCGTCTTCGCCACCGCTCCCTTCACCGCCTTCTTGACCGCCTTGCGCGCACGCGGCGGCGCATCACCGACACCGTGCAGCAGCTGCTGACGCACCTTGGCCGGGATCTGTCCCCATGGCTTGTTGAGATCGAAGCCCAACTGCTTGGCGAGACCGGGCAGGATCACCTTCCGCATGTAGCCGTCGGGCTCTCCCCAGGGCAGCACGACGCCCTCGAGGATCGAGATGCTCGGATCGCCTAACATCAGTTCTTCGCTGACCGTTCGCGTGGTGCCCAGCCCGCTGCACATCTCGCAGGCGCCGAACGGCGAATTGAACGAGAAGTGACGTGGCTCGAGTTCCGGCATGGAAATGCCGCACGTGGCGCAGCCGTAGCGCTCCGAGAACATTTCGGTGACCGGCTCCGAGCCATCGTAGCGCACGACTTCGGCGAGTCCTTCAGCCAGTCGCAAGGCCGTTTCCAGCGAGTCCGTGATGCGACCACGGTCTTCCGTGCGCACGACCAGGCGATCGACGACGACCGACACGGAGTGATTGAGACGCCGGTTCAGCTTCGGCGGATCGGCCAACTCGATGAGTTCACCATCGACGACGGCCCGCACGAAGCCCTGCTTCCGCGCACTTTCGAACAGATCCTTGAACTCGCCCTTTCGCTCCTGCACCAGCGGCGCGCGAATCTCGAGGCGCGTGCCTTCCGGCCAAGCCAGCACCATTTCGGCGATCTGCGTGGGGCTCTGTCGCTGCACGGCACGTCCGCAATTCGGGCAATGCGGCGTACCGGTGCGCGCGTAGAGCAAGCGCAGATAGTCGTACACTTCCGTCACCGTCCCCACGGTTGAGCGCGGGTTGTGACCGGCCGACTTCTGCTCGATCGAGATGGCCGGAGAGAGCCCCTCGATGGCGTCGACATCGGGCTTCTCCATCAGCCCCAAGAACTGTCGCGCGTACGCGGAGAGCGACTCGACGTAGCGTCGCTGCCCTTCGGCGTAGATCGTATCGAACGCGAGCGACGACTTCCCGGAGCCGGACAAGCCGGTCACGACCGTCAGCTTATCGCGTGGGATGGTGACGCTGATGTTGCGCAAGTTATGCTCGCGGGCACCACGCACCACGAGCGCATCGGACGGACGGACCGGTTCGGACATAGTCTCTGAAGGTGCGGGGACCCGACGGGCAAGACAACCCCGCCAGCGTGCGAATCGGGGCCAGTGCCGAAACGTTCCCCGGGTCCGGAATGCGGATTGCCGCGAAGAAGTTGCGTCGGGGTCCCGCTTGATCGTCCTGCGGGCATGATCGAGATCAGTTCGCTCTGCAAGCGCTACGGGTCCTTCACGGCCGTGCGCTCCCTGGATTTGGTGGTACCCTCCGGCGAGCTCTTCGGGTTTCTCGGACCGAACGGCGCTGGCAAGACCACCACCATGCGCATGATCGCCGGCATCCTGCAGCCGACCGCCGGTTCGGTCCGGATTGCCGGCCACGACCTGCGAGTCGATCCGCTGGCCGCGAAAAAGGCACTGGGCTTCATTCCCGACCGGCCATTCATCTACGAAAAGCTCACCGGGATCGAGTTCCTGCGCTTCAGCGCAGGTTTGTACGGGGAGCAGGGTCCGGAGGTCGAGAAGCGGGGACAGGAGTTGTTGGCACTGTTCGACCTCGAGGCGTGGCGGGACGAGCTGGTGGAGAGCTACAGCCACGGCATGCGCCAGAAGCTGATCATCGCCAGCGCCTTTGTGCACCGGCCGGCGGTGATCGTGGTGGATGAACCCATGGTCGGACTCGACCCCAAATCCTCCAAGATTCTCAAGGATCTGTTCCGCGAGTACACGCGCCGCGGACACACGGTCATGATGTCCACCCACACCCTGGAAATCGCCGAGGGCATGTGTGATCGCATCGGGATCATGCAGCGTGGCGAACTGGTGGCGTGCGGCACGATGGACGAGCTACGTCGGACGTCGGGTGAGGACGACGCGCTCGAAGACATCTTCCTCCGCCTCACCGGCGATCACGTGGCGCGCGAGCTGATCGAGGTGCTGGATGCCTGAGGCGGCGGCACCCGTCGCATCGTTGCCGGCGACGACCGCGTGGCAACTGCTGGAGCCCAAGTGGCAGATGGCGCGACACCGCATGCGCCGGCACGAGAAGGGCGACATCCGTCGCATGCTCGTGGTGGCCACGCTCGGCGCACTCTTCTGGCTAGCCGCGTTCGCGATTTCACTCAAGCTGCTGCGCTACTTCCGCAGCGCCGAGGATATCGGTGCGCTGCTGGCCGCCAAGCTGCTGTCGATGATCCTGTTGTCGTTCGGTTCCATCCTCTTGTTGTCGAACACGATCGCGGCCCTCTCGAACTTCTTTCTCGCTCGCGATCTCGATCAACTCGCCGCCGCACCGATTCGCGCTGGTGCGTTGTATCGTGCGCGATTGCTGGAAACAGCGCTGCATTCGAGTTGGATGGTGGCGCTGCTCCTGATTCCGCTCGTGGCCGCGTACGGCGTGGCCTACAAGGCGAACGCGTCGTTCGTGCTCTTCGCGACCGCCGTACTCGTGCCGTTTCTGATGATCCCCGCTGCCGCGGGATCGACGGTCACTCTCCTGTTGGTGAACGTGTTCCCGGCGCGTCGCACGCGCGACCTCCTCAGTGTGATCACGGCAATGGCCGTGTGCGGTCTCGTGCTGATGTTCCGCGCCGCCCGTCCCGAGCAGCTGGCGCGTCCGGAGGGCTTTCAGAACTTCGTGCAGTTCATCGCCGCGCTGGATACGCCGTCGTCTCCGTGGCTGCCGAGTGAGTGGGTGGCCGAGTCGATCGTGAAGTTTCTCGATGGGCGAAGTGTGTGGTCGCCGATGCTGCGCCTGTGGGGCGTCGCGACCCTGTTGATTGTGGTCGGCCAGCTGCTGCACGGTCGCGGATGGCACCGCGCGTACAGCATGGCCCAGGAAGGGGCGAATTCGCGGGCGAAGCAGCGCACAGGACGGCCGTTCCTGGACCGCATGCTGTCTTTCCTTGGCACCACGCGGCGAGAACTCGTGCTGAAAGAACTTCGCGTATTCATGCGCGACAGTACCCAATGGTCACAGCTGGTCATGCTCGCCGTGTTGCTGGTGGTGTACGTCGCGAACGTGCGGTATCTGCCGTTGTCGGGCGCCGGCATGACGGAGCTCCTGCGCAACGTGATTCCGTTCCTGAATCTCGCCTTGGCTGGCTTCGTACTCGCGTCGATCGCGGCGCGGTTCGTGTTTCCGAGTGTCAGTCTCGAAGGACGCGCGCTCTGGCTCCTGCGTTCGAGCCCCCTGCGCATGTCGGACCTGCTCTGGGCGAAGTTCTGGGTGGGCGCGGTGCCGCTGCTGATGCTGGCCTTGGTGCTGGTCGGATGCACGAACCTGATGCTCGGCGTCCGGACCTTCGTGCACATCGTGTCGCTGACGGCGATCACGGCACTGGTGTTCCCGCTCACGGCGCTGGCGCTGAGCTACGGCACGTTCTATCCGCAGTTCGACACGGAGAATGCCGCCCAGATCCCGACGTCGTTCGGCGGACTGCTGTTCATGATGACGGCCATCGTGTTGATCGGTGCGGTGGCCTATCTCACCGGTCGGCCGGCCGCGCGATTCGTGGTGGCCGAGCACTTCGGGTGGGCACGCACGCCGACTGACATGCTACTCCCGTTCGCGCTGGCCGCCACCGCCTGTGTGGCGGCCACGGTGGCCCCACTCATGATGGCTCGTCGTCGGCTGGACGCGACCGAACGGGCCTGACGGCGCACGGTCGTCCCGCTTTGTTCTTTCCGGTGTCCGGCCACTAGGTTCTTGCGCGATGGCCACACGACGCCCTGCCCCGATCGACCTGACGGTCGTACCTGCTGCCGCGACGGCGTTTCGCCGTCGGCTGCACGCCTGGTTCAAGAAGCATTCGCGTGACTTGCCCTGGCGGCAGACGCGCGACCCGTACCGGATCCTGGTGTCGGAGCTGATGCTCCAGCAGACCCAGGTCTCGCGCGTCCTCGATTTCTATCGCCGCTTTCTCGATCGTTTTCCCGATCTCTATTCGCTTGCCGACGCACGGCCGAAGAAGGTCATGGAGGCGTGGGAGGGGCTGGGCTACTACGCCCGCGCGCGCAATCTGCACGCGCTCGCGAAGCATGTGACCACCGAGCAGGATGGTGTGATCCCGAGCGAACCGATCGCGCTGCGCGAACTGCCCGGTGTCGGTGCCTACACCGCCGGTGCGGTGGCCTCGTTCGCGTATGAGAAGCGTGCCGCCTTGGTGGACACCAACGTGGCCCGTGTGCTGCAACGCGTTTTCGCGCCGCACCTGCATCCAAAATCGGGGCCCGGCCTGAAGCAGTTGTGGCTCATCGCCGAGCAGCTGCTACCCCGTACGGGCAAGACCACGTGGACGCACAATCAGGCGCTGATGGAGCTGGGCGCGCTGGTGTGCACGGCGCGGGTGCCTCGGTGCGGGATCTGCCCAGTGAAAGCCGGCTGCGCCACGTTTCCGTTGTTGGAAGCGGCCGAACGCGACGCGGCCGAACCCGAGGCGCTCAACGCATCTGCGCCGCTCACCCCGAAGGGCAAGCGGCGCAGTGTGCGGGCGAAGAAGCCGATGACGAAATCGACTACGAAATCGACAGCGAGCGGATCACGCGGTTGAGCATGGTGCGGATCGGTGCAGCCTGCAGTTCCGTGAGTCCGCGGCTGCGCACCAGCGCATCGAGCTCATTGATCAGCGCTTCAAGCTGATTCATCGCCGCGGTTTCGTTGCCGCGACGGATCGAGTTGGCCGCTGCACCGAGCTTGGCATTGAGCGAGTTCAACACGCCTTTATTCACGCGGCCGGTGCCGGCAAGCGCGTCGATCATGATGGCTGTGTTGTCGAGCGCCTGCGCCGGCGAGAGCACCGTGGCCGTGGTCGTTACCGTGTCGGCGAGCCCGCGAATGTCGGTGGCGATCAGACGCACCGTGAACACGCCCGACGTGGTGTACACGTGCGAGGTGTTCACGCCGGAGGCCGTGGTGCCGTCACCGAAGCTCCAGGCGTAGGTGAGCGCGTCCCCGTCGGGATCGGTGGACGCCGACGCCGACATGGCTACGGATTCGTCTTCGATGGAGTTGAACGGACCGTTCACCACCGCGACCGGCGGCTTGGTGTTGCTCTCGAGTGCGATCTCGAGGTCGTTGCGCAGGAGGCTGAGCAGATCGTAGCCACTCAGCGCCTCGACGGAATCGACCGTGGTCTTGTACGTCGCCCACGGGACGTTACGGATACCGGCCACGTTCGGCATCACGACGGCCACGATCTCGGCCGCATCGAGCGACGTGACATTGGCGAGTCCCTGATTGCGCGGCAGGATCACGGCGACCTTCCACACATACTCGGGGATCACGATCTTGCCTTCGTTCTTGACCGTACCCTTGTTGCCGGCCACGCCGGCCACGATGAACACTTCCTTGTTGCTGCTCTGGGCGCGTGCGCCGAGATCGTTCTCCAGCGCTGCCCACGGACCCTGATTATTGTCGGCGGCCTGCGGCACGATGTTGCTGAAGTAGAACGTGCGTGCGTTGTCGAGCGAGCCCGTGGTACGGTCGAACGAGCGCGCCAGGTGGCCGCGATCGATGCCATAGCCGGCGATGGCGCCAGCGCCGGTGTAGTCGGCCGTGGTGTAGCGCGGATAGTCGGCCGGCAGCGCCGGATCGTAGGTGAAGCAATCGCAGCGATCGAAGGAACCGATGTGCGTCGCCTCGAGATTGTACGCGACCCAGTTCGGTGTGTTGCGCGTCTTGCTGTACGACACGGTGAACTGCGGGCGCTCGATGATGAAGTCATCAGCGGGCGTGCCGTCGAACGGCGTGCCGAACTCCGTGTTGTTGCCGTAGGCGGCGGTGTTGCCGGCGGTCGCGACGTCGATGGGCAACGAGTACGTCGCGCTCGAGAGGCCGTCGGCCGTCGTGGCGCGGAGCACCGCAGTGCCGACCGCGAGGCCGGTGATGACGCCGTTCGCATCAATGCTGGCGATAGCTGGCGTATCGCTGTTCCAGAGAATCGTGCCCGGAACGGCCACGCCCAGGCGCGACGCATTGGCGAAAATCTGATCCTGGAAGCCGACCGGAAGCGCGGGGTCCGCCGGTACACGACCGGAGAAGCTGAACGCCGTTCGCAGCACGCCGGGCGTACGCCCGTTACAGCCGCCGAAGTTCTCCAGGCCGGCGCTCCACGTGTTGGCGAGTGAGCGCTGCAGCGAGTTGCCTACGCCCGGCGCCGGATCTTCCTTCGCAATGATGTCGATAGACGGGATACCGGCCGCCGGTCCGTCGGTCGCAGTGAAGGCGCCTTCGTACGACAGGAATTCAACCACGGTGCCCTGCGCATTCACGAGGGCGATGCCATCGGGCGAACCGTTCTGAATGCCGTCGGTCGGATACTCGAAGTACAACACGCCGCGGCCGCTGCAGGTGGACGCCACGATACCGCTCAACACGCGGGTGTTGTACACCGTGCCACCGTTGCCGTTGTACAGCAGCAGCTGCCATCCGCTGAGGTTGGTTCCAGCCGGCGCTTCGATTTCGATCGCTTCGCCGACGTCAGTATTGGCGTTGTCGTAGTGGACTTCACTGATGCGCACGGCGGGCAACGACGCCGCTTCGGTCACGGTCATCGTGGCCGTACTGGCTACGCCGTTGGCCGCCGTGGCGGTGATCGTCGTGGTGCCGATATCGAGCGCCGTAGCCACGCCGGTCGTGCTGATGCTGGCGACGAGCGGGGCGCTCGAGCTCCACGTGATCGTCGGGTTGGACACGGTAAGGCCATTCGCATCGGTCGCCACGGCCGTGAAGGTGCGGGTGCCACCGATCGGCGTCGACGCGGTGGCCGGCGTGACTACGATCGTTGTGATCGGACCGACGACGGGGCCGGATGCACAGAGCACCGGCGTCGTCGCGCTGTTGCGCGGCGCGGCGGCACCCGTGGTGAAGTCGACGGCGTTGTTACGCGTCCATGCGCAGCCGTTGGTGGCGCGGAGGGCCGCGGTGCTGTTGGAAAGCGTCGCGGTGTTGTCGCTGGCAGGGCAGCTTGTTGGGCCGTAGCCGACGCGATCTACGACGTCAGGGCCATCGGGGCATGTGCCGGTCTGCGCAGCCAGTGTTGACACCAGCACAATCTTCCCGCTCGTGCCGCTCATGGTGATCGTGCCCGCAGCATCTGGAGTGGGAAGATTCGTCGTTCCCCCCGTCCCCGCCGCTTCCTGCACGAGATAGTAGCCGCCTGCCGGGATCGTGCCGGACAACGGCGTGGTCGACGACACGGCATTGGCCGACGACGCGTACTGCACACTCCATCCCGCCACGCTCACCGACGACGAGCCGGTGTTGTGCAGCTCGATAAAATCGTTTTTGTAGACCGAGCCGCCATTGCCGCCGCCACCATAGATCTGGCTGATCACGACCGACGGTCGCGTGGACGTCACCGAGAAGCGCGGCGCCGACGGTGTCGCCGCGTCAGGCGTGACGACGTCAGCGCTCGAACACGCCGAGGCAACGAGGGCCAGCGCGAACAGCGCGGCGCGGGATGGGCGAGATCTCATGGGTACCGGTGCAGAAGTGCGAGTGTAGAGGTAGAGCCATATGGTAGCGACGCAACAAATCCATTGTAAGGAATAGAAAAGCGGCGTGACGGTGATGTTACCCGTCACGCCGCTGAGACCGTCAAACGACTACTACACAAGAGCTTACGAGCGGGACGAAACGCATGAAATATGCCCCATGCGAGATATCCGTGACGCTCTATTCCGCTCCGGGAACGCGCGGTGACGCCCGCCGCGATTCAGGCCGCCGCGAGCTGATCGCCGCAGCCGCTGCAGAAGCGGGACCCGACCAAATCCACGCTTGTGCCGCACTTCGCGCAGGCGCCCGGCAGGTAACGTCCACAGCTCGAGCAGAACGTCGCGTCGGGCTCCGGCCGCGGGCCGCACACGCCGCAGGAGCGCTGATTCTCGCGCGCCCGACGGATCGCCGCTTCCACGGGGTCGGCGGCGTCGGCAGGGCTCAAAGCCACGATGGCCACGGCGACCGGAGCCGCCGCCGCATCCCGCACGTCGGCCGCACGTAACTCCGCCAGCGCTTCGCGCGTGTACCGCGTCTTGAGCTCGGCGTAGTCGCTGTCCGATAGCTTACCGGTCTCGCGATCAAACTCGATTTCGCGAAGCGCGGCCACGGCACCGTCCAGCTGCTCTTCTGCTCGGCCCGAGCGCTTGGCCCGCGCAGCCTTCACGCGCGCCGCTTCCGTCGCCGCTTTCTTGTCGTCGTCCGCCCGCACTTCGGCCTCACCGCTCAACAGCGGCGAGAGGACCAGCGTGAGGGCGCCAAGAGCCAGCACCGTCCCCAGGACCAGCGGAACGGAGCCTTCCGGCATCGCGACCAGCGACATCAGCGCTCCTCCCGCAAGGCCGCCTGGAGGCGCGCCAATTCATCGGGCGTCGCATCGATCGACGTGTCGATCTCCACCGGCGCCGAGGCACGCTTGGCCGCCGCCACGTCGGCATTCCGACGCCAGCCGCGCAGCAGCGCGCCGATCGCAACGGCACCGAGCGCGATCGCGGCAAACGGCGCAAACCAGGCCAGCAAGTTGAACCCCTGCTTCCGCGGCTGCATGAGGATGAAGTCCCCGTACGTCTGCGTCATCGCGGCCATGATTTCGTCGGCGTTGTAGCCGCCTTCCACCAGCCGCTGAATATCGCCGTGCACCGCTGGGGAGATGCCACAATTGAAATCGGTCGTGCGGCACGTGTAGATGTCGAGCGTGCACGGACACGGACAGGCGAGGTTACGCTCGAACGCTTCGAGTTGCTTCTCGTCCATCTGCTTCACGGCGTTCGACTTGGCCGGTCGCACCACCGGCTTGTACGAATCGGAGGTCATCTCTTCGCCGCCGGGCGCGGTCGCGGCCTGCGGCGTGGCGGCGTCCTGCGCCCACCCCGTACGCGCCAGTACCAGCGACCCGACGGCGATCACGGCAACCGATCCCGCGCGAGAGAGAAACTCCCGGCGTGAGCCGCCCGACGATTCGCGTACCGTGCTCACGCGCCCGCCCCGACCAACGTCATGGTCGACTCCGACGGCAGTTCCGCCACGTAGCCACCTTCACGCTCCGCTCGGACTGCTTGCGGCCACATCACGATCAATCCACCGAACGCCATGATGATGCCGCCGAACCACACCCACCACACCAGCGGGTTGAAGTTGATGTGAATCGCCGCCGTTTCCCGGTCGACCGCTCCGGTGAACACGAGATACACATCTTGCTTCGGCGACTCGAGAATGCCGACTTCGGTGGACGGCTCGAACGTGGGCTCGCCCGCGGCGTTCACGTGCTGACGCTTCTCGCTCGAGAGGATCCCCATGCTCTTGCCGTCGCGCGTGACACTGAACGACGCGGCCACGACCCGACGGTTGAGCTGCTCGAACGACGAGATGCCCTGACTCGTGAACACCCACTCGCTGCCGTACGAATCCTTCGCCTTCACCGACTCGCCAGCCTTGAGCGTGGCCGTGAGGTCCTTCTTGAACATCAGACCGGCGAAGGCGCAGAAGAGAATGACCACGCCGAAGTGCACGATATAGCCGCCGTAGCGACGACGGTTGCGGCCGATCAGGCGCATGGAGGCGCCGAACAAGCCCTCGCCGTACATCCGGCGACGCGCGCCGATGCCCTTGACGAACTCCTGAATGATCGTGCCGAAGACGAAACCGGCCAGCAGGTACGACACCAGCGCATACATCTGGCGCATGCCCATCGCGAACAGCACCGCGAAGGTGACCACGCCGGAGATGACCGGCCAAGTGAACTGCCGCTTGAGATTCGAAATGGATGCGCGACGCCACGCGATCAGCGGGCCGATGCCGGTGAGCGCGAGCAGCAGCAGACCGAGCGGGCCATTGACCGCATTAAAGAACGGCGGACCCACCGTGATCTTGTCGCCCTTCACCCACTCGCTGAGAATCGGGAAGAGCACCCCCCACAGCGTGGCGAAGCAGATACCGACCAGCACGAGGTTGTTGTACAAGAACGCCGCCTCGCGGCTCACCATGCTTTCGAGTTCGGCGTTCGCCTGCAGATCGTTCAGGCGCGTGGACACGAGATACGCGGTGCTGATCGCGGCGACGATGAGGAAGCCGAGGAACCAGTCACCCACGGGCGACTGCGCGAAGGCATGGACGCTCTCGATGATGCCGCTACGCGTGATGAACGTGCCGAGGATCGTGAGCAGGAACGACATCGCCACCAGTGTCACGTTCCACTTGCGCAGCATGCCGCGCTTTTCCTGGATCATGATGCTGTGCAGGAACGCCGTGATCGTGAGCCAGGGCAGGAACGACGAATTCTCGACGGCATCCCAAGCCCAGTAGCCGGCCCAGCCGAGTTCTACGTACGCCCACCACATACCAAGCACGATGCCGATGGTCAGGAAGAACCACGACAGCAACGCCCAACGGCGAACGGCACCAAGCCACTGCGTGTCGAGTTTTCGGGTGACCAGTGCGCCGATCGCGAAGGCGAACGGAATCGCCGTGCCGACAAGCCCTAGATAGAGCATCGGCGGATGGATCGCCATGCCCGGATTCTGCAGCTGCGGATTCATGCCGCGACCTTCGGGCGGAATCCAATCGAGGCGCTCGTACGGATTGGCGCCGAAGCACATCGTCATCAGGAAGAACAGGCAGATGATGCCCAAGGTCCCGGTGACATACGGCATCATGGCGCGATTCGTCTTGCGATTCGAAAAGACCGCGATCGCCGAATACGTGGTCAGAATCAACGCCCAGAACAGCATCGACCCGGACTGCCCGGCCCAGAAGGCCGTGAACGTATAGATCTTCGGCAGGTTCGAGCTCGTGTACGAGGCCACGAACTTGATCGAGAAGTCGTGCATGAAGAGGGCGGTCCACAACCCGATGGACGCGAGCAACGTGAACCCGAACGTTGCGTACAGCGCCCGCTCACCGCTCTTCACAAGGTCAGGGCGCCCCTGCAGGCCCCCGGAGAACGACACGGTAGTCGTCCAGGCCGCCATCAACAGGGCGACCCAGAGCGACAATTCACCAACGAGAATCATGGGGCCTCGCGCTTACGCGCAGGCGCGCGACAGCTACGCGCGGGGGGTTGCCGACGTGCCCTGCTTGTAGCCGGGCGTGTCCTTGTACTTCTCGGGAGCGTTCTCGTAGCGCGACGCACACTTGGCCAGCAGCGTAGTAGCCTGGAAGGTGCCGTTGGCATCGAGTCGGCCCTCGACCACGACGTCCACACCATCGGTGAACGTATCCGGCGCGATGCCGCGGTATTGCACGTCGTACACTTTGGTGCCGTCGGTCATCTTGAACGTGAGCGAACGTCCCGACGGGTCACGCACGATCGTGCCGCTGACGACACGGGCGCCGACCTTCACACCCGTATTCACGAAGCGCGGGTTCTCGGAGACTTTGCTCGCGAGCTCGCCCGGCGTGAGATAATAGGTAGCCGTCTCGTCGATCGAGCTGGCCATCAGATAGCCGGCGGTGCCCAGCACCAGCACGCCGCCGAACAGAAATTTGTTTCGAGCTTTCACGGGACCCGTCCTCGTCGTCCGGATGGTGTTCGTAGAAGATAGCTGCGGGACGGTCGTGCGGCAGCTACGGCGCAAACGATCTCGAGAAGCTCAGAGTGCCCGATCGGTGTCACGGGCCCAACTCAGGGCACCACGGACCGCCCGTCTCCAGCCGGCATATCCCGCCGTCGCTGTCGCGTCGCCGGTAGGGATGAACCGTGTGAAATGACGCCCGGCCAGAAACTCATCCCCGTTGGCCCAGAGCCCCACGGCCAAACCAGCCAAACCGGCCGCGCCCATCGCCGTGGTCTCCACGATGTCGGGACGCTCGACCGGCACCCCAAGCACGTCGGCCTGGAACTGCATGAGCCAGTCGTTGGCGGTGGCGCCGCCGTCAACGCGCAACCGGTCGAACGGGACCCCACCCTGTGTACGCATGTCCCCCAAGACATCGTTGGTCGCGTAGGCCATGGCCTCGAGCGCCGCGCGAGCGAAATGCGCGCGCGTGGACCCGCGGGTAAGGCCGACGATCGTGCCGCGGGCGTTCGGCTCCCAGTCGGGCGCGCCCAAGCCGACCAGAGCCGGCACGAAATACACGCCGTCGTTGCTATCGAGCGAACGCGCCAGCCCTTCCGTCTCGCTACTGTCGGCGATTATGCCCAAGCCGTCACGCAGCCACTGGACCGCGGCGCCGGCGATGAAGATCGACGCCTCGAGCGCATACACCGGGTTCCCGCGCTCATCACAAGCAATCGTGGTCAGCAAACCCGTCGCACTCTGTGGACGCACGGTGCCCGTGTTGAGCAGCAGGAACGCCCCAGTACCATAGGTGTTCTTGCCGCTCCCGGTGTGCCAACCGCCCTGCCCGAAGAGCGCCGCCTGCTGGTCGCCGGCGATACCCATGATCGGGATCTCGTGGCCGAGCACGGAGGCCACGGCCGTGCCGATCAAACCGCTCGAGGGCACGATGCGCGGCAGCAGGTCGGCCGGTACACCGAACAGGGCGCACAGCTCGGGCGACCACGCATGTGTACCGAGATCGTACAGCATCGTTCTCGACGCATTCGTATGGTCAGTCACATGCGACTCGCCGCCGGTGAGATGCCATACCAGCCAACTGTCGATCGTGCCGGCCGCCAACTCACCGCGTTTCGCCCGCTCGCGCATGCCCGGCTGCTGCAGCAGCCACTCGAGCTTCGTCGCGCTGAAGTACGGGTCCGTCACCAGTCCCGTCTTCTCCGCGATCATCGCCGCCTGCGGCGCCAGCTCGAGACAGCGATCGGCGGTGCGGCGGTCCTGCCACACGATGGCGTGATGCACCGCCCGTCCTGTGGCGCGCTCCCACACCACAATCGTTTCGCGCTGATTGGTGATCCCGATGACGATCGGGTCCACGCCGGCGTCGGCGATCGCTTCACGAGCGGCAGCTACGGTGCGATCGAGAATTTCGTGGGCGTCGTGTTCCACCCACCCCGGCTGAGGGTAGTACTGCGTAATCTCGCGATACGCGCGTCCGAGGATCCGTCCGTTCTGACCTATCACGAGGCAGGTCGTGCCCGTCGTGCCCTGGTCGATGGCTAGTACGCACGTCATAGGCAGCTCATACGCCGGTGGCTCCGGAAAAGGGCGGCTTCACGAAGCCGCGATCGGTGAGGTAACCGCTGATGAGTTCGCGCGGCGTCACGTCGAATGCCGGGTTCCATACCCGAGCACCCAGCGGAAGGTCGCCGAGTTCGTCGGCGTGGCGATGCTCGATCTCGATGTCGGCGCCGGTGGGCGTGGCCGCATCGATCGTACTCCACGGCGCCGCCACATAGAAGGGAATGCCGTGTTCGCGGGCGGCGAGCGCCACGCCGTAGGTGCCCACCTTGTTGGCGACATCGCCGTTGGCCGTAATCCGGTCGGCGCCCACGATAACGAGATCCACCGCCCCACTACGCAGCAGTGACGCCGCCGCGCCATCGGGCAGCACGGTGACGGGAATGCCGGCGCGCTGCAGTTCCCACGCCGTAAGTCGGGCCCCCTGACGCAGGGGGCGCGTTTCGTCGGCGTACACGTGCACCCGACGGCCTTGCCCGTGAGCGAGATGCACGGGAGCGAGCGCGGTGCCGATGCCGGCCGTGGCCAGCGAACCCGCATTGCAGTGGGTGAGCACCCGCGCACCGTCGGGAATGAGCTCGAGACCGAACTGGCCGATGGCCTCGCACATGGCCACATCCTCGGTGCGGATCGCCTCCGCGTCGGCCCGCAGCGCGGCAAGCAACGCGCCATCGTCCACGCCCGCCGCCACCACGAGCAGGCGATTCACGGCCCACGACAGATTCACCGCCGTGGGGCGTGCCGCGATGAGCCGCTCGGCGTAGTTCGCCAACTCCGCCCGCGCGCGATCGCCGTGCCCCTCACTTTCGTGATGGAGCGCCACCGCCAGCCCGATGGCGGCCGCGACGCCGATGGCCGGCGCGCCGCGAACGGCCAGGGTGCGAATGGCGTCGATCACCTCATCGAGCGTGACGAGGTCCCGCATCACCTCGGCGCCGGGGAGGTGACGTTGATCAAGAATGCGGAGCGCGCGATGGTCGGGCGACCATCCGACGGCGAGGAGGGGAAGCACGGGCCAAACGTAGCAGGCCGGAGCGTCGATGCCAGCGTCCCGTGTAGATTTCACGCTCCGCACTTTTCACCCCGCTTTGCACCCGTCCGCCATGTCCTATCAGTTCCTGAGCTTCGACGTCTCCGACCGCATCGCCACGATCACGGTCAACCGTCCGGACAAGCTGAACGCGCTCAACGATGCCACCATCGCCGAGCTCGGGGTGGCCATCGATGAAGCCAACGCGCGCGACGACGTGGGCGCGGTGCTGCTCACGGGAGCGGGCCGTGCGTTCGTGGCGGGCGCGGATATCTCGGAGCTCGAAAGCCAGTCGCCGCTGGAGGCGCAGCGCCGAGCCCGGGCTGGTCAGGTGATCTTCCGGCGCTTCGAGACGAGCCCCAAGCCCACCATCGCGGCCATCAATGGATTCGCCCTCGGCGGCGGCTGTGAGCTGGCGATGGCCTGTCACATGCGCATCGCGAGCGAGAAGGCGAAGCTCGGCCAGCCCGAAGCCAAGCTCGGCATCGTGCCGGGGTACGGTGGCACGCAACGCCTGCCCCGCTTGATCGGACGTGGCGCCGCGCTGCGCCTGCTGCTTACGGGCGACATGATCGACGCGGCCGAAGCGCATCGACTTGGCCTGGTGGATCAGGTCACGACGCCCGACGAGCTGATCACCACCGTGCGCGCCGTACTCACGAGCATGCTGGCCAACGCGCCGCTCGCGATCGCCGGCTGCATCGAGGCGGTGAACCGCGGACAGGATGTCCCGCTTGAAGAGGGGTGCACGATCGAGTCCGACTTCTTCGGCTTGCTCTCCAGCACGGCCGACATGAAGGAAGGGATGCGCGCGTTCCTCGAGAAGCGCCCTCCCCACTTCACCGGGCGCTGATCGCACCGACGACGTGCTCGCCCGCCTGGTCGCCAAGGACTACCGCAATTTCACGCAGCTCGACCTCGAGGTCCCCTCGACCGGGCTCGTGATCATTGGCGAGAACGGTCACGGCAAAACGAACCTGCTTGAAGCCGTCGCGTATCTCGCGTTGCTGCGATCGTTTCGCGGCGCGCGAGACGCTGACGTCGTGCGCTTTGGTGCACCAGCGTTTCACGTGCGCGCCGAGCTGACGCACCCATCGGCGTTCAACACCGTGACCGTCGGCTTCGAACGCAACACGCGACGCAAACGGGCGACGCTCGACGGCGTGGAGCAGCCGCGTCTCACCAGCGCGCTCGGCGCGGTGCCGTCGGTAGAATTCTCGCCGGCCGATGTGGCGCTGGTGGCCGGTGGCCCCAGTGAGCGTCGTCACTATCTCGACGTCATGCTCGCGCTGTCATCGCGGGCGTATCTTCAGGCGCTGCAGTTGTATCGCGGCGCGCTGCTGCGTCGCAACGCGGCGCTTCGTACGGCGCAGCGCGACGGGGCGCGTAGCGCCGAGCACGAAGCGCGGGTAAGCGTGTGGGAGCCGGCGATGGCCGAACACGGCGGCTTCGTGGCGGCCACGCGGCATGCGTTCGTGCGCGACCACACCGAGCGGTTCACGCAGCTCTCGGCCGCCATCGGCGAGCGACAAGCGGTGGTCATGAAGTACGCGGCCACCGGCGGTGAGACGTCGGACGAGCAGCTCACGAGCGCAGACGCGCAGGCCGACGCGTATCGTCGGGCCTATGCGCAGCAGCGCACGCAGGAGCTGCGTCGTGGCGTCACGTTGGTTGGACCGCATCGCGACGATCTTCAGTTGCTGTTGGGCGGTCGTGATCTGCGCACGTTCGGATCGGCTGGACAACAGCGTAGCGCGGCGATCGCGCTTCGACTGCTTGAGCTGGCCACGCTGCGCGATGCCGTTGGTTATCCGCCCCTGTTGCTGCTGGATGATCCCTTCGCCGAGCTTGACCTCGGACGGGCGGGCCGCGTGTTGGCGTTGCTCGAAGATTCGGGCGCCTCGCAGGTATTGTTGGCGGTGCCGCGCGTGGACGACATTCCGGCGGCGTTCACGCGCCTCGAGCAGCGCTCAATGTGTGACGGCTTGCTGCAGCCGCTGGCGAGTCCTTCATGAGTTCCGATCCCAAAAAGCGCGCGCCCGCCAAACTCAGCGATGTACTCGCGTCGGTGTTACAGCACGCGGGGCTCACCGATCGCGTGGCCCAGGCGGCGGTGATACCGGAGTGGCCGTCGCTGGTGGGCGTGCAGATCGCGACGGTGACGGAGCCGTTGCTGCTGCAGCAGGATGGCACCTTGGTGGTGATGGTGAAGACCCACGCGTGGATGCAGGAGCTCACATTTCTCGAGCCCGACCTGCTGCGCTCGCTGAACCGGGACACGTCGCGTCCGCCGGTTACGCGCCTACGCTGGATGCTGCAGCGCTGAGTTCGCCTCCCTCGCAAGTTATTTCACATCAATGACTTGCGATATAAAGGCCGAGTTGCTTGCGGCGGCCGGATCGAGTACATTTAGGGGTTGTGTTTGCAGGCCAGTTGAATGGCCGCAGCAGTTCATTTCTTCGGGATATCCCCACCTCATGGCGAATAGCAGCGAACAGCCCGAGAACGGGTACGGCGCAAACAGCATTACCGTTCTCAAGGGGCTCGAAGCGGTCCGCAAGCGCCCCGGCATGTACATCGGCTCCACGTCGGCGCGCGGTCTTCACCACCTCGTGTACGAAGTGGTGGACAACTCGATCGACGAAGCGTTGGCCGGCCATGCCGACCGCGTGCACGTGATCATTCACGAAGACGATTCCATCTCCGTTGAAGACAACGGCCGTGGTATTCCCGTGGACATGCACCCGGTCGAAAAGATGCCGGGCGTCGAGCTTGCCATGACCGTGCTGCACGCCGGCGGCAAGTTCGACAAGGACACGTACAAAGTGTCCGGCGGTCTCCACGGTGTCGGCGTGTCGGTGGTGAACGCGCTGTCGAAGCAGCTCAAGGTGTGGATCAAGCGCGACGGCAAGGAGCATTACATGGACTTCGAGCGTGGCATCACGCAGACGAAGCTCAAAGTCATGCGCACTGTCGCGGCAAAGGAAACGGGCACGAAAGTGTGGTTCAAGCCCGACGCTGAGATCTTTCAGGAAACGCTGCGCTACGAGTGGGTCACCCTCGCCAGCCGTCTCCGCGAACTGGCGTATCTGAACAAGGGCATTCAGATCACGCTGCGCGACGAGCGCCCCGATGAAATGAAGGACGGTCAGGCCCGTGAAGAAGTGTTCTTCGCGCGTGGCGGTCTCAAGGAGTTCGTGACGTACCTCATCGGCAACAAGAAGCCGTTGCATCAGGACGTGGTCTACATCGATACCACGCGCGACGACATCGGCATCGAGATGGCGCTGCAGTATAACGACAGCTACGCCGAGAACGTGTTTTCGTTCGTGAACAACATCAACACGCACGAAGGCGGCACGCACCTGACCGGCTTCAAGAGCGCGCTGACGACGGTCATCAACAAGTACATCCAGGAAAAGTCGACGCTCAACAAGAAAGACAAGGAAACGCGCTTGTCCGGCGACGACGTGCGTGAAGGGCTCACGGCCGTGCTGTCGGTGAAGGTGCTCGAGCCGCAATTCGAAGGGCAGACCAAGACCAAGCTCGGTAACTCGGAAGTCGAAGGCGCCGTACGCAGCGTCCTGAACGAATTGCTTTCGCAGTATCTCGACGAGCATCCGAAGTCGGCCAACATCATCATCGACAAGGCGATGTCGGCCGCGCGTGCCCGTGAAGCGGCGCGCAAGGCACGTGACCTGACGCGCAAGAAGTCGGCGCTCGACGTGGCCAACCTGCCCGGTAAGCTGGCCGACTGCTCACTCTCCGACCCGGCACTTTGCGAGATCTATCTCGTCGAGGGTGACTCGGCCGGCGGTTCGGCCAAGCAGGGTCGCAAGCGCGACTTCCAGGCAATTTTGCCGCTGCGCGGCAAGATCATCAACGTGGAAAAGGCGCGCTTCGACAAGGTGCTGAACAACGAGGAAATCCGGACGATCATCACCGCCATTGGTTCAGGGATCAAGGAAGAGTTTGATCTGACCAAGACGCGCTATCACAAGATCATCATCATGACCGACGCTGACGTGGACGGCGCGCACATTCGCACGCTGCTGCTCACGTTCTTCTTCCGTCAGATGCCGGAGCTGATCGACGCCGGCTACATGTACATCGCGCAGCCGCCCCTCTATCGCGTGGCCAAGGGCAAGGAAGAGTTCTACGCCTACACCGAGAAGGAGCGCGACGGCTACGTGGAGCGACTCGGTGGTCCCGAAGGCCGCGGCAACATCAACATTCAGCGCTACAAGGGTCTCGGTGAAATGAACCCCGAGCAGCTCTGGAAGACCACGATGGATCCGGAGACGCGCACGATGTTCCGCGTGACGATGGAAGACGCCGTGCTGGCCGACCAGACGTTCCAGACGCTCATGGGCGACGAAGTCGAGCCGCGCCGGTTGTTCATTGAAACCAATGCGAGATTCGTGAGTAATCTCGACATCTAGCAACTCGTGACTCGAAACGTTCACTCAAAACCCGGCACTCACGTGAGTGTCGGGTTTTGAGTTTAAGTCCCGAGTCGTGAGTGCAAACTCAGCACCCCGAACTTTTACTCAAAACCCAAAACTCACGTTTGCTTTTACCGCCCAAACGGATTCGAGAACCGTACATCCGTCAGGAACGTGTTGTCCGTGAGCGTCCCGAGGAACGCCACAAGCGACGCACGCTCGGCCGCCGACAGATTGAGCCGCAATGGCGGCCCATTGCCTCCGCCGCCGCCACGCAAGCGGTTGTCGAGCCCCGGATTGTTCTGCACGCCCGAGTCGTAGAACGCGATCACCTGCTCCAGTGTCTGGAAGCGACCATCGTGCATGTATGGCGGGCGCACGGCGATGTTGCGCAACGATGGTGCTTTGAAGCGGCCGTTGCCCGCGCCGGCATCGGTGATCGTGGCGTCGAGGCCGGTGTTGTGCACACCGTCGCTGATGTGCGCATTGGTGCCATGACAGCGCGCGCATCCGGCGCGGCCGTTGAACAGATCCTGGCCGGCCAGCTCCTGCGCGGTGAACGTGGCGGCGAAGTTGGGCACACCGTTCACGCCAAACGCGCGATCGAACTTCGAGTTCACCGACACCAGCGATCGCACGAACTGCGAGAGGGCGAGACTCACACGATCACTCGTGATCTCGCTCGTGCCGAAGGCGGCGCTGAAGAGCGCCGGGTAGTACGTGGTCGCCGACAGCTTGGCGATCACGTTCGGCAACGTCATCCCCATCTCGGTGGCGTCCTGAATCGGCTGCAGCACCTGCGCTTCCAAGCTTGCCGCACGTTCATCCCAGAAGAATCTCGCGCTCGCATAGAAGCGTGAGTTGGCCAGCCCCATGCTGTGGCGCCCGGTGAATCCGCCGGCGAAGCCGTGGCTGAGTCGCGACGTGTCGGAAAAGGCGAACTGCTGCTGGTGGCACGAGCTGCACGACACGCGGTCGTTGGCCGAGAGCCGGCGATCATAGAACAACACGCGGCCGAGCGTGGCACCGGCGTTGGTCGTGATGTTCGATGCCGGGGTGTTGTCGGCACCGATCGGACTGCCGGCGTTCGGTGCAGCCTGCGAGAAATGGCGCGGCAGCGGGTTGCTGGCGTCGGAATACAGGTGAGTCGTGGCCGGCAACGTCGGTGCGGTGAGATCACCGGCAAACACCACGATCGCGAAGCTGTGCGACGCGCTGCTGCCGCTGTTATCCCGCGCCGTGATCGTCACGGTGTACACACCGGGATTACTGGCCGTGCCCGAGATGGTGCCATTGGCCGCCGTCATGCCAGTGACCGCCGGCGTGAACGATACGGTGTACGTGAGCCCCGACTTTCGCGGATCGCTGAACGCCGTGCCGGCCTTGGTCGCGTCGTACGCGAACGGCACGCCAACCATCGCCGCCTGCGTGCTATTCGGCGACACGACGCTCACCGCGTCCGTACTCGGTGTGACCGTAGGGGTATCGATTGCAGCAGGGCTCGTCGTCGCATCGCCGGCGCACGCGCCGATCGCGAGCGAAGCCGTGAGAAGAGCGATCAGTCTGACGTGGCGCATGGCGGGATTCTCGGGCGTGGAGATCGTGCACTGGCATTCTCATGTTGTGATCCTGAACACCGACAATGCGGCTGAACCCTACGCCCGAGCGGTTTGAACCCAGAACTCCGAACTTTTACTCAAAACCCGGCACTCACGTGAGTGTCGGGTTTTGAGTTGAGGTCCGGAGTTATGGGTACAAATACAAAAAGGGTGCGGGATCGCATTGATCCCGCACCCCTTCCACTTATGACCAGCGCCCGTATTACGGCGTGAGGTACACGCCCTTCGCTTCACGCGAGAGCTGCTTCGAGAAGTTCAGCGCGACGATGATCAGCGCCGTGAAGATGAACGTGAACGCGATATAGCAGATCGTCGTAACGGTTGGCTCCATACCGCCCGTCGGGCTCGGAGTCGCGATGTACATCAGCAGCCCATATAACCCGAGCAGTGGCAGCACGGCGGCGGCGGCCACGAGACTGAGCAGACTGTTCGTCTTCGGAGCGATCATGGTATGGCGACGGGGACGCGAGGCGTCAGTGATCGAAAGGCAGCCGATTTACGGCCGAGCTGGAAGGTATTCGGTCTAGTCGTACAGTTCCACCCCCGCCTCAGTGACCCGGTGCGAGATCAGCGGCAAGGGGGGCTCGGCCTCTTC